>NZ_JBVIEE010000021.1:0-183971 GCF_055572015.1 Streptomyces sp. NPDC030840 | reverse complement strand
CTCAACTCCCTCGCCGACTACCTCACCAAGGTCGGAACCACCGGCCAGCAAACCGAGCAGAACTAATCCTCAGGATTTCTGGCGCAGCACACTAGATCAGGAAAATGGGTCGGCGTCGCCCGCCCGTACAACTCGTCGATACCGACCAACAGCACCCCGCCCCGTGCCGCCTCGGCCCGCAGGGTGTCGCTGCAACCGGCCCTGCTGAAGCACACCAACCCGCACTGGGACGTGTCCATGCCGCGCCCGGCGAGCAGTTCCTTCGCGCGGCCCAGGCGCTCAAGGTGGGAGAGTCGCGCTCTGGCAGCGCTCGACCTGCTCGAAGCTGATGGGCCTGTCGGCCGAGGGCGCGAACTCATGGCGTCCTCCTGCTCCGAAAGGAGGCAGACCGCGCAAGAGCGCTTGGTCGACTACAGGAAGCGTCCTCGGTGGAACAGAAGCGGAGCCACCCCCGCGTCGCTCGCTCCGAGTGCCTCCACCCTCCCGACCACGATCAGGTGGTCCCCGCCCGTGTGCACGGCGTGGATCCGGCAGTCGATCCAGGCGGCGGCGCCGGCCAGACGCGGCGAACCCGTGGCGGGCGCCGCGTCGTGAGCCACCCCCGCGAACTTGTCGGCCCCGCTCACCGCGAACCCGCGGCACAGCTCACCCTGACCGGCGGCCAGCACGTTCACGCAGAAGACGCCCGCGCGGGCGATGCGCGGCCAGGTCGTCGACGTACGGCCGACCATGAACGCGACCAGGGGCGGGTCGAGGGAGAGGGAGGAGAAGGACTGGCAGGCGAAGCCGGCGGGGCCCGCCGCGTCCTCCACGGCAGGCGCGGTGATGACGGTGACCCCCGTCGCGAAGTTCCCCAGCACCCGCCGGAACTCCGCCTGGTCCACCCGCGCCCGCTCGCCCTCTCTGACGCACCGCAGCTCCGGGCGCGGCAGCGCTTCGACGGGCTCCACGGCCGGCGGAGCCTCTGCGGACCTCAGGTACCGGACGGCGGCGGCCGCCATCCCTGCGCTTCCCATCACAAGGAGCATTGAACCTGACGAACCGTCAGAAGTGAAGCGCCAGAAGCGCCGTACATGCTGGACGTGCGGTATGTGCGGTATGTGCGGTACCTGCGGTACCTGCGGTACTGCGGTACGTGCCGTATCCGCCGTACGTCCTCCCGTACCGGCGTCAGCGCCCCTCGTACCGCGGCGTGCGGCGCTCCACGAAGCTCGCCACACCCTCTTTCGCGTCCGCGGTCGTCATGTTGACCTCCTGGGCGGCGGCCTCGGCGGCGAAGGCGGTGGCGCGGTCGGTGTCGAGGGACGCGTTCACGAGCTGCTTGGTCAGGGCGAGGGCGCGGGTGGGGCCGGTGGCGAGGCGCTCCGCCCACTCGCGGGCCGTCTTCTCCAGCTCTTCCGGCGCGACGACGCGGTTGACGAGCCCGAGCCGTTCCGCGTCCGCCGCCGACAGCGCGTCGCCGAAGAACATCAGCTCCTTCGCCCGCCGGGGTCCGACCAGACGCGGGAGGAGGTACGCGCCGCCCCCGTCCGGGACGAGGCCGCGCCGTACGAAGACCTCGATGAAGCGCGCGGGTTCGGCCGCCAGCACCAGGTCGCAGGCGAACGCCAGGTGCGCGCCGATGCCGGCCGCCGTGCCGTTCACGGCGGCGATCACCGGCTTCTCGCAGTCGAGTACGGCGGCGATCAGGCGCTGGGCGCCGAGCCGGATCGTGCGGGCGACGTCGCCGGGGACGCGTTCGGACGGCGGGGTGGACGTGCCGCGCAGGTCCGCGCCCGCGCAGAAGCCACGGCCGGTCGCGGTGATGACGACGGCTCGGACGGCCGGGTCCGCGGACGCCTCCGCCAGCAGCTGGATGATCCGTTCCCGCTGGTCGGGGGCGATGGCGTTCATCGCCTCGGGGCGGTTGAGGGTGATCCACGAGACGGCTTTGTCAGTGGCGTGCAGTATCAATGAGTCACGGGATTTTTCGGGAGGATCGAGGGGGGAGTCGGACATGTGGACGCTCCGTTGTGTACGGGGAGTGAGGGGTGCGGTGTGGGACGCGGTGAGGGGATGGGCGAAGGACGCGGTGAGGGGATGGGCGAAGGACGCGGTGAGGGGGTGGGCGAAGGGCGCGGTGAGGGGGTGGGCGACGGACGCGGTGAGGCGTCTCCGGCGTCCGTGTTCGCGCTCAGCGGCACACCGCCAGCGCGTCCAGCGCCACGGCCCCCTGCCCGCGGGGGAGCACCATCAGCGGGTTGATGTCCAGCTCGGCGATGTCCTCCCCGAGCTCCAGGGCCATCCGCTGCACACGGAGCACGACCTCGACGAGGGCGTCCACGTCGGCCGGGGGAGCCCCGCGCACCCCGTCCAGCAGGGCCCTCCCGCGCAGTTCGGTGAGCATGGCGTGGGCCTGGTCCTCGCCGAAGGGGGGCACGCGCACGGCGGAGTCGCGCAGGACCTCCACCAGCACTCCGCCGAGCCCGACCGTGACCGTCGGCCCGAAGAGCTGGTCGTGCGTGACGCCGACGACCATCTCCACGCCCCGCTCGACCATCTGGCACACCAGCACCCCGTCGAGCGTGATGCCCTCGTAGCGCGCGATGTCGGTGAGCTCGCGATAGGCGTCGCGGACCTGGCTGGCCGAGGTCAGCCCGATCTTCACCAGTCCGAGCTCTGTCTTGTGGGCGATCCGCGCGCCGGAGGCCTTCATCACCACGGGGTAGCCGACCAGGCTCGCCGCCCGCACGGCCGCGGCGGCGCTGGTCACCAGCTGCTCGCGGGGGACGCGGATGCCGTACGCCCGCAGCAGCTGCTTCGCCGCGTGCTCGCTCAGCTGCTGCCCCGGCCGCATCAGGGCCTGCGCCTTGCGGAAGGAGGGCGACGGGCTGCGGGGCGCCTCGTCGAAGGGCGAGCGGTAGGAGGCGGTGAACCGCTGGTGGTCGAGGTGCGCGCGGACGGCCGTGATGCAGTTGGCGAAGGTGCGGAAGGTAACGACGCGGGACGAGCCGAGCAGCGTCTCCCGGTACGCGGACTCGGTGCCCACCGGCGAGCCCCACACCACGCACACCAGCTTGTCCGTCTGCTCTGCCGCGTCCACGAGGTCCTGGGCGAGCTTGTCGCTCATCGGTGGGAAGGGCCCGGTGATGGGACAGATCAGCACCCCTACCTCCGGGTCGTCGAGGATCGCGTCGATGATCTTCCGCCCGCGCCAGTCGCCCACCGGGTGCCCGCCGTTGTCGACCGGGTTCGCCACGTTCAGGTACTCGGGTATCCACTGGTGCAGCTCGGCCTGCCTGGCCTGCGACAGCCGCGGAAGGTGGAGCCCGGCCTCGGTCGCCAGGTCGGCGAAGTGCGCGCCCGTGCCGCCCGAGATCGAATAGACGACGACGCCGTCGGCGGTCCGGTCGGTGGCCCTGGACTGTCCGCCTTCGGTGCCCGGCCGGCGGCGCGCCCGCGCCAGCAGGGTCGCGGTGTCCTGGAGTTCGTCCAGCCCGTCCACCCGGATCACCCCGAACTGGCGCATGGCCGCGTCCACCACCGCGTCGGCACCGGTCAGCTTGCCGGTGTGTGAGGCGGCGGTGCGTGCGCCGGTCTCGGTGCGGCCGACCTTGACGGCGACGACGGGGACGCCGCGCCGGGCGGCCCTGTCGGCGGCGAGAAGGAAGGCGCGGCCGTCCTTCAGGCCCTCCACGTAGGCGGCGATGGCGCCGACCTCGGGCTGCTCGGCGAAGTAGGAGATGAAGTCGGCGGTCTCCAGGTCGGCCTCGTTGCCGGTGGGCGCCCAGTGGGAGAGGCGGACGCCGAGCTCCTGGAGGGCGAAGACGGGGCGGCCCTGGTGGCCGGACTGGGTGATGAGCGCGATGGCGGGCCCTTCCAGGTCGTCCCGGAACCGCTCGAAGGCGTTGAGGTTGGTGTTCGGGCCGAGCAGCCGCAGCCCGGAGCGTGCGACGGCGGCGGCCAGCCGCTCTTGCGCCGCCGCGCCCTCCGCGCCCGTCTCCGCGAACCCGGAGGCGAAGGCGACGGCGAACTTCACCTTGGTCTCGGCGAGTTCCTCGATCACGGGAAGGGGGTCGGCGACCAGCAGGACAGCGAGATCCACCTGCTCGGGCAGGTGGGCGACGGAAGGAGCGCAGGGTATGCCGAAGACGGACTGACGCGTGGGATGCACCGGGTGCAGCCGGGCGCCGACCCGCTCGGCCCAGGTGATCAGCTGCCGCGTGATCCCGGTGTTCGGCCGTCCCTCGGCGTCCGAGGCGCCGACCACGGCCACGGACCCGGGGCGGAAGAACCGGTCGAGATCGGGGACGTCGGCGTACAGCGGGCGCCCGCTGACGTCGAGGTCGTCGGTCTCCGCGGGCCTGCCGTGCACGACGGGTGAGGGTTGCTCGCCGCAGGCGATGACCCGGGCCCGGCGGGAGTCGGTGGTGAGGGTGCCATGGGTTGATCCAAGCATCGGTCCGCCCGCTCCTGTGTGACAGCCAACTAGCTGACGCAGTGTCAGATTACTCACAGGTTACTGAACTGACGCGGTGTCAGGAACCGTCGTGCACGGGAGAGGTGCGGGAGCCCGGCGGGCGCCGCGCGGTGGGCGCGAGGCATGTGCGTGGCGGGCACATGCTTCGTACCCGCCACGCGCGTCGCTGGAACCCCGACGGGGGAACCGGCAGTCGCCCCGTTCCGGGCGCGATGAGTGGAGCGGGGGGCGGTGGGGACGTGAGGGACAGCCGCCCTGGTGAGGGCCCTGGGTCCCCCCGGAGCTCCAGCGCACCGGACCGCGACCGGCTTCCTTCACGACGCACACCGTTCAATGAGCTGTGCCTGTGCGGTATCGCACAGTGACGCCCATGCCGGAACGCCGGGTTCGGGGGTATCAGGTTCGGCGCAAGCTTTGCGGCCCGTCCGGTGGATGAACCACGCTGGGAGGTGAGTGACGATGGACCGCAATCAACACTCGCACGCTCTGGACATGATCGACTGGCTGCTGGAGACCACTTCCGTGCGCGAATTCCTCCAGCTCCTGATCGACGACGCCGTCAGCGCCTCAGGCGCGGACGGCTGCGGAGTGACCTTGCAGCGTCGCGATCGGCCGATGACGGTGGTCAGTACCGGTGGCGTGGCGGACAAGCTGGACGAGAAGCAGTACGGCCAGGACGACGGGCCCTGCCTGCAGGCCCTGCGCACCGGCGAGATCGTGTACGTGCCGGACACGTTGAGAGAAACGCGGTGGGGCTCCTATCCCAACTACGCGGCCGACCTGGGGATCCGCTCCTCGGTGTCGTTGCCGATCCCGGTCCGCACGCACACCGCCGGGGCGCTGAACTTCTACGCCACCTGTCCGGAGGCCTTCTCCGAGGCCGACCGGCGCATGCTGGCGACGTGCGCCGCGCAGGCCGGCGGCGGCATCGCCCTGGCCCAGCGGGTGGCGGACGCCGAGGACTTCGCCCATGAGCTGCAGACCGCGCTCGCCTCCCGCAGTGTGATCGACCAGGCCATCGGCACCGTCATGCAGGAGCACAAGTGCACCGACGAGGAGGCCTTCGAACTGTTGCGCAGGCTCTCCCAGCAGACCAACCTCAAGCTCCGCGAGGTGTGCACCCGCCTGCTCACCGGCCTGGCGGGGCAGCCGCCCACTCCTCAGCCGCCGCTGCGGCGCCGGCCGTGACAACCCGGTTCGGTGAGGTCTGCTCGTCCGTCTGGCCGCGCTCGGACTGCCACCCGGCCGCGATCGGACTGCCCGCGCACAGGCGCTGGTCGCGGGCAGTCCGATCGCGGCCGCGCAACCGCCCGGGGCTTGAGGGGCCGCTGGGGCCCGTGTGACAGCACCTGGGCTCAGGCGCGGGTCTGCGTCCGCTCCACCCCGCCCCCGCGGGCGACCGCCTTGGCGATCTTCTGGGCGTCGAGGGCGAGTTCGCGGAACATGCCGCTGATGGGGTTGGTGAAGCCGGTGAAGTACAGGCCGGGGGCGTTCTTCGGGGTGCGGGCGCCGTGGACGACCGGCTTGCCGCGCTCGTCGAGGACGCCGAGGTGGCCGACGAGGCCCTCCAGGGCGCGCCGGTACCCGGTGGCGGCCACCACGGCCTCGGGCTCGATACGGCTGCCGTCGGCGAGGACGACTTTGCCGTCCTCGAAGCCCTCCACGGCGGCCACGATCTCGACCCGGCCCTTGCGTAGGGCGTCCACGAGGCCGACGTCCTGGACGGGGATGGACCCTTCCTTGACGCGGGAGTACAGGCCGGTGTCGGGGCGCGGCAGCCCGTACGCGGACAGGTCGGGCACGCTGAGCCTGGCCACCGGCCTGGCGAGGCGGTCGACGAGGGCGACCGGCAGGTGCCGTACGGCGATGGCGGTGTACTGGGCCGCCCAGCCGGCTGTGGAACGGCGCACGATGTGCGGGGTGGTGCGCACCGCGAGCCGTACGCGCGAGGCCCTGCCCTCCACCAGGTCGACGGCGATCTCGGCGCCGGTGTTGCCGACGCCGACGACGAGGACGTCGCGGCCCGCGTAGGGCGCCGCGCTGCGGTACTCGCCCGCGTGGAGCAGTTCGCCGGTGTAGTCGTCGCGTCCGGGCCAGTCGGGCAGGTGGGGCGTGTGGTTGTAGCCGGTGGCGACGACGACCGCGCTGCCGGTCAGTTCGCGCCCGCCGGTGGCCCGCAGCAGCCAGCCGCTGCCGTCGGCGGCCGCCTCCACGCGGGAGACCTCGACGCCGGTGACGACCTCCAGCTCGTGGTGCTCGGTGTACTTCTCCAGGTAGCGCACCACGTCGTCGCGCGCCACCCAGCGGCCGAACCGCCGCGGCATCGCCAGCCCGGGCAGCCCCGACAGGCGCCGGGTCGTGTGCAGGTGCAGCCGGTCGTAGTGCCTCCGCCATGACGCGCCGACCTGGTCGGACTTCTCCAGTACGACGGCACGGACGCCCTGGGCCCGCAGCGCGTACGCCGCGGCGAGCCCGCCCGGCCCGCCGCCGATGACGTACACGGGACGATCACGACGGACCCGCTCCACCCGGCCGGCGGAGCCGCCCGCCCCGTCGGGCTCGGTGGACCCGCCGGCCTCGGCGGACCCAGCGGTCCGGGTGGCCCCGTCGGGCTCGGTGGAGTCGGGGGACGTGGAGGAGTCGGCCATGTGCCCGAGGGTATTCGCGTATGCACTTGATGGGTCTCGGTCAAGCCCGGAATTGGTTGCGGATTGATCACGGCTGTAGGAGGACTGGGTGGGACCGGTGGCGTAGGCGGACTGGTTGTGAGGGATCGCGGGAGGCCCGCGGCCTCCGCGGTCCCCGGTCGCGCGGGACGAGCCGTGCCTCCGCCTGGCGGCGCCCCTTGCGCGCGTACGCCCCATGCGCTGAACTGACGTACCGTCAGATTCCTTCGGCGGCAGGGGAGTCCATGGACACGATCTGGCTCACCGGTGCGGAGTGGCTCGCCGTGCTGCGCATCGGGCTGGGGCTGTGGTGGCTGGAGAGCTGGCGGCACAAGGACAAGAAGACGTGGTTCGAGGGCGGCGGCATCACGTGGGCGGCGGGCATCGCGGCGAAGCACCGCTGGAACGTGGTGCGCGGCGGCTTCGACGCCGTCGTCGCACCCCGCCCGCGCGTGATGGCGTACGTCGTCGCCTACGCCGAACTCGCCCTCGGCCTGGGCCTGATCCTCGGGTTCCTCACGCCGGTCGCGCTGGTCGGCGGGCTGCTGCTCAACCTCCTCTACTTCGTCCTCATGATCCACGACTGGGCCGAGCAGGGACAGAACTCGATGATGGCGCTGATCTCGGTGGTGGGACTGTTCGGCATGTCGTGGCAGACGTGGTCGCTCGACGACGCGCTGGGGCTGTTCCAGTGAGCGGCCCGGCAGGCGCGCGCTTCGACCTTCCCCAGGCGGACGCCTTCACCCGCCCGTACTGGGACGCCGCCGCCGAGGGCCGCCTGCTGCTGCGCCGCTGCGGTGCCTGCGGGCGTGCCCACCACTACCCCCGCGAGTTCTGCCCCCACTGCTGGAGCGAGGACGTGACGTGGGAGTCCGCGAGCGGCCGGGCCACCCTCTACACCTGGTCCGTCGTCCACCGCAACGACCTCCCGCCCTTCGGCGAGCGCACCCCGTACGTCGCCGCCGTGGTCGACCTCGCCGAGGGGCCCCGGATGATGACCGAGGTCGTGGGGTGCGGGGAGGGCGAGCTGCGGATGGGGATGGAGCTGGAGGTGACGTTCCGGGAGGCGGGGGACGCCGGTGAAGCCGCGCAGGCCGATGAGGTGGTCATTCCGGTTTTCCGGCCCCGGGGGTGACGCGGCCGCCCGGATGCGCTCCTGGGTTGGGGGCCGGACGTCAGCCCGGAGCGCGCGGGAGTTTCAATGGGCGGATGGCGGATCAGCACCGGAAGAACAAGCACACGCCCGCGCCCGGACTACGCGGCCACGGACTGCGGTTACGGCCCTGGGACGCCGACTGCGACACCGACGTCGAGGCATGGCTGCGCGGGAAGTCCGACCCCGAGTTCCGGCGGTGGAACACGCCGGTGAAGCAGGTCGAGGGGATGCGGGACGCGCGCGAGTCGCTGCTGCTGCGTGCCGGGTGGGAGGCGGAGGGCCGGTGTGTGTCCTTCTGCGTCACGGACGCCACGAGCGGGTCGCCGCTCGGGCACATCGGCATCAACGAGATCGACCACTACATACGGACCGCCCGCGTCGGTTACTGGGTGCTGCCCGAGGCCCGCGGCCACGGCGTCGCCGGCCGCGCCCTCCGCCTGGCCGCGCGCTGGGCCTTCACCACCCTGGGCATCCACCGCCTGGAACTCGGGCACGCCCTCGGCCACGACGCCTCCTGCCGGATAGCCGAGCGCTGCGGTTTTCCCTACGAGGGCACGCTCCGGGGCGCCATGTTCGAGGCGGGCCGCCACGACGCCTTCCGCGACGTCCACCTGCACGCCCGCCTGGCCACGGACCCGGAGCCGGGCGAGGGAGCAGGGGCACTCACGGCCACAGCAGCTCCTTGACCCAGCCACTGCCGGTACGCCGGTAGTCGAGCCGTACGTGCCGTCGGCGTGCGTCCCCCTGGAAGAACTCCACCTGGTCCGGGGCGAGTACGTACACCGTCCACGACGGCACCGGGGCGTCCGGTTCGCGCCGCGCCCGCTCCCACGCGGCCTCGGAGGCGCGCTCCAGCTCCTCGTACGAGGACAGCACCTCGCTCTGGCGGCCCACCAGCCCCGCGGCCAGCGCGCCCGTGGAACGCGCGTGCAGATCGGCGTCCGCGACCTCGGCGGGGGCGACCGTCACCCGGCCGCGCACTCGCACCTGACGGCCCAGGACGGGCCAGTAGAAGCCGAGCGCCGCCTGCGGGCGGGCGGCCAGGTGCCGGCCCTTGCGGCTGCCCGCGTGCGAGGCGAAGTGCCAGCCGTGCTCGTCCGCGCCGTGCAGCATGACCGTCCGGACGTCCGGCGTGCCCTCCGCGTCCGCCGTGGCGAGCGACATGGTGTGCGGCTCCGTCTGCCCCGCCGCCACCGCCTGGGCGAACCACGTCGTGAACAGGGGCAGGGGAGCGTCGGGCGCGGTGGCCGGGTCGAAGGAGGGCAGTTCCGTGACCTCCGGGTCCCACACCCGCAGCGACCTCAGCAGCTCGTGAAGATCCGTTCCCATACCCCGATTGTCACCGGCTCAGGGCCTCACACGGTACCCAGGTCGGACGACACCCACCGCTCCGGACGCAGGTGGACGACGACCTGCTCGCCGTGTGCCTTCCAGGCGAAGTCCACGTACCCGTCCACCTTCTCGGCGGGCAGGTAGCGGGCCGAGATCTCCCGGAGCTGCTCGATGGTCGCGGGCACCGTGTCGGTCACCGGGCCCTCGACCGACACGTACCGGATGGTGGGTTCGAGCCGGTCGACCATCAGCGAGAACCGGCCCGCGGCCTGGATCAGCTCGTTCTTGCGGCTGTCGAGCGCGGTCATGATCCAGATGTCGCCGCCGGGTGCGTACTGGTACCAGATCGGCACGGTGAGCGGGGCCCGTCCCGGCCCCGCCTCCACCGAGAGAGCCGCGATGTGCGGCTCGGCCAGGAACTGCTCACGCTCTTCGCGGGTCAGGGCCATTCGGTCTCCTCCAGCAGACGGGCGCGCGGACGCCGTTGTCGTTTCCGTCGTTGTCGTTCGCGTTGTTGTGGTTTTCCGTCGTTGTGGTTTTCCGCCGTTGTCACTCCGGACGCTTTCGCCTACTCGTCAACGGCACCTGCCCAGGGACTGTTCCGGCGCTCGGGCACATGGCTCGAATCGGTTGGTGCCCGGAACCCGCGGGCATGAGAGGCACATCTGTACGGAGGACGGCGGTAGGTCGCGCCAGGAGCCGGGAGGAAGCGGGGCAGTGGTGAACTCGACGGGTGCGGCCCTCACCGCCGGCACCCTCCTCCTCGCTCTCACCGGGTGCGCCGGCGAGGAGGACCCCTGGATCTCCGCCCCCGAGGTCTTCTACCTGCGGCCCGCGGGCGACAGGTCCGGCCCCCACGACAAGACGCCCTTCCACCTCCAGGCGCACGACCCCGAGGCGCCCACCACGAACCAGGACGACCACCGGCTCACCGTGGACGTGAGCGGCTCCGAGGACGTCGTACGGCTCAAGATCGTGGGCATGCGCGAGAGCGGTCCCCGGTGCACGGGCGACGCCGTGCGCGTGACCTGTGAGGTCGACGGCACGTACGACAGCTGGGGGGACCTCGACCGCGTCCACCCGAAACCCGCGAAGGGCGCCGAACCGGGGGACACGGGCGTCGTACGGTTCACGTACACCACCAAGGACGGCAAGAAGCTCACCGCCAGGACCAGGGTCGTCGTCGGCGAACCCGTGGTCGAGGTGCGCGCCACCGAGCCGTTCAAGGACGTCCGGCCGGGCTCCGGGATCACCGCGCCCGTCGTCGTCCGCAACACCGGCGAGGTGCCCGTCGAAGGCCTCGGCCTCAAACTCACCGACGGAACCCTGGACTTCACGCAGCGCTACTCCAACTGCCGTTACCCGGAGCCGCAGCGGGGCCACATGGCCATCTGCCGGTTCCCGGACCTCAGGATCCAGCCGGGTGAGACGGTCGTCCTCCGGCCCGCCGTGCGGCTGCGCGCCCCCGAGACGACGATCTACGGCTCCTTCGGCCAGGAGGCGTGGGCGCTGGACATGGGCCCCGGGCAGTACGGTGTCGCACCCGACGGCGGCGACCCGGGTGACGGCCCGGCCCTCGAACCCGAGCGGGCGGACGGCGCCGACGCGAAGGGCACGTTCGCCAAGGGCGGCGCCCGCACCGAGGTCACTCTCGACTCCCGCGCCGACTACGGGATCTCCGACGTCGACCTGAGGGGGGAACCCGGCACCGAGCGGAAGGTCCGCCTCACCGTCCGCAACAACGGGCCCGGCAACCCCGGACCCGCCGCGGAGCTCGCCTTCAGCCCTCCGTTCGGCGTGACCGTCCTGAAGGAGCCCATGACGGCGATCGACGACGACGCCTACGAGCCCTACTGCGACGGTGACGGCTTCGCGTACATCTGCGACATCGGCGAGCTGGAGCCGGGCGACTCGCGCACCTTCGAGTTCACCCTGCGCCTGGGCGAACCGGGGGAGGGCACGGCGACCATCGAGAACGACGACGACTCCGACCGCCGCGACCCGAACCCCGCCAACGACGAGGCCACGATCACGGTACGGCCGTAGGCGACGCGCGTCCCCGGGGCCGGGGCCACCGGACTACCACAGCTGCCGCAGGTGGTCCCGCAGTGCGCGCGCGACCTGGGCCATGAGGGCCTCCGCGCCGGGCTGGCTGCTCGCCGGGACGAGCGACTCGGTGAGGGCGGCGACGGCGAAGGCCTGGCCGTCGGCGTGCTCGACGACACCGATCTCGTGGCGGAGGTTCAGCAGCGTGCCGGTCTTGGACGACCAGGTGGTGGCGTCGGAGGTGAAGTCCGGGGCGAGGCGGTGCCGCAGCACGTTGTGGGCCATGAGTTCGCGTACGCGCTCGGCGACCTCGGGGTGGATCTTCGACGGCGTCCACAGGGCCTGGAGCAGCTCGACCCAGGCGCGTGCGCTGCCGGTGTTGGCGCGGGTGGTGTCGAGCTGCGGCACCCGGTGGCCGCGCCCGCTGGTGCCGGCGTCGATGGCGAGGGCGTGGGCGAGATGGACGTCGGCGGCGTCGAACCGTTCGACCGGGGTGTCCATCAGCTCGTCCATCGTGTGCCGCACGGTGATGTCGCGCAGGCCGAGCTCGTGGAGGATCTCGGCGACCCGGGCGGGCGGGGTGAGGCCGAACAGGGCGTCGGCGGCGTGGCTGTCGCTCAGGCAGGTGCTCAGGTACAGCAGGTCGTCGACCGCGATCCGGGCGGGGTGGCGGAACCGGCTCAGCCCGATGGGCCCGGCCGTGGTGATCCGCCCGGGTGCCACGTCCAGCGGTGCCGCTCCGTCGAGCTCGCCCCGCCGGACGCGCTCCAGCGTGGCCAGCGCGAGCGGGACCTTGACGAGGGACGCGGACGGCAGCTGGGTGTCGGGCTCGATGCCCAGTTCCTCCCCCGTGTGCAGGTCCCGCACGAGCAGGCAGCCGTGCAGGCCGCCGTCGCGCAGTTGGCCGCGCAGGTCGTGCAGTAACGCCTCGGTGCTCACGCCCCGGCCCCTCCTGAGGTCGCCGCTGAGGTTGACGCTGGGGTCGCCGCCGGGGTTTCCGCGCCCAGGCAGCGGGCGACGGCGTCGCCCAGGCGCGCTTCGATCAGCTCCGGATTGCCGTCCCCGGCGGCGGCGAGGGCGAAGCCCCGGACGATCGCGAGCTCGCCGACGGGCCGCCAGACGAGGCCGAGTTCCCGGGCCTGGGCGGGGGAGCACAGCAACAGGTCGTCGGAGCACAGGACTTCGGCCGCGGCAGTCGTCAGGTCGGGTGCGGCGACGAGTTGCGCCGGGCGGAGGCCGACCGCGTCGCGCAGGCGCGTCAGCGGGTCGCGGATGTGCGGCACGTCGTCCTCCGGCTGGATCCACACGCGGCGCGCGGGCCCGGGCGATGCGCGGCCGACCCGCAGCGTTTCCAGGTAGACGCGCCTCACGCCCGGGTCCCGGGCACCGGCGAGCCCGAGCGGCACGGACCACCTCGCGTCGTCCGGCACCACCGCGAGCAGGGCGGCCCGCACCTGCTGCGCGTGCAGGAGCTCGGTGCGCTGCGCCGGTCCCGCGACGCGGAGATCGAGGGTGACGCCGTGCCCGCGTGCCTCGGCGACGAGGCGGGCGAGCCCGGCCGTGGAGCAGATGCCGGGCACCGCGAGCCGCCACGGTTTGCGCTTGGCGGCCTCCGCCTCGTGCAGCAGTACGTCGGCCGCCTGCACGAGCTGCCGGGCCGTCGGCAGCATGTCCCGGCCGAAGGGGGTGAGGACGGCCCGCCGCGACGTGCGCTCGAACAGCGGCTCACCGAAGCGTTCCTCCAGGGCGGCGACGCGACGGCTGGCCACCGACTGGGACATCCGGGCGGCGGCGGCCCCGACGGTGAAACCGCCGTGCTCGCTCACGCTGACGAACGCACGACACGCTCCCACCAGATCCACAGCCGGAACCCTATGCCAGATCCACGGCCGGCTCCCATGCCGAATCGGCATGGAACGGCGCGTTCGCGTATTGGACCGCATGACGGTACGGCGGTGAGGGTGATCCACGGATCCCCGAACCCATGACCATCCGGGAGGTTGGCCCATGCAGACCACGCGCCACACGTATCCCCGTCGCGCCGTGCGCGGTGCCCTTGCCGCGCTCGCGCTCGTCGTCCCGCTCACCGCGTGCGGCCAGGACGGCGGCTCCGAGACCTCGTCGGCCTCGTCGCCCTCCCGTTCCGCCGTGACGACGACCCCCATCGCGGCGTCGACCACCCCGTACATCGGCGAGTTGAAGGACTTGGAGCGCAAGTTCGACGCCCGGCTCGGCGTCTACGCCATCGACACCGGCACCGGGCGCGAGGTGGCCTACCGGGCCGGCGAGCGGTTCGGCTACCACTCCACGTTCAAGGCGCTCGAAGCCGCCGCCGTCCTGCGGAAGTACTCGCTGAGCGGCATGGACAGGGTGATCAAGTACTCCGAGGAGGACTTGATCGCCAACTCCCCGATCACCGAGAAGCACGTCGAGACCGGGATGACCCTGCGCGAGCTGTGCGACGCCGCCGTCCGCTACAGCGACAACACCGCGGCCAACCTGCTGTACGACGAGCTCGGCGGCCCCAAGGCTCTCGAAGCGGAGCTCAGGAAGCTGGGCGACAAGGTCAGCCGGATGGACCGCGTCGAGCCCGAGCTGAGCAAGTGGGTCCCGGGCGAGAAGCGGGACACCACCACTCCGCGGGCCCTGGCGAAGGACCTGCGCGCGTACGTCCTCGGAGACGTCCTGGACAAGCGCGAGCGTGCCCAGCTCACGACATGGCTGAAGACCAACATGACCGGCGACGAGCTCATCCGGGCGGGGGTGCCCGAGGGCTGGGAGGTCGGCGACAAGACGGGGAGCGGCTTCTACTACGGCGCCCGCAACGACATCGCCGTCGTGTGGCCCCCCGACTCCGCGCCCATCGTCATGGCGATCCTGACGAACAGGGGCGAGGCGGACGACAGCTACGACAACAAACTGCTCGCGGAAGCGGCGTCCGTGGTCGCGGACACGCTGTCGTAGGGGACCCGGGGCGCGGATTTCCAGCCGAGGCCGGGCACATCCAGCCCGTCCGGCGATTGAGGAGGAGGCCGCCAGGCCGATACGGGGGTCCGTGGACGCAGCCCCCGGGGACGGGACGGGTGGGGGCGGCGGGGGCGAGGAAGCCGGCCCGACCCGGCCCCGGCCCCGACCCGGCCCCGATCCCGGCCCCGATCCTGACCCCGATCCCGATCCCGATCCTGACCCCGATCCCGATCCCGATCCTGACCCCGATCCCGATCCCGATCCCGGCCCCGGCCCCGGCCCCGGCCCGATCCCGGCCCGGCCCCGATCCCGGCCCCGATCCCGATCCCGGCCCCGATCCCGGCCCCGGCCCCGATCCCGACCGCGATCCTGACCCCGATCCCGGCCCCGGCCCCGGCCCCGATCCTGACCCCGGCCCCGGCCCCGGC
Organism: Streptomyces sp. NPDC030840; assembly: GCF_055572015.1. Classification (NCBI taxonomy): domain Bacteria; kingdom Bacillati; phylum Actinomycetota; class Actinomycetes; order Kitasatosporales; family Streptomycetaceae; genus Streptomyces; species Streptomyces sp. NPDC030840. Next base: position 168,917 of record NZ_JBVIEE010000021.1, on the reverse strand, counting down.
CCCGATCCCGATCCCGATCCCGGCCCCGGCCCCGGCCCCGATCCTGACCCCGGCCCCGATCCCGGCCCCGGCCCCGGCCCCGGCCCCGATCCTGACCCCGGCCCCGATCCCGGCCCCGGCCCGGCCCCGGCCCGATCCCGGCCCCGGCCCGATCCCGGCCCCGATCCCGGCCCCGGCCCCGGCCCCGGCCCGACCCCGCCCCGACGGACTCAGCCCCGCCCCAGCACGACCGTCCCCGACGAGCAGAACCACCCGCCCGTCCCGGAGGCGACGGCCAGCCGGGGCGGGCCGCCGTCCGCGGCGCGGACCTGACGCCCCTCGCCCGCCTCCCCGCGCAACTGCCGGACGGCCTCCACGAGCAGGAACAGCCCCCGCATTCCCGGGTGCTGGGCCGACAGACCACCCCCGTCGGTGTTCACCGGCAGGTCACCGGTCAGCGTCAGCCGTCCCTTCTCCACGAACGCCCCGCCCTCGCCCTTCGCGCAGAAGCCGAGGTCCTCCAGCGTCACCAGCGTCATGTAGGTGAAGGCGTCGTAGATCTCGGCGAAGTCGATCTCGTCCGGGCGCACCCCCGCCCGTTCGAAGGCGAGCCGTCCGCTCACCGCGGCCGGGGAGACCGTGAAGTCGGCCCACTCGGACATGGTGGTGTGCGAGACGTGCTCGCCGGTGCCCAGCACCCACACCGGGGTCGAGCGGGCATCTTGTACGTACTCCTCGGCGGCCAGCAGCACCGCCGCCCCGCCGTCGGAGCGCAGGCAGCAGTGCAGCTTGGTGAAGGGGTCCGCGATCATCGGGCCCGACAGGACGTCGTCCACCGTGATCGGGTCGCGGTACATGGCCTCCGGGTTCGCCGCGGCGTTGGCCCTGGCCTGGACGGCGACCGAGGCCAGTTGCTCCAGCGTGGTGCCGTACTGGTGCATGTGGCGGCGGGCGGCCATGGCGTACTTGGCGATGAGCGTGTGGCCGTACGGCACCTCGAACTGCAGCGGCCCCCGCGCGCCGAAGGACAGATCACCCGTCCTCCGCCCCGCCCTGATGTCCGCGCGGGCCGTCGAGCCGTAGACGAGCAGCACCGCGTTGGCGTGGCCCGCCGCGATCGCGTCCGCCGCGTGGGCCGCCATCACCTCCCACGTGGAGCCGCCCACGGAGGTGGAGTCCACCCAGGCCGGCCGCAGCCCCAGGTATTCGGCGACCTCCGCGGGGGCCAGCGTGCCCAGGCCCGCCGACGCGAGGCCGTCGACCACCTCGCGGCCGAGCCCGGCGTCGGCCAGGGCCCGGCGGGCGGCCTGGGCGTGCAGTGCGTAGGGCGTCGCGTCGTCCACGCGGCCGCAGTCGGAGAGGGAGACGCCGACGATCGCGACCCTTCGACCGGTCACAGCAGCAGTCATGAATCTGACGGTACATCAGATAGGGCTCGGTTGGGGGAGTGGCGGGGCTGTGCAGTCGCGCGCCACCGCCCTAATATGACGGCCCGTCAGATCAGTGAGGTAGAGGGGGACCGCCCATGGACGCCCGCTTCACCGCCGAACAGGAAGAGATCCGGCGCACGGTACGCGAGGTGCTGCTCAAGCGCTGCGGCCCGGAGGAGGTGCGGGCGGCCGTGCGGACGGCGGAGGGGTACGACGGCGGGCTGTGGGCCACCTTCGCCGACCAGCTGGGCCTGCCCGGACTCGCCCTCCCGGAGAGGTACGGAGGTGTCGGCTGCTCGGTGACGGAACTGGCCCTCGCGGGAGAGGAGTTGGGTCGAATCCTCGCCCCGGGCCCCCTCCTTGCCACCTCCGCCCTGGTCGCCCCGCTCATCCTCGCCCTCGGCACGGAGGAGCAGCGCGCCGGCCTGCTGCCGCGCCTGGCCGCGGGAGGGACGACCGCCGCCCTGGCCGTGCCCGGCCCGCACCTCGCCACCGTGCTCGGACTGACCGGCGGCAACCGCGGTGACTGGGCCGGGGGCGGGCGCGCGGGCGGGGTCCAGGCGCGGCGCGCCGACGGCGGGTGGCGGCTGTACGGGCAGGTGGACCAGGTGCTCGACGGGCACAGCGCGGACCTGCTGCTCGTGGCCGCGCACGCCGGAGGGTACGCCCGCTCGCGCACGCTGCTGTTCACGGTACGGGCACCGGCGGAGGGCCTGACGCGCGTACGGCAGACGGCCCTCGACGAGACACGGCCGCGCGCCCGGCTCGAACTGCGGGACGTGGCAGCGCGGTTGCTCGGCCCCGAAGGCGAGACGGGCGACGTGTTCGAGGCGCTGGCCGGCACCGGCGACACCGCCGCCGCCGTGCTGGCCGCCGAGGCCGTGGGCGCGGCGGACCGGGCGCTGGAGCGGACGGTCGCGTACGTGCGGCAGCGGGAACAGTTCGGGCGGGCGATCGGGTCCTTCCAGGCGGTGAAGCACCGGCTGGCGGACGTGTACGTACAGGTGCAGGCGGCGCGGTCGGCGGCCTACTACGCGGCGTGGGCGGCCTCTCACGAATCAGGAGGTGCGGCGCGATGGGGGTCCCCCCAGGCGTCCAGCTCCGGGGGAGCCTCTGTGCAAGGGCGGTGGCGGGAGACGGGTGGGCGTGTGGGCGGGCTCGCGCTGGCCCAGGGGCTGGAGGCGCTGCGGGCTGCGGCGGCCCAGGGGATCCAGTTGCATGGGGGTATCGGGTTCACCTGGGAACACGAGGCGCACCTGTACTTCAAGCGGGCGGCCGGTGACGAGCTGCTCTTCGGGCCCGTGCACCGGTTGCGCGCGCACGCGGCCGACGCGGCGGGGCTCTTCGAGGGCGAGGAAGGGGAGGTGGCGGTGTGAGTGGTGTGAGTGGGGTGCTGAGGGCCGTGGGCGACGTGGGTGTGCGGGTGGTGCAGCGCGTGTCCTCGACCCGGGCGTTCGCACGCCTCGCCCCGCACGTCATTCCCGCGCTGGACCGCGCGGTCCACCGGATCACCCGGGGAAGGGTACTGCTCAGCGCGCAGCTGCTGCCCGGCGTGATCCTGACGGCCACCGGGGCCAGGAGCGGACTGCCGCGCCGTACGCCGCTGGCCTGCATGCCGGAGTCCGCGGCGGACGGGCGGCCCGTGAGCTGGCTCCTGGTCGGCTCCAACTTCGGCCGCGCGGACCACCCCGCCTGGACCGCCAACCTCCTCGCCCACCCCGACGCCGAGGTCAACTGGAAGGGCGAGGACATCCCGGTCAGGGCGCGGCTGCTGCGGGGGGAGGAGCGGGCGGCCGCGTGGAAGGCGTTGCTGGCGTTCTGGCCGCCGTACGCGACGTACCAGGGGAGGGTGGAGCGGGAGATCCGGGTGTTCCGGATCGAACGGCGCTGAGGCCGCGCGGGTACGCGGCGGGCGGCACCCCAGGGTCTGGTGTGCCGCCCGCGGGACAGGACTCGCGTGACTCGCGTAACCGGCGCCCGAACAGGAGCCGTGGGGCGGGCTGTTGCCGTCGCCGTCGTCGTTGCCGTCGACGGTGTCGGCCCGGCCCGCCTCTCGGTCGGCCGGCCCGTGCGGTCGGCCGGCCGACCGGCCGGTGGGCTCCCGGTCGGTTACTTCGTCGGCTTCTTGCCCGTGATGCCGAGGTGCACCAACAGGGCCAGGTTCGGCTTCAGTTCGGCCTGCTTGACGCCCCAGCTCTGGAAGCCCTTCTGGTGCGAGGCGACGGCGGCGAGCATGGCGACGATCGAACCGGCGATCGCCGCCGGGTTCACGTCCTTGTCGACCCTGCCCTTCTCCTGCAGCGCGGCGACCGCGTCCGCGAGGGAGTTGTTCACCGAGTTCAGGATCTTCATACGGATCTTGTAGAAGCGTTTGTCGCCTTCGGCCGCGCCCAGGTCGACGACGCGGAGGATCGCGTCGTTCCTGCGCCAGAAGTCCAGGAAGCCGTCGACGAGTTCCTGAGCGGTCTGCCAGCCGGCCTTGCCGACCCAGGAACGGCCTTCGAGCAACTCGGTCAACGTGGCGCCCTCGGCGGCCATTTGCTCGGCGATCTCTAGGACGGCGCCTTCGACGTCCGGAAAGTACTGGTAGAAGGTCGCGGGTGAAGTCCCCGCCCTCCGGGCGACATCGATGACCTTGACGTCCCGGTACGGGGAGGAGCTGAGCATCTCGCTGAGGCAGTCGAGCAGCTTCTGCCGGGTCGCCTGCCCACGTCGGCCGGCCACGCGGCCGTCGACGGTACGCACTTGTCCTGTCATGACGTCAGCTTACCGAGGGGTGATCGGATCGCGATTCGGCCGACTGCAAATGGGGCGTACGGCTTTCACCAAGGGGTTCGTGGAGAGCGTGTCGCGTTGAATGGCGGGTTTCTTTCGCCCCCGCCGCCCCTACCCGTCCCATCCCCGGGGGCTGCGCCCCCGGACCCCCGCTGTCGGCCTGGCGGCCTCGTCCTCAAACGCCGGACGGGCTGAAAGCTTCAGCCCCTCCGGCGGTTGAGGAGCCGGGGGCCCGGGGGCAGGCCCCCGAAACGGGTGAGTGGGGCGGAGTCCCGAATGGGCGGGGCTGGGGTGGAGCCCGGAAATGGCGGGGCTGGGGTGGAGCCCGGAAATGGTGGGGCTGGGGTGGAGCCCCGAAATGGCGGGGCGGGGGTGGAGCCCGGAAAGGGTGGGGCGGGGGGGGAGCCCGGAAACGGTGGCGCCGGGGTGGACCCCGGAAACGGCGGCGCTGGGGCGGAACGCCGAACGGACGGGGCTGGGGCGGAGCCCGGAAGAGCGGGGCCGGGGTGGAGTCCCGAATGGGCGGGGCTGGGGCGGAGCCCGGAAGAGCGGGGCCGGGGGCGGAGCCCGGAAGAGCGGGGCCGGGGTGGAGTCCCGAATGGGCGGGGCTGGGGTGGACCCCGGAAACGGCGGGGCCGGGGCGGAGTCCCGAATGGGCGGAGCCCGGAAGAGCGGGGCCGGGGTGAGTCCCGAATGGGCGGGGCTGGGGTGGAGCCCCGAACGGATGGGCCGGGGGCGGCTCCGGCTCATTCGGGGGTGCAGGGGGCGCAGCCCCCTTGGCGGGGGTGAAGGGGCAGCGCCCCTGGGATGGGACGGGTAGGGGCGGCGGGGGCGGAGAACCCCACGGGTGCGCACCCCGCGCGCCTCGCCCCAAACCCCGTTACGTTGGCCGTATGGCCGAGGAAACGGCACAGAAGGGACCGTACCCGGAGGGCGTCCCGTGCTGGGTGGACGCGCAGTTGCCCGACATCGAGGCGGGCAAGCGGTTCTACGGGGAGCTCTTCGGGTGGACGTTCCAGAAGGGGTACGGCACCTCCCAGTGGGCGTACAAGGAGGACGAGCCGGTCGCCGCCCTGGCGCCCAAGGCGGACGGCCGCATGCCGACGGTCTGGACCCTCCACTTCGCGACCCCCGACGCCGCCGCCCTCGCCGATCGCGTCGTGGCCGACGGCGGGCGCATCATCACCGCCCCCACCCGGCTCGGCCCCCACGGCACCACCGTCCTCGCCACCGATCCGGAGGGCGCCGTCTTCGGCCTCTGGCAACCCGGCGCCCACCGGGGCTTCGGCCGCCGCCACGAACCCGGCACCTTCGCGTGGGCCGAGCTGTACGCCAGGGACACCAAGATCGCCAACGACTTCTACGGCAGCCTCTTCCGCGACGCCCTCTTCGGCCCCGGCGCCTCCCCCGACTTCGGCCGGGCCGACCTCGCGGAGGTCTTCCCGCCCGAGATGCCGCCCCACTTCCTGGTCCACTTCGGGGTGAGGGACACCGAGGACGCGCTCGGGGCGGTCCGGCGGCTTGGCGGGCGCGTGCAGGTCGGGCCGTTCGAGGCCTCGTACGGGCGTGTCACGGTGGTCACGGACGACCAGGGGGCGTCCTTCGCGCTGCTCCAGCGCCGGGAGCCGCTCCGGCAGCACGAGCCGCTCCGGCGCCAGGAGCCGCTCCAGGGCTGAGGCAGGCGCGTACGGCCAGGGTGTACCACCGGTCCGTGCAGCGATGCCTACCGCCGATACCTGCCCTTCCTACCGCCAATATCAGCCACTCCCGGGCTTCGCGCGGTAGTTTCTGAACTCTCAAGAACCCTCAGAAGCCATCAGAACCCGTCCCGCGATCCGGGCGGCGGCTTCCCCGAGGGGTGTATCCCGTGGTTTTGTCCTGAGACACCCCGATCCGCCCCCGGGTTCGCACCAGGTGGCCCGGGCAGGAAGAATCGGGGGGTGTGCCGCCATGGCGGTGCCGTGGTGAGACGCTGCACGGGGTCGTGTTCATTCGAGGGCGACGCGGCCCGTACGGGGAGGTGGCAGGGCAAGTGGTGGATCAGCTGACGCAGCACGATCCGCGGCGGATCGGGCCGTTCGAGGTGCTGGGACGGCTGGGTGCCGGCGGCATGGGGCTGGTCTATCTCGCGCGGTCGGCATCGGGCCGGCGCGTGGCGATCAAGACGGTCAGGACGGAGCTCGCCGAGGACCAGCTGTTCCGGGTCCGCTTCACACGCGAGGTCGAGGCGGCGCGGGCCGTCTCCGGCTTCTACACGGCCGCCGTGGTCGACGCGGACCCGCGCGCTGCCGTGCCGTGGCTCGCGACCGCGTACGTGCCCGCGCCCTCGCTCGAGGAGATAGTGACCGAGTGCGGGCCGCTCCCGGCCCAGGCGGTGCGCTGGCTCGCGGCGGGCGTCGCGGAGGCCCTCCAGTCCATTCACGGTGCCGGGCTCGTCCACCGGGACCTCAAGCCCTCCAACGTGCTCGTCGTCGAGGACGGGCCGCGGGTGATCGACTTCGGTATCGCCTCCGGCGTGTCCAACACCCGGCTGACCATGACCAACGTCGCCGTCGGCACGCCCGCCTACATGTCGCCCGAGCAGGCCAAGGACTCACGGAGCGTGACCGGCGCGAGCGATGTGTTCTCGCTGGGCTCCATGCTCGTCTTCGCGGCGACCGGGCACGCGCCCTTCCACGGGGCCAACCCGGTCGAGACCGTGTTCATGCTGCTCAGGGAGGGGCCCGACCTCACCGGGCTGCCCGAGGAGCTGCGGCCGCTGATCGAGTCCTGCATGCAGATGGACCCGACGGCGCGCCCCAACCCGGCGGACCTCCAGGCCCAGCTGGCACCCCACCTCTTCGGCTCCGGCTCCGACGACAGCGGTACGGCCTCCGCGTGGCTGCCGGAGAAGGCGGTCACCCTCATCGAGTCCCGCCGCGGCGGACGCCCGGTGGCGCACGCGCCGACCGCCCCGGGCGCCGGCGGCAGTGGCGGCGGTGCCCGGCCGGCCGTTCCCGCCCCTCCGCCCCCGCCGTCGTACGATCCCGCGCCCGTGCCCGCCCCCGTCGGCGCCCCCGACGCCGGTCCCGTACGGCTCGCGGGCGCGCAGGTGCCCATCGGGCCCGGTCCGCGCGTGGCCGACGCCCGGGCCGCCGCCGTGAAGGCGCCCCCTCCCGAGGCGGGCCTCGCGGCCTCCTGGTCCCGTCCGCGCGCCGGCGTGAACGGCGCCGACCCCGCCACCGCCGCGCCCCCCGCGCCGTCCGCGCCCCCGGAGGCGGGGGCGGGCTGGCGCCCCTGGCGCTTCCGCATGTCGAACGACGTCTGGGGGACCCCGACGGTCGCCGACGACCTGGTCTACGTCACCTCCTTCGAGGTGCACGCGCTGGACGTGATGACCGGCCGGCGCCGCTTCAAGACGCGCGACGTGGCCTGGTCGATGGCGGTCGCGGACGGCCGCGTCCACGCCTCCGACGGCCCGACCCTCTTCGCCCTGGACGCCCGCGAGGGCACCGACCTGTGGCGGCTGTCGGTGGACGCCTGGGTGTACTCGCTGAAGGCCGACCGCGGCACCGTCGTCACCGGCACGCGCGGCGGCGGCGTCCAGGCGTGGGAGGCCTCCAACGGCCAGAAGCTGTGGGAGATCACCGGCGCCCAGACCGACTTCGAGTCGCCCGAGGCGGGCCCCACCGTCCAGGACGGCACGGTGTTCGTCTGGAAGGACGCCCGGCTGCGCGCCCTGGACGCCCGAACGGGTGACGAGCGCTGGTCGTACCCCATCGGCGACTCGGCGTCCTGCGGCGGCGTCCCGGTGCGGCTGACGCCCGCCGCGGACGGCCACGTGTACGTCTGCGCCGGCTCGCGCGTGCTGGCCATCGACATCGCGGGCGGCCATGTGCGCTGGCACTTCGAGGCCCCGGCGGTGTTCCTGTGCGCACCGACCTTCGTCCCCGGCCCGGCGGTCACGGGCGGCGGCATCTACCTCGCCGACTACCTGGGCACGGTCTACGCCCTCGACGCCACCGACGGCCGCGACCGCTGGCGCATCGCGACGGAGTCCCGTTCGTCGGTGGACTCGGTCCTCGTCGCCGCGGGCCACGTCCACGTGGGCAGCGGCAAGGGCCTCTACACGCTGGACGCGGTCACCGGCACGCCGAAGTGGCGCTTCCAGGCCGGCGGCGACATCGTGGGCGCGCCCGCCGTCGCCGAGGGCCGCATCCACTTCGGCTCCACCGACCACCTCCTCTACACCCTCAAGTCCGACGACGGCCGTCTGCGCTGGAAGCTGGCCACGGGTGGCGAGATCACGGGCTCTCCCGTGGTGAAGGACGGCGTCGTGTACGCGTGCAGCAAGGACCGCTGCGTGTACGCGCTGGACGCGGAGAAGGGCACGGGGACCGCGCGGACCGCGTGAGCGCGGTGTGGACGCCGCGTGGACGGCTGTTCCGCGGGCCCGGGACGCCTCCGGAGCGCTGCTAGTGTGGCGTGCACCTGCCAGTCGGGCGTTGCCCATGTGCGGGTGCAATGCCAACACGACTGTTCTCAACGGGGGTTGAAGCTCGTGAAGCTCCGCCATGTCCGCGCCGTCGCCGTCTTCGGCATCGCCGTCATCGCCCTCACCGGAGCCCGCGGCTCGCACGGCGGCGGCTGCGACTCCGGTTCCTCGTCCTCCTCGTCCTCCTCGTCGGGTACGAGCGGCGGCAGCGGCAGCGGTGACGTCGGCAAGGACAGCGACCACGACGACACCACGACGTCGGGCGGCACGGGTACGTCGGGCTCCACGGGCGGCACCGGCTCCCAGCGTGCCGCCAGGGACGTGAGGATCGAGTCCTGCGCGTTCGACGCGGCCCGTGGCATCGTCGCCCGCGTCCGCGCCACGAACAGCAGCGCGGCGACGACGTACACCTACGACTTCGACGTCACCTTCAGGGACCCGAGCGGTTCCGTCGTACGCACCAGCAACTCCACCATCCCGTACGTCTCCGCGGGTTCCTCCGACACCCTGGACGTCGCGGCGGCCTACGCCCCGGCGGACGGGCAGGACGTGAACGGCAGCACGTGCCGGCTGAGCCGAGTGACGCGCACGGCTGACTGATCAGCGGGTCCGGAAGTCCTGGCGGCGGGCGGAGAACAGTTCCGCCTGCCGTTCGGCCGGCAGGTTGCCCAGCGCCACGAGGTGTCCCGCGTGTGCGAGCGCCTGGGCGCGGGTCGCCTCGTGGGCCGCCCAGCACGCCCGTACCGTGCCCTGGACGGCCTCGGCCGGATACGAGGCGATGACACGGGCGCACCGCACCGCCGCGGCGAGCGCCTCGCCGGGCGCGGTCACCTCGGACACCAGCCCCACCTCGTACGCCCGCCGCGCGGACATCCGCTCGGCCGTCCCCATGAGAGCCATCCGCGCCACCTCCCCGTACGGCATGCGCTGGGCCAGGTGGATCGACTCGTAGGCGCTGACCATCCCGTACGTGGTGTGCGGGTCGAAGAAGGTCGCCGTCTCGTCCGCGACGACGAACTCGGCCTCGCCGATGAGGTAGAACGCCCCGCCGCAGGCCATCCCGCCCACTGCCACGACGACCGGCTTCCACAGGTCGTTCGCCTTCGGCCCGATCGCGATGAGCGGGTCGTCCAGCATGTACGGCGAACCGGGCTGCGGCACCTCGGCGTTCCGGTCCAGCCCCGTGCAGAAGGCGCGCTCACCCGCGCCCGTGACGACCACGGCCCGCACCGTGTCGTCGTACCGGAACTCCCGCCAGGCAGCCCCGAGTTCGCGGGCCGTCTCCAGGTCGATCGCGTTGAGGCGGTCGGGGCGGTCGAGCGTGAGGACGGCGACGCCGCTGGCCTTGTCGACGGCCGTACGCAGACCGCCACGCGCGTCGTCCGCGCTCATGTCCGCTCCAGTACCCACTGGGGCAGCCCGTCCCCGTCGAACACCACCTGCACCCTCGCCCCGATGCGCACCCGCTCCAGCGCGACCGAGTCGAGCCGCGCGCCCGCCTCGGCGACCAGGTTCCCCACGAGCCGTATGCGCGGCGCCTCGGCCAGTTCGACGAGGACCACCGGGTACGGCGCCTGCTCCGCGTAGTCCGGCAGGAGGGGCGGGTGGGGGACGACGTACGACCAGACGCGCCCGTGCCCGCTCGTCTCGCGCCACTCGCTCGCGAAGGACTGGCAGTGCGGGCAGCAGGGGCGGGGCGGGAAGCGGGGTTCACCGCAGTCGGCACACGCCTGGACCCGGAGCTCGCCCCGGCGGGCGTACTCCCAGAAGGGGGCGCCGTCGTCGTCCACGACAGGTGTCAGCATCTCGTACTCCTCACTCCTCACTCCTCGCTCCGCGCTTCGCGCTTCCTCGCTTCGCGCTTCCTCGCTCCGCGCTTCCTCAGGTCCGCAGCAAAAGGGCGGACGTCGGGACTCCCTCACCGGCCGTGACCAGGCAGGTCGCGGCGTCCGGGACCTGGGCGGTGCTCGTGCCCCGTAACTGCTTCACGCCCTCGGTGATGAGGTTGAAGCCGTGCACGTACGCCTCGCTCAGCCCGCCGCCACCGGTGTTGAGGGGCAGGCGCCCGCCGATCTCCAGCGCGCCCCCCTCGGTGAAGGCGCCGCCCTCGCCGCGGCCGCAGAACCCGTACCCCTCCAGTGACAGCGGGATCAGCGCGGTGAAGGCGTCGTAGATCTGGGCGACGTCCACGTCCTCGGGGCCGAAGTCGGCGTGTTTCCACAGGTGGCGGGCCGCGGTCCAGGCGGGGCCGGTCAGGGGGTCGTCGTTCCAGTAGTTGACCATGCCGTGGTGCTGGGCGGGCAGGCCCTGGGCGGCGGAGTGGACGTACACGGGCCGCTGCCGGCAGTCCCGCGCCCGCTCGGCGGAGACGATGACGCAGGCCAGTGCGCCGTCCGTCTCCAGGCAGTTGTCGAAGAGGCAGAGGGGCTCGCTGATCCACCGGGAGGTCATATACATGTCACGTGTGAGGGGGCGCTCGTACATGACGGCCGCGGGGTTCTGGTTGGCGCGGTTGCGGCAGGCGAGCGCGACGTTGAACAGGTGGTCGCGTGTGGTGCCGTACTCGTGCATGTGGCGGCGGGCGAGCATGGCGATCTCGTCGACCGGCCTGAGGAGACCGAAGGGGCGGGTCCACTGGGCGGGCGTGGGGAGTTGGACGGCCGTGTTCTTCCAGGGGCGCGGGCCCGACCCCCTCTTCCGTGACCGCCAGGCGACCCCCACGCTCGCCTGTCCCGTGGCGACCGCGGCGGCCAGGTGCGCGACGGTGGCACAGGAACCGCCCCCGCCGTACCCGACCTTGCTGAAGAAGGTCAGATCCCCGAGCCCCAGCGCCTTCGCCACCTCCACCTCATCCGTCTCCTCCATGGTGAAGGAGGCGAGCCCGTCGACCTCGCCCGGGTCGATCCCGGCGTCGTGGAGCGCGGCGAGGATCGCCCGGCACGCCAACGCCTTCTCGCTCTCCGGGAGTCGCCTGGCGAAGGCGGTCTGTCCGATCCCGACGACGGCGGTCGCGTCCTTGAGGGTGGCCATGCGCACGCACCTCCACGGCTGTGCCCCTGAGTTCCCCTGAGTGCCCCCGCGCGTGACGGGCGGCTGACAGTCCGTCAGGCTACAGCTAATCTGACGGTCAGTCAGCTACGTGTGTTCTGCTTGCCTGCGGGAGGCCTGTCGTGCGCGGTGACGTGGAATGGGGGAGCATCCCCGGCCTGGTCCGGTCGGCGGCCGGGCGGTACGGGACGACCGAGGCCGTGGTGGAGGGCCGTACACGCGTGTCGTACGCGGAGCTCGGCGCCCGCGTCGAACGCGCCGCGGCGGCCTGCGTCGCGAACGGCGTCCGGACCGGCGACCGGGTGGCGATCTGGGCGCCGAACACCCTCGACTGGATCGTCTCGGCCCTGGGCGCGGTCTCGGCGGGCGCGGTCCTCGTCCCGCTGAACACCCGGTTCAAGGGCACGGAGGCGGCGTACGTCCTCGAACGCAGCCGCGCGAAGCTGCTGTTCATCACGGGCACCTTCCTCGGCACCTCATACGTCGCGTCACTGCGCCGGGCGGCCAGGCTGGGGCACGGCCCCGGCCCGCTTCCCGCTCTCCCGCACCTCGAACAGGTGGTGGTCCTCGCGGACGACGCACCGGCCGACTTCCGCACCTGGAAGGACTTCCTGGCCAGCGGGGACGGGGTGCCGGCGGCGCGGGTGCGCCACCGCGAGAGGTCCCTGTCCCCGGACTCCCCCTCGGACATCGTCTACACGTCGGGCACGACCGGCCGCCCCAAGGGGGCGGTGATCACCCACGCGCAGACGCTGCGGGCGTACGAGGTCTGGTCCGACCTGGCCGGGCTCCGCCAGGGCGACCGCTACCTCATCGTGAACCCGTTCTTCCACACCTTCGGCTACAAGGCGGGCGTGCTGGCCTGTCTGATGCGGGGCGCGACGATGGTCCCGCAGCCGGTGTTCAACGTGGACACGGCCCTGGCGAACATAGCCTCGGAACGGATCTCGGTCCTCCCCGGCCCCCCGACCCTCCACCAGTCACTCCTGGACCACCCGTCCCGTGACGACTACGACCTGTCGGCGCTGCGGCTGGTGGTGACGGGCGCCGCGGTGGTACCGCTCCAGCTCGTGGAACGCCTGCGGACGGAACTGAGGGTGGACACCGTCCTCACCGCGTACGGCCTGTCCGAGGCCAGCGGGATCGTGACGATGTGCCGGCGCGGGGACGAGACCCGGGTGATCGCGTCGACGTCCGGCCGGGCGATTCCGGGCACGGAGATACGGGTCGTGCGCCCGTCGGGGGCGCCGGCGCCCGCGGGCGTGCCCGGCGAGGTCCTGGTCCGCGGCTTCAACGTCATGCGCGGCTACTTCGAGGACCCCGCCGAGACCGCGAAGGCCCTCACCCCGGACGGCTGGCTGAGGACCGGCGACGTGGGCGTGCTGGACGAGGAGGGCAACCTCCGCATCACCGACCGGATCAAGGACATGTTCATCGTCGGCGGCTTCAACGCGTACCCGGCCGAGATAGAGCAACTCCTCATGCTGCACCCGGACGTGGCGGACGTGGCCGTGATCGGCGTCCCGGACGTCCGGCTCGGCGAGGTCGGCAAGGCGTTCGTGGTCCGGCGGCCGGGGGCCGTGACGACCGCGGACGACCTGATCGCCTGGTCCCGCCGGGAGATGGCGAACTACAAGGTGCCGCGGTCGGTCGACTTCGTACGAGAGCTGCCGCGGAACGCGAGCGGCAAGGTGGTGAAGGGAGAGCTGCGGGGGCGGAGGGGGAGCCGGTGACGCACCAGCCGGTGACCCTGGCGACCAGGCGATTCTGGCGACCCCGCCCACCTACTTGCCGGGCAGGATGCTGGGCTGCTGCTCCATCTCCTCGATCTCGACGTGCCGCATGACCTCGTCCCCGTAGGCCTCGCGGAGGATCGGCGCGGCCTTCTCCGCGTCGGAGACGTCGATGCCCACGGTCCCGCGGGCGTACATCCCGACCGACCAGATCATGAACGTGCCCTCCCAGCGGTCCATGTCACCGCTGATCCGGTCGACGAGCCTCTTGAGCTCGGTCTCGGTGACGTCGGTGTCGTACAGCCGTACCGTGACACCCTTCTCGGCGGCGCCGCAGAGCTTGGCGTCGAGCTTGTCGGCGCCCTTGCCGGGCACGCGGTAGACGTTCGCGGCTCCGTGGGCGTCGTCGACCGAGAGACCGGTGAAGACGCCCCGGTAGTCCTTGGCCGTCCTGTCGACGTACGCCAGCGTCCGGTACAGCGGAGTGTCGTCCGGGAAGCTGCCCTCGGGTCCCCAACCGGGCAGTTCCCCCTCCGCCCGCGTACCGACGCACACCTTGGCCGGCTTGCGCGGCGAGGCTCCGACCGCCTCGCTCTCCCTGTCCGCCCCGACGGCACTGGCGCCCTGCAACGCACCGAGCACCAGCACCGCGGTCGTGGCACCCACGGCGCCCCTGGTGATCCTGCGCCTGGCCATGTCTCCCCCTGGGGGTTCTTTCGTCCACATCGGGCGCTACTGGGACGTGGGAGACAGCGGAGGGGTTCGATCCGGTTGGTCGTCCCCGAACACGACTCGGCCGCGGCGGCTCCCCCTCCGCGCCGCCGCGGCCGATCCCCGTCGGGATGAAGGTCTTTACTTGCCGCCGTCGAGGCCCAGGGAGGCGGGCGGGGTGGGCATGCCGTTGTCCATCGTCCGGATGTCCGCGGGCTCGCTGGGCATCCCGTTGTCCATCGTCCGGATGTCCCGGTCCGAGGCGGGCTCGCTGGGCATGCCGTTGTCGAGCGTGGTGACGTCCGCGTCCTTGGCGGGCGGGGTGGGCATGCCGTTGTCCTGCGTGGTGACGCCGGTGTCCTGCTTCTCGTCGCTCATGGCCGTGAGTCCTCTGTGTTGCGGGGACGAGTGAGAAACGCCCGTCCAGAAACTCCCCCGAGGGTTGCTGGACGGGCGTCCGGAGCCGCACCTTAGCCGGTAGCGCCCCTGGTCAACCGCCTGCCCCCCGACGCGACGGTGTGACATGTACGACTGTGCCTGGTGGAGATAAACGAATGCTGAACGTCCGGAACCGCCCGGCGGGAAACGCGTCGCTCATGCCGCCGAGGCGGGCCTGAGCAGCGCACGCACCTCCTCGGCCTGGGCGCCGCCGCCGTTCTGCTCGTAGAGGTTGAGTGCCTCGCGCCAGCAGGCCCTGGCCCGGTCGACCTGCCCCAGCATCGTGAGCGCCCGTCCCAGGAGGGTCAGCACGATGCCCTGCATCCGGTCGCCGCCGATGCAGCCGAGCGCGAGGGCCTGCTCGGCGTGCTGGGCAGCCTGTGCGGGGCGACGGGCGGCCAGGTGCACCTGGGCGATCCGGTAGTTGGTCGTGCCTTCCCACAGCCGCTGTCTGTGGTTGCCGAAGATGGACAGCGCGTCGGAGAACTGGTTGAGGGCCTCGGTATGACGGCCTGCCATGTTCAGTGCGATGCCCAGGGTGAAGTGGCCGTTGGCAAGGCGCAGGGTCTGGCCGATCTCCAGGTAGGCCGTGAGGGCGCGCTGTGCGATCTCCACCGCCTTGGTGATGTTTCCCATGCCCAGGTGGGCACGCGAGAGGTTGCAGAGGCTGAGTGCTTCGAGAGGCCGGTTGCCGATCGCGCCGTACCCCTCGATCGACCGCTCGAAGAACGGCTTGCCGTCCGCGTACCGCTCCTGGTGCAGGAAGGTGAGCCCCCGGTCGTTGGCCGCCCAGCTCATGGCCATGGCGTCCTGCGCGGACGCGGCGAGTTCCAGGGCGAGCTGAGCCTGCTCGGCGGCCTGCTGGATGCGGCCGGAGACCAGCAGGACATTGGTGAGTGTCGTCCGCGCCCTGCCCTCCGCACGCGCGTCCCCCGCCGCCTGAGTGGCCTCGCACATCGCCCTGGCCGTGTTCTCGTACTGGTGGGAGTTGGCCCCCGACTCGGTCAGGTCCTTGGACGCCCACAGCAGATCCACCGCCCGCCGCAACCGGTCCGTCCCCGCGGCCTGCCGTACGCAGGCCAGCAGGGGCGCGGCCTCGCTGTACAGCCAGTCCAGGGCCGCGGAGCCGTCGGTGAACCGCAGCCCCGGGTACTCCGTCGCCTCCAGGTGATCCACCAGCCGGTCGCCCGGTCGTTCGATGGCGTAGACCTCGGAGGCCGTCGCCAGGTAGAAGTCCAGCAGCCGCGACATCGCCGCCTCCTTCCCCCACTGCCCGAAAGGCGTGGGAGGTACCCCCACGCTCGGCGGCTGCTCGTCCCGTTCCGCGCACGCACGCGCGTAGAGTCGCACCAGATCGTGGAAGCGGTAGCGGCCCGGCGCCGCCGATTCCAGCAGGGACGTGTCGACCAGGGACTCCAGCAGGTCCTCCGTGTCGTCGACTCCGAGGTCCAGCATGGCGGCGGCCGCCGCGAGCGAGATGTCGGGGCCGTCCGCCAGGCCAAGCAGCCGGAACGCCCGGGCCTGCGTCGGCTCCAGCGCCCCGTACCCCAGCTCGAAGGTGGCCTTCACCGCCAGGTCGCCGGCCTGCAGTTCGTCCAGCCGGCGTCGCTCGTCGGCCAGCTTGGCGGCGAGGACCGAGACCGTCCACGTGCGGCGGGCCGCGAGGCGGGACGCGGCGATGCGGATCGCCAACGGCAGGAAGCCGCACGCGGCCACCACGTCCAGCGCGGCCTTCCGCTCCGCGGCCACCCGCTCCTCGCCCACGATCTTCGTGAAGAGCCGGAGGGCCTCGTCCGGGGACATCACGTCCAGGTCGACCAGGTGTGCCCCAGCCAGGTCCACCATCCGTACCCGGGAGGTCACCAGCGCCGCGCAGCCCTCCGTGCCCGGCAGCAGGGGCCGTACCTGGGCCGCGTCCCGGGCGTTGTCCAGGAGCACGAGGACCCGGCGGCCGTCCAGCAACGAGCGGTACAGGGCCGCCCGCTCCTCCAGGGAGTCCGGGATCGAGGCGTCGGCCGTACCCAGGGCGCGCAGGAAGGCGCCGAGCACCGTCTCCGGTTCCGCCGCCCGCGAGCCCGCGCCCTGGAGGTCCACGTACAGCTGCCCGTCCGGGAAGGCGCCGCGCGCCTGGTGTGCGACATGGACGGCGAGGGTCGTCTTGCCGACGCCGCCTATGCCGGCCAGCGCGGACACCGCCATCACCCGGCCCGCCTCCCCGGACGCCGCCGACAGCACCTCGCTCAGCTCGGCCACGAAGGCGGACCGGCCGGTGAAGTCCGGGACGGTGGCGGGCAGTTGCGCCGGGCGGATCGGTGCCGCCGCCGGCTCGGGGGGCAGCGGGGCCGAGGGTTCCGCCAGGGCCGGGTCCGCCTGGAGGATGCGCTGCTGGAGTTCCTTCAGCCCCGGGCGCGGGTCCACGCCGAGCTCGTCCGCGAGCAGCCGCCGCGTGTCCGCGTACACGGCGAGGGCCTCGGCCTGGCGCCCGCTGCGGTACAGGGCCAGCATGAGCAGTTCGCGCAGTCGCTCCCGCAGGGGGTGCGCCGCCGTCAGGGCCGTGAGCTCCGAGACCGCCTCCGCGTGGCAGCCCTGTTCGAGGTCCATGTCCGTACGGGTCTCGATGAGCTGCAGCCGCCACTCGTCCAGCCGCGCCCGCTGGGTCTCCGCGTACGGGCCGGGGACGCTCGCCAGGACCTCGCCGTCCCACAGGCTCAGCGCCTTGTTCAGCAGCGCGCGGGCGTGGCACAGGTCGCCGGCCGCCTTGGCCTTCTCCGCGTCGGCCGCCAGCTGCTGGGCGAGGGCCAGGTCGAGGGAGCCGTCCATGTCCGACTCGGTGTGCTGGTCGGCGAGGCGGATGGCGTAACCGCCCGCCTCGCTGACCAGCACGCCGGGCGAGAGGACCTTGCGCAGCCGGGAGGCGTAGGTGCGGACGGCGGCCAGGGCCTGGGAGGGCGGGTCGTCGCCCCACAGCGCGTCGATCAGCTCGCCCGCCGTGGCCGTACGGCCCTCGCGGAGCAGCAGCGCGGCCAGCAGGGCGCGTTGCTGTGGTGAACCGGTGGGCAGGAGCTCCGTACCGCGCCAGGCTCGCACCGGGCCGAGCACGCTGAAACGCAACCGCGCCGGCGCCTCGGCAGCCGGGTGCCGAGCATCCTCGGGTCCTCGCTGCTCAGGCACTCGCGGTTCAACGTCGTCCATCGCCGCCCCCTGGTCTCCCTGACAACTACGCCAGTTTGCCTTGTACACGGCGGATGCGTCAGCCGTGGGAGACAGCGATCACAGGGCGCCACGCGGGACGACACAACGTTTACACACGCTCTTCTCGCACGGCCCGCGCGATCCGGCCACGCGCACGTCCGAGTCTGGCCATGTACACGACGGACCAGGCCGCCGCGAGCCCTGGTGCGCCCGGCCCGACGGTTCGCGCGACCGGTCCGGGGATGCGTGCACCCGACCTGACGGTGCGCCAAAGACCGCCCGCATGTTAGCTGACCCTTCGTCAGTGACCGCCCGCACGCTAGCTGACGCATCGTCAGATCGGCGCTACCGTGCCCCGTATGGACACGACCGAGACCACTTCCCCCTTCCCGAAGATCATCTCCGTCGACGACCACACGGTGGAGCCCCCGAACGTCTGGCAGGACCGCCTGCCGAAGAAGTACCGGGACATCGGCCCCCGCATCGTCCGCGCGCCCCTGAAGGAAATGACCTTCCTCGGCGGCCGGTTCAAGCCCGTCATGGGCGCACCCGGCGACGACGGCCCCATCGGCGACTGGTGGGTCTACGAGGACCTGCACCGCCCCCTCACCCGCCTCGACACCGCCGTCGGCTACGACAGGGACGAGATCAAGCTGGAAGTCATCACGTACGAGCAGATGCGCCCCGGCTCGTACGACGTCAAGCAGCGCCTCGCCGACATGGACGTCAACCACGTGCAGTCGGCCGTGTGCTTCCCCACCTTCCCGCGCTTCTGCGGCCAGACCTTCACCGAGGCGCAGGACCGGGAACTGGGGCTGCTCGGGGTCCGCGCCTACAACGACTGGATGGTGGAGGAGTGGTGCGGACCCGACGCCCGGGGACGCCTCATCCCCCTCACCCTCATCCCCCTCTGGGACGCCGAGCTGGCCGCCGCCGAGGTCCGCCGCAACGCCGCGCGCGGCGTACGGGCCGTCGCCTTCTCCGAGATACCCCCGCACCTCGGCCTGCCCTCCGTGCACACCGACGACTGGGACCCTTTCCTCGCCGCCTGCGACGAGACCGGCACGGTCATCGCGATGCACATCGGCTCGTCGAGCAAGATGCCGAGCACGTCCGCGGACGCCCCGCCCGCCGTCGGCTCCACCATCACCTTCGCCAACTGCTGCTTCTCGATGGTGGACTGGCTGATGAGCGGCAAGTTCGAACGCTTCCCGAACCTCAGGGTCATGTACGCGGAGGGCCAGATCGGCTGGATCCCGTACATCCTGGAGCGCGCGGACGTCGTCTGGGAGGAGAACCGCGGCTGGGGCGGCGTCGCCGACAAGGTCCACCGCCCGCCGTCCGAGCTCTTCGCCGAGCACGTCTACGGCTGCTTCTTCGACGACGCCTTCGGGCTCCGCAACCTCGACTCCATCGGCGTCGGCAACGTCCTGTACGAGACCGACTACCCCCACTCCGACTCCACCTGGCCCGAGTCCCGCCAGGTCGGCGAGTCCCAGATGGGCCACCTGGACCCGGACGTGGTCGACCGGATCGTCCGGCGCAACGCCATCGACCTGCTGGGGCTCACGGACGACGGCCTGTGGCCCGGCCCCGGTGGTGCGCGGTGAGCACCCCCTCAGGTGCCGGGCTGCTGTACGGGATGCAGCTCCCCGTCCAGTCCCAGTCCACCCTCTACGCCGAGCCGTGGGAGGCGGACGCAGGGCCGGACGACCTGGCGGAGATCGCCCGCACCGCCGACCGCTCCGGCTTCGCGTACATCGCGAGCTGCGACCACGTCGCCATCCCGCGCCGCCTCGCGGCCGCGATGAGCACGGTCTGGTACGACCCGGTCGCCACGCTGGCCTTCCTCGCCGCGGTCACCGAGCGGGTCCGGCTGCTCAGCCACGTCGCGATCGTCGGCCTCCGCCACCCCCTGGTCTCGGCCAAGCAGTACGCGACCCTCGACCACCTCTCCGGCGGACGGCTGATCCTGGGGGTCGGCGCCGGGCACGTACCGGAGGAGTTCGAGGCGCTGGGGGTGGACTTCGCCGGCCGGGGCGCGCTCCTGGACGAATCGGTCGACGCGCTCCGGGCGGCCCTGGGGCCCGACGAATTCCCGGCCCACCACGGCAAGTCGTACGACTTCGAAGGGCTCGGCCAACGCCCCCGCCCCGCGCAGGAGCACGTCCCCGTATGGGTCGGCGGCTCCTCCCCGGCCGCCGTCCGCCGGGCCGCCGTCCGAGGGGACGGCTGGCTGCCGCAGGGCGACCCGCGCGACCGGCTGCCGGGTCAGATCGCCAGGCTCCGGGAACTGCGCGAACGGGCCGGCGTGGAGGGCCCGTTCGTCGTGGGCGCGATCACGGAGCCGCTGTACGTGGGTGAGCCGGGCTGGGACGTCGGCCGCCGCACCCTCACGGGCACCCCCGAAGCGCTCGCCGAGTCCCTGCGGACGTACCGGGCGATGGGCGTGGACCAGATCCAGGTGCGGTTCCGCAGCCGGAGCCGTACGGAACTCGTCGACCAGATGAGCGCGTTCGGGGGCGAGGTGGGGCCGCTGTTGTGAGGACGTGCGCCACCTTGCCGGCGGAGGGCGTCGCCCATTCCCGCCGAGCGAGAGCCGAGTGGGTGCCGAGTCCCAACGACACCGCGAATTCAGGGCGTGTCGCTGGGACTGCGGAGCCACTTGGGGCCCTTGGCGGGGGAGGGGGCGGTGGTCGTGGGTGGTTTAGGGGCTTTCGTTTGGATCAGCGGGCGGACCACAGGAAGATGCCTGCGATGTGGAGTCCGGCCAGGTAGATGGTCGCGGTCTTCTCGTAGCGGGTGGCGATGCCGCGCCACTGCTTGAGGCGGTTGATGCACCGCTCGACGGTGTTGCGCTGCTTGTGGGTCTCGCGGTCGAAGGCCGGTGGCCTGCCGTCCCGGCTGCCTCGACGCAGCCGGTGGCCACGCTGATCTGCCGGGACCGGGATCACCGCCCGGATGCCGCGCTTGCGCAGGTGGCTGCGGATCGCACGGGATGAATAGGCCTTGTCCGCCAGGACCACGTCCGGCCTGGTGCGAGGGCGTCCGCGCCGCCGGGGAACGCGCAGGCGGGCCATGACGTCCGTGAAGGCCGGTGCATCGCCGGCCTGGCCAGCGGTGAGAACGAACGCGAGAGGTCGGCAGCGGGCATCGGCTGCGAGGTGGATCTTGGTCGTCAGCCCACCGCGGGACCGGCCGATGGCGTGGTCGGCCGGTTCGCCGACCGGGGCCCCTTTTTGCGGGCCCCGGCCGCGTGCTGGTGAGCTCGCACGATCGTGGGCTCGACGGACACGGCCCAGGCCAGGTCCTCATCAGCGTCGGCCTGTGCCATCAGCGCGGTGAACACCCGCTCCCAGGTGCCATCGACGGCCCACATCCGCAGCCGGTTGTAGACGCCTCGCCAGTTGCCGTACTTCTCCGGCAGGTGGACCCACTGCGTTCCGGTCTGGAACTTGAAGGCGATCGCGTCGATCACCTCACGATGATCCCGCCGGCGACCACCCCGCTTCGGCGTGCGGTCCGGGAGTAACGGCTCGATCCGCGCCCACTGCGCATCTGTTGACGGCACACCCAGACCAACGACCGGCTGATCCAAACCAAACTGCCCAGGTCCAAGCGACGTGAGGTGAGAAACCGCAGGTCGACCGCGATGTTGTCGCCACGGTGCACCGGCTGAAGGTCACAGCGCATACGCGCCTGATCTGCAATGACGAAGGCATCCTTCGCGTCCGTCTCCCCGTCGCCCCGGTAGGAGCCGGAGGTGTGATGGACAGTGCGGCCGGGGATGTAAAGGACCTTCTGCCCGTTGTCGGTGAGCAGCGCGATCATCAGGGCAGCCCCGCTGGCGTTGAGGTCTATCGCCCACGTCACCGGCTTGCCATCGCTCAACTCCAGTACGTCGCTGAGCAGTTCGAGCAACGCATTCTCGTCGTTGGCCACCCTCCGCGACAGCTCCCGCTTGCCGCCGACGTCGATCACCACGCAGTGATGCTCGGCCTTCCCCGCGTCCACACCGGCCCAGAGCTCAGGCACTGCCACCTCCGAGGTTGTTCCCGTGTACCAACAGACGACCTCGCCAGCGTGTCCTTACCAAGCGATCTTTTGCCGCGCACCCCAATGAGTGGCCGAGTCGTCGTGGGATGCCAGGCGGCCAATCGTTTGAAGCCACCAACAGGCTGGAGACACGCAGCCACACCCAGCATCCCTGGGCCTTCCGATCCTACGAGTGACCGGAATCAGACCCAGGAACGACGTAAGGAGACACGACCCCTACCGCGGCCGGTACTTCAAGCCGCAACGCCTGCATGCGGACAAGGCCTACGACCGGGGTGACCTGCGCAGGTGGCTTCGCGGCAAGCGCATCGACGTCCGCATCGCCCGCAAGGGCATCGAGTCCAGCGAACGATTGGCGCGCCGCCGATGAGTCATCGAGCGCACCATGTCATGGCTGTCCGGCTACCGTCGGGTCAAGCCTCGCTACGAGCGCGACCCCCGCAACTACCTCGCCTTTCTCGGTCTCGCAGCCGCCCTGTGCTGCTACAAGCGGCTCATCCGCCTCACCACGTAGGACACGGTCTTGATCGGCACCCGCAGAGCGGAACGGGTCGAGAACGGGCGCCACGGCGGGGTGACCTGACCGGCCAGACGTAACCCGGGTCCAATTTCGGACCAGGGTTGGTCATTTCCGGACGGAGGAAGATCCAACTCTTTACAGGGGACGCCAGGGGCGATCGACAATGTCAGTGAATCGGGGGGTCCGATTCATTGCTTGGTGCTGCTGAGAATTCCGCTCACGTTCAGGACCTCGTGGCACCCCTGAGCCTGACGACCGGTCGCGGGCGTACCGGGCTTGGCGCAGGTCACGCTGATCGTCACGGTGTCGTTTTCGGCGATCTTGATGGGGGTCACCCAGTGGTAGTCCTGGTTACGGAAGGTCTCCAGCGCGATAGTGGTGATCTTGCGGTCGCCGAAGCTGAAGGTCAACACCCCTTCGTCGCCCTGGAAGTTGGCGACGACGGCATCCGTGACCCCGAAGACACTGTCCTTCGGCACCTTGTAGCTACGGGACTTGGTCTCCCCGGCGGCCAACTGCACGTCGATGGTCTCCGAGTGCTGGCCGCTGGTGCCCGTAACGCCCTCCTCGCCCGAGGCGCCATCGCCCCCACCGCCCGACCCGGCCGGTGCGCCCGACTCCTTGCCGCCCGGCTTGGAGTCCGAACCGCCGCCGGTCTCGGCGCCCGGACGTTGTTCCCCGGCGGGCGTGGGACGCGGCTGGACTGCTTCCTCGGCGGCTTCCTTGGCGGCGCTCTTCACCGCGGGACGCACCAGTGCGAACCAGGCGAGCAGCAGCGCGAGCAGCGCCGCCAGCAGAATCAGCAGCCATCGCGGGAAGATCGGGATCTGGACGAACTCCGCGTCCAGCGGCGGCCGGGCGGCGGGCTCGTCCCACCGGGGCTGCTCCTCGTCCCGGTCGCCGGTCTCGGCAGTGTCCACCGTGAACGGCCACACCACCGGGGCGCCGAGCCACACCGGCTTGGCCGTACGGACCCGCAGCCCGACCTCGGTCGACTCACCGGGCTCCAGCTTCGGCTGCGCCGGGGTGAAGGCGAACCCGAGTTC
This sequence comes from Streptomyces sp. NPDC030840, assembly GCF_055572015.1. Lineage (NCBI taxonomy): Bacteria > Bacillati > Actinomycetota > Actinomycetes > Kitasatosporales > Streptomycetaceae > Streptomyces > Streptomyces sp. NPDC030840. The sequence goes on along the minus strand of NZ_JBVIEE010000021.1, from coordinate 145,515 downwards.
CTCGCCCGCCTGACCGGGCGTGAAGCCCACCTGCACCGGAGTGTTGCCCTGGTTGCGCACCGCCAGCTTGTAGCGGCCGCGCAGCCAGCCGCGGCGTCGGCGCGGGGCCAGCTCGGTCTGCAGTTCGTGGAACGCCTCGATGTGCACAGTGGTTTCGAGGACGCGTACCGACTCGGGGTGCTCGGTCGGCAGGACCCGCACGCCGAGGGGCTTTTCGCCGGCCCGGATCTCCGGAGAGCGTGGCGGTGCCAGACGGAGCGTCACCGTTTCGGAGGTGCCGGGATAGAGCGAGACCCGGGCCGGTTCCACGGTGGTCCAGGGGGCGCAGTCCCCGACGACCTCAAGGTTGTACGCCTCGACGATGTCGCTGTCGTTGCGGACGGTCAGAGTGGTCGTGGCGATCTCGCCCGGCGTCACCGTCACGGCCGGAATGTCGAGGCCGGGCGCACCCGGACCGGAAGAGGCTGCAGAAGGCGTCACGCCACCACGGTAGAAGTGTGCCCCGGAGTCCCACGAGGAACGCGAGGGCAACACCCAGGCAGTCCCGTTGCCCGGCAAGTCAATGTCAACCACCTTGTAACGGTGGCTCGTTAATGTGGCGCGCCGCTTCCCGTGCGCCGCCTACCGGTGGTCGCCTCGTCCTGGAATAACCCTTGCCCCCACGAACTCTGGAACAGGTAGCCATCGATGTTATGTGCAGAGGAGACCAGCCCTGCCATGTCCGACACCACGTTACGAGAGCCCGCCCAGGCACAGGCTGCCCCCCAGACGTCCAGAGCCGACCGTCCGAGCCGGGTGACCGTCGCCGTCTACGCCGCCGATCCGGTGCTGCGCGTCGGCATCGTCCACCAGTTGCGCCAGCGCCCCGAGATCGACCTGGTCGACGACGCCGACGCGGAGGGGGCCGAGGTGTCGCTGGTGGTCGTCGACGACGTCGGCGACGACGTGGTCGCCCTGCTGCACCGGCTGCGGCACAACAAGGCCACCCGCACCGGCCTGGTGATAGGCACGCTCGGACCCGGCGCCCTGCAACGCGTCATCGAGGGCGGAGTGGCGGCGGTGCTGCGGCGTGCCGAGGCCGAACAGGACCAGCTCCTGCGGCTGGTCCTGGCGATAGCCAACGGAGAGGGAGTGCTGCCCGGAGACCTGCTCGGCAAGCTGCTCTCCCACGTGGGCAACCTCCAGCGCTCGGCACTCGACCCCGGGAGCCTGTCCCTGTCCACACTGACCACGCGCGAGGCGGACATGCTGCGCCTGGTGTCGGAGGGCCTGGACACGGCGGAGATCGCGCGCAAGACCTCGTACTCCGAACGGACCGTCAAGAACGTCCTGCACGAGATCATCACGCGACTGCAACTGCGCAACCGGGCCCACGCGGTGGGCTACGCCCTGCGCAACGGACTGATCTGACGGGCCGGTGGACTGGTTGGTCCGGCCAATAGATCCGGCGTACGAGGCGACGGGTTCGCGCGCACCCCGTCCGGCGGCCTCCGGGAACCCGGCACTGCCCGAAAGCGCACCCACGTTTCCCCCGGGTACGTCCCCACCGCCCTGCCGCCCCGCACGGGGGCGGTGCAGGGTGGTGGGGGCACATCCAGATGCCGCACCAGACTGCGAAGGGGACCGTGATGGAAACCGCTGGCCCCGGCGGGCGGTACCGCCTGGAGAGACTCGGGATGTCGCTGCTGCTGCTGATCCCGCTGCTCGGCGTGACGGCGGCCGCAGGACCGGGCAGCGCCGAGCCGCAGGCGAAGGCGTTGGCCGACGCCGCGGACGCCCGGGTCGCGTACGCCGGTACCCGCCACCGCAGTCTCGGCAAGGTCACCTCCCCCACCTCCGACCCCAAGGAGAACGTCAGCGCACCGCTGTTCGGGGAGGGCCCGGCCCACTACGACACCCAGCCGTCCGCCGTCGGCGACCAAATGGTCTTCGCGAGCCGCCGCGACGAGAAGAACCCGCAGATCTATCTGCGGGCAGCCGACGGTTCGGTACGCAAGCTCACCAGCGGCATGGACGCGGCACACCCCCAACTGACCCCGGACGGCCAGTCCGTGCTGTTCGACTCCGCCGAGGCGAGCGGCGTCGGCGGCGGGACGCAGCGCGACCTGTGGCAGGTGCGCACCGACGGCACCGGCCTGACGCAGCTCACCGACACCCCCGCGAACGAGGAGGACCCGACGGTCTCCCCGGACGGGCAGCGGATCGCGTACTCCAGTGACAGCGACGCGTCGGCCGGAGCGCAGATCTACGTACGGCCCCTGGCGGGCGGCACCGAAACCCGGATCACCGATCCCGCGAACGGCGCCGCCACCGAGCCGGCGTGGAACCCGGTGAACGACGATGTCAACCGGGACTGGATCGCGTACACCGCCACCACCACCGTCGACGGGCAGTCCCAGCCCCGGCTGCGGATCACGAACGGGACCAGCGACCAGCCGCTGTTCGCGGGCGTGTACGCCAACTGGCGTGCCCACGCGGCAGCGTGGAAGCCCGACGGGAACGGGGTGGTCTTCCTGAGCCCCGAGATCACCTGCACCTGCGAGGGCAACTACGACCACGTGTTCACGTTCCCCGCGCACGCCGGCGAGGACCCCAACGTGGAACCTCCCCTGGTGCTCAACGAGGACCGGGAGGTCCTCTCGCCCACCTGGCTCGGCTCGAACGACGGCGGCGGCGTGATCGTGGAGCGCACCACGGCGCAAGACCCTGGAACCCGTACCGACACGCTCTCCGCCGCGCACGTGGTGACGCTGCAGGACGCCCGGATGGACGGGGCCGACCCGCGCGACCTGGGGCTGACGATCCTCAACGAGGACCCGGAGGCCGACACCAACACCGATCCCGCCAAGGATCCGCTGTTCCGGCCCAGAGCCGGGTTCGACCCGTGGACCGAGCGGCAGAACTACACGCCCGACGGCCGCCGGATCGTCGTCACCCGCTTCGAGACCGTGGACGGCCAGCGGGTCGAGCGGATCTGGATGGTGGACGCCGACGGGGCCAACGCGGCGCCCATGAAGCTCGCGGGACGTGCCCCGACGGACTGGGACACCGACCCGACGTTCTCCCCGGACGGCAAGTTCCTCGCCTTCACCCGGACGTCGCCGGGCGGCGTCGGTGACGCCGCGGGCGCCAGCCAGATCCTCATCGCCGACGTGGCCAGCGGTGAGATCACCGGAAAGATCACCCCGCCGGCCGGGGAGCTCCAGGGCCAGGACGCCCAGCCCACCTGGTCCTCCGACGGCACCACCCTCGCCTTCACCCGCAACATGGAGATCAACGGGGGCGGCGGCAATAAGCACATCTGGACCGTGCCCGTGAACGACCTGGACCGGCAGACCGACCTGAGCGACATCAACTGCCCGGGCGACTGCGAAGTCATCGACGACAGCCCGGCGTTCTCGCCGGACGGGCTCACCATCGCCTACAACCGCAAGAACGGCGGCGGCGCGGTCGACGAGCAGAACGGCCTGCTCCTGACGTCCCTGTCGGGCGACAACTGCCAGGTGCTGCTGCCCGCCTCCCTCATCGACCTGCCCGGCGCCTGCGGCCGGGAGCTGCCGGACACCTCGGCCACCGGCCCGTTCCAGCCGCGCGACGCCGCGTGGACGGCCGACGGCAAGAGCCTGGTGTTCAGCTCGCGTGCCGAGGTAGCGGTCAACAGCCCCGAGAAGCTGAGCGTCCTGAACGTCGAGTCCGGCGAGATCACCCCGCTCACCACCGATTTCCCGGGCCGGCAGAAGGAACCCGCCGTCCAGCAGTCCGTGGACCTCGCTCTCGAAGCGCCCGGCACCGCGCCGGAGGTCACCGTCGGCGACTCCAGTACGGTCACCGTCGACGTGATCAACAACGGCCCCGCCGCCTCGCCCGGCACCACACTGACCGTCACCCCGCCGCCCGGCGTGCAGATCACCCGGATCACCTATCCCGGAGACACCTGCGACGCCGCCTCCCTCCAGTGCAACGTAGGCGTGGTGGAGCCCGGCACGACCGTGCCGGTGGACGTGACCCTCACCGGCGTCACGCCCGGCGACGCGCCGATCGACTGGTCGGTCACCGGTACGGTCCTGGACCCGGAGCCCACCGACAACACGGGCCGGACCGTCGTGCCGGTGGTCGAGGAGGAGCAGCCGCCCCCGCCGAGCCCCACTCCGACACCGCCGACGCCGACACCGACCCCGGCGCCGCCCACCAGCAGGCCGCCCACGACCACGCCGCCCACCGTGCCGCAGGAGCCTCAGGAACCGAAGGCCGGACCCGGCGTGCGCGTCAACGCCCAGCCGAACCCCGGCTATGTGGGCGGGCGGGTCGTGGTGACGTACACCGTGCGCAACGGCCGCAACGCGCTGGCGACCGGGCTGCGGCTGAAGATCGGCCTGCCCAGGGGCATCGCGAACAGCGGACCGCCGACGGGCTGCGACGCCTCCTGGGTCTGTGCGCTGCCGGACCTGAGGCCGGGCGCGAGCACGGTCGTACGGGTGGTCCTCAGCCCCAAGAAGGCGACGACGGGCCAGGCGGTCGGCATCCTCACCACCACCGGGACGGACGCCGACAGGAACGACAACACCGCCCGGGAGCGGGTGCGGATCCTGCAGCCGCGCATCATCGCGGTGCCGGAGATCGGCAAGCCCGGCTTCGTCACCTCGGTGCGCGGCAAGGACTTCCCGCCGGGCGTGCCGGTGCGGTTCAAGTGGAACCCGGGGATCACCGCGGCGGCGGCGCCGACCATTCCGAAGCGGGACGGCACGTTCATCGGCCAGCTGCTCATCCTCGCCAAGGACCAGACCGGACCGCGTACCATCACCGCCAGGGGTCCCGGGTTCTCGCCGGTGAAGACGGACTTCCTGGTGGTCATGGGCAGTGTGCAGCCGCCCGACGAGGTGACCCGCCGGTGATCCACGAGGTCGACGAGGGGCTGCGGCGGCTGCTCGGCGAGTCCGGCCTCGAGGCGTCGGGCGTCGAGGTCGTCTTCGACGCCCCCACCCGGGAGTGGGCGGCGCGGCGCAGCGCCCCGACGGTCTGCGTCTTCCTGTACGACATCCGGGAGGACGCGAGCCGGCGCGGCAGCGGTGCCGGGGAGGTGTACGACGAGGACGGGTATCTCGTGGGCCGGCGCTCCCCGGCGCGCTGGTTCTGGCTGTCGTACATGGTCACGGCGTGGACGAGCCGGCCGCAGGACGAGCACCGGCTGCTCTCACAGGTGCTCGCCACCCTGGTGGCCACCGACACGGTGCCCGAGCGCCTGCTCACCGGTTCGCTCGCCGAACTCGGCCTGCTAGTAGGGCTGGACGCCGGGGGCTCCGCGCTCGACGCACCGGCCGCCTCCGACGTCTGGTCGGCGCTCGGCGGGGAGCTGAAAGCCTCGCTCGGCCTGCGCGTACGCGCACCGCTCGCCGGCTTCACCAAGGCCACCGCCCCGCCGGTCACCGAGGGCCTGGTCATCCGCTCCGCCGCCCATGAGGGCGAGGGCGAGGAAGCGACGCCGGGGCGCCGGCTGCGCTACAAGGAGGTCAGCGACCCCGGCCCGAACGGCTTCGCCGGCCCACGCGAACGGGGCGAGGCCCCTGCCCGACGCCGCCGGAGGGACCGTCAGCCGTGACGTACACAGCCGAACCGGACGTCGTGGCCGGCCCCGCCATCGACCCCCTCCCTTCCGCCATCGACCCCCTGTGGACGCGACTTCGTGCGGTCGAGGAGCGGGTGCGGTATGCGGTGGGGGTACGGCGGGCCGGGGATCCGGATCCCGAGGATCCGTACCGGGGGCAGTACCTCACGCCCGAGGCGGCGGCGCGGATCCTGGACGAGCCGGGTGGTCTCGACGTACCCGGCCAGGAGCCTTGGCAGCCGCCGGCCGGTTCCGTACTCGACGCACTGGCCCGGCGGTTCGGCCTGTCCCCCCTCGATCTGGACCTGCTCCTGGTCGCGGTGGCGCCGGATCTGGACGCGCGGTTCGAGCGGCTCTACGGCTATCTCAACGACGACCTGACCCGCCGCCGGCCCACGGTCGGGCTGGCCCTGGAGCTGTGCGGGCTCACCGGCGCGGCACCCGCCCGGTTCCGGCTCGCCCCGGGAGCGCCGCTGATCGAGGGCGGTCTGGTGGAGGTCACCGAGGAGGAACGGCCGCCGCTGTCCCGGGTTTTGGTGGTCCCCGACCGGGTGACCGGGCACCTGCTGGGCAGCGCGCAGCCCCACGCCCGGCTCGCCGGGGTGCTCGGCGAGGCACGGGAGGACCCGACGGCGGAGGAGGCGGACGTCCAGCTGACGGCCGCGGCGGCCATGACCGGCGTAGGTCTCGTCCATCTGCGCAGCCGCGGCGGCGACGCCGAGGGACTCGCCGCCGCCGCCCTGCACGCGGCGGGGCTGCGCCCGCTCGCCCTGGACGCTGTGGCACTCGCCCGGCGCCGGGCCGAGGTGCCGGAGCTGGCCCGGGCGACCGCCCGCGAAGCCCGTCTGACCGGCGCCGGCGTCGTCCTCGGCCCGCTGGAGTCGCTGCCCGCGGAACCCGCCGAACGGGCCCGTACGCTCTGGGCGTTGTGCGCGGCACTACGCGGAATCCCCCTGTTCACCCACGGCACCGGCGGCTGGGCCCCGGAGTGGGCGGCCGACACCCCTGTCGTCCTGACCGTGCCCGCGCCCTCTCCGGAGCGGCAGGCCGTGCGCTGGCGGCACGCCCTGGAACGGGCGGCCGGCAACGGCTCGGTGACCGGGGCCGTCGACGGGTTCGCTCGGACCGCCGGTGACGGCTCCGCGCCGGACGACGCCGACGCGCTTTCCCGAGCCGCCGGGGATGGTGCCACGGTCAGTGAGGGCGACGAGCTCGCCCGAGTCGCCGGGGACGGCGTCGCGATCGGGGACGCCGAGGAGCTGGCGCTGGCCGTTGCCGCGCATCGGCTGGATGCCGGGCAGTTGCGTCGGGCCGCTGATGTGGCGGTGCGTACGGCTGCTCTGGCGGGCCGTGCGGTGCGTCCCGACGATGTGCGGGCCGCCGTACGCGCGCAGAACGGGGCGGGGTTGGACCGGCTGGCCCGCCGCGTGGAACCGGGCGTCGGGTGGGACGACCTGGTGCTCCCGCCCACCACCCACCGGCGGTTGCGGGAACTCGCGCTGCGCGCCCGTCACCGTGAGCAGGTGCTCGGGCAGTGGGGGATGCGGCCCGGCGGCGGCCGGGGACGCGGTGTGATCGCGCTGTTCGCGGGCGAGTCGGGCACCGGCAAGACCATGTCCGCGGAGGTCGTCGCCGCGGACCTGGGCATGGATCTGTATGTGGTGGACCTGTCCACAGTTGTGGACAAGTACATCGGCGAGACCGAGAAGAACCTGGAGCGGATCTTCACCGAGGCCTCCGCGGTCAACGCGGTGCTGCTCTTCGACGAGGCCGACGCGATCTTCGGCAAGCGCTCGGAGGTGAAGGACGCCCACGACCGGCACGCCAACATCGAGTCGGCGTACCTGCTCCAGCGTATGGAGTCGTTCGACGGCATCGCGGTGCTCACCACCAACCTGCGGGCCAACCTGGACGAGGCGTTCACCCGCCGCCTGGATGTCGTGGCGGACTTCCCCGTGCCCGACGCCGGCCACCGCCTCGCCCTGTGGGACCGCTGCCTGGGCGACCGGCTGCCCCGCGCTGACGACCTGGACCTCGCCTTCTGCGCGGACCGCTTCGAACTGGCCGGCGGCTCCATCCGCGCCTGCGCGGTCACCGCGGCCTACCTCGCGGCGGAGTCCGGTGGCCCGCTCAGCATGCGGCAGGTGGTGACGGCGGTCGCACAGGAGTACCGCAAGCTCGGACGGCTGGTCCTGGAGGGCGAGTTCGGCCCATACATGGCGGACGCCGTGAGCGCGTGAGGGTGGGCGGCGCGCTGGCTTCCGTCTCCCGGGGCGGTGAGCAGGGGCTGTCCGCCGCGACAGCGCCAGGCCGGGTGCGCGGTCGGCCGACCGAGCCACGCACCTTGACGCCCTCCAGCACCGGGACAAAGCGAGGGCTGTCAGCGGCCTGTCCCGGCGTGCGGACGAACGGCAGCGGCCAGCACCGGAGTTCGGCCGTGAGGTGGGTCCTGGTGGTCAGCCCCCCCCGGAGCGGCCCAGTTCAGCCGCACGGAGCCGGGCCCTGCGCCGCCGCCGTAAACGCCGCCGTTCCTCACGCACCACGTCGTCGCGGTGCGCTACCCTCCCGGCGCCCCGAAGACCGCGCGAATCGATCTCACCGGGAGACAGATCAAGAGCGTCGTGCTTCTTCTCTCGGTCGGCAACCTGTTCACGGCGATCGCCATCTGGCAGCTCGCCACCGGCTGAATGAATGGCCACGAGGGCGACCCCGGGGACGACCGTCCCCTCCTGGGCCGGTCCGGGACCGGCCGGTCCGGGCACGGGAGACTTCCCCCGAGGGCGCCCGACAGTACCTTCCGGACCGCGCCGCGGGCAATATTCTTGGCGGGCATACCGCGTCACGCCAACGGAGGGAAGTCCCATGCGTTCCTACGAGCCGGACAGGGCACAGCAGGACGCCCAGCCGCGCCGCGCTTCGGCCGCCCGCTCGCGCGGGACCGGGCTGGGACCGGTCCGACCCGGGGCGGGCGGCATGGACAGCGGCGCGCTCCTCAACCTGCAACGCAGCGCCGGGAACGCCGCGGTGGTGCGCGCTCTGGACGAGACCCGGCATGCGCACGGCGTCGGATGCGGTCACGAGCAGGCGATGCCGCCTTCGGTGCAGCGTTCAGCGGTGCAAGCGATGCGCCGCCCGGTGCCGGCCGCCGGGGATGCGCCCGGCGCTGTCCATCCGTCGCCGTCCGGGGGTGATGCAGCGGTGCGGAGCGCGTCGGGCCACGCTGCTCCCGTGCAGCGGGCGCTGACGTACGAGGGTGAGAAGCTGACACTGGAGCAGGCGCAGGACCACGTGCTCGAGGCCCAGTCGGCGGCCCTCACCCCGTCCGAGATGAAGGCGCTGAGTGAGTTGGTCGAGGACACGACACAGAACCATGACGTCAGCAGCGGCGCGGACCTGGTCCGGCTGCTGAGGTCCAAGCTGCGCAAGGAGTGGGATCTGACCGATGAGCAGGTGAATCTTTTCGACAAGTACCAGGGCGGCGAGTACAAGGAGTGGAACGAGGCGCTGCGCAGTGGGGACGCCCGCAAGCGGTATCCGGTGGCCGATAAAACGTCCGAGATGATCAAAGGTCTGGCGAAAACCGCCAAGACCAAGCAGAAGGTGCAGCGCACGCTGTCCTTCAAGACCCGCGACAAGTTCGACGACTACGCCAGGCAGTTCGAGGAGGGCAAGGAGTACACGGCGGTGCAGTTCGAGTCGACGACGCGGCGGCTCGGCGCGACGCTGGACCTCCCGGAGAGTGCCGTGTACGTGGTCACGCTCTCCATCGACGCGCAGGGGTATCACGGCGGCGAGATGTCGTCAGCGGTCAACGTGGTTGCGAAGAGCGAAGGTGAGACGGTCTTCCCACCCGGTGCCAAGTTCAAGGTCACCCGGGCGCCCGAGCAGCCGCCGGAGGGCAGGGAGTTCAGCACCACGAGCCCGTTCAAGACGATCGCCGAGATGACCGAGCTGGAGGAGCTGGACACCAGCAAGCAGGAGATGCCGACCAAGGATGAATACCGCGCGGCAACCATGGCGGCGCTGCTGGGTGGCTCCGGGCTGCCCAGCCGTCCGGCCCCGACCGCGGGAAGCGCCAGGAAGGGGTCCTTCTGAACGAGGGGCCCGGGGCGCGGCTTGGCCGGCGCAGGGCTCGTGGCGCTTCAGAATGTCTGCACAGCCCCGTGAGGTGCGGCTGTGCAGGGTGATCAGCTTGCTCGTACTCGCCGCCAACGACCGCTTCGCCGACTGGAAGCGGCTGATGGCTGCGACGACTCCCGTCTTCGCCACCGGTGCCCACGACAACCGGATGCGCCGACTCGTCGTGGACGGCCGCCCACTGGTGCGGGGCCTGTACAGGCCGGGGCCGCGCCCATGACGACCAACCCCACGCGCGGCCGCGGCGTCGCGATGGGCCTGGCGGCTGTCGGCCGCCTCCACGACCTGGCCACCGACGGATACGACCCCGACGAGCTGACCCTCGCTTACACCGAGTGGCGGCAACGGGTCCTGGCCCTGTACTACCGCGAGGCCGTCGCGAGCGACACCCATCTCAGCCGCAGGCTCCACGCCCATCTGCACAACGAGGGAGGCACCCGCCAACGCGCCCCAGCTCGAACTGCCCGCCGTACACCCGCTGGACTCGGCCCGGATCGAACGCGCGGCCCGCCACGACCCCGACCTGCTGCGCCGCTGGCTCCGGGCCGTGCATACGCTGGACGACACCCGCGAAATCGACTCGCCCCACGTCGCCGAACAGGCCCGCGACCTCCTGGCCGCCCTCCCGCCCCGCACATCGCGTCCGCCGCGCGACTCGGGCCTGTACATCCCGCCACGCTGCGGGCGGTGTTGGGCGCCGTACGGCGAGGACGGCGACGTCTGACGGCGGTGACAGTCGACTGCTGACGACCGGGCAGAAGTGCGAAGTCACCAAGGAACTGCACAAGCTGATCGCCAGTCCGTTTCTCGACGGCCACCTGCTGCTCCGCCCGGGTGCCCGGTCCAGCACTCGCATCCCGGTCGGCCACTACGAGCAGCTCCGGGCTGCCGCAGTTCGCTGGACAGACCGTTCCCCCGCTGGGCGGCCGACACCGCCGCTGACACGTGGGGCCTCGACGTCGCCGGACTGCCCATGCAGGGCACGGTTCTGGTCCGCGAACCGTCCACGTATGGCTACTACCGGGCCTCCTGGGAGATCAACCTCGGCGCTGCAACTACGGCTGCCCGCACTGCTACCTCGGTGAACGACCGGCCGTCGGCCTCGGCTGGGAGGACAAGGTCCGGCTGCTCGACATCATGCGCGAGGCCGGGGTCCTCTGGCTCCAGATCACCGGCGGCGAACCCATCATGGACCGCGACTTCGAGGGGTGCCTGCCGGTACGCCTGGTTCGCTGGGATGATGCTCACGCCTGCGCGGTCATCGCGGCCTACCTCGCCGCGGAGTCCGGCGGGCCGCTCACCATGCGGCAGGTGGTGACGGCGGTCGCACAGGAGTACCGCAAGCTCGGACGGTTGGTGCTGGAGGGCGAGTTCGGGCCGTATCCGGCGGAGGCCACCGGCGTCTGAAGGGCGGGCCGCGTGGGTGGCTGCCCGGCGATCAGCGCGCGCCCCCCCCACGACGTCTTACGGCCGCGGGCCGACCAGTTCCTCGTACAGCTTCCTCTTCTGGGCGGTGTCCTTGGCTGCCTCCAGCTTCTCCGCCCAGTCCCGCTTGAGTGTCTGGAGGAAGCCGTGCCAGTCCTCCCCGCCCATCTTCCCCAGTTCCACCCTCGTGTCACCGATCTTGTCCGGCTTGTGGCCGTGCAGCACGGACTCGGGGTTGGCGGTCGCCTCCGTGGACCTGATGCCGTGGTGATAGCCGACCGGGCTGCGGGCGCCGGGCGCCACCGTCTCCAGGCCGACCAGCAGGGCGCCGTCCTTGTCAGCGGTCGGCGCGGTGAACACCAGGAGCATGTGGCCGTATGAGCCGTTGGGCAGGACGACGTCGCCGTTCCAGTCCTTGGTTCCGAAGCCGCCGCCCGGGAAGTTGACCCCCAGCAGATCCGGATCGGTCATGCCGGGGATGTACTCCGAGATCTTGTTCTTCAGCGCCGCCCCGACGCCGCCCTCCTCCTTGAAGCTGCCGGGCTCACCGTCCTTGTTCTTGCCGATGGAGGAGCGGTGCGTGGCGTAGTCGCGCTCCATTGTGTACTGGTGCGGGGTGCCTCCCTTGGTGACGCCGAGGAAGTCGAGCAGCTGATTGGGGCTCTCCCCCTTACGGAGGGCGGGGATGCGGATGTTGACGCGGCCGCCGTGGGCGAGCGCCCGGATGATGTCGCCCTCCTTGTAGTCGACGTAGTTGTCGTCGTCCTTCCCCGCGACCTGGAGACCGTGCCGCAGGATGAGCAGGACGTTGGTGAGGACGTCCCGGGCGAAGGCGTCCCGCCCTCTCATCTCCTCCGTCGCGTGATCGCCGGCGGACTCGTGCATCTGCTCCGGGCGCAGGCTGTCAGGGACCAGGGTGTCGACGGCCGTGTCCCGGATCTGCTCGTTCCGTTCGTTCTCCAGCCTCTCCCGTTCCGGATCGTCGGGCGCCAGCCCGTTGGTCCGCATGAACCGGCCCAGGGTGTAGGCCGGATTGATCGGCGTGGCGGCTCCTGGGGCCGGCGCCTGTGTCTGGAAGGCGAGGGTCGCGGCGAGGATGCGGCGTCCCGGGCTGAGCTTCAGCCAGGTCGAGTAGTCGGCGCGTTCCCGCTCCGCTGCCTTGCCCTTGCCACTCTTGTCCTCGTCCTTGCCCTTTCCGCTCGCGTCCTTGCCCTCGGCGATCCGCCTGCCCTCTGCCAGGGTGCCGATGCCCACGGTGTTCAGCCAGCGCGGCCTCTTCTCCGAAAGGATCTCGATGTCCCTGAGTTCGTCCTGCTGGAAGGCCAGCCCGAGGACAAGCCGCCGTTCCAGGACCCACCGCATCCGGGTATCCTCCAGCAGCCAGTCCTCCGGCCACTTCTTGTGCGGCTCCCAGAAGTTGAACTTCCGTTTCTTCTGGAGCGTGTGGGCCTCGATCGACGCGGTGAGCCGGACCATCACCGCATCGGGGTCCTGGGAGGCCTGCAGGGCAGCCTCGTTTTTCGGCCGACTGCTCTCCGCCGCGGGGGCGTCCGCTTCCGTCTGGCTTTCCCCTGCCCGCTGGACGTTCACCCTCGCCGCCTGGTTGCCCGCCGGGCTCTGCAGCGCCGCCACCTCGGCGGGGCTCCCCGCCCCCTCATGATGCGTGGGCGCCGGACCGGACATGACACGCCTGGCATTGGCTTCCGCGGCCCGCTCGAAGCGGTCGGACGGGTCGGAGATCTTCAGCCCCGATCCGTTGTCGGTTCCCGCCACCGCTCCCTGGCGCTGCTGGATCACATGCGTCAACTCATGCGCCAGCGTGTGCTTGTCCCCGCCGCCCTCGCCGATGACCACATGGCTGCCGGAGGTGTATGCCCGTGCCCCGACCTCCGCTGCCGAGCGCCGTGCTTCGGTGTCCGCGTGCACGCGGACATCGGAGAAGTCCGTGCCGAGCCGAGCCTCCATCTCGGCGCGCAGCGGCCCGTCCAGCGGCCGACCGGTCGAGCGCAGCACGCCGTGCACCGCCGGCTGCTTCACCGGCTGCTCGTCCGGGCCGGTGCCGTGCCAGTGTTCCTCGGCCATCCGTGCCTCCGCCATGGGCGCGGTGCGTGCGCGGCGGAGGATCATGCCGGTGACCGCGGTGTTGCCCGCGCCGCCCTGCGCCGCCCGCAGCGCGTCGGCGGTGAGCGGGGGCGGGACGGCGGCGCCGGCCGAGGATGTCTCCCGGCGGGCGGCCGTGCCGCGCACCGGCTGCTCGGCTTCGGTCCCCTCGGTACGCCGTCCGGACCTCTGCATCTACTGCCTCCTCTTCGGCGCACACCTGCTGCGTCCCCCAGTGGACAGCACGCTCCGACGGGGCGTCCAGGTCCGCAGGGGCAGTGTGAGGGCAAAGGCGGTTGATGTCCGGATGGTTCGTGCGGAAGGTACGGAAAGGCAGCGGTCTTGCCCCCGGCCAGGTCCCCGGGTCCCTGTCACTTGCCCCATCCGCCCCCGCAGACTCGGCCTGGACACAGGTGACAAGCAAGGACGCTAAGGAGCGAACATGCCGACGTACCTCACCCCGGGCGTATACGTGGAGGAGGTGCAGTCCGGTGCCCGACCGATCGAAGGGGTCGGCACCGCCGTCGCCGCGTTCGTCGGGTTCGCCGAGCGCGGGCCCTTCCACGCGCCGACGCTGGTCACCAGCTGGGACCAGTACACCCAGGAGTTCGGTGGCTTCACCGAGGGCACCTATCTGGCCCACTCGGTCTACGGGTACTTCGCCAACGGCGGCGGCGCCGCGTACGTGGTGCGCATCGGCGGTTCCGCCGAGGACGCCTCCGCCCCGTCTTCGAACGGCGCCCGGGGCAAGCGGGACACCAGGGCCGTGGAGCCGATTGAGCTGGGCGGCTTCCTGGTCGCGGCCAAGCCGGGCGTGACCGGGGTGTCGGTGGAGGTCGCCGACGCAGGCGGCGAGAACCCGCCGGAGGACCGCTTCAAGCTGCTGGTCCGCAGGGGCGACGAGGTCGTGGAGACGTACGACGCCTCCACCCGCAAGAACGTCAAGGGCTACCTGGTCAACCAGGCCCGCGCCTCCAAGCTGATCGAGGTCACCGAGCAGCGCGGCGCCACCCAGACCAAGCCCGCCACGCAGACCCTGGCGGTCCCCGACGCGCCGGGCGCCCCCGCCACGAACGGCGCCGGCGAGGTGGCCCGCCTGAACCCCGCCGAGTACGTCGGCGACTCCGCTGCCCGCACGGGGTTCGGCGGCCTGGAGACCATCGACGAGATCACCATGGTCGCGGTGCCGGACCTGATGAGCGCCTACCAGCGCGGCGACATCGACGCCGAGGGCGTGCGCACCGTGCAGCTCGCCGTGATCTCGCACTGCGAGCAGATGGGCGACCGGGTCGCCGTCCTGGACAGCCCGCCCGGGCTCTCCGCCCAGCAGGTGCGCACCTGGCGCAACGACGAGGCGGGCTACGACTCCCGCTACGCCACCCTCTACTACCCGTGGGTGCGGGTCTTCGACCCGGCCGCCGGACGCAACACCACCGTCCCGCCGAGCGGTCACGTCGCCGGTGTGTGGGCGCGCAGCGACGGTGAGCGCGGTGTGCACAAGGCGCCCGCCAACGAGGTCATCCGCGGTGCGGTCGACCTGGAGATCCGGCTCAGCAAGGGCGAGCAGGACCTGCTGAACCCGATCGGTGTGAACTGTGTACGGGCCTTCCCCGGCCGCGGTATCCGGATCTGGGGTGCCCGCACCCTCTCCTCCGACCCGGCCTGGCGCTACCTGAACGTGCGCCGCCTGTTCAACTACCTGGAGGAGTCCATCCTCCTGGGCACCCAGTGGGTGGTGTTCGAGCCGAACGACGACCGGCTGTGGTCGAGCATCCGGCGCAATGTCACCGCGTTCCTCACCGAGGAGTGGCGCCGGGGCGCGCTGTTCGGCCGTACCGCCGAAGAGGCGTTCTACGTGAAGTGCGACCGTGACAACAACCCGCAGGAGTCCATCGATCAGGGCCGGGTCATCTGCGATATCGGTGTCGCGCCGGTCAAGCCCGCGGAGTTCGTGGTGTTCCGGCTGGCCCAGTTCTCCGACAGCACCAGCCTCATCGACGAGTGACCTGCGGGTCCGGCAAGGAAAGGTGACAGACAGTCATGGCAACGGGCGATTCTCTTTCCACCCATATCTTCGGCGTGCAGCTCGGCGGCTACATGGTCGAGTCGATCCAGGAGATCAGCGGGTTCACCGTCGAGGAGGATGTCGTCGAGGTCAAGCAGGTCAGCCAGGACGGCAAGCAGATCATCCGCAAGCAGCCGGGTGCCCGGCAGGCCGGTGAGATCACGATCACCCGCGGAATCGACCAGAGCAGCGAGTTCACCAACTGGATCAAGGAGACGCTGAACAACGGCGCCGTCAACTCCGCTCGGCAGAACCTCACCATCGAGATCAAGGACACCGAGGGCAACACGGTCCGCCGTATCCAGTTGATGCAGGGCTGGGCCTCCAAGTGGGAGGGCCCCTCGCTGAAGGCGGGCGAGTCGTCGGCGGCCACCGAGTCCGTCACGATCACGTTCGAGGAGATCGTCGTCGAATGAGGCGCCGTACGGTGACGGCGGGCAACCTGGACGAGATCCTCCAGGCCACGGCGCCCGCCTCGGCGTCGGAGCAGGCGGCGGCCACCCCGGCCGCCGCCCCGCCGCGCCGCGAGGACCAAGGGCTGCGCACGGAGTTCGAGTTCGAACTGCCGCGCGGGTATGTCGACGACGAGGGCACGGTGCACCGGCACGGCTCGATGCGCCTGGCCACCGCCCGCGACGAACTGCGGCCCCAGATCGACCTGCGGGTCAAGGAGAACCCGGCGTACCTGAGCGTGGTGCTGCTCAGCCAGGTGATCACCCGGCTCGGCGGCATCACCGATGTGCACGCCGGGATCGTGGAGCGGATGTACGCCACCGACGTGGCGTTCCTCCAGGACTTCTACCGCCGCGTCAACAGCGAGGGCCACACCCGCGCGGCGGTCACCTGCCCGCACTGCGAGGGCGGCTTCGAGGTCGACCTCTCGGGTGGGCGCCTGGGGGAATCGTGACGTACGCCCTTCCCCGGCTCCGGGAGGAGATCGCGTACATCGCCTATCACTTCCACTGGCAACGCGAGGAGATCCTCGACCTGACCCACGGCGAACGCCAGCAGTGGGTGGCCGAGATCGCCCGTATCAACACCCGCATGAACGAAGGCGGTTGAGCACATGGCATGGCGGGACAGGCTGCGCCGCCGGGCCGCCGGAGCGGACACCGCGGGTCGCCCGCGGCGTACGGAGGGCTCCGGCGCCGGGGGAGGCGGCCGGTCCGGCTCCGGCGATTCGTCCGGTTCTGTACCGAGTCCCTCGGGTGGCGGCGGGGGCACGTCCGGTGCCTCCGGCTCCTCCTTGCCCGGCGACTGGGACGGCGGCTGGCGCCGCACCGCGCCGCCGCCGCTCACCGTGGCCCGTACCCCGCTCGGCGTGAGCGACGGCCTGACCTTCCGCGCGGGCCTGGCCTCCTGGCAGAACCCGTCCTTCGACAACGGCCTCGGCCACGCCCTGCTGCCGACGGCGCCGACCGGCCTGGTCCGCGGGGTCACCCGCCCGGCCGCTCCACAGCCCACTCGCAGTGGTGGGGGACCGCTGCTGCTTCGTGCGGTGCGGCCGGAGGGGGCGGATGGGGCGCTCGGGGGTTCGCCGGATGCGGGGGGCCTGGGCAGCGGGGGGCAGGCTTCGAGTTCGTCCGGTTCTGGTTCTTCCGGTACGACGTCCCGCTCGGCGCCCTCCGGGGCCGGGCCCGTGGTTCAGCGTTCTGCCGACAACAGCGGTGCGGGGCAGGGCGGTTCGGCCGACGCTCCGCGCACCCGTGGCATCACGTCCGCGGATTCTCCCGCCGTACTCTCCTCGTCGGCTCCCGTTGTCCAACGGGCTGCGGAGCCGGGAGCCGCCGCTGTCGTGACGCCTGCCGACACGGGCCGTTCGGCCGTCGCTCGGGAGATTCCGCTGGTACGGCGGGTCGCCGTGGTCCCGGGTGCGACCGCCGACGCGGCCGGGGGCCGTGCCGGCGTGCCCGGGTCGGGCTCCGGGAGCGCGTCCCGGTCGCCGGGAGGTTCGGGGGGTCGTACGACGTCCGGACCGGCCGTCCAGCGCACGGCGACGGGGTCACGGCCGCAGGCATCCGCTCCCTCCGGCGCCGACGCGCCCCACGTGGCCGTCCAGCCGCGCCCGGTGGGGCCCCGTCTGACCGTCGCCCGGCGCCAGGCCGGACCCGCGCGCCGCGTCCCCGCCGTGCGACCGGCCGCCCCTCCCGCGCCCGACACCCGGCCAGCCCCTGACGCGTCGGGCGCTCCCTCCGCACCGGCGGCCGGGACGACGGCGCCCGTACAGCGTGCCGCCACCCGCACGGGCAGCCGCGCCCCTCTCGGTGCTCCGCTGACCGAACTGCCCTCTACGGCAACACCGTTGACGGAGGGCACGCCCGTCCCGCGCCCCGCGTCAGGCACCGGATCCGCGCCCGGTCCGGCGCTTCCCGTCGTGCAGCGCCAGACGGAAGGCGGCGGTACGTCGGACGGCGGAATGCAGGGAAGGGCTCAGGAGAGCCCCGCGCCGCGCCGGACGTCCGACGCGGGTCGGTCCGGGGCACGTGCGCGGGGTGGCCTGGGCGCTCCGCTGCCCGCGCTGCCGCCGAGCGCCGACGTGCCCGGTTCCACCTCATCCGGCGCCCGCGCTTCCCGCCCGGCACCCGCGTCCGGCCCGGACGTCCAGCGCGCTCCGGCCCGCCACGACGGCCGCGGTTCCGCCATCGCGCCGGGCCGCGACCGTACGCCCACCGAGACCGCACCACCCGCGTCCGGCCCGGACGTCCAGCGCGCTCCGGCCCGCCAGGACGACCGCGGCTCCGCAACCGCGCCGGACCGCGACCGGACGCCCACCGAGACCACACCGCCCGCGCGCGGGGAGAGCGGAACGGACGCGCCGCTGCTGGGCTCGGTCGACGTCCAGCGCCGCGTCACTAACCCCTCCGCCACCGGGGACACCACGTCATCCGGCCACCCCACGGACCATGGCACCGGACTCGCCACGCCCCTGGTGACGCCGTCCCCGGCCACCGCGTCCGAAGGCCCCGCGAGCACGGCAGCCCCGACAACTCCCGCACCCCCGGCCGGGAACGCCCCACGCCCCGGCGTGCAACAGCACTCAACTCCCGGCGCCCCGGGCCCGGTGGTGGTGGCGCGCGCCCTGGCCGAAGGCGCTCCGGACGCCCGGACCCCGGCCGCCGACAGGCCCACTGTCCCGGGGGCGCCCCGCGCCTCCCGGACCCCCGGCGCGGCCGATTCGCGACCTGCCCCTGTGACCGGTTCCGCGGCACCTTCCGTCCAGGCGGCATCCCGCACCCACGGCACTGCCCGGACCTCGGCCGCCGACCGGTCCACTGCCCCGGCGGCACCCCGTTCCCCCGGCACCGCGGGCGCCTCCCGGCCCCCCGGCGCGGCCGACCCGCGCCCCCTCCCCGTGACCGGCTCCGCGGCGCCCTCCGCACCCCGCATCCTCCAGCTGCTGCCCGCGCGCCCGCTCACCCTGAGCACCCGGGCCCCGGAAGGTGCGGCACAGCCCACCGCCACTCGCTCCGGCAACCGTCCCGTGGTGCCGATGCGCTGGCCGGGCGACCCGGCTGCCCCCCAGGGCCAGGGCGGCACCGGGACGCCCGCACACCCGACGCCGGGCCCGTCCCCGGCGACTCCGGCGACGCCTCACGTGCAGCGGTCCGCGACAGCGGGCTCCGGACCGGCGGGCCCGCAGGTCCAGCGGGTCGCGACCGGACACTCCGGATCGGCAGCCCCGCAGGTACAGCGAGCCGCGACCCCGCACCCTGCCCCGGCGGCCCCGCAGGTCCAGCGGGCCGCGACCGGACACCCCGGACCGGCGACACCGCAGGTACAGCGGGCGGCGACCCCGCACTCCGCCCCGCAGAGCTCGGGCGTGCGAACGGCCGGTTCCTCCGCCGCAGTTCAGCGCGTCCCCGTCGTACAACTCGCGCCGCCCCACCGCGAGACCCCCGGAGGGCCCGGCCCGGCCGCCGCCCCGGCGCGGGCCCTGCCGGTCACCGCCCCGCAGTCGCCGCCGCTCGCGGACCGTCCGTCGCCCACCCAGGGGTCAGCCCCGGCATCGGCGGGGCCGGTCCCCGTGGTCCGGCCCCGGGCCGCTGCCCCGGGCGGCGGGACCCGCGGCGCGGCACCCTCCGTCCAGCGTGCCTACAGCGCGGACGACTTGGACCTCCCGGGGAGTATGGACAAGGCGCTCCCGGCGCGCCCCCGGCCGCCGGCCTCCGCGGCCGGTGATCTCGCCGAACCGGCCAAGCCCCGGACGGGGAACGGCCGTTCGCGGCCGGGTTCCGCCGGCTCCGCGAACCCCGCCGCCGGCCATTCCGCCTCCGCCAAGCGCACGGCCCACCGTGCGGAGACACCGCAGGACCCCGGCATGGACCTGGACGAGCTGGCGCGTCGCCTGATCGACCCGGTGGCCCGGCTGCTGCGTACCGAGCTGCGGCGTGGACGGGAACGTACAGGCCGCCCCTACGACGGACGCCGCTGAGGCCCGGCACGGAACGGATGACGGACGAATGACGGACAACATCTTCGCGACGAGCGTGTTCTTCAAGCTCGTGATCGGCGGCAACGATCTGGGCGCCTTCAACACCTGCTCCGGCATGGGCGCCGAGTTCGAGATCGAGACCTATGCCGAGGGCGGCAACAACGGCTTCACCCACAACCTGCCCGGGCGGGTGACCTGGTCGAACATCACCTTCACCCGGCCGGTCACCAAGGACACGGCGAAGATCGCCAAATGGTTCGACGAGACGCTGAAGCGGGTGGAGCCCAAGGACGGCGAGATCGTGGCGCTGAAACCGGACCTCACCCGGATCATCAGCTGGCAGGTGTTCGGGATCGTGCCGGTGCGCTGGCAGGGCCCGTCGTTCGACCCCAGCAACTCGGAGGCGGCGGTGGAGACCCTGGAGATCGCCCACGAGGGGCTGAGCCCTTCCTGACCCGCCCGCCGCCCGAGTGATCGTCCCGGAAAGGAAGTCCCGGCATGCCCAAAAAAGCCCGCGCCAGTCGGGTCAGGGCTCAGCTGACCCTGAAGGAGCCCCCTGCCTCGGTCGGCGCGAAGCCCGGCGGGACGCTCGCGCGGCTCAACCTCCAGTTCAACCCCTCCACCCTGGAGCTGAGCAAGACCACCGAGTGGCGGCGCACCCCGTCCCGTATGGCGGCGGAGTCGGCGCTGCCCGAGTTCGTCGGCAGCGGCCCGCGCACGCTGAGCCTCGAGGTGTTCCTGGACGCCACCGCCAAGCACGACAACTCCGTGGAGCAGGCGGTGGAGAAGCTGATGAAGGCCTGCGTGCCGACCAAGGCCAGCCTGGGCCGCAAGAAGCCGGCCAGCCCGTGGGTGCGGTTCGAGTGGGGCACCGCGCGGACGACCTCGTTCGACGGGGTGCTCACCAGCCTGTCCGTGACATACACACTGTTCGACGTGGACGGCAAGCCGCTACGGGCCACCTGCCAGCTGTCGATCGAGGAGGCGAGCGTCGGACCGGCGGGCCAGAACCCCACGTCCGGCGCGCGCACCGCCCGCAGCACGCACACCGTCGTGGCGGGCGACAGCCTGGCGCTGCTGGCCTGGCAGGAATACGGCGACGCGACGGCCTGGCGGGCCATCGCGGAGGCGAACGACATCGACGACCCGATGACGCTCATGCCCGGCACCGAACTCGTGGTGCCGGCACTGAGCGACGCGGGTGCTGAGGAGGAACAGTGACAGGCGGGGCACGGGACGGCCGGTCCTTCGCGGCGGACCCCATCGTGGAGGCGCCGAGTGAGCTTCCGCCGGCTTGGGCCGCTCAGCTGGTGAGCTGTGTGGTCGACGAGAACGTGGGCCTGCCGGACGCGGCGGTGCTCACCTTCCGCGACCCCGACCACGAGTTCCTGAAGAAGACCGGCATCACCATCGGCACCCCGCTCAAGGTCTCCGTGATGACCGTGACCGGGCAGGCCAAGGAGCGGCTGTTCAACGGAGAGGTGACCGCGCTGGAGGTGGACCGGGACCGCACGGGCTCGTTCACGGTGGTGCGCGCCTATTCGAAGGCGCACCGGCTGCAGCGGGGCCGGAAGGTGGTCGCGTACCGGAACATGACCGCCTCGGCCATCGTCCGCAAGGTGGCCGCCGGGGCCGGGCTGGCCGTCGGCACCGTGCAGGCCGCGCCGGTCATGTACAAGCAGCTCTCCCAGGCGAACGTGTCCGACTGGGACTTCCTGCAGTTCCTGGCCGCCGAGAGCGGCGCGCAGGTGAGCGTCGACGACAAGGGGTTACTGCAGTTCACCAAGCCGAAGAAGGCGTCCGGGGCGCCCGCGCCGTCGACCTCGGCCGCCAAGAACCCGATGGTGCTGGAGTACGGCCGCAACCTGCTGGCGCTACGGGCCTCCCTGTCGGCCGCCGACGGCGCGCAGCAGGTGGAGGTGCGCGGCTGGAACGTCACCACGAAGAAGCCGCTGGTGGCCCCTGCGCCGTCGGTGAACAGTGACACGGTGGTGCCGGGCCTGAGCCCGGCGCTCGCCGCCCGGTTCGGCAAGTCGTCGAAGCTGACCGTCACCGACACCCCGTACCGGACCCAGGCGGAGGTGAAGGCGGTCGCGGACGCGGTGGCCGACCAGGTCAGTGCGGGCTTCGGGGAGTTGGAGGCGGTGGTCGAGGGCAACCCCCTCCTGCGGGCGGGCAAGCCTGTGACGCTCGGCAACGTGGGACAGTACTTCTCCGGCAAGTACACGGCGACCGCGGTGCAGCACATCCTCGAACCGGACGGCGGATACCGGACGACGGTGTGGGTCAGCGCCAGCCCCGACCGCTCCCTGACCGGCCTGGTGACCGGCGCCAACGCACCGGCCCGTGGCCCGCGCATGCCGGGCCTGGCGATCGGCGTGGTGACGGACGTACGCGAGCCGGCCGTCGCCCAGAACGGCTCGGTGAAGCTGAAGTTCCCCTGGCTGGACGACACGTACACCACCGACTGGGTGCGCACCGTGCAGTGGGGCGGCAAGGGCGGCGGAGGCGTCGTCAGCCCCGAGGTCAACGACGAGGTCCTGGTCGGCTTCGAACAGGGCCTGCTGGACAGCCCGTACGTCATCGGCGGGCTCTACAACGGGGTCGACAAGCCCTCGCCCCACAAGGGCCCGCTGATCGACAAGACCACCGGCAAGGTCAACCGCCGCTCCATCGTGTCCCGTTCGGGGCACCGACTGGAGCTGCTGGACGCGAGGGCACCGGGCCAGTCCGGGCTCAGGCTCGCATCCGCCGACGAGCGTCTCGAGATCAAGGTCGACCAACGGAAGGGATCGATCGAGCTGACGGTGTACGCCGCCAAGGGCACCAGACCGCTCAGCTCCGTCGTGCTCGACAAGAAGGGCATCACCGTTGACGCGGGGCAGGGCAATGTGAGCATCTCGGGCCGGAACGTGAACATCGACGCCGTCCAGAACGTGAACGTCAAGGCCAACGCGCGCGTGAACATCAGGGGCCGCGCGGGCGCCACCGTCGACGGCGGCATGCTCGGCGTCCTCAAGGCCAAGCTCATCCGGATCAACTGACACCCGACCTTCAGCTTCCCAAGGAGGACCGCATGCCACCCGCAGCCCGTACCGGTGACCCCACCAACCACGGTGGGGCGCTCGCCCTGCCGACCGGCCCCGCTGCTCAGGCGGTGCTGCGCGTGCTGATCGGCGGCAAACCCGCCGCCGTCGCCACCAGCCCCGTCGGCGGCGTGGGCAGCCTCGTCACCTGCCCGATGCCGCCGCACGCCGCCCTGGGACCGGCCAACGTGATCAAGCCCGACCCGAGCGCCCTCGCCAAGGGCCAGGTCCTCATCGGCGGGTTGCCGGCTGCACGGATGCGGGACCAGACCACGTGCGGCGCGATGATCGTGATGGGCGCCCCGAACGTCCTGATCGGGGGCGCGTGATGAGCGACGCTCCGACTGTGCCCGGCGCCCCGGACGTGCCGGCCGGGGGCGTGTGATGAGCGGGCGGTTTGTTCGGCGTGGTTCTGTGCTCCGGCTGCGGGGCGGGCACCCTGCGTGCGGCGCCGTGATTCTGCCCGGCGGCCCGAACGTCCTGACCGGAGGTGTGTGATGAGCGAGCGGTTCATCGGCCGGGGCTGGGGGTTTCCGCTGCGGGTCGGGCCGACCGGCGGGATCGCCATGGTCGAGCGGGAACGGGAGATCGAGGAGGCGATCCGCCTGGTCCTCGGCACCGCGCCGGGCGAGCGCCCCATGCGCCCCGAGTTCGGCTGCGGCATCCACGACTACGTCTTCGCCCCCGGCGACGGCGCCACCGCCGGACGTATCGCCCAGCAGGTGCGCGAGGCCCTGGAGCGGTGGGAGCCGCGCATCGCCGTGGAGGACGTGATCGTCGCCTTCGACGCCGTCGAGGACGGCACCCTCTACATCGACGTGCACTACACGCTGCGTTCCACCAACGACCGGCGCAACCTGGTCTTTCCCTTCTACACGATCCCCTCCGAGGAGGGGGCCGAGGAATTGGTCGCGGACTGATGGCCCTGCCCTCCCCCAACCTGGACGACCGACGGTTCCAGCAACTCGTCGACGAGGCGAAGCGGTATGTGCAGCAGCGCACGCCGGAGTGGACCGACCACAACGTCTCCGACCCGGGCGTCACCCTGATCGAGACGTTCGCCTACATGGTGGACCAGCTGCTTTACCGGCTGAACCGGGTCCCGGACAAGAACTACACCGCGTTCCTGGACCTGTTGGGCATCGGCCTGTTCCCGCCCGCCGCGGCCTCCGCTGACGTCGACTTCTGGCTGTCGGCGCCGCAGCCCGACACCGTCGCGCTGCCCGCGGGCACCGAGGTGACCACCGCGGGCGGCCAGAGCGACGAGCCCGTGGTGTTCGCGACCACGGACGAACTGCGCATCGTGCCCAGCGAGTTGACCCGCCTGGTGACCGCGCCCCGGACCGGTGAGCAGACCGACATGACCAGCACGCTCGCCGACGGCCACGACATCCCCTGCTTCCAGGCGGCACCGGAGCCGGGCGACGCGCTGCTGTTCGGCCTGCCGACGGCGGTCCCGCGCTGCATCGTCGCGGTGCGCCTGGACAGCCGCGTGGAGGGCGTCGGCGTGGACCCGCGCCAGCCCCCGCTGGTGTGGGAGGCGTGGGACGGCGGCGGCTGGCAGCTCTGCGAGACCAGTACGGACACCACCGGTGGTCTGAACCGGCCCGGCGAGGTCATCGTGCACGTACCGGTTGGGCACACCGCGTCGGTGATCGGCGGGACCCGGGCCGGCTGGCTGCGCTGCCGGGTCACCGAGGCGGAGCCGGGCCAGCCGTTCTACTCGGAGTCTCCGACGGTGCGCGAGGCGGAGGTGTTCACCGTCGGCGGCACCATGTCCGTCGAGCACGCCGAGACCGTGACCGACGTTCCGCTCGGCACATCGGAGGGCGTCGCCGGGCAGACGTTCCGGCTCGGTCGCCCGCCGGTCCTCCTCGACGGCGAGCCCCCGGTGGTGGAGGTGTCCTCGGCCGAGGGCTGGCAACGCTGGGCCGTGGTCGACCACTTCGGCCGCTCCGGCCCCGCCGACCGGCACGTCCGCGTGGATGCCACCAACGGTGAGTTCGCCTTCCCGCCGGTGCTGCGCGAACCGGACGGCACGCTGCGGCAGTGCGGCGCCGTACCGCCCAAGGGCGCTCACATACGCGTGGCCCGGTACCGCACCGGCGGCGGCCCCGCGGGCAACGTCGCCCGCGGCGCGATCTCCGTGCTGCTCAGCTCCGTTCCGTACATCGCCCAGGTCACCAACCGGGAGGCGGCACGCGGCGGCGTCGCGGGCGAGACGGTGGAGAACGCCAAGCTGCGGGCGCCGGAAGTGCTGCGCATGCAGGAGCGCGCGGTGACCGCAGAGGACTACGAGATCATCAGCCGCCAGGCCGCGCCCTCGGTACGCCGGGTCCGCTGTCTGCCCGCGGCGGAGGAACCGGGCGCGGTACGGGTCCTCGTCGTCCCGGACGCCGTGGCCGACGAGGGCGACGACCGCCTCCGCTTCGAGCAGCTGATCCCCTCCGACCAGGTACTGGAGGCCATCACCGCGAGCCTCGACGAACGACGCCTCATCGGCACCCGCCTGGTCGTCGAGCCGCCGGTCTACCAGGGCGTCACCGTGGTCGCCCGGCTCGCGACGGCAGCCGCCGACACCGACCGCGTCCGCGACGCCGCCCTCGACGCCCTGTTCCGCCACCTCAATCCGCTCAGCGGCGGCCCGGACGGCACCGGCTGGCCCTTCGGCCGGCCCGTCCAGTACGGCGAGATCTTCGGCATCCTCCAACGCGCCACCGGCAACGCCCTCGTCGAAGAGATCCGCCTGTTTCCCGCCGACCCCATCACCGGCCGCCGCGGCGCCCCGGGAGACCGCATCGACGTGGCCGCGGGCGCGCTCGTCTTCTCCTACCAGCACCAGGTGGTCGTGACGGCGATGGATGGGGAGGGGCGGGGATGAGCCGCGCCGCCGTACCCGGCCTGCCGAGCCGCTTCCCCATCGGTGAGCAACTGCCCGCGCTGTACGCCGACGACGACTTCGCGCAGCGCTTCACCGCCGGCCTCGACGTCGTCCTCGCCCCGGTGTTCGCGACCCTCGACAACCTGACCGCCTACCTCGACCCCCGGGTCACCCCCATCGACTTCCTGGCCTGGCTGGCGTCGTGGGTGGGCGCCGCCGACGACCCCCAGTGGCCCGTGGAGCTGCGCCGCGAGGCGGTCGTCCGTGCGGTGGAGCTGCACCGGTGGCGCGGCACCAGACGCGGCCTTGCCGAGGCCCTGCGCCTCGCGCTCGGCGTGCACTGCGATGTGACCGGCGACGGCGGCTCGTGGTGGTCGAACACCGCCGGCACCGAGCTGCCGCCCCAGCCCGCCGCCGAGTTCCTGGTCCGGGTCTGGCCGGGCCGCGAGACGCGGGTGGACCCGGCCAGGGTCCGCGAGATCGTCCGGGCCATGTGCCCGGTGCACACGGCATTCCGGGTGGAGGTCCTCCCCGGCCCGCCCGCCGACGAAGGGAGGTGACGCCATGCGCGCATGTCCCGCGTGCGGGGCGTCCAACGGCTCCGCGGACGACTTCTGCGGCAACTGCGGCGCGTACTTGGGCTGGTCGGAACCGGCTGCTCCGACCCCGAACACACCCGCACCGACGCCACGGGAGCCAACCGTACCGCCGGGGCCGACCGCACCCCCGGAGCCTCCGGCACCCGCACCCCCGGAGCCTCCGGCGCCCGCGCCCACATCACCCACGGCGGACGAGCCCGAGTCCGCCGCACCGCCCCGTTCCTCGTCGTTCCGCGCCCGGCTGACCGGCCGCGGCGAGCCGAGGCGGCCGAGCACGACGAAGCCCGCGGACACCGGCTCCGGCGCCGACACGGCCCCCGCTGCCGACCCGGGCCAGGACGAGCCCACGAACTCCCCACCCCAGTCCGGGCCGACCGACGTCCGCACCGGGTCCGCCGCCCCGGCGCACGGCTCGGCCACGAGCGGGACGACCGCTGACTCCAGCGCCGAGCCGACGGGCGGCTCCACCGGCGAAACGACCGACGTCGAAGAGCCCCGCCGTACCGACGATGCTCCCCCCACCACGCCGGCCACACCCCCCGCACCCTCAACCCCCACAACCCCACCCGTTCCTCCAACTGCACCCGCTCCACCCGCCCGGAACATCCCCCGCCCGCGCACCCCCACCGCCTCCGAGTCGTCGGACCCGGACGCCATCGTGCCCGTCCGCCCCGCGAAGCCGGTGGCGGCACGGCCCGTCGTACGGCCGGTGGCGGTGCCGGACGAAGGGGTGGGAGTGCCCTGTCCGGCGTGCGGGACGCCGAATCTGCCGGAGCGCCGGTTCTGTCGGCGCTGTGCGGCCGAGTTGAAGCCCACGGCGAAGGCCGCGCCGCTGCCGTGGTGGCGGACCGTGTGGCCGTTCCGGCGCCGGGTGCGGGCGAGTTCGGGTGGGGTGACGCGGTTCCTGGTGATCCTGCTCGTGGTGCTGGCGCTGTGCGCGGGCGGCTTCCTGCTGATGCCGGCCGGACGCGCCCTGATCGAGGACACCCGGGACAAGCTGGGCAAGGCCAAGTCCGTGACGCCGATGAGCACCGAGGCGAGCGCATCGGTGCCGGGGCACCCGGCGAAGAACACCACGGACGGGCTGAGCAACCGCTATTGGGGCGCGCCCGCGACGGGTGCCTCGGTGACGTACACCTTCCGCAAGCCGTTCCGGCTGGTCGACGTGATCATCACCAACGGCGCTTCCAAGGAGCCGCAGAAGTACGCCCTCCAGGCGCGCGCGCTCCAGGTGGAGCTGGAGGTGACGGCGGAGGACGGCACCACGCACAAGAGGGAACTCACCCTCAGCGACAAGCCGGGCGACCAGACGATTGCCACCGGGTACAGCGACGTGCAGAAGGTACGGCTGGTGCTGCGTTCCGCCGTGGGACTCGCCCCGGGCCGTCATCTGGCCCTGGCGGAGGTGGAGTTCTTCCAGCGGAGCTGACTCGCGGGCCCGTCCCGACCCTGCGACGGAGACCATGCTGGTCCACGCGGCCACGGCTCCCGACGCCGTCCTGCGCGCCTTGCCCGCGCTCCCGCACGCCCTGTGGGTACCGAGTCTGCAGGCCGCCTGGACGGCCTCCGCGGCGGTGACCGCTATGTACGCACCGGATGGAGGAGTTCGGGGGTGAGGTGGGGCCACTGCTGTCGGGGGCGGGCGTGAGGGCCTGCGGGGCCGCCCTCCCCGCCCCTCCGGGGTGGGGAAAGGGAGGGCTGTGCATGGGCCGGGGCACCGGCCGGGATGCCGACACAGGGAGCAGGCTCGGAGCGCTGCGCCGGCGGGCCGCGGAGCGCTCCGGGTGAGCCGGTCGCCGACGTCATCGCGCGGGCCGGCGCCACGCCGGTGGACCAGGCGGGCCGGATGGCGCTGTTCGTGCGTGTGCACCGGGCGCAAGGAGGCCGCGGCCCTGTCGGAGCAGGTAGGCACTGGCAAAGGCGTGGAGAAGTACCGAGCAGGTAGGCACCGGCAAAGGCGTGGAGAAGTACCTCGTGCGGTAATGGCCTCACAACCCCGGTCCCGGGTCGTGGTCGCGGTGGGCGAGCCGGGCGCCGTCGACTGCGGTGAGGTGGCCGGTCATGTAGGGCCCCGGGCGAGGGGGTCCTCCCGTACGGGCGGAGTCGACCGGGTCCGCCGTCACCGCGTGCACAGCGGCCACCCTGCCGCGATGTGAGCACCGGCACACTGGGCCTCGATCCGCTCTCAACCCTCTGACCAGGCCATCAGCAATTGCATTCGACAGGAAACCTGATGTTACCCATGGGTCGGGATATTTGACCCTGGTGACCTTTGTGCTTCCTGAGAAGACTCGCCGCACAGCACGCGATCACCGGTGATCAGACCGCACACGCCTCGCCCTGGTAGCTCCCGGGAAGCAGAGAACCGCCCGCGAGAGCTCGCCCGCACCCATCTGTCGGGGGCGACAGCCCGTCACGATCCACGTACGAAGGAGCCTTCCGCTGTGACTTCGGAACGAACCATGGCCGCCGAGCCCGTCGGCGGCCATCGCCACAAACGCCGTTCCCGCTGGCTCAGCGGGAAGTTCCTGGCCTTCTTCCTCGCCATCGCGACCGTCCTGGGTGGCGTGACCCTGCTGACGACCGAGTCGCAGCAGAAGGCGAGCGCCGCCGTGGACGACGGCAGCGGCTTCACCTTCCCCGACCGTCTCGACGACATGGTCGCGTTCTGGGCCTCCAAGGCCTGGCCGCTGAACAAGGCCACGTCCTCGGAACAGGGCACTGACGCGAACGGCAATCCCGCCGGGCTCCAGTTCATCTACCGCGGCGGCACCTACGGCGACCGGGACGGCCAGCTCACTGCCTTCATCCAGGCCAACTTCCCCACCGCGCTGGCGCCGAGCTTCAACGAGTACGACATCGACTTCCGGCCCACCCGGAGGACGCCGCGCAACGCCGACCGGATCGTTCGTGACTCGACCAACGGCTTCATCTTCTTCACCGACGACCACTACGCCAACTTCCACCTCTACGCCTACCAGAACCTCCCCGACGTGGACGACGCCCAGCCGGAGATGCCCAACATCCCCCACACCATCGACAACTCCCTCACTCCGGTCGCGGAGGAGACCGCCGGCGACCCACCCCCGGGTGGCCAAGGCGGCGGCACACCGGACCCGAACGTCATCACGCCCATCGAGGACCCGGACTTCGAGGTTCAGAACAACGATCGGCTGGGCGAGGCCGACGAGAGGGGTGACCTCATCTACCAGCAGATCGGGACTCTCCTGGTCGGCCTCCTGCTGGTCATCGGGAGGAGCGTGTGAGAATCGAGAGCGGGACCGGGACCCGGCACTGATCGCACGGGTCCGGAGATCACGCGGCGAAGAACGGGTGCTCCGCGGTGCCTTCCTCCGCGGAGCGGCCGGCGGCCCCCGCTCGTGAACTCCGGGCCCATGGTCCCCCTTCGCCATCACCGAGGACGCCTCATGCACTGGCTGGAACTGACCGTGGACGAACCACCAGGAGAGATCCTTCCCGTAGTGGTTCAGGGCGCCGACTGCCGCACCAGGGCAGAGCTCTTCTCCGTGTGGGCCCGGGCCCTGGATTTCCCCGGCCACTTCGGCCACAACTGGAACGCCTTCCATGACTGTGTCTCGGAGAGGGCCTTGTGGCACTCCGACCCCGACGGGCCGCCCCCCACGGGGCCACTGACGATCCTGGTCGAGGACGCCGCACTGCTCCTCACCGACGCGCACCCCTCGGAACTCCAGGTTCTCCTGCAATCCCTCTCCGACGCCGCCACGGTCGCCGCCGACGACGAGGACGCCGGCGTGTATCCGGACGGCTTCCGCATCCATGTACTGCTGCACGACACCCCGGACCGGCTCCGTGTCCTCGCCCGCCGTGTCCGGGCCGCGGCCCCGGGCCGGGCTCCACGAAGCAGGCAATGAACGTGAGGGAATGGCGCTGACACGCCGCACGTGGTCCTCGTTCCACAGGGGAAGCGGGACAGCCGGTCCCTCCCGGGGGCGCCCCCGTTGGCGAATCCCGTGGGGAGAGGGGCAATGGGCCGCTGAGTCTCATCACACGCGTCCGGCGCGGCGTGTCGCTGGGACTCCAGAACCAATTGACGGCCTCTCCAGGGAGTCGGCGGTGTGGGGGGTTCAGTGGGTTGTCTCGTTGTGGGTCGCCGACGGCAGGGGTCTCCCGCTCATGGGGACTGTTTCTCTGCTCCGCTTGTTGTCCGGAACCGGGTCCGGTGCTGTTGAGGGGTGATCCCGCGTGCTCGTTTGAACGCGGTGCTGAGGGCGGAGGCACTTGCGTAGCCGACCTGTCGAGCGACGGCATCGATCGTCGCTTCTGGCTCTTGGAGCAGGTCGGCGGCCATGTCCAGTCGCCAGTCGGCGAGGTAGGCGATCGGTGCTTGGCCGACGAGCTCGGTGAAGCGGCGGGCGAGAGTCGCGCGAGAGACCCCGACTTCCGACGCGAGGGCGCTGACCGTCCACGGCGAGGCGGGATCGCTGTGCAAGTGGCGCAGCGCCTGGCCCACGACAGGGTCGGACAGAGCGCGGTACCAGGCCGGGGCTCCGGTCTCGGCCTGCGCGAACCACGCTCGGAGCGAGGTGACGAGGAGAAGGTCCAGCAGCCTGTCCAGAACGACCTGCTGACCAGGTTCCTCCCGGACGACCTCCTCGGCGAGCAACCCGACGGGATCGATGGGGCGCTGAGGATGATGGGGGAGGACCACCACCGGCGGCAGAGCGCGGAGGAGTCTGTTGCTGACCTCGCCGGTCATCTGGTACTTGCCGATCAGCAGCACGGTCGCGTCGCGAGGGACGTCGTTTCCCCAGGTGCGAGGGCCCAGGTCAACGGCCTCGCGCGGGTGCTCACCCGACGGGGTCATGCGGTGAGGGCCTGGGCGGATGACCGCCTTGACGGGTGTGGAGGGCGTGTCGGCGAAGGTATAGGGGTCCGGCCCGCGCATCAGCGCGACGTCGCCGGGGCCGAGGCACCTGGCCGCGCCGGCCTCGGGGATGACCCAGGCCGAGCCATGAGCGAGCGCCACGACGCTCAGCGGGGCCGCATCTTCCACCCGGACCGACCAGGGCGGGCTCTGGACGGAACGCAGGATGAAGGCGCCCCGGGCTCTGGGCCTGGCCAAGAGGTCGGACAGTGCGTCCATGGGACCCGAGGTTAGACGCTCAAGCACGAAACCGAGCTTTCCAGCTATTCAGCGTCTGTCTGGTGGTGGCGTGTACTGGCGGCATGAGGGCAACGAACAGCAGCAGCAACAGCAGGAAGACGCTGGTTCTGGCCGGGACGGGCAAGACCGGGCGGCGTGTGGTCGAGCGTCTGGCCGCGCGGGATCTCCCGGTTCGGATCGGCTCCCGCAAGGGGACGCCACCTTTCGACTGGCAGGAGAAGGCCACCTGGGCGCCCGCGCTGCGGGGGGTGGAGGCGGTGTACGTGGCATATCACCCGGATGCCGCGTTTCCCGGGGCCGCGGAGGCGGTGAGGTCGTTCGCCGACCAAGCGGTGCGCCGCGGCGTGACGCGGCTGGTACTGCTGGCCGACCGTGGTGCAAGCGAGGCGGAGCACTGCGAGCGGGCAGTGCGCGAATCGGGTGCCGAGTGGACCATCGTGCGCACCGGCTTCATCTCTCAGAACTTCAGCGAGGACGTCCTCACCGGCGCGGTGCGGGCAGGCGAGGTGGCACTGCCGGCCGGCGAGGTGGCAGAGCCGTTCACCGACGCCGAGGACATCGCTGACGTCGCGGCCGCGGCTCTCACCGAAGACCGTCACGTCCGTGAGACATACGAGGTGACCGGTCCACGTCTGATGACCTTCGCCGAAGCAGTCGCAGAGATCGGCAGGGCGATCGGACGCACAGTCCGGTACCAGGCAATCAGCAAGGAACGGTTCTCCGTCGCTCTCCAGGAGAAGGGGACACCAGCGCAGTACGCGGAGCCGCTGGCCGACCTCATGGCCGAGGTCTTCGACGGTCGCAGGGCCCGGCTGGGTGATGGCGTCCACCGCGCTGTCGGCCGATCGCCCCGAGACTTCGCCGACTACGTCCGCGATACGGCCGCCACCGGCGTCTGGGGCCCCACTCGATAGGGAGGCTGCGCGGGCAGCGGCTCGGGGGTGGCGTGCCTCACAGAAGTTGTGAGGTGCGTGAGTGTAGACGATACGGACCGTCTTGCTATGGTTGGGGGCATGGCTTTCTTCTACTTCCTCTGAGTCCGGGCACGGCCGATGTCGCCGTCTCCGCTGCCCGTGGACATTTCGCATCCCCAGAGGAAGTCACATGCGCGAACGCGCCCATACCGCTGTGCCCGCTGCCGTGGCGCAGCTGTCCGTCAAGGACGTCACCAAGTCCTACGGCACCCGCACCGTCCTCGACCAGGTCTCCTTCACCGTCCGCCCGGGCGAGAAGGCCGCCGTCATCGGCGAGAACGGTTCCGGCAAGTCCACCCTGCTGCGGCTGCTGGCGGGAG
Source organism: Streptomyces sp. NPDC030840 (assembly GCF_055572015.1). Classification (NCBI taxonomy): domain Bacteria; kingdom Bacillati; phylum Actinomycetota; class Actinomycetes; order Kitasatosporales; family Streptomycetaceae; genus Streptomyces; species Streptomyces sp. NPDC030840. The sequence goes on along the minus strand of NZ_JBVIEE010000021.1, from coordinate 112,748 downwards.
TCGAGGTGCCGGACGCCGGGGACATCGCCGTCCGTTTCCCCGGTGGCGTCGGTCACCTCACCCAGACCCTCGACCTCGACCCGGACCGCACCGTGCAGGACGCAGTCGACCTCGCCCTCACCGAACTGCGCGACATGGAGCGACGGCTGCGTACGGCCGAGGAGCGCCTCGGTGAGGTGTCGGAGCACGAACTCGCCGCGTACGGCGAGCTGCTGACCGCGTACGAGGAACGCGGCGGGTACGAGGCGGACGCCCGCGTCGACGCCGCCCTGCACGGGCTCGGACTCGCAGGGATCACCCGCGACCGGGTGCTCGGCTCGCTCTCCGGCGGCGAGCAGGGGCGGCTCGCGCTCGCCTGTGTGCTGGCCGCCGCCCCCGAGCTGCTGCTCCTCGACGAGCCGACGAACCACCTCGACGCGGCGGCCGTGCGCTGGCTGGAGGAGCACCTGCGTGCGCACCGTGGCACCGTCGTCGCCGTCACCCACGACCGCGGCTTCCTGGAGCGCGTCGCCACCACGATCCTCGAAGTGGACCGGGATACGCGCACGGTACACCGGTACGGCGACGGCTGGGCCGGATACCGCACGGCGAAGGCCACTGCCCGGCGCCGCGCGGAGCAGCGGTACGCGGACTGGCTCGAGGAGGTGGCCCGTACCGAGGCACTGGTCGAGGCCGCCGGGAAACGACTGGCCACCACCGGCAAGGACCCGCGGCAGGGCTTCGGCAAGCACCGCCGCTCGCACGAGGCGAAACTCGGCGGGCAGGTGCGGGCGGCCCGGGAGCGGATGGCCCACCTGCGGCGCAACCCGGTGGCGGCGCCGCCGGAGCCGCTGCGGTTCACAGCGGCGCTGTCGGCGGCGGGCGGCGAGCATCCTGTCGGGCTCCCGCTCGCTGAACTCGACGGCGTGGCGGTCGGCGAACGGCTGCGTCTGGACGGGCTGCTGGCCGTCACGCCGGGTCAGCGTCTGCTGGTCACGGGCGAGAACGGGGCGGGCAAGACGACGCTGCTGCGCGTCGTGGCGGGCGACCTGGAGCCGGATGCGGGGACGGTGCGCCGTCCTGTCCGGGATCGCATCGGGTACCTGGCGCAGGAGCTGCCCGCGCGTTCCACGCGGCTACCGCTGCTGGCCGCCTTCGCGGACGGCAGGCCGGGGTCACCGGAGGAGTACGCCGAACAGCTGCTGGCGCTCGGCCTGTTCCGTGAAGAGGATCTACAGGTCCCGGTGGCGGCGCTGTCGGCGGGACAGCAGCGGCGGCTGCAGATCGCGCGCCTGGTGACCCGGCCCGCGGACCTTCTCGTCCTCGACGAGCCGACGAACCACATCGCGCTCGACCTGGTCGAGGACCTGGAGGCGGCGCTCGCGGCGTACCCGGGAGCGGTGGTCGTGGTCTCCCACGACCGCGGCTTCCGTGAGCGGTTCGAGGGGGAACGGCTGGAGCTGCGCGGGGGCCGCAGTGCTGACCGGTTCATTCCCTCGACGACACCCACTCGACGAGACCTCTCGACGACACCCGACCACGACGTGGAACGAAAGGCGAGCCATGACTGATTTCCTCACACCGCGACATATCGCCCGCCGCACCTCCGCCGCAGTTGACGCGGCTGTCGGAGCGGGGCGCGAGCTCGGGCTCACGGTGACGGACGCCAGGGTGCTCTATGAGCTGTTCTCCGTCGTCGTTCACCTCGCGCCCTCACCGGTCGTGGCCCGGATCCCCACCGTCCTGCCGCCCTCCGCGGACCTCGATTCCCAGGCGCGCCGCCAACGGGCGGAACTGGACGTGACACGGTGGCTCGCGGACCAGGGAACCCCTGTGATCCCTCCGAGCCCTCTCGTGCCGCGGGAACCCGTTCAACGCGACGGATTCTCGATGACTTTCTGGCCGTACGTCGAGTTGGAACGGGGCAAGGAGGCCGACTACGTGGCGAACTCCGAAAGCGTTGCCGACCTGCACGCCGCGATGCGCGCGTACCCGGGCCGGCTGTCGTTTCTGTCCGCAGCCGAACCGCGGTTCGTCACGGAGAGCCTCGCTCTCCTCGAACAGCGCCCCGACCTCATCGGTCCGGGCGACCTGGACCGCGCACGCCGCGAGTGGCAGGTCCTGGAGCCTCTCGTGCGCTCACGCGGGGCGTTCGAAGCAGCCTTCCCGGGGATCGATCTCCAGCCCATCCACGGCGACTCCCCGCCCGCGAACATCTTCTCCGGGGCGGACGGGGACCTCTACGCCGACTTCGAGCTGGTCACGTTGGGGCCCGTCGAGTGGGACCTGGCCGCTCTCGGGCCCGACCTCGAATCCGCCTACAACCGCGGCGCGCGGCGCAACGGCATGCGGCCGTTGAACGAGGAGGTCCTGAGCTTCGTGAACGCCGTGGGGATGCTGCGGGCCATCGCCTCCCTCACGCTCGTACCGCAACTGCCCGTGCTGATGGAGTACTTGAAGCCGGCCCTCGACCAATGGCGGACGATGCCGTTCGCCGGCGGATCGGGGGACTGACAACCGGGGAGTGGAGAGCGAGAGCCAAGTGGGCGCTGAGTCCCGGCGACACGCCGAATTCACGGTGTGTCGCCGGGACTGCGGAGCCACTTGGGGCTCTGGCGGGGGAGGGGGCGGCGGTCGTGGGTGGTTCAGTTGGGCGCCGGGCCCTGTCCGGTCCGGCAGCGGGGGCAGCGGCACGGCGGCCACGGGAGTGACTGGGGCAGCCGCTCGGGGTCGTGCTCGCTGGTGACGGTGCGGTCCCGTGCGTGGCCGAGGCGTTCGCCGTCGGGGCCGACGCGGTAGGTGCGGATGGTCAGCTGCGACACCCCGGCCTCGGGGTACCGTCCGGCCCTCACCGACCACCTCGCGTCACGGGCCCGGCCGGGCGCGGCCCCCTCACGCCGCGGCCTCCGCGCCGACGACGTGGCGGTCGAGGTCGACACCGAAGTCGGCGGCGAGCACCAGGGCGAGCCGCCGCCGGTACTGCCGCCCTCGCTCCCGCTCGACGGCGACGAGGTACGGGCGGACCAGGGCGGACGCGGTTCCGTCGAGGGGGCCGTCGAGGCCGTACGGGGAACGGGGCGCGGGGCGCCACGGTGCGGCAGCGGTACCGGGCGTCTCCGGCGCGGGTGCGGCGGCGGGTGCGGCGGCGCGGGAAACGGCCCGCCGCTTGCCGGTGCCGGGCACGCACATGTCCAGGGCCCAGCGCAGTAGCGCGTGGATAATGCTCACTGTCGTCAGCTCCTCTTCAGCTGGTGGCCACGCCCCGGGGCCGGTCGCACGGTCGCCGGGGCCCTTCACAAACTGAGCATGCGCGTATTCGCGCATTCGCGGTCGCCCGATTACGCGAAGACGCATACGTTCGAGCCATGGACCTTGACCGTGGCAAGCCTGTGTGGCCCCAGATTGCGGACGAGCTGCGCCGTCGCATGAGGACGGGCGCTTATCCCCCAGGCTCTCGGTTTCCCGCCGTGGTGGATCTCGCGTCGGAGTTCGACGTAGCCGCGTCAACGATCCAGAAGGCCGTGGCCGCTCTCCGCGCGGAGGGCAAGCTCCGTACCGTCCTGGGGCAAGGCTCGTTCGTCGCTGATCAGGAGAAGTGACGCGAGGGTTTTTCGGTGCCGCAACCGGGTCGTGGAGTGACATGAGCCCCCGGCCTGCAGCCACGGCGAGAGGCGCGTCCCCCGGGCATCAACTCGATCGCAGGACCTAGGTCCGATGCAGGTCGGGTCCTGAGTCCGTGGCCCGTTACGCCGCCGTGGCGCCCCGCCTACCGTCCTGGTCATGGATAGGACCGGGACTCTGGAGGAGGCACTGCAGCGACTGCACGGCTCGGGGCCCGAGCGGCTCGGGCGGCTGACCAATCACGCGCCGATGGCCGTCGAGGCGCTCGCCGCGCACGGGCAGGGACGTTCGGTGCATCGCTGGCTCGACTTGTACGCACGCAAGCTCGAGGAGTTCCCGTCCGGCGTCGAGCCGGTCACGGACGCCAACTGGCGCTCAGCACTCGGTGATCCGCGCCGCGTCGCCGACTGGATCGGCTACTTCGAGCGTGAGATCGCCGAACGTCCCTGGCGCGAGGTGCTCACGCAGTGGTGGCCCCGTCTTCTGCCCGGTATGTACGGCGGCTCGACGCACCCGGTGATCCGCGTGGGTCATGCCGTGCGCACCCTTCTGGCCGGCGAGAGCACCGAACCCCGTCTGGTCGAACTCGCCCACGGCCTCGGCTACTGGGCCGCCCGTCACCGGCCCCTCGCGGACCTCGACCCGCTGCCCGGCGCCGACAGCGCGGCCGCCGCTCTCGACGCGGTGACGCCCGTCGCCGTGCGGGACGGTGGCTTCCCCACCCGGCTCGGCCGCGTCACGGGCCTGCCGGTGTGGGCGGCCACGGCCACGGATCCGAGCGCGGCGCGCCGCCGCCTCACCGAACTGGTGCGGGCGGCCACCCACCGGTACGCCACCCACGGCCACGGCGAGGAGACCATGCTGGTCCACGCGGCAACGGCGCCCAATGCCGTCCTGCGCACCCTGCCCGCACTCCCGCACGCCCTGTGGGTACCGAGTCTGCGGGCCGCCTGGACGGCCTCCGCGGCGGTGACCGCGATGTACGCACCGGACGCCCCGATCATCTACACCGCACCGGGCACCTTCACCGCCGACGAGGTCTTCGAACGGGCTCTGGCGCACGGCGACGAACACGTCATCAAGCTGACCGACACGGCCCTCGACGTCGCTGACGAACCGGCCCTGGCGGCGGCTCCGCGCTCCATCGAGCTGAGCGAACCACTGGCGTAGGCGACTGTCCCCATCCGCTACCTGACGACCTGTCAGATATGGCGCTACGATACCGGCTCACTCATCCGAAGGGCTCGCCCGCCGGGCCCGTGCGAAGGGGGCCCCATGGGCAAGCTGGACGGGCGTGTCGTCATCGTCACCGGGGCGGCCCGCGGGCAGGGCGAGCAGGAGGCGAGGCTGTTCGCCGAGGAAGGCGCCAAGGTCGTCGTGGCCGACGTGCTCGACGACCAGGGGGAGGCGCTCGCGAAGGAGCTGGGCGCGCTCTACGCGCACCTGGACGTGAGCCGTGAGGACGACTGGCGGGCCGCCGTGGCCGCCGCGAAGAGTGCGTACGGGCGGATCGACGGGCTCGTCAACAACGCCGGCATCCTGCGCTTCAACAAGCTGGTCAACACGCCCCTGGAGGAGTTCCAGCAGGTCGTGCAGGTGAACCAGGTGGGGGTCTTCCTGGGGATCAGGAACGTCGCTCCCGAGATCGCGGCGGCGGGCGGCGGCACGATCGTCAACACCGCCTCGTACACGGGAGTGACCGGCATGGCGTACGTGGGCGCCTACAGCGCGACCAAGCACGCGATCGTCGGGCTGACGAGGGTGGCCGCGCTGGAGCTGGCCGGGAAGGGGATACGGGTCAACGCGGTCTGTCCGGGCGCCATCGACACCGCCATGACCAACCCGGCGCAGCTCGACCCGGCCGCCGACTCCGGGAGCGCGGCCGAGGCCCTCGACGAGTACTACCGCAAGCTCGTGCCGCTGGGGCGGGTCGGGAAGCCCGAGGAGGTGGCCCGGCTCGCGCTGTTCCTCAGCTGCGACGACTCCTCCTACATCACCGGGCAGCCGTTCGTGATCGACGGGGGGTGGCTGGCGGGTGTCAGTGTCGTCTGACCGTCCCACCCCAGGGATCTGACTGACCGTCAGCTATTGACGGTGCAGGGGCGCGGTGCCACAGTCGGCGGCAGACCGCCGATCTGACGACACGTCAGAAATAGACTGGGGACGGTGAACCTCCTTGGAATTCGGGCTCTTTGTACAGGGATACGTGGGCAAGCGGGCCGAGACCGACCCGCTCGCGGAGCACAAGGCGCTGATGGAGGAGACCGAGTACGTCATCCAGGCGGACAAGTCCGGCTTCAAGTACGCCTGGGCGTCCGAGCACCACTTCCTGGAGGAGTACTCCCACCTCTCCGCCAACGACGTCTTCCTGGGGTACCTGGCGCACGCCACCGAGCGGATCCACCTCGGGTCGGGCATCTTCAACCCCCTCGCCCAGGTCAACCACCCGGTGAAGGTCGCCGAGAAGGTGGCCATGCTGGACCATCTGAGCGAGAACCGCTTCGAGTTCGGCAGCGGCCGGGGCGCGGGCAGCCACGAGATCCTCGGCTTCATCCCCGGCGTCACCGACATGAACCACACCAAGGAGATCTGGGAAGAGACCATCGCCGAGTTCCCGAAGATGTGGCTCCAGGAGGAGTACCCCGGGTTCCAGGGCAAGCACTGGTCGCTCCCGCCGCGCAAGGTCCTGCCGAAGCCGTACGGGAAGTCGCACCCGGCGATGTGGTACGCGGCCGGCTCCCCGCCCTCGTACGCCATGGCCGCGAAGAAGGGCCTGGGCGTGCTCGGCTTCAGCGTGCAGAAGGTCTCCGACATGGAGTGGGTGCTGGAGCAGTACAAGACGGCGGTCGTGGACGCCGAACCGATCGGTGACTTCGTCAACGACAACGTGATGGTGACCTCCACGGCCATCTGCGCGCCCACGCACGCGGAGGCCGTGCGGATCGCCGCGCGTGGCGGGCTGCACTATCTGCCCTCGCTCGTCTTCCGGTACCACGACACGTTCCCGCGGCCCGAGGGGTTCCCCGAGTGGCCCGAGACGCTGCCCGAGTACACCGAGGAGGTCATCGAGATGCTGATCGCCGAGGAGTTGCTGATCTGCGGCGATCCGGACGAGGTGCTCACGCAGTGCAAGCGGTGGGAGCAGGCCGGGGCCGATCAGCTGAGCTTCGGGTTGCCCGCGGGGATCTCGCGGGAGGACACGCTGCAGACGATTCGGCTGGTGGGGGAGCACGTGATTCCGAAGATCGACACGGATCCCGTGCACAGGACGTCCCGTTTCCGGCAGGGCGCCTGAGCGTCTGCCTTGCGGGCGCCGTCGCGCGGCTGCGGGGCCGTCGTGGCTTGTCGCGCCCACGCGGCGCAGCCGCCTATCGACACTGCCCCGCGCCCCTTTCGGGGCGCCTCCACTCGCCATAGGAGGACTGTTCTCATGCTCGACCACGTCATCAAAGGTGCGACCGTCGTCGACGGCACCGGTGCGCCCGCCTTCACCGCCGACGTGGGCATACGTGACGGGCGGATCGCCGTCGTCGGACCCTCGGTCACCGAGGAGTCCCGCACCACCGAGGACGCCACCGGACTCGTCCTCGCCCCCGGCTTCGTCGACCCGCACACCCACTACGACGCCCAGCTGTTCTGGGACCCGTACGCGACGCCCTCCCTGAACCACGGCGTGACCACCGTCGCGGGCGGCAACTGCGGCTTCACGCTCGCGCCGCTCAACCCCGCTCGCCCCGAGGACGCCGACTACACCCGCCGCATGATGTCCAAGGTCGAGGGCATGTCCCTGGTCGCCCTTGAGGAGGGCGCGCCCTGGAACTGGCACAGCTTCGGGGAGTACCTGGACGCCCTGGAGGGCCGTATCGCGGTCAACGCGGGCTTCATGGTGGGGCACTGCGCGCTGCGACGGTACGTCATGGGGCCGGACGCGGTGGGCGGGCAGCCCACGCGGGAGCAACTCGACGCGATGGTGGGGCTGTTGAGGGAGGCGATGGAGGCGGGGGCCTGGGGACTGTCCACCACCCAGTCGCGCTCGCACTCCGACGGCGACGGCAAGCCGGTCGCGTCCCGGCACGCCAAGCCGGCCGAACTGCTCGCGCTCTCACGGGCCGTCGGCGAGCACGAGGGCACCCAGATCGAGGCCATCGTGGCGGGCTGCCTGGACCAGTTCAGCGACGAGGAGATCGACCTCTTCGTGGAGATGACCGCGTCCGCGGGCCGCCCCCTGAACTGGAACGTGCTGACGATCGACGCGGCGGTCCCCGAGCGCGTACCCCGCCAGCTCCTCGCCAGCGAGCGCGCCCGCAAGTCCGGCGGCCGGATCGTCGCGCTGACCATGCCGATCCTCACACCCATGAACATGTCGCTGGGCACGTTCTGCGCGCTGAACCTCATCCCCGGGTGGGGGCCGGTCCTCGCCCTGCCCGTCCCGGAGAGGATCGCGAAGCTGCGCGACCCCGACACGCGGGCCGAGATGCTGCGGCGCGCCCGGTCCAAGGAGGCGGGCGTCCTGCGGCGCCTGACCAACTTCGGCCGCTACGTCATCGGCGACACCTACAGCGCGGCCAACGAGGGCCTGACCGGCCGTGTCGTACGGGACATCGCGGCCGAACGCGGTCAGGAACCCTTCGAGTGCCTGGTGGAGATCTGCGCGGCCGACGAACTCCGTACGGTCCTGTGGCCCATGCCCAGCGACAACGACCCCGACTCCTGGGCGCTGCGCGCCGAGACCTGGCGGCACGAGGACGTCATGCTGGGCGGCTCGGACGCGGGCGCGCACCTGGACCGCATGTGCGGCGCCCCGTACACCACGCGCTTCATCGGTGACTGTCTGCGCGGGCGGAAGCTGGTGCCGCTGGAGCAGGCGGTGAAGATGCTGACGGACGACCCGGCGCAGCTCTTCGGCCTGCGGGAGCGGGGGCAGGTGCGGGAGGGCTTCCACGCGGACCTGGTCCTCTTCGACCCGGAGCGCATCGACGCCGGAAAGGCCACGCTGGTGCACGACCTGCCGGGGGACAGCCCGCGGCTGGACTCCAAGGCCATCGGCGTACGGGCCGTCTGGGTCAACGGCGTCGAGGCCATCCGGGACGACGTCGTGACCGGTGCGGTGCCGGGAAGGGTACTGCGCTCGGGGCGGGACACGCGGACGGTGAGCACCCGGTGACGTCCGGCGGGAAGCTGTTCATCGGCGGCGCGTGGGTCGAGCCGGACGGCGGGCACTACGAGGTGATCGACCCGGCGACCGAGCGTGTCGTCGGGCTGGCGCCGGAGGCCTCCCGGGACCAGGTGCACGCGGCCGCCGCCGCTGCCCGCGAGGCCTTCGGGCCGTGGTCGCGCACGCCGGCGGAGGAACGCGCTGCGGTCCTGGCCCGCACGGCGGAGCACATCCAGCGCAACCTCGTGCCGTACGCCGACCTCGCGCAGGCGGAGAGCGGCGCGACGACGGGGACGGCGCGGGGGATGCAGGTGGCGGTGGGGTCCTCCCGTTTCAAGCGGTACGCGAAAGGCGCGCTGGAACCGGTCGAACAGCCCCTGCCCCCGCAGATCAACGAGGCCGGCCCGTTCGGAAGGGCCGCCGTCATGGGCGCCCTGGCGATACGCCAGCCCGTCGGCGTGGTCACCTGCGTCACCTCGTACAACAACCCCTGGGCGAACCCGGCCGGCAAGATCGCCCCCGCGCTGGCCATGGGCAACACGGTGGTCGTGAAACCCGCTCCCCAGGATCCGCTCTCCGTCTACCGCATGGCCGAGGCGCTTCAGGCCGCGGGCGCCCCGCCGGGTGTCGTGAACGTGGTCAGCGGCTCGGGGGCGGAGGCGGGGGAGGCGGCCGTCGACTCGCCCGACGTCGACATGGTGAGCTTCACCGGCTCCACGGCTGTGGGGCAGCGCATCGCCGAGGTGTGCGGACGGGGCATGAAGCGGCAGCTGATGGAGCTGGGCGGCAAGGGCGCGGCCGTCGTCTTCGACGACGCGGACCTCGGCTCGGCGGTGGCCGGCATCGGCACGACGTTCTCGTTCTACAGCGGCCAGATCTGCACGGCCCCGACACGGGTGCTCGCCCAGCGCGGCGTGTACGACGCCCTGGTCGCCCAACTCGGCGCCTACGCCGGCCGGTTGCCGGTGGGCGACCCGCGCGAGCCGGGCACGGTCGTCGGCCCGGTGATCTCGGCCGCCCACCGGGACCGCGTGGAGTCGTACGTCGAACTGGGCCGCAAGGAGGGCGCGAGGGTCGTCACGGGCGGCGAACGGCCGCCCCTGGAGCACGGCTTCTACGTCACCCCGACCCTCCTCGCGGACTGCACCCCCGACATGCGGGTGGTCCGCGAGGAGATCTTCGGGCCGGTCGTCGTGGTCCTCCCCTTCGACGACGAGGAGGAGGCGGTCGCCCTGGCCAACGACTCCGACTACGGCCTCATCGACTACGTCTGGTCCGGCGACGTCGCCCGCGCCTTCCGCGTGGCCCGCCGTCTGCGGGCCGGCGGCGTCGGCGTCAACACCGTCGGCCGCAACATGGAGGCCCCGTTCGGCGGCTTCAAGAGGAGCGGCGTCGGCCGTGACGTCGGCTCGTACGCGCTGCACGCCTACAGCGAGGTGCAGGCGATCGTGTGGCCGGGGTGAGAAGGCGCTCCGCGGACATCAGCGGCCGGGCGCGTGACACGCTCGGCGCATGACGACACCACCGGACGGTCTGCCCGTCTACCGGGTGCTGGCCGGACCTGACGACGCGGCGTTCTGCCATCGCGTGAGCGAGGTCCTGGCGAGGGGATTCCGGCTTCACGAGGGGCCGTCGATCGCGTTCGACGGAGAGCGGGTGATCGTCGCGCAGGCGGTTGTCCGGTCCGGGAGCCAGGGGGCTGGGGCTGACACCTGAGCTGTGCGGGGCGGTGAGGGGGCCCGGCGATCAGAGCAGCTGCTCCGGCGTCCGTCGCAGCAGCAGCGTGGCGAAGCCGAGGGTGCGGCGGTAGCCGTGCAGCCAGCCGGCGCGGTGCTCTGCGGCCGCCTTGAGCACCTGGCCGCTGTCCGGGTCGTCGGGACGGTCCAGGGCCCAGCGGGACAGGGCCCCGGTCCACGACCACTCGTACTCGTCCCACTCCTCGGTGGTGCTGATGTGCCCGTACACGGGGGTCCACCCGAACGCGACGATCCGGTCGACGGTCGTGCCGAGGTCGGTGAAGTCGTCGGCCGCGAACCCGGCGTCGAGGGTGCGCTGATCCGGTTCGCGTTCCCAGAAGGCGTCGCCGATCAGGGCCGTACCGCCGGGGGCGAGGTGACGGCGTACCGCTTCGAGCGTCGGCAGCAGTCCGCCGAAGGCGTGGGTGGCGCCGACGCAGAGGACGAGGCCGAAGGGCTCCTCGGCGCTGAACTCGCGGGCGTCCTGGGCGTGCAGGACGACCCGGTCACCGAGTCCGCGCGCCGCGATGCCGTCGCGGGCCTCGGCGACGGTCTCGGCGTCGACGTCGATCCCGACGGCCCTGACCTTCGGCCGGCCCTCCACAACCCGCACCAGCCACTCCCCCTCCCCGCATCCGAGGTCCAGCACGCGCTCGGCTCCGTCCCGCAGGGCGTGATCGAGTAAGCGGGCCACGGAGGCGTCGCTCAGGGGCGCGGCGACGGGGTGGTCGGCGTGGGCGAGGGCGCTGACGCGTCTGCGGTTCATGGGGGCATCCTCGCGCGGACGGGGCGGGAGTGTCCGCCGGTTTTCGCTCCGTTCCAAGGGCAGGCTGGGTAGCGTTGCCCGGATGACGAGCGACGGCGCGGTGATCGTGTGGGTGAACGGGGCGTTCGGCAGCGGCAAGACCACCCTGGTGGACGAGTTACGGCCACGCTGGCCCGAAGCCCTCGTCTACGACCCGGAGTTGGTCGGCTACGTACTGCGAGAGGTCGTGGACGTACCGACCGGCGACTTCCAGGACCTCCGGTTGTGGCGGCGGCAGGTCGCGGAGCTGGGGGTGGGCCTGGTCGAGGAGTACGGGCGCCCGCTGCTGGTCCCCATGACGCTGGTCGATCCCCTGTATCTGGAGGAGGTGTTCGGCGCGCTGAGGAAGGCCGGCATCACGGTGTACCACTTCTTCCTCCAGGTCCCGCCCGAGGTCCTGGAGCAACGGATCGACGGCCGCAGTTTCACCCCCGACGACCCGGAGCAGGACGAACGCGTCCGCCGCTGGTGCAAGTCGAAGATCCGGCCCTGCACGGAGGCCGTGGCCACGCTGCCGCCCGACACGGTGTTGCTGAATGGTGAGCTTGCCCCGGGCGCACTGGCTGACCAGGTGCTCGCCACATGCCGTGGCGCAGAGGACCAATAGCGAGTGGAGGTGCCCGGACGGGCTCAGCTGTGGCTTTGCTTGAGAGCCCGAAGGAGGGCGCCGAAGGCGTCGGGGGTGGCCGAGAGCACGGCTGGGGTGGGGTCGGCGCTTTCGGTGAGGTGGATTTCTTCCGGGGCGGCGGATACGTGGACGCAGGATTCGCCCTGGGCGCAGTTGGACGACTTCTGCCATGCGTAGGCGGTCATGCGGGTCCTCTCATGGTTCGGTGGTCAGGTTGTGAATGAAGTCGCGTGTCTTCTCCGGGGAAAGCGCCACGGATTCCATACGACGGAGCAGGTTGCGGTACGTCTCAAGCTCGGCCTCGGCATCGACCAGTGCGGGTCCGTGCGGCTGGTCCAGGGAGACCGTGTCGAGCTGTGGCACAGTGCCCAGGTTGGCGAGGCTCAGTGCGAACGGTCCGTTCGCGGCTGTCGGTTCAGTCGCCGGAGTGGTCCGGCAGGAGTTGAGCCGCGAGCGATCGTGCTGTGGCAGTGAGTGTGGCCGTGTCCAACCCGGTCCGGCTCATGAACACCAGCCCTTGCTGCGCGGCCAGGAGGGCCCGCGCCAGTGCGATCGGATCCGCTCCGGCCGGTAGGTCGCCCTCGCGTTGGGCGCGGGCGACGCAGTCACCGATCAGCGCGGTGGACGTCTCGTAGGTGCGGTGGGCGTGGTCGAGGACTTCCGGATCGGCGTTACCGAGTTCGCAGGTGCTGTTGGCCATCAGGCAGCCACGCCGCGTGCCGGCGCCGGTCGGGTCGTCGATCGGTGCCTCGAGGAGCATCCGTAGTGCGTCCAGGGCCCGTGGAGCCTCGGTGAGGGCTTCCCGAAGACGGCCATGGCTTTCCTCGGTGTAGCTGTGCAGCGCCCGGAGGAAGAGCTGACGCTTGTCGCCGAACGCCGCATACAGGCTGCCTTTGCCCAGCCCGCTGACCCGCATCAGGTCTTCCAGCGAGGTCGCGGCGTAACCGGCGTCCCAGAACTGATCACGGACTGCGTTCAGCACCTGCTTTTCGTCAAACGATCGCGGACGTGCCATGCGAACAGGATACGGATTCTTGACCGTGCGGTCCACCATGCTTATGGTGGACCGCACGGTCAAGAACTCCGTGGCACGTTGCGCCTAGGGAAGTGGGAAGCACATGGGAAAGCTGGACAACAAGGTGGCGATCGTCACCGGCGGGTCGCGGGGGATCGGGGCGGCGTCGGCGCTGGCGCTGGCTGACGAGGGAGCCGATGTCGCGATCAGCTACTCGTCCTCGGCGGATCGGGCCAAGGCCGTGGTCGCGGAGCTGGAGGCGAAGGGGGTGCGTGCGGCGGCTTTCCAGGCCGACCAGGCGGACGCGACGCAGGCGGCGGGCCTGATCCGGCGCGTGGTCGAGCAGTTCGGGAAGCTGGACATTCTGGTCAACAACGCGGCCGCGGGTGGTGGCGGCCTGGTCGACAGCGAGCTCGTCGACCAGGCCGCCATCGAGCGGCAGCTCGCCGTCAACTACACCAGCGTGGTGGCCGGGATCCAGGCGGCGGTGCCGTTGCTGCCCGATGGCGGGCGGATCGTCAGCATCAGCTCGGGTGTGGCTACTCGGGCGGGTTTCCAGGGGATGGCGTACTACACGGGCACAAAGTCCGCCCTCGAAGGCTTCAGCCGGGGCGCAGCCCGCGATCTGGCGCACCGGGGCATCACGGTCAACGTCATCCAGCCCGGGTTCATCGACACCGAAGGAAACCCCGCCGACGGCCCGGCCGCATCCATGTTCCTTCCGACCACGGCGATGGGGCGGTACGGCAGGCCGGAGGAGATCGCCGCAGGCGTCGTCTTCCTCGCCAGCCCGCAGGCCTCCTACGTCACCGGCGCAGTGCTGAGGATCGACGGCGGATACGGCGCATAGCCCGACCGCGCAGCTGACAGCGGGCGGCCACGGACGGCGGTGGCGGCACGAGGACGGTCCCCCTCCACGGCAGATTCCCGGGCCACTTCTGTCACGCAGCCGTCGGTGGCCGGCGTCGCCCCGCATCTGGAACTGAGCGGACCCGGATTGCGCACCGGGCTCATGGACGCGTTACGGGAGGCCGCGCCCACCGGGCGGCTCGTGTCGGGCACCCGGCTGCCCTCGGCCCGATCCCTTGCCGCTGATCTGGGCAAAGCCCGTAACACCGTGGCCGACGCCTACGCAGAACTGGACGCCGAGGGCGACTCACCGCACAGCAGGGGTCCGGGAGCCGGGTGGCCATGCGGGCCGAGCCGCGCAGAGCTGCGCCCGCTCCTCCCCGCCCAATAGACGTGAACGAAGCCCCCGCCCGCCGCCGCGGACCCGGCGAGCGGGTCAACGCCGAACTGAAGAACTGGAAGATCCGCTCCAGCCCCAACAACGCCGACAAGGTCATCGCCGCAGTCCAGACCCTCATGATCGCCAGCGCGTGATCAGGTCGGCAAAGGCTCACTGGCTCGGATTGCTCCAGCAGCGTTTGGCGCTGGAGCCGGTGGGGCCACGTGCTGACGCCGGTAGTGGCGGGCTGCCCGGGCGCGGTTCCCGCATGACGGCTTGCACCATTCCCGCCGCCCATGGCTCTTGACGAAGTACGCACGCAGCGCGGTGCGGTGCAGGCGCGCAACTGCTCGCGCTGCGGGCCGCTCAGGAAGTCGATCGCGCCGCGGGCCAGGGCCGCCAGGAGGCGAACTCTCGGATCGTTCTCCGCTGACAGCAGACGGGCCGTGGGGGCGCCTTCCGGCGGCCAGCTCAGTTGCGGGACGACCGGTTCACCCGCGGCAACCAAACCCTTGAGAACCCGGCGCCGGATGTCAAGGCGTCAGATCCACCCGCACCGTCAGCAGATCCGTCCCCACCAGCCGCACCACGGCACTGTTGGACCGCGGCAGGGTGCGCAGGCGGGCCACCGGGTCGTCGTCGGGGAGGATGTGGGCCGTTCCCTCGTGCCAGCGGCCGCCGATCCGTAGCCGCACGCGTGGGTTCGCGCGGATGTTGCGGACGTACTGGGACCTCTCCCCGTACTCCGAGACCAGCCAGAACGAGTTGCCGACGCGGCGGCCGCCCACGGGGGTGCGGCGGGGGAGGCCGGAGGTGCGGCCCGTGGTCTCCAGTGCCGTCTGGAAGGGGATCCGGCGCATGACCGGGTTGAGGATCCGGCGTTGGAAGGCGGTGACGGCTCGGTGTTTGCGGTCGTCGTAAGGGGCCATCGGCTGCACGCTCCTCTGTGGGTGCGGTGGGCGCGGTTGTGGTTCCTGTGCACGTTGAGCAAGGTGTAGCAGACGGGACGGAACAGCGGGACAAGGCGGTGGCCGATGAGGGTCGTGACCTGGAACCTGTGGTGGCGCTTCGGGCCCTGGGAGGCGCGGCAGAAGGCGATCCTCGCCACGCTGCGGGAACTGCGGCCGGATGTCGTGGGACTGCAGGAGGTGTGGGAGCAGGGCTCGGACAACCTCGCCGAGTGGCTCGCCGGTGAGCTCGGGATGCACTGGACCTGGGCCGCCTCCGACGACCCCGGGCACTGGCAGCGCAGGATCGGGGACACCGGCGTAGGCGTCGGCAACGCCGTACTGAGCCGGTGGCCCGTCCTGGAGCGGGCGGTGCTGCCGTTGCCCGCCGAGGAGGGACGCAGCGGCCGGCTCGCGCTGTACGCGCGGCTGGAAGCGCCCGGACGGCACGTGCCCTTCTTCACCACGCATCTCACGTCCGCCCCGTCGGCGTCCGCCGTCCGCTGCCAACAGGTCACCGCACTCGCCGGGTTCGTCGCCCGGCACAAGGGCGGCACCGACTTCCCGCCCGTGGTCACCGGGGACTTCAACGCCTGGCCCGACTCCGACGAGATGCGGCTGTTCGGCGGCTGCAGGACGGCTTCACCCGTGCCCGGCCAGTACTTCTTCGACGCCTGGACGTACGCGGACCCCGGGGCTCCGTCGGCCACGTGGGACCGCGGGAACCCGTACGTCGCGGCGACCTTCTCGCCGAGCGCGCGGATCGACTACATCCACGTGGGGCCCGGGCCCGGCGGTCTCGGCGCCGTACGGGCGGTCCGGCGGGCGGGGGACCGGCCCGTCGACGGCGTGTGGCCCTCCGACCACGCGGCCGTGGTCGCCGACCTGGCGCCGGGCACCACGCCGTGACGCCGGGCGATACAGCTAGCGCCCCAGGAAGATCGGGTTCGTGAACGCCGCCAGTGGCCCCGGGAAGGACGTGACCACGGCCTCGTGCCGCAGCTCCGCCCGTACGTAGGCCGCGTACTGTGCCGTCGTACGCCACTCGACCGTGCCCGTACCCGACGCCGGCAGGGGCTCGCTGGTGTGGAGGACGCCCTGGTCGGTGACGAAGCGGACCGTGCAGCGGGGGGCGCCCGTGGCCTCCAGGCGGACCGTGACCGGGTCGTCGCGGTCCACGTCGAGCCGCTCGCCGATGCCCGCGTGCTCGCCCCGCCCGCCGGCCGCGGTGAAGGACAGCGACACGGTCTTGGACTCCGCCACGTAGGAGCGGCCCGCCCTCAGACCCTCCTGGATGGCCTCGCGGGTCAGGTCGTCGGCGAGGACGACCGTCTGCGGACGGCCCACGGGGTCGGGGTCGCGGTGGGCGTCGCTGTTGCCCATCGCCGGGATCCAGGACCGGCCGCCGTTCGACCGCACCGAGGCGACCAGCATGCCGTCCCAGCCGGCGAGGGCCACCTCGTCGTCCGGGGTGTACGCGCCGTTCCACACCTCGATCACGTCGGCCTCGCCGAAGCCGAACTTCCAGTTGCAGCCGATGCACGTGGCGTGCGGGTGGGCGGGCACGACCAGGCCGCCGGCGTCGCGGATCTCGCGCGCGTACTTGCCGAAGCGGTTGTCCCGGGCCCGGTAGCGCCAGTCGATGAACGTGCCGGGGTCCGTGCCGAGCGCCACCACGTGACCGTTGCGCGTGGTGACCTCCTCGCCGAGCAGGATCAGCAGTTCGCCGTCGGGATGGGGGCCCGCCTGGTCGGCCCAGTGGGCGTGCGCGGCATGGGTGTTGTGCTCGGAGGTGTTGATGAAGTCGAGTCCCGCGGCACGGGCGAGCGCCGCGATCTCGGCCGGGGTGCGGCGGCCGTCGGAGTACCAGGAGTGCAGATGGCAGTCGCCGCGGTACCAGGCCCGGCCGCGGCCCTTCGCCCGGGACGGCGGGTACACCGGCTTCACGGTCTTCCCCGGCGCGCCGTACGTGAGGGTGATCGTGATCTCGTACGCCAGGCCCTGCGGCGCCACCGTGTACGGGCCGAGCGCGATGTTCCAGGTGCCGGGGCGGACCGGGCCGGGAATGTAGCCCGGCGTCGCCTCGTCGGCCCGGATGAAGAACTCCGTGCGGGCCCCGCCCGACCAGCCGCGGAAGCCCCGGCCCCCGAGGCCGGTGCCGCGCTCGTCGAAGACGCCGATGTCGAGGGCGTTGCCCACGGTGCCGGCGGGGACGGACGGCTTGTCGTAGGTGTACGCGACGCGCAGTTCACGTACGCCCGCCGGCACGTCGACGGGGAGGTACACGAAGTCGGGGGAGCCGGTGGGCAGCGTGCCGCGCACCGTCTTCGTCTCCTGGTTGCCCGCCGCCTCGGCGACCGGCCCGTTGTCGAAGCTCACACTCCCCAACGTAAGCGCGGCGGCGGCGCCCGTCACGAACAGGGCGCGTCTGCCGAGTCCTGCGCCGCGGTCCTCGTCCTCGCACATGCTGCTGCTCCCAACGCGTCGGATCGTCACACGGGTGTCGTCACAGGGGCACATGGGTGGTGCGGGTGGGGCGAGTACTACCTTGCCGCTCAGCCGTGAACTTCCGTGCAAGGGAAGAGGATCGGCACGTGGCGCGCAAGCGGCGTGGTCGCCTTCCGGACGCGCGCCGGGGCCTCGTGTGCCGGGGGTCGGGCGGGTGGCCCGGTGCGGGTCGTGCGGGGCTGGTCGCGCAGTCCCCGGCGCCCCGAAAACCCCCGGGGGGCGCGCTCACGCTCTCAAGGGGCGCGGGGCTGTGTCTCTGTGCGGCGCGTGGGCGCGACCAACCACGACGAGCCCACAGGAGGCGACCGGCACCGACCAGGCACCGTGGGGGCCCTGGCGCTGATCACGCCGATCGTATGCTCGAAGGATGACGACTTCCGCGACCCCAGGGACCGGCCCGACCGAGAACTCCATGCGTCGCGCCCTCAAACGCGCCCGCGACGGCGTCGCCCTCGACGTCACCGAGGCGGCCGTGCTCCTCCAGGCCCGTGGCAAGGACCTGGAGGACCTGGCCGCGTCGGCGGCCCGCGTGCGCGACGCGGGGCTGGCGGCGGCCGGCCGGCCCGGCGTCATCACCTACTCGAAGAGCGTCTTCATCCCCCTCACGCGGCTGTGCCGCGACAAGTGCCACTACTGCACCTTCGTCACCGTCCCCGGCAAGCTGCGCCGCGCCGGACACGGCATGTTCATGTCCCCGGACGAGGTCCTCGACATCGCCCGCAAGGGCGCCGCACTCGGCTGCAAGGAAGCGCTGATCACCCTCGGCGACAAGCCCGAGGACCGCTGGCCCGAGGCCCGCGAGTGGCTGGACGCGCACGGGTACGACGACACCATCGCCTATGTCCGCGCCATCTCCGTCCGCATCCTGGAGGAGACCGGCCTGCTGCCCCACCTCAACCCGGGTGTGATGTCCTGGACCGACTTCCAGCGGCTCAAGCCGGTCGCCCCCTCCATGGGCATGATGCTGGAGACCACCGCCACCCGGCTGTGGTCCGAGCCGGGCGGACCCCACTACGGCTCCCCGGACAAGGAACCGGCCGTACGGCTGCGCGTCCTGGAGGACGCCGGCCGCTCCTCCGTGCCCTTCACCAGCGGCATCCTCATCGGCATCGGCGAGACGTACGAGGAGCGGGCCGAGTCCCTCTTCGCCCTGCGCCGCGTCTCCCGCGCCTACCACGGCATCCAGGAACTGATCATCCAGAACTTCCGCGCCAAGCCCGACACCGCGATGCGCGGCATGCCGGACGCGGAACTGGACGAGCTCGTCGCCACGGTCGCCGTCGCCCGCCACATCATGGGCCCGGCCGGCTGCATCCAGGCGCCCCCCAACCTCGTCGACTCCGAGTACGCGCGCCTCATCGGCGCCGGAATCGACGACTGGGGCGGCGTCTCCCCGCTCACCATCGACCACGTCAACCCCGAGCGCCCCTGGCCGCAGATCGAGGAACTCGCCGAGAAGTCGTCGGCCGCGGGCTTCGAGCTGAGGGAACGTCTCTGCGTCTACCCGGAGTTCGTGACCCGCGGCGAACCCTGGCTCGACCCCCGGCTCCTTCCGCACGTGCGCGCACTGGCGGACCCGGAGACGGGGCTGGCCCGCGAGGACGCGACCGTCGAGGGCCACCCGTGGCAGGAACCCGAGGAGGCCTTCCAGCCCTCGGGCCGCACCGACCTCCACACCACCATCGACACCGAGGGCCGCACCGCCGACCGGCGCGACGACTTCGACGCGGTGTACGGCGACTGGGACGCCCTGCGCGAGGCGGCCGCCCCAGGCATGGCCCCGCAGCGCATCGACACCGACATACGCGAGGCCCTGCGCACCGCGGCCGACGACCCGACGAAGCTGACCGACGACGAGGCCCTCGCCCTGCTGCACGCGGACGGCCCGGCGCTGGACGCCCTCACGCGCATCGCCGACGACGTCCGCAGGTCGGCGGTCGGCGACGACGTCACCTACATCGTCACCCGCAACATCAACTTCACCAACGTCTGCTACACCGGCTGCCGCTTCTGCGCCTTCGCGCAGCGCCGGACGGACGCCGACGCGTACACCCTCTCCCTGGACCAGGTCGCGGACCGCGCCCAGCAGGCCTGGGACGTGGGCGCGGTCGAGGTGTGCATGCAGGGCGGCATCCACCCGGACCTGCCCGGCACGGCGTACTTCGACATCGCGAAGGCGGTCAAGTCCCGCGTCCCCGGCATGCACGTGCACGCCTTCTCCCCGATGGAAGTGGTGAACGGCGCCACCCGCACCGGCATGTCGATCCGCGAGTGGCTGACGGCGGCGAAGGAGGCGGGCCTCGACACCATCCCCGGCACGGCGGCGGAGATCCTCGACGACGAGGTGCGGTGGGTCCTCACCAAGGGCAAGCTGCCCACGGCCACCTGGATCGAGGTGGTGACGACGGCCCACGAGCTGGGCATCCGTTCCTCCTCCACGATGATGTACGGGCACGTCGACCAGCCCCGCCACTGGCTCGGCCACCTGCGCACCCTGGCCCGCATCCAGCAACAGACGGGCGGCTTCACGGAGTTCGTGACGCTCCCGTTCATCCACACGAACGCACCGGTCTACCTGGCGGGCATCGCGCGCCCCGGCCCCACCACCCGCGACAACCGCGCGGTCACGGCCATGGCCCGCCTCCTCCTGCACCCCCACATCCCCAACATCCAGACCAGCTGGGTCAAGCTCGGCACCGAGGGCGCCGCCGAAATGCTCCGCTCCGGCGCCAACGACCTCGGCGGCACGCTGATGGAGGAGACCATCTCCCGCATGGCGGGGTCGAGTTACGGCTCGTACAAGTCCGTCAAGGACCTGATCGCGGTGGCGAAGGCGGCGGGCCGCCCGGCGAAGCCGCGTACGACGCTGTACGGGGAGGTCCCGGAGGAACGGCAGCGGGCGGCGGCGGTGTCGGACGGCCACCTCCCGGACCTCCTACCGGTCCTGGACTGACAGCGGGGGGCCCAAAAAGGGGCGCGGGGAACTGCGCGCCCAGCCACGAAGACCGCAGCCCGAAAAGAAACACAGGGCGGCTACCCCTGCCCGGGGGGTCTGGGGGCGCAGCCCCCAGGGACGGGACGGGTAGGGGCGGCGGGGGCGAAGAACCCTCACCGCCCCGCGCCGCGGGTATCGCCGGGAAAAGGCCCCGGGCGGGCACCGCTCGACTACCGCTCGTCCGTACTCGCGCCGGAGGCGGCCGCCCGGCCGTCCATCGGAAGATGAATGACCAGGAGGACGATCCCGCTCAGCGTGAAGACCCGCGTCGCCGCGTCGAGCCCGTTCCAGTCCCCCGACTGCCACATCACGAACCACTCACCGCCGATCCCGATGAACCCGGCGCCGAACAGCAGCATCAGCATCAGCAGCCCGAGCGTGGACACGCGCCGGGCACGGTGGTGGTCCCGGCGCGCCCAGAGGTACGTGCCCCCGATGAGAACGATCGCGGCGACGGTCTCCCACACGATGATGGCGACGTACGCGGCGTTCTGCAGCGTCCGCGACTCGATGGCCCGCCACATCAGGTCCTCGTCCTTGAACGTGGTGTCCATCGCGAGGACGTGCTGGACGAACGCCTGATTGGTCCCGAAGTCGGTGATGTTGCTGAAGGCGACGAGGGTTATGTAGAGGGCGACCGTGGCGGTGAGGAGGGTCGCGGCGAGGGGAAGCAGCGTGGAAGAACGCGTGGACTGTGGTCTCGTGTTGGTGGTCATGGTTCGATCATGTCCCGGTGGGGCCAGTCAATCCCAGGTGGATTCCGCCGAGTTGGGCAAGACTGGGGTCGGTGGGCCGAGGGACCGGGCGACGGCGGAGAAGCGAAGACGCGGAGGGACACATGGCGCGGGTGCGGCCGTCGAGACAGGAGCTGATCCGGCAGCGCAGACGGCAGGCCTTCGTCGGGCGGGACGCCGAGCGCGCCGCGTTCCGGGACAACCTCGATCTCGCCCCCGACGCCGTGCCCGCCCGTTTCCTGTTCCACGTGCACGGCAACGCCGGGGTCGGCAAGACCTTCCTGGTCAGGGAGTTGGAGCAGATCGCCCGGGAGCGCGGGGCGTTGACCGTGTACGCCGACGAGGCCGTGGGCAGCGTGCCCGACGTCCTCACCGCGATCAGCGCCCAGTGCGCGGCGCAGGGGCACCGGCTCAAGGAACTGGAGCGGCAACTGGCCGCGTACCGTGAACGCCGGTTCGAGGCCGAGGTCGCCGCGCTCACCGCCGTACCCGATCCGCAGGCACCCTCCCTGGGCAGTACGGCCGTCGCACGGGTGGCCACGGCGGCGCTGGGGTACGTGCCGGTCGTCGGCCCGCTGGCCAGTGCCGGCGTCGATCCCGCCCAACTCGCCCGGGGCGTGGACCAGATGCGCACCGGCATCGGCTCCCGCTTCCGCAACCAGGAGGACGTCCGGCTCGTCCGGGAACCCGAGCAGGTGCTGACGCCGGTGCTGCTGAGGGAGGTGCGGGACGTCGCCGCCGACGTCCCGTGGATCGTCTTCTTCTTCGACACCTACGAAAGGACCGGACCGCTTCTGGACCGCTGGCTGCACGACGTCATGGCGACCGACCGGTACGGGGAGGTCCCCGGCAACCTGGTGGTGGTCACCTCCGGCCAGTACCCCCTCGACGCGGCCCGCTGGAGTGACGTCGCCGGCTTCGTGGCCGACGTGCCGCTGGAGCCCTTCACGGAGGCGGAGGCACGCGCGCTGCTCGCGGACAACGGAGTCGTGGCCGAGCCGGTCGTGGCGGAGGTGCTCCGGCTCACGGACGGGCTGCCGGTCCTCGTGTCGACGCTCGCCCAGGCCCGGCCCGCGGACGTGGCGGACATCGGCGACCCGGGCGCGACCGCCGTGGACCGGTTCCTGAAGTGGGAGGAGGACCCGGTGCGCCGGGCCGCAGCCCTGGCCTGCGCGTTCCCCCGGCAGCTGGACGCCGACGTGGTGCGGGTCGCCGTGCCGTGCGCGGAGGACGAGACGGAGACGTTCTTCCAGTGGCTGCGCGGGCTGCCGTTCGTGAGCGACCGCGGGGACCGGGTGCGGTACCACGACCTCGTACGGGCACCGATGCTGCGGTTGCAGCGGTACCGCTCCCCGCGCCAGTGGACCGACCGGCACCGCCGCCTCGCCGAGGCGCTTCAGCAGTGGCGGGCCGAGGTCGAGGCGGAGCTGGGCGGCGAAGAGGCGGCCTGGGCGGACGAGTGGTGGCGCCGACTGCGCCTGGAGGAGTCGTACCACCGGTTGTGCGCCGGGCCACGCACCGCGCTCCCGGACGTGCTGCGGGACTTCGTGACGGCCTGCGACCAGGAGGAGGCGGTCGCCCGGCGGTGGGCGGAGCTGCTGGGGGAAGCCGGGGAGGACACGGGAGACCCCGCACTGCGGGAGTGGGGGCGAGGGCTGGCCGGGGCGCTCGAACGGGGGCGGCAGTCCGCCGCACTCGATCTACTGTTGGACCGGGCCGACGGACCGCATCTGGTACAGGGTCCGCCCGCGCCCGGCAGCAGCGGCGCCCCCGGAAGCACGGAACTCCTGGCAGGCGGTGCGTCCCCGGCCGGCCTCGACAGCCGCACCCTTGCCCTCGCCCACACCGCGCGCGGCAAGGTGCTGCGGAACTCCGGCGCGTCCAGGCAGGCACTCGCGGCGTACGGGATGGCCATCGCCCTCGCCCCGGACCTGGCCCGCGCCCACCGGGGCCGCGCCCTGGCCCACGCCGACCTGGGCGACTATCGCGCGGCGATCACCGACCTGGACCGCGCGCTCGAACGGGAGCCGGACCACGCGCGAAGCCTCTCCGCACGGGGCGAGTACCACCGCATCGTGGAGCAGTACGAGGAGGCGCTCGCGGACCTCGACCGGGCGATCCGGCTCGACCCGGGCCGGGAGTTCGCCTGGGCCTCCCGCGGAGCGACCTGGCTCCGCCTGGGCGACCTGGACCGGGCGCTCACGGACCTGGACCGGGCGCTGGAGCTGCAGCCCGACTACGCGTGGGCGCTGATGCGCAGGGCGCGCGTGCTGCGCGACCTCGGGCAGACCACACGGCAGATGGAGGACCTGGACCGGGCCGTCGTCCTGCAGCCGGACTGGGCCTGGGGCCTGTGCGAGCGCGGCGACGCCCTCCGCGTCGCCGGCCACCACCGGGCCGCCCTCACCGACTACGACCGCGCCCTGGAACTCGACCCCGCCTACGCCTCGGCCTACGCCAGCCGCGCCGCCTCACGGGCCGCCCTGGGCCGCCACGAGGAGGCGCTCGCGGATCTGGACCTGGCCGTGGAGCTCAAGCCGCACTACGCCTGGGCCCTGAGCCGACGCGCACTCGTCCACCTCGAACTGGGCGATCCCGCCCGCGCACTGACCGACGCCACCGAGGCCCTCGCACTGCGCCCCGACGACCAGGCGATCCAGGAGATCCACCACAGGGCGACGGAGGCGGCCGAAGCACGGGGCGAGCAGTGACGTATCGGGCGGCGAGCCATGGACTGATCACGGCGGTACACGCTAGAAGCCGAAGGAGTTGTGCGGTTCGGGGTCGACGCGGAACAGACGGGCCAGCCGCCTGATCACGCCGTCCGCGTGCGGAGTGATGTGGCCCGCGTACGCCAGGTCGTGCGCCGACATGCCACCGAAGTAGAGCGAACTGAGCGCCGGGACCGTGATGGTCAGGTCCGCCTCCCGGTCGGTGGCGACGCATGTCACCGAGGCGCCGTCCGCACGGAGCAGCCATGTCCCGTTGTTCGCAGGGCACATGCGGTCGTCATCGATGGTGAACGCCAGTTCGCCGACCGTGTCGGTGTCATAGGCACGTTGCGTCAGGGCGAGGGGAACGTCGAGAAGGCGCGCCCACAGGTTGTCCGTCTGGCGGGTGACGCGCATCGCGCGTGGGTTCGCGAGCATCCACCGCAGTGGTTCGTCGCGCGGACGGCCGGCCGCCACGATGGTCTTGGTGAGGTCGAAGTCGACCAGCACCCCCCACAGGGCGCGATAGGCCACCGGGTTCGTCGCTTCCAACGCGTGAACAACGAGCGTTCCCGCATGGTCGGCCGTCGGGGACCACGGCAGTCCGAAGTTGGCCACGCCGTCCACATCGCCGTGCTGGTCACGGTGGACGAGATACCGCAGTGGCCCGTTCGTGCCGTCCGCGACGTCGGACAGCCTGTCCCAGCGTCCGGGCAACGGGCTGAGCTCACCGACGCGGTGGGCACGCACCTCCGTATGCACTGTGGGCCAGTACTGCTTCGCCTGTGCGGCGTCGACCAGTTCCAGCGAACCCGGATCGGGTGCTGCCGGGAGCAGTGCGGCTTGGTGACGGGCCAGTTCCCAGCGCGTGCGGTAGGTCGACGGGGAGAAACCGAATCGTCCGTAGATGCTGCCTTCGCTTGCGCTGAGCATCGCCAACGGCTCGCCCCGGTCCAAGGCCCCGTCGAACATGGCCTGCATCATCCGCCGCAGGTAACCGCGCCGCCGGTGTGTGGCGATCACCGCGGTGGCGGTGACGCCGGCCATCTTGAGCGTCCCGCCTCCGGGGACCGTCACGTCGAAAGAGATGGTGGCCGAAGCCCCGACGCACGCGCCGTCGACGAATGTGGCGATCGGATGGAAGGACTCGTCCTTGAAGTCGGCCTCTGCCCACTCCTCCAGCTGCTCGGCGGTTGCCGGAGTGCGCTGCGGAGGCCACGGCTCCGGTCCCCCGTGCCACGCGGCATCGGCGGGCTCCCAGTGCGGCAACCCGTTCGCGTAGGGCAAGGCCCGGTAGTACGCGTGCATCTCGTCTCGCCGTGGCGGGCGCACCTGAGCAACCATGCCGCGTATTGCACCCGGCACCATGGCCGACAGACAACCGGATATTCGCCGGCCGCGGGCCCTCACCCAGGTCACGCCCGTTGATCGCGACGCGATACGTGCCCCTCAGGGCAGAACACCTAGCGCTCTGCGAGGCGTGCGAGCAGCTCGGCGGCGGGCTTCGGGTGGACGAGCCAGCCGAGGTGGCTCCCCTGGAGCGTCGCGACGTCGAAGGGGTTGTCGGGGGTGAGCGCGTCGGCTTCGCGGATCAGCCGGTCCTGCATGGCGGGCGGAATGCTGGCATCGTCGGCCAGACGCACGAAGGTCTTGGGAATCCGTCCCCAGCTCGCGGCCTGGGCCCGGTCGGCGGACGTACCGACGTCGAGGTTCTCGTCGGGCTGGAAGGTGCTCAGGAACGTCCGGAACTCGTCGTCGCTGAGGTCGGCGGCGATGGCCCGCTTGAGCGCGGTGAGCGCCACCGGGTCGGCGGTCCGGAAGTTGGCCCGGATCAGACCGAGCTCGGCGGGGTTCCCGGCGGACACCCCCGCGAAGGCACCCGGGTCGACGTCCGCCATCTCCGGCTCGCCGTAGTAGTCGCCGACGTCCAGGTTGACGGGGCACCAGGCGGCGACGTAGCAGATCCGGTCGATCAGATCGGGCCGGGCGTTGCCTGCCGCGGTGATCGTGACACCGCCTCTGCTGTGGCCGACGAGGACGACCGGCCCGTTCCGCTTCGCCCGTTCGAGGACGCCGATCAGGTGGGCGGCGTTGTCGGCGAGGGTGACGCCCTTGATGCCCCCGGGTTCCGAGGCGAACGCGCCGAGATCCTGAGGGGCCTGGTAGGCCGCGGGGAACGTCGCCCGGAACCCGTGACCGGGAAGATCGACCGCGACGGAGCGATGCCCGAGCAGCGCGAGCTCGGCCTGCAGTGGTGCGAAGGAGAACGAGTTCGCGAAGGCGCCGTGGACGAAGACGAACGTCGGTGAGTTCTGCATGCCCCGAGACTCCGGCGCGGCGGCGGTCGAGGCAAGATCAAGTCAGGTTGTTCTGCGGCGACATCCAGCCACCGGCCGTGGATGAGCCGATGCGCCGCGGCCCGGACGGCCGTCATGCCGCCCGGGGCCTCACCCCTCCCTCAGCGAAGCAGATCCACATACCGGTCCGTCCCCGGCACCGTCGGAATGAACGGCGCCACCAACTCGACCCTCCCGAGGCCCGCATCGGCCACGGCCTCGTCGAGCCCCGTGAAGTGCCCCTCCCAGCACTCCCGCGGATCCGCCTCCAGAAACCACAGCAGTGTGAGTCGCGTGTCCACGCCCTCCACCTGCTTGACGTACGACATGCGGTCGAGGGGGAGCGGGGTCGGGCGGAAGACCGTGACCATGGCGGCGGGGGAGCCCGCGAGGCGCTTCGGGAGGTGGCGGGTGCGCAGCCACTCCAGCAACTCGGCCCGTTCCGCCGGGCCCTCCGCGTCGACGACCTCCACCACCAGGCCCGCGTACGGGTGGTCGAGGGCGTGGAAGTCGCGGGGGCCCGCGGCGCCGTCGCGGTAGACCGTCGCTTCGTGGTCCTGGAACGCCGTGAAGACGTGGGTACGGTCCTGGTAGACGCGGGCGTCGCGGTTGAGCCGCTTGTTGATGGCGACCGTCCACTTCATGTGGTCGTCGTGGCGGCCCGCGGTCACCCAGTAGACCGTGATGTAGCAGCCCGCTGTCACCGGCCTGGCCACCGCCGACTTCTCCGGGTAGCGCAGGAGCTGGAGGTCCCTGGTCGCCACCCAGCGGCGGCCCGCGTACATCCAGGGCATCGCCATGGCGCCCGCGTAGTAGTGATCGTCCTCATACCAGCGGTTGTACGCGTACTCGTGGCCCGGGTGCGGCTCCACCATGGTGATCAGGGCGTGGCCGGGACGGATGCCGTACGGGCCGACGGCCGCCAGTTCCGCGTACACGTCGCTGCGGGTCTCCTGGGACATGCTGTTCCCCTTCCGTTCCAAGCCTTCCGTGCACAGCGGTGCCCACTTAATCTGACGGACCGTCAGTAAATCCGCCAGGGCCGGGGAGGCGTCCATGTCACTGCTGGAGGGAAAGACCGTCGTGGTCTCAGGGGTCGGCGCCGGGCTCGGGCACCGGGTCGCGGCGGCCGTCGTGCGGGACGGGGGCAACGCCGTGCTGGGTGCGCGGACGGAGGCGAACCTCGCGAAGGTCGCGGCCGAGGTCGATCCGGACGGCGCCCACACGGCGTACCGGGCCACCGACATCACCGACGAGGCGCAGTGCGAGGCGCTGGCGGGGCTCGCGCGGGAGCGGTTCGGGGGGATCGACGCGGTGGTGCACGTGGCGGCCTGGGACAGCTACTTCGGCGGGGTGGAGGACGCCGACTTCACGACCTGGCGGTCGGTCGTGGACGTGAACCTGCTGGGGACGCTGCGGATGACGCGGGCCTGCCTCCCGGCGCTCAAGGAGCGCGGCGGCTCGGTCGTGATCATCGGTACGCAGTCGTCGGTGGCCGCTCCCTCGCAGGTGCGGCAGGCGGCGTACGCGGCGTCGAAGGGGGCGCTGACCAGTGCCATGTACTCGCTGGCGCGGGAGGTGGGGCCGTATCGGATACGGGTCAACACCGTGCAGCCCGGGTGGATGTGGGGGCCGCCCGTGGAGGCGTACGTCCAGTTCACCGCGCATACCGAGGGCGTCCCGGAGGCGGAGGTGCTGGAGCGGCTCACCGAGCGGGTGGCGCTTCCGGAGCTGGCTACGGACGGGGATGTCGCGGATGCGGTGGTATTCCTGGCGTCCGACCGGTCCCGGGCCATCACCGGGCAGTCGTTGCTGGTCAACGCGGGTGAGGTGATGCGGTAGACCGTGACCGGACTCACGTTTCGCTGGTCAAGGATGTGAACCGAGGTCACCTCATAGAACATCTTTACTCCCTCTTGACCCTACGGGCCGTTGCCGCCGCAGTGCCGCCGCTTTCAGGATGAGCGGGCACTTCGCGGCCGCCTTGGCATGCACGCGGCTGGTGTGGCCTTGCTTCGGCCTGCCTGTGTGGCCTGCTCCGGCCCGCGTATGTGGCCTGTTCCGGCGGAGTGCCGTGCACAACAGGACAGTTGGCAGGGCGGATTCCCGGGAGGGAGCACATGAACGGTCTCGACTGGGCCGTGCTCATCGGCTACTTCGGCGTGATGGTCGCGATCGGCATCTGGTCGCACAAACGGGTCGACAACGTCAGTGACTTCTTCACCGCCGGCGGGAAGATGCCCTGGTGGCTGTCCGGCATCTCGCACCACATGTCGGGCTACAGCGCGGTCATGTTCACCGGGTACGCGGGCATCGCCTACACCTACGGCGTCACGTCCTTCGTCACCTGGTCCTTCCCCATCGCGCTCGGCATCGCGATCGGGTCGAAGCTGTTCGCGCCGCGCATCAACCGGTTACGTTCCCGGCTGCACGTGGCGTCCCCGCTCGAGTACCTGAAGAACCGTTACAACCTGCCCACGCAGCAGGCGCTCGCCTGGTCCGGGATGCTGCTGAAGATCGTGGACGTGGGCGCGAAGTGGGCGGCGATCGCCACCCTGCTGTCGGTCTTCACCGGCATCTCGCTCAACCAGGGCATCCTCATCACCGGCGGCATCACGGCGATCTACTGCACGATCGGCGGCCTGTGGGCGGACGCGCTGACGGAGCTGGGCCAGTTCGTGATCCAGCTCCTCGCCGGTGTCGCGATGTTCGTGGCGGTCGTCATGGAGCTGAACGACAAGGGCATCGGTTTCTTCGGCGCCTGGGACGAGCCGGAGCTGCGGGGCCACGGGGAGCCGCTGGTCGGCCCGTACGGCACCGTCTTCCTCCTCGCCTTCCTCTTCATCAAGCTCTTCGAGTACAACGGCGGCATGCTCAACCAGGCCCAGCGCTACATGGCCACGCCCAGCGCGTACGAGGCCGAGCGCTCGGCACGTCTGTCGGCGATCCTCTGGCTGGTGTGGCCGGTGGTCCTGTTCTTCCCCATGTGGATGTCGCCCCTGCTGGTCGAGTCGCAGAAGCCGGACGGCTCGGACTCCTACGGCCTGATGACAGAACAGCTGCTCCCGCACGGACTGTTGGGCCTGGTCATCGTCGGCTTCTTCTCCCACACCATGGCGATGTGCTCCTCCGACGCCAACGCGATCGCGGCGGTCTTCACCCGGGACTGCGCGCCGGTGATCTGGCGCAGGGCGCGGACCTGGACGCAGGGGCAGGGCCTTCGCGTCGCCCGCGTCACGACCGTCGTCTTCCTGGGCCTGTCCATGGCGGCGGCCACGCAGGTCAACTCACCCACGTTCAAGGACATCATCACCGTCGTGATCAAGTGGGTGGCCGGCCTGATGGGCCCGATGGCGATCCCGATGATGCTGGGCCTGCTGCGCGCCTTCCGCCGCTCCGGACCGACGGCGGCCCTCACCAGCTGGGCGATGGGCCTGCTGGCCTTCTGGCTGGTCAACTACCCGATCAGCTGGCAGATCGAGGGCGGGGTCCCGCTCCAGTACCAGGTCTCGATCCCGCTGGCCGTCTCCCTCGTCCTCTACGTCCTGATCGGCTACCTGAAGCCGGAGGACACCCCGGAGCGCCTGGCGATCATCGAGAAGATCAACACGGACGGCGACGGAGCGGCGGCCGCGATCCCGGCACCGGCCGGTGGGGTGGAGGACGCGGTGGGTACGACGGTGAAGGACCGATGAGCTGAGCCGGGCTCAACTCTCTTGGTTCTCACGGGGCATGACCTTTGCCCGATCATTGCCACCTGCTCACTCAAATGTTCAAGTAATGGCTGTGTGATCAGGTGGTATGAGAATCCCCCACTCCCCACGGGGCGCGCGGGCGACCGCACTGGCCGCCTGCGCCCTGCTCCTGGTGGCGGGCCGCGCCGACGCGGCGTCGCCCGCCACACCTGGCGACCACCCCAGACCCGGCGCGGTATCGCCCTCGGCGGACACCGTGCCCCACGCCCTGACCGCGACCGACGACGGTGACGGTGGCGGCGGTGACGACGATGGCACCGACCGGGACGACCCCACCGCCGCCTTCGCCCAGCAGAACCGCATGAAGACGGCCCCCGGCGGCACGGTGGGGCCCGGCGCGCTGGCCGACGCCCGTCGGCAGGCCGGACGGCTGCCGACCGTACCGGCCCGGTGGTCGGAGGTCACGAACGCCCCGCTGCAACCGGAGGACAAGCAGTACGCCGACCCGGTCGCGTCGAACTTCGGAGCCGGATTCGGGCTGAACAGCGGCCGGGTCGCCGCACTCGCCGTGGACGGGCACACGGTGTACGAGGGCGCCGCCGACGGCGGGCTGTGGCGCTCGGACGACGACGGCCGGCACTGGAAGCCCCTGTCCGACCACCAGCAGACGCTCGCCGTGGGTGCCCTGGCCGTGAACCCCGCCGACCACTCCCTGTGGATCGGCACCGGCGAGCCCAGCAACTCCGGCGACTCCTACACCGGCCTCGGCATCTACCGCTCCACCGACCGCGGCGTCACCTGGCGTCAGGTGGGCAGGCGGATCGACGGCAGTGTCGTCCCCCGGATCACCTTCGACGGCCGGGGGCACGTCTACGCCGCCACCAACGAGGGCGTCCTGCGCCGCGCCGCCGCCGACATCACCTCCGACTGGACTCTCGCCCTCGCCCCCGGAGACCCGGACAGCACCTGGTCCTCGGCGGCCACCGACGTCGCCGTACGCCCGGGAACCGGCGGCCGGCAGGTGACCGCCGTGGTCGCGCGTTCGTTCTCCGCCGACGGCGACGCGAACGGCGTCTACCAGTCCGACGACTCCGGAAAGCCCGGCACCTGGCACAGGGTCACCCCGACCGGCGACCTGGCGGGCGTCGTCCCCGGCCGTTCGTCCCTCTCCTACTCGGCCGACGGCCGCGAGCTGTTCGCCGTCGTAGGCGACGCCACGAACTCCAGCAGCGACGGAGACGTCCTCCGCTCGGCCACCGGCGACGCGGCCGGACCCTGGACGACGGTCGCCGACGAGGACGTCCTCAAGGCGGCGGGCGCGCAGAACAGCGAGCCGACCGGCGCCGCCTGGTACAACCAGTACGTCGCCGTGGACCCCGCCGACCCGGACCACGTCTACGCGGCCTTCTCCGAGGTCTTCGAGAGCTGGGACGCCGGAAGGACCTGGGCGACGATCGGCCCGTACTGGAACTTCGGCCTGAAGTGCTGGACGCAGGGCCCGGTCGCGGGCGGCTGCCCCATGACGACCCACCCCGACCAGCACGCCATCGCCTTCGGCCCGGACCACCGCGTCTACTTCGGCAACGACGGCGGCGTCTACGAGCGTTCGGCGACCCTGCGCCCGGACCCGGTGCTGCCCTCCGAGGGCTGGACCAACCTCAACCAGGGCCTGCGCACCCTGCAGTACTACGACGCCGCCTACGGCCGCGACCCTGCGACCGGCGCCCTGTCCACGTGGGGCGGCACTCAGGACAACGGCAACGTGCTGAGCCTGCCCGGCGCACGTGAGCTGTACCAGCCCTCGGGCGGCGACGGCGGCTTCGTCCTCGTCGACCCGGCGAACGCCGACCGGGCCGTCAACGAGTACGTCGACCTGGACCTGCAGCTGACGACCAACGGCGGCCGCTCCGACGGCACGACGCCCTCCTTCACCAACATCTCGCCGGCCTGCGACTGGAACGCCGACCTCAAGGGATGCGACCCGGGCCCCGAGTTCATCGCCCCCTACACCTCCGACACCGGCGACCTGAACCACTGGGTGGCGGGCGGCCGGTACGTGTGGGACAACGGCGGCAAGGGCTGGGACACCCGCTGCACGGCGGACGCCTGCGACTGGCGCAGCGTCCACGACACCGGCGAGAACCACTCCGTCACGGCCCTCGCGGCGAACGGCTCCGTCACGTACGCGGGCTGGGAGGACTGGAGCGGCCCCGAGTACGCCAGCGGCATCGACACCGACGCCGGTGGCACCTGGCACCGGCTGACGGCCCCCCTGCCGAACCGCTACGTCACGTCGCTCACCGTCGACCCGCACGACGCCGACCACGTGTGGGCCACATACGGCGGCTTCACCCGCAGCTACGTCTCCGGGGCCGGCGAGGGCCACGTCTTCGAGAGCACCGACGGCGGCACCACCTGGACGGACCGCACCGGCGACCTGCCGGACGCACCCGCCGGGGCACTCGCCCTATGGAACGGTCATGTCGTCGTGGGCACGGACGTGGGCGTCTTCGCGGCCACACCCACCGCGCACGGCGGCTACAGCTGGTACCGGCTCTCCGGTGCCCTGCCCAGCGCCGGGATCGTCTCCCTGGACGTCTCACCCGACGGCGGACGGCTGCTGGTGGCGACGCACGGGCGCGGTCTGTGGTCGACAGGGGCCTGGTAGCTCCGGCAACGGGAGTACTAGGCACCCCGCGGATATCTGGCGATCCACGCGGGCGAGGACCCCGCCGGACCGTGCAGCGCGGGCCCCTGGGTCATCTCCATCGAGAAGTCGTCCGCCAGGGCGAGCAGGGTGGGGCGGCCCTCCAGTTCGGCCAGCCAGGCCGGCGGGAGGGCCGTCTCGCCGTGGAGGGCGCCGAGGAGCCCGCCCGTGAGCGCTCCCGCCGCCCCGGAGGGCCCGCCGTGGTTCACCGCGAGACACAGCCCGTGCCGTACGTCCTCCCCGACCAGCGCGCAGTAGACGGCCACGGCGAGCGCCCCGTCCGCCGTACCGTCCCCGGCGAGCTCCTCCATCCGCGTCGGCGACGGCATGCCCTGCCGCACGGCACCGAGCGCCTGCTGCAGGGCCGCGGTGACCGGCTCGTGCCCGGGCCGCGCGGCGAGGAGCACCAGCGCCTGCTGGACGGCCGCGTCGAGGGTGTCCCCGCGCGCCAGGGCGTGCACGATCGAGGCGTACGCGCCCGCCGCGAGATAGGCCCTCGGATGGCCGTGGGTCTGCGCGGCGCACTCCACGGACAGCTGCACCACGAGCTGTGACTCCCAGCCGACGAGGAGCCCGAAGGGGGCGCTGCGGGCGGCGGCCTCGGGCCCCGGCTCACCGGGGTTCTTGGGTGCGTCCAGCGTGCCCATGGTCTCGTCGCCGAAGCCGAGCAGGCAGGCGCGGGAGGGATCGCGGCGGGCGTACAGCCACTCCTCGCGGGCCAGCCATCCGTCGTCCTTGCGTCTCTCGTCGGGCCCCCAGTCCCGTTGTGTCGCCGCCCATCTCAGGTACGCGCGGTGCAGGTCCGTCGGCGGGTGCCAGGCGCCCGTGTCCCGGCGCACCTGGGCCCGTATCAGCCCGTCGACGGTGAAGAGGGTGAGCTGGGTGATGTCGGTGACCGCACCGCGCCTGCCGTACGCGGACGCCAGGTCGACGAGCCCCTGGGGCCCGTGCGTCGCGCGGATCTCCTCCAGGGTCAGCCCGTCGACGGGGGAGCCCAGCGCGTCCCCGACCGCCGCCCCGAGCAGGGTGCCCCGCACTCGGCTCCGGAAGTCCTGCTGTTCGGCCCGTCCCCACACGGCCCCGGCGTTCGCGACCACCGACCCACCTCCCACCACCGCCTCGCTCAGGCACTGTAATCGAACGAGGACGGTCGGTTGTCGGCGCGAGCGGAATACGGCGTGCGCGGCCAAGGCCGAACCCCCTCGGCCGGGACGGCGGGCCAGTCGAGAGGGCTCAATCGGTGTTGCCTGTGAAGTTGTCGGTCGTGCGGTGGACGAGGGTCAGAACGCTCCCCGGTCCACGCCCGCCACGAAGGCGCTCCAGGCGTTCGCGGGGAACGCCAGCGCGGGGCCCTCGGGAACCTTGGAGTCGCGGACGGCGAGCGTGGTCGTGACGGGGGACTTGACCTCCACGCAGGCACCGTTGCCCGCGGAGTACGAGGACTTGGTCCACTTGAATGTGGCTCCCTGACGGATTGCCATGTTCGCTCCGGTAAGCAGTGGGTCGAGTTGCTGTCACCGTCCCGCGGGCTCCGGTCGGACCCCGCTGTTCGGTTTGCGCCAACGTTGTTGCTCGGTGGCGTGATCGACGCTACTCGCCAACATCGGCTGCTGAAGCGACTATTCACTCGACCGGATGGCATATACCCCTGGGGTCTTCCGCTTTGCTGGGGCCAGGGTGTAGGGTCTCGCCCTTTTGTTCACTGGCTCGTACGGGCCTCAGCGCGCTCGTACGGACCTCAGTGGGCGTACTCCTTCGCGATGTCCGCGATGAACTGGCGTGAGTGTTCCGCGTTCAGGGCCTGGGCGCGGAGGTGTTCGTACATGACGCTGTACTTCTGGACGTCGTGGGCCTTCTCCAGATAGAGGTCACTGGTGACGCCCTCGATGTAGACCACGCTCGAGTCCGCCGCGTCGGGGAACTCCAGGATCGCGTACTGGCCGTTGAGGCCGGGATGCGCCCCCATGTCGAACGGCAGGATCTGGACGGTGACGTGCGGGAGCTGGGACTGTTCGACGAGCCGCTCCAGCTGCTCACGCATGATCAGACGGCTGCCCACGACCCGGCGGAGGGCGGCCTCGTCGACCACCGCCCACAGGCGCAGGGGCTCGTCGGCGGAGATTCGCTCCTGCCTGCGCAGCCGCACCTGCACCCGTTTCTCCACGTCGGTCGTCGGGGTCTCCGGCAGGGCACCCTGGATGAGGGCCTCGGCGTAGGCCGGGGTCTGCAGGAGGCCGGGGACGACCTGCGGCTCGTACACCCTGAGCGAGGCGGCGTCCGTCTCCAGGCCGATGTACACGCTGTAGGGGATGTCGCCGAAGGCGTGCCACCAGCCCTGCTGGCGCGAGTCCTTGGCCATCTGCATCAGCGAGTCGACGATCCGGTGGTCCTCGACCTCGTACACCCCGCACAGGTCGCGGACGTCGCGCTGGCTGATACTGCGGCGTCCGTTCTCCAGGCGGCTGATCTTCGACTGCGAGACCAGCAGACGCTCGGCGACCTCCTCGGCCGTCATGCCCTTGAGCTCGCGGAGCCGGCGCAGCTCCTGGCCCAGGCGGCGCCGCCTGACAGTGGGATTGACATTGGACGCCACGGGACGTGCACCTCCGGCTGCGGGCCTGACACTTTGAGTATCTGCTGCTGAGCAGATTGCCACCAAGGTGCTTACTACCGCTGGGAAACGGCGGATATGCGCCGTGCGACGCCGGTTCGGGGGATGCGCGCTCGCCGGGGGCGATATCCGGCCGAACTCGGGCGGCGTTCCGCCGGGCATGCGGTCGCGCGGGACGTGTGAGACCGCGGCGCCGTCCCGGACGAACTGATCGTTCGTCCGGGACGGACCGCGTACGGCCTCACACGCCCCGCGCGAACCGGCGGCTCCCGAACCGGGTCCTCAGGCCCACGGACGGCTCGTCGCGGCGCTGTGGCGCCGCGGTACCGCGTGACGGTGCGGTACCGCTTGGCGGTGCGGTACTGCGCCGCGGCACCCGCGAGTGCGTTTCCGTACCCGTCCGTGCGTGGTGCTGCTCGTAACGCTCTGGTGCTGGTGGTGCTTTCCGGGACGCCGGTGTGGCTGTCGTGGACCCCTGGATCAGTGGATCTGTGGATCAGTGGGCCACGACACGCGCCATGGAGCCGCGACGCGGCTGCATCGGAACGCCCCTTGAGGGTTCCGGCGCGGTCCTGCCCCCGGCGCCCGCCGGACGGCCGGCCGGTGCCGGGCTACGGCGTGGCTGCGCCGCCACACCGTTCTGGACGTCCATCACGGCGTGTGCCACGAGGCCGCCCATGGGGTCGTGCCGGATCAGATCCCGGAGGCGGGAGCGGGAGGACCGCCCCTCGTTCCCGGGATACAGGTGCTTGCCGAGACCGACCGCGTGGGCCAGTGCGGCGAGCGCGGCCGTCCGTGGGTCCGGCGGCACGCCGGTACGGATCGCGGAATCCAGCCGGGACCTGATCTCCCGGCTGATGGCCGTGTCCGTCGCCTGGTAGCGCGTCGTCGGCAGCACCCCGCACATCTGGCCCGCCACGGCATGCACCATGCCGCACCGCTCCAGATGCGAAAGGTAGGTTTGGCGCAGCCCCAGCCGGGGTCCGCCAATCCAGTGGACCGCCCGTACGGGAGCGCCACGCCTTCGCAGCAACTCCAACGCGCAGTCCAGAGTTGGATCTCCTGTCGGCCGTGGTACCACCACGGCGATACGATCCCCGTCTGGGGCTATCCGTCCGGCCAGCGCCAGCTCCACTAGCTGTGCTCCGGCCAGACCGAGGTCGAGCGACTGCGGCTGCGCAGTGGTACCCGTGGCCGGGTCCAGTGCCAGCAGCAGAAGCTCCTCCGGAATTGTTCTGCGGCTCCTGCCCATCCATGCCTCCCCGCGTGGATGAATGACAGGGTGACCCCTCTCACATTGGTCTGTCGAGGGTGCGTGACCCTTTCGTAGTGGAACCAGTAGGTATGTCGTTCTCGTCTACGGCTTGGGTTAGGCCCGCACACAGGACACTGGTACATGGTTCGGACAGCGGTACAGGGCGGTGTCCGGGCGGGGTTCACGGTTCGGTAGGACGCTCGTCCCGGCAGCGGGGCGGCGCAGGAGGAGGCATCGGTGGCGGGCGAGTCCCCCGACAGGTCGAAGCGGTACGAGTCGTCGAAGGGGTCGACGCCGGGGAGCGGGCCCGCGGTTCCGAAGCCGGGAGCCACGAGCGCGTCGGGCGCGGGCGCTGGTGCGTCCTCGGCCGATCCGCGGCTGGCCGTGGCCCAGGAGAAGGTTTCGGTGCCGGGG
The DNA here is from genome assembly GCF_055572015.1 of Streptomyces sp. NPDC030840. Taxonomy (NCBI): domain Bacteria; kingdom Bacillati; phylum Actinomycetota; class Actinomycetes; order Kitasatosporales; family Streptomycetaceae; genus Streptomyces; species Streptomyces sp. NPDC030840. Next base: position 75,668 of record NZ_JBVIEE010000021.1, on the reverse strand, counting down.
GCGTCCGCCCCCGCCACGGTGGGTGTGGACCAGGCGACCGCGGTGTTCTCGCGCCGGGCCCTGGAGGAGGCCGAGCGCGCGCTGGGTTCGTCGGGAGGTTCGGCGTCGGGGAGTGACTCCGGGGCGGACGTGCAGGACGACGAGGGCTCCGCCGACGGGGACGTCACGGGCCCGGAGGCCACCGAGGCCACCGACGCGGGCTCCGGGGACTCGGTGGACGCCGGAGGTGACAGCCGGTCGGAGGACGACGGCGAGGGCGAGGCCGGGGCCGACGAGGCGGACGCACCGGCCCCGGACGCCGACCCCGATGCCGAAGACGACTCCGACGACTCCGACGACTCCGAGGCCGACAGCGCGTCCGACGCCGACGCGGGCTCCGACGACAAGTCCGAGGCCAAGTCCGAGCCCGAGTCCGCTCCGGACGCGGAATCCGACACGGACAAAACAGATAAGGACGGTAAGGAAGGCAAGGCAGGCGAGGAAGGCAAGGCGGGCGAGGCGGACAAGGCCGCCCCCAAGCCCCAGGTCGACCAGCCCACCGCCGTCTTCAAGGTGCGCCCGCCCGCCGTGGACCAGCCCACGACCATGCTCAAACTGGACGGCGGCGCCAAGCCGGAGGACGCGAAGGACGCGAGGGACGCGAAGGGCGACGAGCCCGCGGACAAGCCGGCCGCGAAGGACGAGCCCGCCGTCAGGGTCACCGACAAGCCCGAGCCGGAGTCCGAGCCGGAGTCCGAGCGCACCAGCAGGTTCGTTGCCCTCAAGCCTCTCGACGAGCCGAGGGTCCCGAAGCCCGCCAAGCCCGTCACGGCACCGCCGGAGCCGCCGAGGACCGCCCCCGCGGCGCCCGCGGACGCCACCGCCGCCATCCCGCAGGTCGGACCCGAGCGCACCGCGCAGCAGCCCCTGCCGCCGAAGCCGCCGCTCGACCTGCTGGCCGAGCTGACGAACACCCCGCCGCCCCCGCCGACCCCGGTCCGCACGCTCGTCCGGCGGGTCAAGATCTGGACCCCGCTGGTCGTCCTGCTGGTGATCATCTTTGCGGTCGTACAGGCCGTACGCCCGCTGCCGACGCCCGCCCTGACGTTGACGGCGGACAAGACCTACGCCTTCGAGGGCGGCAAGCTCTCCCTGCCGTGGCCGAAGGAGGGCCAGGGCGCGATGGACGTGACCGGCATCGGCACGATGGACGGCTTCGGCGAGCAGAAGGCCGTGCCGATCGGGTCGGTCGCCAAGGCCATGACCGCGTACGTCGTCCTCAAGGACCACCCCTTGAAGGAGGGCGCCAAGGGCCCGTCCATCCCGGTCGACGCGCTCGCCGAGAAGGAGGGCGGCTACGACGCCGACGGCGAGTCGACGCTCAACACGATCAAGGAGGGCGACAAGCTCTCCCTGCAGGACGCCATCGCGGCCATCATGATTCCGTCCGCGAACAACGTGGCACGCCTCCTGGCCCGTTGGGACACCAATGGTTCCGAGGCGGAGTTCGTCAAGAAGATGAACGCCGCCGCCAAGGACCTCGGCATGACCAACACCAAGTACACCGACCCGTCCGGGCTGAAGGAGACGACCGTCTCCACCGCCGAGGACCAGGTCAAGCTCGGCAACGAGCTGGTGAAGATGAAGGCCCTGACGGACATCACCCGGCTGCCCAGCTGGAAGGACCCCTCCGGCAGGGAGTGGCGCAACTACAACACGCTCGTCCCCTACGACAACGCCATCGGCATCAAGACCGGCTCCACCACCAAGGCCGGCGGCAACCTGCTGTTCGCGGCCACCAAGGAGGTCGGCGGCGAGAACGTCGTCATCGTCGGCGCGATCCTCGGCCAGCACACGGCGCCGATCATCGACACCGTCAACGCGGTCAGCAAGACGGCGATGATCGCCGCGCAGGACGCGCTGACGAGCGAGAAGATCCTGAAGAAGGGTGATGTCGTCGGGTACGTCGACGACGGCCTCGGCGGTCACACGCCGGTCGTCGCCACCAAGGACGTCTCCGCGGTGGGCTGGGCCGGGCAGACCGTCAAGCTGGCGCTGACGGACGACGGTACGACCGTTCCGAACGAGGCCAAGGCCGGAACCAAGGTGGGTTCCCTCACCGTTGGAGACGGTAAGGGCGACACCGTCGAGGTGCCCGTCGCGCTCCAGTCGGACCTCGCCGAGCCCGGTTTCGGCAGCAAGCTCACGCGCGTGGGCTGACCGCCGCCGCGTCACCCACGGCACCCCGTCGGCGGAGCGCCACCCGGTCACCACCGGGCACCCGCCGGCGGGGCGCGTGCTAGCGTCGCGAGACCGGTCGGGCCGTGGGCCGCGTCACCGGCCGGAGCACGAGAAACGGGACACGTACAGAGGGACACGGGGAGTGCGTTCAGGTGGCGACAGCGGAGCGGACATACGCCGACGACGCCGATCCGGAACCGGGCACGCACCCGCGAATAGCAGAACCCTCCGGTGCCGGCACCGGTGAGCGGCCCGCATCCCGGAAGACCACGACCCGGCTGACGCGCTTCCTCCGTCACCCGGTCACCCTCGTCACGGCTCTCTCGGGCCTCCTCCACCTGGTCTGGTTCTTCACGTTCGCGAACAGCGGTGGGGATCTGGCGGCGCAGGACGCGTGGGCGGAGTTCGTCGGCCGGCACCCGGACTCCGCGTACAACCTGGCCTGGTACGGCGGGATGCACCCGGTCTCGTACAGCGTCGTGTCCCCGTATCTGATGTCGGTCCTCGGGGTCCGTACGACGATGATGATCGCGGGGACGGCTTCCGCGGGCCTGCTGACGATGATCCTGATGCGCAGCAGGGCGGTGCGGCAGCCGCTGTGGCCCGCGCTGGCCGGGGTGTTCGCGCTGTTGTGCAACGCGGCGTCCGGGCGGGTCACCTTCGGTCTGGGCACGGTCTTCGCGCTGGGCGCGACCGCGGTCGTGTTCTGCTGGCCGTACCGCTGGCGCTACAAGCGCTGGGCGAAGGCGCTGTGCGCGGCGCCGCTGGCCGCGCTGGCGACCATGGCGTCACCGGTGGCGGGCCTGTTCGTGGGGCTGGTGGCGGTGGCGCTGTTCCTGCAGAAGCGCCGTCCGGGTGCGTGGGCGCTGGGTCTGGCGCCCGCGGCGGTGGTGGCGCTGTCGGCCTGGCTGTTCCCGTTCTCGGGCACACAGCCGATGTCGATCGGATCGGCGTCCCTGCCGGTGATCTACTCGGTGTTCGTCTACGTCCTGGTCCCCAGGGAGTGGACGACGGTCCGGATCACGGCGGCGGTGTACGGGCTCTCCGTGCTCCTCGTCTGGCTGATCAGCTCGCAGATCGGGTCCAACATCACGCGTCTGCCGATGCTGTTCGCGGGTGTGACGCTGCTGGCCGCGCTGCCGTTCACGGTGCCGCGTTCCCGCAAGTGGTACGCCACGGTGATCGCCTTCCTCGGCTTCACGGCGTGGATCGGCTTCAAGGCGGTGGACGACGTCATCAACACGACACCGGCGGCGTCGTGGGCGCGTGAGCTGGCGCCCCTGGTGAACCAGCTGCAGGTGGTGGGTGCCGAGAAGGGCCGCGTGGAGGTGGTCCCGGCCCGTTCGCACCGTGAGGCGTCGGCCCTGGCGCCGTACGTGAACCTGGCGCGGGGCTGGAACCGGCAGGCCGACATGGAGCGCAACCCGCTCTTCTACGACGACACGCTCAACTCCGCGAACTACCACGAGTGGCTGAAGCGGTGGGCCGTGCACTACGTCGTCCTTCCCAAGGACGAGCCGGACGGGGACGGCGGTGAGCGGGAGCGGGAGCTGGTTCAGCGGGGCATGCCGTATCTGAAGCAGATCTGGGGCGACGCGAACTGGCAGTTGTTCGCGGTGACGGACCCGACGCCGATGGCCGAGCCGGACGCCGTGGTCGACCGCGCCGCCCAGGGGGAGATGACCCTGCGGGTCCGCAAGGCGGGGCGCGTCCTGATCCGGATCCCGTACTCGCCGTGGCTGAGCCTGGTCGACGAGGAGGGCAAGAGCCTGCGGGCGCCGCAGGAGACGGAGGAGTCGAAGCGGCGGGAGGGCGAGGACGTGCCGAAGACGTACGACAACGTCAACGGCTGCCTCATGGAGGCGGAGAAGGACGCCTTCGGCGACGAGTGGACCGAGCTTCTGGCCCCCCGGGCGGGCACGTACCGCCTCGCGGCGCCGTACCAGCTGCCGCGGGGGACGCCGTGCCCGGAGGAACTCCGCTGAGGCGTCGCGCACAGGGGGGGCGCCCCCGCCGCCCCTACCGTCCCCTCTCCAGGGACGCTGCCCCTTCGACCCCGCTCGGGGCTCCGCCCCGGACCCCGCTCCTCAAACTCCCCCAGCTACCGCTGGGAGGTGCCCCCAAGGGGCTGGATTTCCGCGGCCGGGGCTTGGTTTTTCAGCCCGTCCGGCGATTGAGGACGAGGCCGCAAGGCCGACAGCGGGGGTCTGGGGGCGCAGCCCCCAGGGACAGGATGGGACGGGTAGGGGCGGCGGGGGCGAGGAAACGTTCGCGTACCCCCACCGGCAGGAGCTGTCACCTCACCGGAAACGCCACATCGCACACCGGATCCTCGGGCCCCGCCGCGTCCCAGTCGGCGAAGTACACCTCACGGCACGGCCCCACGACCTCCAGCCCCTCCCGCGCGATCCACGCCTCCACCGCCTCGAACGCCGCGTGGATCTGCGGATTGGCGACCTGCGCCTTGCGGATACGGGTGAACACCAGCCGCCGCGCGGGTTCCCGGCGCGCCTGCGTCTCCCACGCCCGCCCCCGCCCCGCCGCCCAAGCCCGCGCGGCGACCTCGTCGGCGACCGGTACGCACGCCTCCGCGGGCCCGTCGCTCTCCATGGAGACCTCGGAGTAGTACACGACGAACGGCGCGCCGGTGATGCCTCCGCACTCGCGCGCGCCCTCCTCCAGCCGCCCCAGCGACGCCCCGATCCAGGTGGGTATCTCGTCGGCGAGCACATGCCGCCGCTGCGTGAGCACCCACTGCTCGGGCACGTCCACCGTCTCGATGTCGAACTTGCCGTACAACTCGGAACTCCTCCCTGAAAGGCGTGCACGGAGGTAGTCCACGAGCGCCCGCTGCCCGGCCAGCCGCGCCTCGACGTCCGCCCAGTACGCGGCGACCGCGTCCGAGGCCCGCTCCCCGTCCTCCTGCTCCTCCAGCCCGACGACCTCGGCGATCCGCGCGAGCGGCATGTCGAGCCGGCGGAGCAGGGCCACGAGACGGGCACGTTCGGCCTGGTGGGCGCGGTAGTAGCGGTAACCGGTCACGTCGTCGACGTACGCCGGCGCGAGCAGTCCCTGCCGGTCGTACAGCCGCAGGGCCTTCGCCGACAGCCGCGTCCGCGCGGCGAACGCGCCGATGGTCAGCAGGTCCTCGACCGGCGGTCTCCCGGCCGGCGGTTCCTCGCCCGCCATGTCCATCGCCTTCCTCCCGCCTCCCGGCCCACCATGCCGCCCTCCGTCGCCGGGCGACCACCGCCCGGCGACGGGCACGCTGCCCCTTGCCCCAGGGGCAAGGTCAACGGCATCGAACGGGAAGGAGAGTGAGCCGGAGAGCGGACGCGTCAGCCGACCGCCTTCTCCACCGCCGCCACGACCTCCGCCGCCTCCGGCTCGGTCTGCGGCGAGAAGCGGGCGACGACCGCGCCGTCCCGGCCGATCAGGAACTTCTCGAAGTTCCAGCGGATGTCACCGGTGTGGCCCTCGGCGTCGGCGTGGTCCACCAGCCGTGCGTACAGCGGGTGCCGTCCCTCCCCGTTCACCTCGACCTTCTCGGTCATCGGGAAGGTCACCCCGTACGTCGCTGAGCAGAACTCCGCGATCTCCTCCGACGTACCCGGTTCCTGGCCGAGGAACTGGTTGCACGGCACCCCCAGCACGGTGAAGCCCTGGTCCGCGTACCGCTCGTGCAGCCGCTCCAGGCCTGCGTACTGCGGGGTCAGCCCGCACTTGGAGGCCACGTTCACGACGAGGACGGCCTTGCCACGGTACTGCGTGAGGTCGGCGGAGCCGCCCTGCAGCGCACCGATCTCGACATCGAGCACGGAGTTCCCGGAGTTCCCGGCGTTCCCAGCAGTGTTGTCAGCAGTCATGAGCGGATGCTAACTCCGGCGGGTGACGGGCGGGCGGCGGGCCGGCTCACCCCCGCTGCGCTGTGACGAGCACCTCACCCGCCGCGGTCCGGTAGTACAGCACCGACCGCCCGGCGCGCCGCCTGCGCACCAGCCGCGCGTCCAGCAGCACCCGCAGATGCCGCCCGACGGACCCGAGCCCCTGCCCGGTGAGGGCCACCAACTGGGTCGTGCTCATGGGGGAGTCCAGCAGTACGAGCACCCGGGCCCGGGCCTCGCCCAGGAGCGCGCCGAGCGCGGCGGGCACGGACGGGGCCGCCTGTCCCTCGGTGAGCACTCCCGCGCACGGGTACACGACGGCGTACCGCTCGCCCTCGTCCCACGACACCCATCCGTGCCGCTGCGGAGTGACCGGCACGAAGAGCAGCTCCGCGCCGGAGATCTCGCGCGGCGGGTACTCGTGCAGGTTCACCTGCAGCCGGTCCCCGCCCAGCCACCGCATGCCCGGCCGCAGCGCGTCGAGTACCGAGGCCCATCCGCCCTGGCCCAACTGCGCGGTGCGGGCGAGTACATCGGCTTCGAGCACGCGCCGCCGACGCCGCTCCCAGTACGGCCGTACGGTCTCCTCCCACACGAACTCCAGCAGGTCGGCGGCGCGTTGGGGGAGATCGTCGCGGCGGAGGAGGTCGGGGAGAGGGCCGCGGAGGGAGACGGTCAGGTGGTGGCGCGCTGCCGCGGGGTCGGCGTCCCGTACCCGGGCGACCTCCTGAGCGAATCCGGCGCTCTGCCCGGGGGTGGGTGTGAGGAAGTCGGCGATCCACTCCCGCCCGAGGCCGGCCCGTACGAGCAGCGCGGTCACCGGGTCACGGGACAACCGCCGCCGGTACGCGGGCAGATGCTCGGCGAGCCAGGCCAGCTCCCCCGGGTGCGCCCCGGTCCCGGCGTGCAGCACCTTCAGGCTCGCGAACGTCTCGGCGAGCGGTGAGACGACGAACCGGCTGCCGGCGAGGGTGTCGGCGTTGACCTGCCACCAGCCCATGCGCGCACCCCCGGCTCACGTTTCGCTCACCCGCGAAACAGTAACGGCGCTCGACGGCACCGTCCGATCCTCCCTCCATGCGCAGCTACCAAGACCTCCTCCGTACCCGCGAGTTCACCCCCCTCTTCCTCTCCTCGGCCCTCCAGGTGGCGGCATCGACGGTGAGCGGCCTGGCCCTGGGCACGCTTGTGTACGAGGCGACGGAATCGCCCCTGCTGTCGGCCCTCAGCATGTTCGGGCCGTCCCTGGCCCAGGTGGTGGGCGCGACGACGCTGCTCTCGGGGGCCGATCGTCTTCCGCCGAGGGCGACGCTGTCGGGCATGGCGGCGGCGTTCGCGGCCGGTACGGCGCTGCTCGCGCTGCCGGGCCTGCCGCTGGGGGCCGTCTTCGCCGTGATCCTCGTGCTGGGGCTGGTCTCGTCGCTGGGCGGGGGAGTCCGCTGGGGCCTGCTGAGCGAGATCCTTCCCAATGACGGCTACCTGCTGGGCCGTTCGGTCTTCAACATGATGAACGGCATCACGCAGATCACGGGGTACGCGACCGGCGGCGTCCTGGTGGCGGTCCTGTCCCCGACGGCCACGCTCCTGCTGGCGGCGGCCCTGCACGCGACCTCGGCCGCCGTCGCGTTCCTCGGCCTGACCCGCCGCGCCCCCAGGGCCTCCGGGCGTCTCTCGGTCTCCGGGACCTGGCGGACGAACGCCGAGCTGTGGTCGTCCGCGCCCCGCCGCACCGTCTACCTGGGCCTGTGGGTCCCCAACGGCCTGGTGGTCGGCTGCGAGTCCCTGTTCGTGTCGTACGCGCCCGACCGCGCCGGCCTCCTCTTCGCCTGCGCGGCGGCCGGGATGCTGGCCGGGGACGTGACGGCGGGCCGCTTCCTCCCGCCCGCGGCGCGCCCCCGCCTGGTACGTCCGTTGCTGCTCCTCCTGGCCGCCCCGTACGTGCTCCTCGCCCTGCGCCCGCCGCTCGCCGTGGCCGCGGTCTGCGTGACCCTGGCCTCCGTCGGCTTCGCCGCGAGCCTCCTCCAGCAGGAACACCTGCTCGCCCTGACCCCGTCCCGCCTCACCGGCCACGCCCTGGGCCTGGACTCCGCGGGCAGGCTCACCCTGCAGGGCGTGAGCGCGGCCCTGGCGGGTGCGGTGGCCCAACTGACCTCGCCAGGAGCTGCGATGGCCGTGATGGCGGGGACGTCGATCGCCGTGACGCTGACGCTCGCGGCGGTGGAGTCCCGGGGGCACACCGGGGCGGCCCGCGCGCGGGTCCAGGAGCCGACGGACCCGGCCTAGGGGATCAGGAGGTCCGGCCGACCGGCCCCGGCCCCGTCCGGTCCCTGGCCTCGGGCGTCGTCCGGTCCCTGGCCTCGGGCGTCGTCCGGTCCCTCGCGTCGGGCGTCGTCCGGCCCGCCCCGTCGGGCGACGGCAGGACGGACGCGGCGCTCGACAGGTCCCCGCCGCGAGGGTCGAGGAGCACGGGTTCGAGTCGTACGTTCGCCTCGTCGGCGAGGTACCGGGCGAGCTCCGGTGGCCGGTAGGCCGCGTCCCCGTCGTGGCGTTCCCTGGCGGGGACGGCCAGGTACTGGCTGCTGTCGAGGGCGCCGTCCGCCGTGCGGCCGATCGGCCGGTGCAGCGGCCCGGCCAGCCGGTACAGTCCCGTGCGCGAGTCGTGCAGCTCGCCCATGACGAGGGGACGCACCCTGAACTCGGTGCTCCGGTCCGGAGTCATCTCACGCGGGCCGGCTGGGCTCAGCGCTCCCGTGCTGAACTCCAGCCCGTATCTGCGGGCCTGACGCACCATCCACAGCAGGGCGATGTCGGACAGGGACGTCTCCGGGTAGCCGCCGCCGATGTCGCTGTGCACCCCGGCGAACCACACCTGCCTCAGTTCCTGCTCGCCGTCGGCGGTGCCGGGCCGGCGGCTCCACAGCGTAGGACGGAACGCCGTGCGCTGCTCGTCGATGGCCAGCGCGTGGAAGGCGCCCTTCACATGGCTGCCGAGCTCGGTGTCGTGGAAGGCCCAGCGGCGGTTGACCACGTTCACGACCGGCTTGAGCCAACGCGGCCCCGGAACCGGGATGCCCAGGGCGCCGACCGTGTCCCACACGCCGATGAAGCGGATCTCCGGCTCGTACGAGAACGCCCGGCGGAACAGGGTGGAGGCCGTACCGCTCGGCTTCTCGACCCGGTCGCGGTACAGGGCCCACGCCTGCCTGACCCGGTCGGCGTTCTCGCGGCGCAGGATGCCGGAGTTGCGCACCAGGCCCGCCAGGCTGCGCGCGGTGAACGCGCCCCGGCTGAACCCGAACAGGAACAGCTCGTCACCGGGCTCGTAGTTGTGGACGAGGAAGCGGTAGGAGGCGATGACGTTACGGGACAGGCCCATCCCGAACGCCCCTCCCCGCAGCCGTTCCAGACGGCGCGTGCCGACCCCGCTGTGGTAGAAGACGCGCTGCTCCACGCCGTCGGCGGACCGCGGACGCACGGCCAGGGCGACCTTGGTGACGTTGGTCCTGCTCGGCTGGTCGGCGAGGTTCCACGTTCCGTCACAGCAGACGATCAGACGCTTGGCCATGACACCCATTCCTCCACCACAACGCTCACCCGGACCCGGAGGGGGAGAGCCACCCGGAGGGGGAGATCCGTCCGCATCCTCCCCAGTTCTCCGCGTCAGGTCGCCACGTCGCTGAGAGTGATGCGCTCCACCCCGATGTGATGATCGCACTGCGGGGCGGGTCTGGCCATTCATGTGGGGCTGGGTTCCGGGGCGGCGCCCGCAGGCGTCCCCTCGCTCACCGCTCCTGTTCCACGTACTCCTTGAAATGCTCCAGATCACTGCGGACGAGCCGCTCGATCGCGTTCGCCTGGGCGAATCCCTTCGGCCCGCCGAAGGCCTCCCTGATCGTGTCGGGGTCGTACTCGATCCGTGCCTGAACCCGCGTGTGGCCCTGGTCGATCGGCTGCAGGGAGAAGGAACCCGCGAGATCGGGGGCGCCCGTGGTCTGCCACTCCATCACGCGCTCCCCCGCGCGGTCGGACACCTCGGCCTCGACCCTCCGGGCCCGGTCGCCGGTGCCGACCTCCAGCCGTGCCCGGTCTTCCGCCTCCGTACGGGCGTCGCGCACTCCTTCCACGAAGCGTGGATAGTCCTCCAGCCGGTGAAGGCTGTCCCAGGCTCTGTCGAGGGGGACTGAGACGTCGACGTGTTCTTCGAGGGTGCTCATGGCTCACCTCCACGTTCGCGCATGACGCACGGACCTCTGCTTCCAGTGTGCGCCCGGAAGCGGCCGGCCGACCGGTCGAGCCCCGCGGCCGGGCCCAGGCCGCCGTTCGGCTCACCGCAGGCGGCCCTTCCGGTGATCGCCGGACACCTCACGAGCGACGGGACCGTCGCAGCGGGTAACGCCACTCAGCAGCGACACACCCGGAACGCACGGAACCCACGGAACCCCCGAGGAGAACAGTCATGTACGCAGTCGTCCGACGGTACGAAGGCGTGGCCGACCCGGTCGAGGCAGGACGCCTGGTGAACGAGGGGTTCGTGCCGCTGGTGCGCGAGATCCCCGGCTTCGTGGCCTACTACTGGCTCGACGCCGGAAACGGGGTCATGGTCTCGACCAGTGTCTTTCAGGACGAGACCGGTGCCGCGGAATCGGTCTCGCGAGCGGCGGACTTCGTACGCGACAACCTCGCGTCCCTGCTCCCCAACCCTCCCCAGGTCACGTCCGGGGAGGTCGTCGCTTCCGCGTAGCGACCAAGTCAGCCGCTGTTCCCGGTCATTGGGGCCGCATGGGGTCAACTCCGCATCAGTGGGCCGCGACGCGTAGCAGCAGGTGCGTCACGCCGCCCCTCTGGAGGCACCGCCCGCCCTCCCCGGCGGCGGCACGCGCACGACGCGCGTGCTGCCGCCGTCCGTGATGCACTGGGTTGATGGGAGGTGGGACATGTCAGGTCGTGCGGGCAAGACCCGCAACATCTTTCTCGTGTGGTTGATCTGGCCCCTGATCACGCTGGGCATCTACCACCTGGTCTGGTACTACAAGATCAACCGTGAGGCCCGGGACTTCGACGAGCGGATCGAGGTCAACCCGGTGCTCGCCCTTCTGGCCGTCACTCTCGGCTGGCTGGTGATCGTTCCCCCCTTCGTCTCGATCTACAACACGGGGGTACGCATCGCCCGGATGCAGCGGTCGGCCGGGATGCAGTCCACCTGCAACCCCTGGATCGGGCTCATCCTGTTGATCGTCGCCGGTCTGTACCCGCTGTACTACCAGCACGAGCTGAACCAGATCTGGGCCCACTACCGGCAGCCCGTGGAGGGCGAACAGGTGCCTCTCGCCGCGTGACGCGGGCGTGGACGACGGGCCTCCGGGCCCCCGGAATCCCGTACAACGCGTACTGTTCGCCCGGCAGCCGCCGACGCGCCCCGGTGAGCGGGGCAACGCCCTGGGTGATCGAACAGGTCCGCGCGGACGACGCGCTCCTACGGGTCCGCGTCTGTGGAGCGGACCTCCCGCTGCCCCTGGGCAACGAGCTGTCCCACCGGGTCGTCCACACGTTCGCGCATCGTCTGCCCATCGCCGCGTAGGGGAGACCGCGCACCGCTCCTGCTCCCCACCGGCTCTCTACCGGCCGGGAGCACGGAAGTTCACCTGCCGGTGGGTGGCCTCGTCGATCTCGTCGACGGTGAGAAGAGGAGTGGCCCGCATGGCCGACCTGGGCGGTTCTCCGTCCCGAGCTACGGTTCCAACCGCGCGACCCCTCCCGTCTCAAGCGCCACCCACACAGCGCCGTCGGGCCCTATGGTGATGCCGTGCGGCTCGGACGACGGTGACGGCAGGCCGTACTCGGCGATCTCGCCGCTGTCGGTGATGTGGCCAATGCGGTTGGCCCCCCATTCGGTGAACCAGCAGTCCCCGGTGGAGGCCGCGACGATGGCGTGGGGCTTGGCCGTGCGGTCAGGGAGCGGGAACTCCTTGATCGCGCCATCCACCGAGATCCTGCCAATCTGGCCCGCTGCGATCTCAACGAACCACAAGGCGGTGCCGTCACTGGTGATGCCCACGGGTGCAGCGCCGGCGGTGGGGAGTGGGTGTATGACGATGTCCCCGTGGACAGTGATGCGGCCGATTGCGTTCGCCTGGTTCAGGGTGAACCACAGGGCCCCATCAGGGCCTGCGGTGATTGCCGAGGGATAAGCGCCCGTATGGGGAAGGACGAACTCGGTGATCTCTCCCTTGCAGGTGATGCGGCCGATACGGTCGGTGTTCATCTCCGTGAACCACACCGCACCGTCGGGACCGGCCGTGATACCGAAGGGTCCGCTGTCGGGCGTCGGCACGGGGAAGGATTCCGTTTCGCCGTCGGCGGTGACGCGGCCGATCCGGTGGTCCTGGAACCGGGTGAACCACAGTGCTCCGTCGGGCCCAGGGGTAATGACCGTAGGGCGGCACTCAGAGGAGTCCAGGGGGTATTCGCTGAGTTCGCCGTCGACGGTGAGACGTGCGATGCGGCCACTGTGCACGAAGGTCACCCACAGCGCGCCGTCAGGTCCGGCCGCGATGCCGTAAGGCCCAGCACCCTTGTCTGCCACGGAGATCTCCCTGGCGGCCGGGGCATCAGAGTGGTGCACAGCAACTCCTTGTAGGGGTGGTGGGGTGGGGATCAATCGAGGTTCCTGGCCGATGTCGCAGCTCGGTCTCGCACCAGGCCAAGGATGATCGCGGCGAGGTCAGCGGGCCGGGTCATGGGGACGTTGTGGTTCGAGCTGATGTCGATCAGTCGGCGGCCAGGGGCGGCATCGACGACGGCACGCACCTCGTCGCGCCGTGAGGCGTAAAAGCCGTCCTCGGCCAGCACGATCGTGATCGGACAGGTGAGGCGGCCGTACAGATCGACGGCTGGGAAGACTTCTGCACCGGGCTCTACAGCAGTGACAGTGGCGACCTCCTCGATGGCCGGCCGCCGTACCCACCAGTGGCCGCGGCGCATGAAGGAGCGCCGCGTAACCTCCTCGACAAGTCCAGGCCGTGCCCCGGCGTTGAGCCAGTCCCCTCCGGCCTCCCGTACGCACTGCTCGACACAGGCACGCATCTGGTCGTCGTCGGCTTTCCAGCCGTAGCGGAACATCGTCCGCAAGCGGTCCGCCGCCTCGGTGGTCCGCACGTCAGCATGCTCGGCGAGTGACGCGTTACGGTCATCGAGCACCACGCCGTCCACGATGCAGAGGGCGGCCGGCTCCACAAGTCCACTGGCAGTGGCGGCCGTCACCGCGTACCCGCCGGTGGAATGGCCGACCAACACGGGGCGGTCCCAGTCCAGCGCGGTGACGACGCCACCGATGTCTCGCCAGTACTGCTCGGGATCGGTGGAGTCGAGCCGAGTCTGCCCATGGCCACGCAGGTCGAGGGCAATCGGATGGCACTCGCTCACCAGATGGGACGCCACATCCGTCCAGGCCGCAGCGTTGTGTCCGCTGCCGTGGACAAGCAGCACACCCTCACCTTGACCGCCGAAGTCCACACCGGACAGGACCCCATCCACGACGGGGAGTTCGATCTCTGTTCCGGTCACCACCGCACCCTCTCTGCGAGAAGACAGCCAGTGCAACCGCTTTTCTCACAGGGAGTCAGGGCCGGGTGCGGATTCGCCGTCGTCGTACACCGCGGCGGTCGAGTGGTATCTCACCGGTGCGGGCATCGCGAAGTCCTCCGCGCGGATCTACCGGATCTCTCTGACGTGGGGGTGGATGCTCGCCGGGGAACCAGCGCCGACCGGTCCGGCCCGCCGGGGCGCGAAGCCTCCCGTCTTCCCCCTCGCGGCGATCGACGACCCGGGGCTGCCGGAGGTCCTGGCGGAGCCGGCGGCAGCACGGGCGGGCGCGATGGACTCCGACACCGTCAACCGGGAGCTGTCGATCGCGCGCAAGGCGATCGGCTGTGGCAGCGCCAGGGCTGGGTCGTCGGCGATCCGACGATCGGCATCGAGCGGCGGCCGGCGCCGCCGGACCGCACCAAGGCCCTGGCCGAGAACCAGATCGCCGCGCTGTGGCGTCTGGACGTCGCCCTGCGACACATGATGCCGAGGACGGCACATCCACCCCGATGCTGCCGGCCCGCTCCCGGCACGCCTCCATCCGCTCCCTGGAACGCTACGCCCGGCGGAGCCGACGCGGTCGCCCGGCATGTCGCGGAACGCGACCCCGCCGCACGTCGCCCCCCTCGTTCGCGGCTCGTGACAGCGTTCTCCCCGGTACCCCCGTGACGCCAGGACCTGTCAGACAGACCCTGGGCCTCGGGCGCCGGCGCGGTCACGAACACCGCCGGGGCCCGAGCCGAGTCACCGCCCGAACCATGTCCATCGCCGCTTCACTCGGCGTCGCCCAGGGCGGTCATCGGGGCGACGCGGGTGGCGCGGCGGGCGGGGAGGAGACCGGCCAGGGCCGTGATGACCGCCAGGCCGGCGAAGACCACCAGCAGGTGCCCGCCGGGCAGCCGCAGGGGTGCCTCGCTCACGGCGGTGCGGATAAGCAGCCAGGCGTAGGGGACGCCGAGTGCCAGGCCGAGGACGCCGCCGAGGACGCCGTACAGACCGGCTTCCATGGCGATGGTCCGGCGCAGCGCGCCGCCGCCCAGTCCCAGAGCGCGCAGCAGTCCGAACTCCCGGGTGCGTTCGATCGTGGTCAGGCTGGTGGTCGAGGTGACGCCGACGACCGCGATGAGGACGGTCAGGGCGACGAGCCCGAGGGCGGTGGTGCCCATGATCTGGACCGTGCCCTGGTTGCTGTCGCGGGCTTCCGCCAGGACCTGCAGGCCGATGTCGTCCGGGTCGGAGACGTGCGCACGGACCAAGGCCTCCAGCGCCCGGCGTGCGTCGCCACGGCCGGCGAGGCCCTCGTCGGCGGCGTCGGCGAGGACGCCGCTCGCGTTCCTGGGCGCGCCCATCCGGTCGAGGTCGCCGGGTGCGACGAGTACGTCCGCGAGCGGGCCGGGACCGGGCAGCGTGGCGGCGACGGTCAGCCGGACCTCACCGCTGGGGGCCGGGAGGGTGAGGGTGTCGCCCGCCTTCACCCCGAGCAGCTCGGCCGGGCCGGACGCGACGACCGCCCTGCCCGGGCCCAGGTCGTCGAGGGAGCCGGTGGCGGTGTCGATGTCCTCGCCGGTGGGCAGGGTGCCCGGATCCAGGTCCGACACACCGAACTCCCTGCCGCTGACGGTGACCGGGAGGGTGCGATAGCCGGTGACATGGGTCAGCCGGGGCGACGCGGCGAACCGCCGTACCAGGGCGGCGTCCAGTCCCCTGCCGTCTGCCGTGACCGAGAAGTCGGCGGGCGCTTCGACGGCGGCGGAGCGTTCCATGTAGCCGCTCAGGCAGGCGACGCCGACGAGGGCGCCGGAGACCAGGGCGACCCCGAGCGCGACGACGACGGATACGGCCGCGGCACGGCGCGGTGTGCCTCCCACTCCGCTGACGGCCAGCCTCCCGGTGGTGTCCAGCCGCCGCAGCGGCCACCCGGCCACGGCCAGCACGGGGCGGACCAGCAGCGGACCCAGGGTGATCAGCGCCAGGAAGGCGAAGCCCGCCGAGGCGACGGCGACCATCATGCCGAAGTCGCGGTCGTAGTCCTGCTGCCCCGGCTGGGGCAGCTCGCCCAGGAGCAGCGCGGCGAGCCCCAGGGCCGTGGCGGCGAACAGGACTCCGGCACCGAGCCGGACGGGGTGGACACGGGCTTCGCCCGGGACGGTTCCCGCGGCCCGCAGTGCCTGCAGCGGTGACACTCCGGCCGCCGACAGGGCGGGGGCGAGGACCGCGCAGACCGTCACCAGCACGGTTCCCGCGACCACCAGCAGCGCGTGCGGCACGGGAATGCCCGGTGCGGACAGTTCCTGGCCCGCGAGGACGCGGGCGGCCGGCGGAGCGAGGTGCCCGGCGCCCAGCGCCGCCGCCACCCCGAGCGTGCCCGCGATCCCACCCACCAGGGCGCCCTCCACAGAGAGGGCTGTCACCAGCCTGCGCTGCGGGGCGCCGATGGCACGCAGGAGCGCCAACTGCCGCAGTCGCTGGGCGAAGACGATACGGAAGGTCGAGGTGGCGACCAGGGCCGCGGCTCCCACCGCCACGGCCAGGAACACGGAGATCAGCTGGAAGACCTCACGCAGGTCCCCGCCCACGGCCTCGCGCTCCTCCTGGGCCCGCACGGCGTCGCCGGACCGGAGCGACGCGCCGGGCGACGCCTTGCCGAGCGCGGCGCGCACCAGCCGGGCCAGCTCGCCCTCCGGGACACCGTTCCCGGCCCGGATGTCCACCCGTGGATAGCCCGCCGACTGCGCGTAGGGCGCGAGGTGCGCGTCGGTGGCGTAGCCTCCGGCTGCCTGCCCGGCGGACGTGGTGCTCCTGACCACGCCGGTGACGGTGAAGTCGACCTTGACGGGTTTCTCCGGGTTCCCGGGGTCGGGGACGAGCAGAGGGACTCGGCTGCCGGGGGCGAGCCGCAGTTCCTCGGCGGCCGGACGGTTGACCGCGATCTCCCGGGCTCCGTCGGGGTAGCTTCCCCTGACGAGCCGGACCTGGGACATCGGTCCGGTACCGGGGTCGGAGTTGAGCACCAGGTAGCGCTCGAACCCACCGGCGACCGCAGCGCCGGCGTCCACCCGCCCGACGGCCTCGGCCACACCGGGCACCGAGCGGATCCGCCGCAGCGCGGCGGCGCTGATGTTGGTCCCCGAGTCGTCGTCGGGCGTCACGACCAGGCTGACCGCCTCAGGTGTGCCACGGAAGCGGTCGAGGGTGGTGTTCACGGCGATCTGCTGGGCCATGACGGCGGCGAACACCACGAAGGCGGCCACCAGCACCGACAGGCCCGTGGTCAGCAGCCGGCCGGGCCGCCGGGACAGCTCGGCCAGCTGCGAACCCAGGACACTCGCCCGCCAGGAGGGGGTCATCGGGTCCTCCCCAGGGTCAGGCTCGCCGCGCTCGCCGTATCCCCCACACCCCGCAGCGCCCGGCTGACATCGGCCCCCGCCGTCACGTCGACGTCGTCGACGACACGTCCGTCGGTGAGGACGAGCACACGGTCGGCACAGGCGGCCGCACGGGGGTCGTGCGTCACCATGACCACGGTCTGGCCGAGGTCGCGCACGGAGCGCCGCAGGAAGTCGAGGACCTCCGTGCCCGACCGCGAGTCCAGGTTGCCGGTGGGCTCGTCGGCGAAGACCACGGCGGGCCGGGCCACCAGGGCCCGGGCCAGCGCCACCCGCTGCTGCTGGCCGCCGGACAGTTCGCCCGGCCGGTGGGACATCCGGTCCCCGATGCCGAGCACGCCGACGAGGTGGTCGAGCAGGTCGTGGTCCAGGCGCCGGCCGGACATGGTGACCGGCAGCGCGATGTTCTCCAGAGCGGTCAGCTGGGGCAACAGGTTGAACGACTGGAAGACGAAGCCGACCTTGTCCCGCCGGACGCGGGTCAGCTCCCGGTCGGACAGACCGGTCAACTCCGTACCGTCCAGCACCACCTGGCCCGAGGTGACCGAGTCGAGCCCGGCGAGGCAGTGCATCAGCGTCGACTTGCCCGAGCCCGACGGACCCGCGATGGCCGTGAACCGCGCGCGGGCGAAGCCGACGGTCACTCCGTCCAGGGCCCTGATCCGCGTCTCGCCCTGCTGATGGACCCTGACCAGATCCGTCGCCGCGGCGATGTACTCACCAGCGGCGGCGGACATTTCTGTTCCCTGTTTCCTGGCCATGAGATGAATACTCATTTCTGCGAAAGGTCAGGAGGAAAGCGGAGGGAATGTGATCACGACAAGCGCGTCCGCGCAGTGCTCGTTGGCCTTGTCCGACACTTGCGTCAGCTTCTTTTTGGTCGGAGTTCCCTCGCCCCTCGCGTTCGTGGCCGCCATGCCGTGGTAGTTCGAGATGTTGGAGGCGAGGTATCCGTCCTTGAGCTGCTTCCTGCCCTGCTGGAGGGTCTTCTCCCACTTGTCGATGCCGGCCCTGTCGCTGGGGATTTCCTTCGCGGCGTCGACGAGCTGCTGCGCCAGCGCGCAGTCGGCCCTGGACGCCTGGCTGGGCCTCTTGTGCTCCGTCCACCAGTAGTTTCCGGCGACCGCTGCCGCCACGAGAACCACCGCCGCGATGGCGCCGAACAGTACGGCGTTCTTCGTCCGGTTCGACGCGGAAACAGTGCTCATGATGCCCTCCGAGAATCATTCCGAAGCTGTTTTTCGATCAGCGGGATTGATTCTCGAAGAACTGGCGTCGCGGCACATCGGTTCAGAACCTGATCTCCGCGTCCCGCGCTTGCGACCAGGAGGGGAGGGCGGGACTACGACCACAGTCGCAGTCCGGCCTCCTCCGGCTGACGGCCGGTCAGCCCGCGGGGGCCACGAGCCCCGAGTCGTAGGCGAAGATGACGGCCTGCACCCGGTCCCGCAGGTCCAGTTTGGTGAGGATCTTCCCGAAGTGCGTCTTCACGGTCGCCTCCGCGATGAACAGACGGGAGGCGATCTCGGCGTTGGACAGCCCTTCGGCGACCAGCTCCAGCACCTCTCGCTCACGCGTGGTCAACTGGTCCAGCCGCTCGTCATGGCGGGCCGAGGGCGCCAGCCTGCCGGCGAACCGGTCCAGAAGCTGGCGGGTGACGCGCGGGGCCACGACGGACTCACCGGCCGCCACGACACGGATCGCCGTCACGACGTCCTCGGGCGGGGTGTTCTTCAGCAGGAAGCCACTCGCTCCGGCCTGCAGCGCGGCGAAGGCGTCCTCGTCGGTGTCGAAGGTGGTCAGCACCAGAACCCGGGGCGCCCCGGGGAGCCGGCCCAGTCGCTCGGTCGCCTCGACCCCGTCCATGACGGGCATCCGGATGTCCATGATGACGACATCGGCCGCGGTGCCCGCCAGCAACTTCAGCGCGTCAGCGCCGTTCTCCGCCTCGCCGACGACCTCGATGTCGCTCTGCGCGGCCAGCACCATCGCGAACCCGGCCCGGATCAGCGGCTGGTCGTCCACCACGACGACACGGATCGGCCCGCCGGGACCCTTCACCCCGTCAGGAGCTTCGCCGGAGGCTGGGTCGGTCGTCCCGTCAGCCGTCCGGTCTCCAGCCGTCCGGTCTCCAGCCGTCCGGTCTCCAGCCATCCGGTCCCCAGTCATCCGCTCCGTCACCCCGTCGTCCTCATGGGGAGCTCCCGCACCGGAAGCTCCGCGTCGACCTGCCATCCCGCGCCCAGCCGCGGCCCGGCGCTGAAACTGCCGCCGGACACCTCCACACGCTCGCGCATGCCCACCAGCCCGTTCCCACCGCTGACCCTGTCCGCCGCGTCCCGGGAGCCGGCCAGCTTGCCGGCTCCGTCGTCGACCACACGGATCAGGACGACGTCCTTGCCGAACCGCAGGCTGATCGTCACCTCCGCGCCGGGACCGGCATGCCGCAGCACGTTGGTCAGGCTCTCCTGGACGATCCGCAACACGGTCAGCTCGTCCGCCGTCGACAGCCCGCCCCGCTCACCCTCGACGACCAGGTCCACCTTCAGCCCCGCGGCGCGGGCGCGCTCGGCCACCGTCTCCAGGTCGTCCAGCGAGATCCGGCGACGACCGGTGTCCGTGTCCGGGTCCTCGCCCTGGCCGGAGGTCCGGCCGCCGCGCAGCACCCGCACGATCCGGTGCATGTCCTCCAGCGCCTCGCGGCCGGTGTCGGCGATCGCCCGCAGCGCGGTGCCCGCCTTGTCGGGGTCCGACTTGAGGGCGTATCCGGCCCCGTCGGCCTGAAGGATCATCACCGCCAGGCTGTGGGCCACCACGTCGTGCAACTCCCTGGCGATCTCCGCACGTTCCTCGGCCGCCGCGAGCCGTACCAGGTGCTCACGCTCCCGTTCGGCTGTGGCGGCCCTCTCTTCCAGGCCGGCCGCGTACAGCCGGCGTGTCCGCAGCACCATGGCGGTCAGCCACAGGGCCGCACAGACACCACCGATGGCGACGATGTCGCCGACGCTCTCGCCCGACCGCCCGCCGAAGGGCGGGAACCCGCCGAACGTCGCCGTCACGCCCAGCAGTACGACCGCACCCGCCGCGTAGACATGCCGCATCGGTTGGGCATGGGCGACCACCGAAACCATCGCGATGAGCAGCGCCACGCCGGACGCGAGCGGGGTGGACCCCAGCACGTGCTGGACCAGCGCGAGACCCGAGACCACCACCATCACCGTCATCGGCCGGTGCCGGCGGAACATCAGCGCCAGGGCCATCGCACAGCCGATGAGCTGGTCGAACACCGGGTCGTAGTGTGAGCCTGACGCCATGACGGCCACCAGCACCGCGAGCGCGGCGTCGTACGCCGTGTGTATCCACGGCAGAGCCAGGAGGCGGCGCGACATGGCGCTCAGGCTGCCCCTCGGCGGCATACCGGTCTGTCTCCCTCGAGCGGCGGCGCCCCGGGCCGAGCGGACGGGGACCGCGATGCCCTCTCTCTTCGCCTCTCCCATCGAAAGCCCTCTCTCCGCACACAACCAAGCGCCTGTCGCCGTCATCTAGAGGAGCGCCATACCGATCACCTAGTTCCACTGTGGAGGAAACATGCGTAAGGCATCACGCGGGGCGTTACTCGCCGTGACCGCTACGGTGGGCCTGTCCCTGGTGGTGGCGGCTCCGACCGCGTACGCCGAGGGGAGCGCGGGCACGACGGCGGCTGCCTGCGCGACCGGCTGGGGCAGCCTGCCGAAGACGGAGAGCAACAGCGCGCCCGCGTTCCTGACCAACATCAGGACGGGCCGCCACGACTGCTACGACCGCATCGTCTTCGACATCCCCGCGGGCAGCACCAGCCGGCTCGGCTACTACGTCCAGTACGTCGACGACTTCGGGCAGGAGGGCAGCGGGGACCCCATCCCGGTGTCCGGCGGCGCGATCCTGGAGGTCCGCGTCATCGCGGACTCCTACGACCGGGAGAACCAGACGGTGACCTATCCGGGCAAGGTGAAGCAGCCGCTGCCGGGCGTGGACCTGACGGGCTACACCACCTTCCGCGACACCAGGTTCGGCGGCAGCTTCGAGGGCCACACCAAGGTCGGCGTGGGCGTGCGCGCGCGCCTGCCGTTCAAGGTGACCCAGCTGTCCGACAAGCTCGTGGTGGACGTCGCCCACTCCTGGTAGGGCGTCTGCCTACCGCTCGGGCGCGGTCTGCTCGCCCGAGCCCCGGACGAGCAGGCGGGTGGGAACGGTGACGGTGCGGGCCCGGGAGCGGTCGCCGTCGAGGCGGGCCAGGGCGGTGGCCGCGGCGCTGCGGCCGATTTCCTCGGGGTCCTGCGCGACGACGGTCAGGGCCGGTTCGAGGGCCTCGGCGAGTGCCACGTCGTCGAAGGCGACGACGGCGACGTCCTTGCGCTTGCCGCGGGCGAGTTCGGCGACGATCCCGAGCGCCATGATGTTGTTGCCGGCGAACAGGGCCGTGGGGGGATCGGCCAGTTCGAGCAGGCGGGAGGTCGCCGCCTCGGCCCCCTGCTGGTCGTGGGCGTCGGTGACCAGGGAGCGGTCGTAGGGGATGCCGGCTTCCCGCAGGGCCGCGCGGTATCCGGCGAGGCGTTCGCGGCGCGTGTACAGCTCGACGGGCAGGTCGCCGACGAAGCCGATACGGCGGTGTCCGTGGGCGATCAGGTGGGTGACGCCGTGGTGGGCCCCCGCGCGGTTGGAGCTGACGATGCTGTCCGTGGACAGGCCGGCTCCCGGGCGGTCGAGGAAGACGACGGGGAGCCCGGCCCCGCGGTGCGACGCGAGGTGGGAGTGGTCGGCGCCGACCGACGGCACGACGATCAGGATGCTGATGCGGCGGGCGAGGAACGTGTCCGTCAGGGCGCGTTCGCGGTCGGGGTCGTCCGCGGACGACCCCATGAGCAGGGTCAGTCCGCGGTCGCGGACGGTGTCCTCGATGCTCCGGGCCACGGCGCCGAAGAAGGGGTTGGCGAGGTCGGGGATGACCAGTCCGACGGTGGTGTCGGGGCCGCCGACACGGATGTTGCGGGCCATCAGGTTCGGCTGGAAGCCCAGCTTGGCCACCGCGGCGAGTACCTGTTCCCGTGTCCGCGCCGAGACGGGTCCGTCCTCGTTGAGGACGCGCGAGACCGTCTTGGCGCTGACGCCGACCTCCTGGGCGACGTCGGCGAGGGTGGGGCGGCGGTTCGCTGCCATGAGGGGATACCGTCTCCTGTGAGCTCCCGGTTCCGGCCGTGGCCCCGGCCGGAAACCGTGAGAGCGGGATTGTGCTGTCAGGTGGCCTGTACTCCGGCGGCCTTCGCGGCCTCGGAATCCGCTACGACAGTAGCTCCGGCCTCGTCGACGGTGAGCGCGCCGGTCATGATGGCGACGACCTCGGCCATGGAGTAGTCGGACGGCTTGATCACGGCGGCGCGCCGGCCGAGCCGGTGGACGTGGATACGATCGGCGATCTCGAAGACGTGGGGCATGTTGTGGCTGATCAGGACGACCGGCATGCCCTTGTCCCGGACCCGGCGGATGAGGTCCAGGACCTGGCCGGACTCCTTGACGCCGAGGGCGGCGGTGGGCTCGTCCATGACGACGACGCTGCGGGCCCAGGCGACGGCGCGGGCGACGGCGACGGCCTGCCGCTGGCCGCCCGAGAGGGTCTCGACCGACTGCGTGAGCGAGCGGAGCCCGATCTTCAGGTCGGCCATGTGCTCGGCGGCCTCCTCGCGCATGCGCTTCTTGTCCAGCATGCGGAAGACACTGCCGAGGGGACCGGGGCGGCGCAGCTCGCGGCCGAGGAACATGTTGGAGGCGATGTCCATGGACGCGGCCACGGCGAGGTCCTGATAGACCGTCTCGATGCCGTGGGCGCGGGCGCTCTGCGGGCCGGAGAACGTGATGGGCTCACCGTTGAGGCGTATCTCGCCGGCGTCGGGGACCACCGCACCGGTGAGGGCCTTGATGAGGCTGGTCTTGCCGGCGCCGTTGTCGCCGATGACGGCGAGGACCTCGCCGGGCAGCAGGTCGAAGTCGGCGCCGTCGATGGCGGTGACATGCCCGTAGCGCTTGACCAGACCGCGGGCCTGCAGGACAGGGGTGGGGGAGGTGGTGGCGCTCATCGGGCCTTCTTCCGGGAGATCTGGTCGACGGTCACCGCGAGGATCACCAGGACACCGGTGATCAGGGTCTGGTAGATGGAGGCGACGCCCATCAGCTGCAGGCCGTTGCGGAAGACACCGACGATGAGGACGCCGATGAAGGTGCCGAGGACCGAGCCGCGTCCGCCGAAGAGGCTGGTGCCGCCGAGGACCACCGCGGTGATGCTGTCGAGGTTGTCGGTCTGCCCGGCCTGCGGGTCGCCGACCCCGGTGCGCGAGATCAGCAGCAGGGCGGCGATGCCGTACAGCAGCCCGGCCGCGGTGTAGACGCCGATGGTCAGGCGGGAGGTGCGGATGCCGTTGAGCCGCGCCGCTTCCTGGCTGTTGCCCAGGGCGTAGACGTGCCGGCCCCAACTGGTGCTGCTCAGCGCGTAGGCGAGGAGGAGGAAGAGGGCGATGGTGACCAGGGAGCCGTAGGTGATGTCCGTCCTGCCGAGCGGGAAGGTCTGCCCGAGGGCCGTCAGCGGGCCGGGCAGGTTGGTGACCGTCTGCTCCTCGGAGTAGATGTGGGTCAGCGCGAACGCCACGTTGAGCATGCCGAGGGTGACGATGAACGGCGGCAGCGGGATCTTCTGCACCAGCAGCCCGTTGAGCAGCCCGAAGCCCCCGCAGACGACCAGGCCGAGGGCGATGGCGGCGAGCGGGGGCAGGGAACCCTCGGCCGCCATCTTGGCGATCATGATGCTGCCGAACGCCATCACGGCACCGCACGACAGGTCGATGCCCGCGGTGAGGATGATCAGGGTCTGGCCGATGGCGAGGGTGCCGACGACCATGACCTGCTGCACGATCAGCGAGAAGTTGCCGCCCGTGAGGAACTGGTCGGTCGAGAAGGAGAAGAAGACGCAGGCCAGGAGGAGCGCGGCCAGGGGGCCGGTGGTCGGTTGCGTGAGCAGTCTGCGGGCCGTGGTCGGCGCCTTGAGCTCCGAGTACGGCGAGGAGGTGCTCGGGGGCGTGGACGTGGCTGTCATGCGGAGTCCTTGTGGGAAGACAGAGAACCTTGTCGCTGGGGCACGTCACCGGGACAGGTCACTGGGACGGATCGCCGGGACAGGTCGCGGGACAAGGGGGGCGGCCGTCCCCGCGGGTCGGGGAGTCGCGGGGGCCGGCCGCCCCGCTGAGGGGAGTGGCGGGTCTCGTACGGTCCTGGGGGCGGCTCAGCCCCAGCAGTTCTCCAGGCCGTAGGCCGTGTCCTTCGACGTGACCCCGTCCTGCGCCTTGTCGGTGATCAGGGTGACGCCCGTGTCGGTGTAACCGGACGCCTTCTTGCCGTCCTTGGCGTACGTCACGACGGCCTTGACGCCCTCGGCGGCCATCTTCAGCGGGTACTGCTGCGAGGTGGCGGCGATCTTGCCGTCCTTGACCGCCTGGGTGCCGGTGCAGCCGCCGTCGACGGAGACGATCAGGACGTCCTTCTCCCGGCCCTTGGCCTTGAGCGCGGTGTACGCGCCCAGGGCGGCGGGTTCGTTGATGGTGTAGACGACGTTGATGCCGGGCGCCTTCTGCAGGCAGTTCTCCATCGCCGTCTGGCCCTTGGCCTGGTCGCCGCCGGTGTCCTGGGCGCAGACGACGTCCTTGTCGGTGGCGCCGAAGCCCTTCAGGAAGCCGTCGTGGCGCTGGACGCCGACGGAGATGCCCGGCGCGAGGTCGAGGGTGGCTATCTTCGCCGACTTGCCCTTCATGGCCGCCTTGGCGTACTCGCCGATCAGCTCGCCGGCCTTGAGGTTGTCCGTGGCGAAGAGGGCGTCGACCGCGCTCTCCGGCTCGGTCGGGGTGTCGAGGGCGATGACCAGGACACCCTTGGCGCGGGCCTTCTCGATCGCGGGCACGATCGCCTTGGAGTCGCTCGGCGTGATCAGGATGCCCTTCGCACCGGCGGCCACCATGTTCTCGAGGGCGGTGACCTGACCGGCGTTGTCGCCGTCGAACTTGCCGGCCGCGGTCAGGAGCTTGACGCCCTCGTCCTTGGCGGCCTTCTCGGCGCCCTCCTTCATCTTCACGAAGAACGGGTTGGTCTCGGTCTTGGTGATCAGGCCGACCTTGACGTCGCCCGAACCGGCGCTGGACGAACCCGACCCGGAACCGGAACCGGATCCGCAGGCCGTCAGGGTGAGGGCCGCGACGCCCGTGACGGCGGCTGCTCTGAGGAGGGAGGAGGACAGGCGAGTGGTGCGAGACATGATCGACTCCTGTGGGATAGCGGACGGCACGGGGGCGGGTTCAGACGCATGCCGCCCGGGATGTCAGCGTTGACTCATGTCATCGTTGACACCGCATGGCGAGGATGATGGACTCCGGATCCCGGCAACGTCAATGCCTTGAACCCGTCACAAATCGGCAACGTCGGTGACCGTCCGACAGGTGCAACAGCCACCGACCGCGTCGCGAACTGCCCGGTTCTGCCGGCGTGCCGCCGGACCGTTGACGCACCGGCCGGATTGCGCTTCATTGTCGGAACGCTCGGTGTCATCGCTGACACAAGTCAACGATGACACCGAGCTCGGCCGGTACCTGGACCCCACTCACCGACAAGGACGGCACACCGTGACGAAAACCCTGCTCGCCGAGTTCACCGCCCGTCAGGGAACTGAGGACGAGGTCGCCCGCCTGATCCAGGACTACGCCCTGAAGGTGCGCGAGGAGGAAGGGAACCTGGCCTTCGACGTCTACACCAAGGCGGCGAGCCCGCGCGCGTACTGGATCTTCGAGGTCTACCGGGACGAGGACGCCTTCAAGGCACACCTGGACGCCCCGTACGGCGCCCCGTTCAACGCCGCCCTGACCCCGCTGATCGAGGAGGACGCCTCCGTGCTGACGTTCCTCGACCCGCTGGCCACGCGCCCGTAGCGGGCGTTGAGCACCGGTGGCGCGTCACCGCCAGACGGACTTCAGCTGCCACGCCCGCAGGTGGTCGAGCCTGGCGGTGCCGGCCTCGGCGAAGACGTCGACGCCGGTGCTGGACGGGTCGGGGAAGATCTGGTCGGTGATCACCGCCTCGCCGCTGCCGCCGAAGACCTCGACGGACGACCAGTCGACGAGGATCCGCAGCTTGACCTTGCCGTTCCTGGGCTTCAGGGGGGCGGTCTGGACGCCGGGGAAGGTGCTGTTGAAGTCCACGGCGCCGGAGCGGGTGCGGTCGACGTACAGCTCCTGGGCCGTGGCGTCGTAGCCGATGACGGTCTCCTCGCCGTCGGCGCCGGTGCGGACCTTCAGGCCGAAGCGTTCGGCGTCCTTGAGGGAGAAGGTGGCCTCGATGTCGAGGGCCCTGCCCTTGGCCGAGGGGCCGATGAGGCGCTGTGTGGTGTTCTTGACGGTGACACCGGTCGCGGTCGCCGCCTGGTTCTGCCGCAGGGACTTCACGCTGTTCACCGGCGTGCTGGTCAGCCGGACGCGGCCGTCGACCGTACGCAGGGCCATCTCGCGCGGGATGCTCTGGGCGCCGCGCCAGGGGGAGGTGGGGACGGAGCCGCCGTAGTCCCAGTTGTTCATCCAGCCGATCATGTACCGCTTGCCGCCCGGCGCGTTCTCCCAGGACACCGCCGCGTAGTAGTCCTTGCCGTAGTCGGCCCAGTCGGCGCGCTGCAGGACGGACTTGGCGGGGGCGTCGGCGGCGGTGAACTGGTCGGCGAGGACATGGCCCCAGCCGCCGGTGTTCATGTCGACGATCTGGATCCGCGCCTTCTTGCCGAGGTAGGGGCGTGTGGTGAAGGACGCCCAGTCCAGGGTCTCGCTGTCGGAGCCGGTGGCGCTGCCCACGACCTTGCCGTCGACGATCAGGTTGACGGACGTCTCCCGGGAGACGGGCTGCGCCTTGCTGTCGGAGAGCACGATGTGGTCGACGTTGATGTGGCCCCAGCCGCCGGTGTTGTCGTCGACGATCCTGATCCGCGCCTTTTTTCCGGCGAGGTCGCCGACGTCCCAGGAAGCCCAGTTGAGCGCCTCGGCGTCCTGTCCGGTGGCGGTGCGTACCACCTTGCCGTCGACGAGGAGTTCGACGGCGGTCGGGTTGTCGGAGCCGGCGGGGTGGCGGCCGCCGCCGATGAGGAAGTTGACGTACTTCTTGTCGATGGTGAACTCGGGCGAGGTGAGGGTGCCGGTGGTGGAGTCACCGTTCAGGAAGGTGTTGACCAGGCCGCTGCCCAGATATCCGGAGACCTGCTGCTGGTCGGGCAGGGTCCCCTTGGCCGGTGCGGTGCCGAAGGCGTCCCCGGTCTTCGTCCAGTCGCCGTAGGTTCCGCCTTCGAAGTCGGCGAGGACGGTCCCCTCGGGCGGGGTCTGCTCCATGACGGTTCCGGCCTCGTGAGGATGCCGCCCGCCGCCGATCTTGAAGTTCAGGTAGGGGCTGTCGACGGTGAACTCCGGCGAGGTGAGGGTGCCGGTGCTGCCGTCGCCGCTGTGGAAGCTGTTGGCGAGGCCCTTGCCCTCGAAGCCGGAGACCTCTCCCTGCCCGTCCACCGCACCGGCCGCGGGCCCCTGGCCGAACGCGGTCCCGGTGGCCGTCCACGAACCGAAGCCGGTGCCCTCGAAGTCCTGCGTCACCGTGCCGCTGGGCGGGGTGTAGGTGCCCTTGTCCTCGGCGGTGAACTTCTTGCCGTCGAAGTCGCCGATGAAGTACTGGGCGGCCGAACCGCCCGCGATACCACCGGGGTTGATGTTGACGACCAGGACCCACTTGATGTTGTCCGGGTCCCCGTCGACCGCGAGGGGGAACAGGTCGGGGCACTCCCACACGCCGCCCGTCGCGCCGGCCGGCCCGAAATCGCTGAGCAGGTCCCAGTCCTTGAGGTTCTTCGAGGAGTAGAACCGCACCTTGTGCTCGGCGGACAGCGACACGGTCATCAGCCAGCTCTTCGTCGGCTCGTACCACTGGACCTTGGGATCGCGGAAGTTGGTGGAGCCGATGTCGATGACGGGATTGCCCTGGTACTTGGTCCAGGTGCGGCCCCGGTCGGTGCTGTAGGCGAGCGACTGGGCCTGCTTGCCGCCGTTCTTGTAGGCGCTGGTGTAGATCGCCACCATCGGCGGGTTCTTCTTCGTGCCGAACCCGGTGGTGTTGTTCCAGTCGACGACCGCGCTGCCGGAGAAGACCATCTCCTCGTCGTCGTGCGACAGGGCGAGCGGCAGCTCCTTCCAGTGCACGAGGTCCGTGCTCACCGCGTGCCCCCAGGACATGTCGCCCCAGGAGTTGCCGTTCGGGTTGTACTGGTAGAAGAGGTGGTACTCGCCCTTGTAGTACACGAGACCGTTGGGGTCGTTCATCCAGTTCTTCTCCGGAGTGAAGTGGAACTGGGGCCTGTAGGTCTCGGTGTACGCCGGGGTGTCGGCGGCGACGGCCTGGGGGGCGAGCGGCGCCGCGGACAGGGCGCAGACCGTTGCCACCGCCGCCGCCAACCGCATGCGGGCATGCCGGGATACGCGTACAGAGCTCAAAATGTCTCCTTGTCCCGCCGGCGTCCGCGCAGCCGTGACAGCGACCCTGGCGCGGACGGACCGAAAAGTGACGTCCCGGGCCGGCGCCGTCGTCCAGGCAGCCGACCCGGGATGTCATCGTTGACGTGTGTCAGCGATGACATCGAGTGCCCGATTATGAGGCGCAGTCCGGCCGGTGCGTCAACGGTCCGGGCGCGATTGTTCCGGTACGGGTCTCGCGGACGGCCGGCGAGTCACCTGATCTCCTTCCCGACACAGACGGCCGGTACATCAAGATCGTCAACACCGGTGACGTCGCCCGCAGTTGGTGGTCAGTCGCAGAACTCAACGTCTACAACTGACCTGTCGGCTCACCGTGCCACCGTCGCCAGGACATCCTGGCCCAGCCGCTGGATGACGTCCGTGGCGAGCCGGTGCCGGACCAGCTTGCCGTCCCGGGTGGAACGCACCAGGCCCGCCTCGCGCAGGGTCCGCAGGGCGCGGGAGACCTGTGGTTCGGTGGAGCCGAGCCGGGCGGCGAGCTCCGAGGTGGTGATGGGCTCGCCCAGCAGATGGCGGCACAGCTCCATCCGGGCGGGCGAGGTCAGCGCCATCAGCCGGTGGTGCAGGTCCCGCAGGGTCAGCTCCCCGGCCGGGGTGGTGCCGCGCGCCGCGTACTGGACCACCACGCACGACGGGTGCTCGTTCTTGACCGTCAGATGGGGCCACACCCGGGCGGACGGGACGAGGACGAGGGGACGCGGGGCCACCCTCACCTCGTCGATCTGCAGCTTGTCCAGCCGAATCCGTTCCCCCGGCCCGACCCGCGCCGCGGTCGGCAGCAGCTCGGCGAGCACCTCCACGGGCGAGCGGAGGGCCAGCCGGCGGCGTACCTCCCGGGCGTGGTCCTCCAGGGGCGGGCGCAGGGCGCGCCAGTGCTCGGCGAAGAACGCGGTGTCGGCGGCCCGCAGCACCGCCAGCAGCCGGTCCCGCAGCTCCAGCGGTGCCGCCACCAGCTGACGCGCCAGCTCACCGCGGGCGTAGGAGCGGCGCAGGCAGCGGCGTACGTAGTCCTCGGCGGCCGCCGTGCCGGCGCGCAGGTCGCGGGCCGGCGGCGCGGGCTGCGCGTTGGTGCCCAGGACACCGGGCGCCACCAGCTGAAGGAAGTCCTCGGCCGGCAGCGCCGCGATCGCGGCGAGCTCCTCGTCCAGGCCCGCCGCGAGCGGCACCGTGAGGGGGAAGAACAGACGGCAGCGGTAGCGGGCCCACAAGGGGGCGAACGCGGACAACTCGTCGTGCAGCTCGGGTCCCGCCGTGGCGGCGCGGGCCGCCCAGCCGGCGGCCTCCGGGTGGTGCTCGGGCTCGGCGAGCACATGCAGGCTCGCCATCAGCTCCGACAGCGCGGAGGGCCCGGCCGCGAGGTCCGCGGGGCCGAGTCCTCCGAGGTCGAGCACGATGCTCACGCCGTCAGCGTACGGCCGGAACTCACCGCACGGGCGCGCCCGGACCGAGCGGGATGCCCAGCAGGTACCAGGTGAAGAACAGCAGGACCCAGACCGCCAGCATGATCATGGCGACGGGCAGGGTGAACGACACCAGGGTGCCGATGCCGGCCTTGCGGCGCAGGGTCTGCAGGTAGCCGACACAGAGCATGAACGAGGTGCTCATCGGGGTGATGGAGTTCGTGCAGGAGTCGGCGATGCGGTAGAGCGCCATGGTGGTGGCCGGGCTGGTGCCGAGCAGCATGAGCATCGGCACCAGCGCCGGGGCGACCAGGGTCCACAGGGCGGAGCCGGACGTGATGAGCAGGTTCATCAGTGCGACCGCGACGATCAGCAGCGTGAACAGCACCAGGGTGGGCGCGCCCAGCCCGCGGAGGAAGTCCGCGCCCTCGACCGCGACGACCGTGGCGATGTTGGTCCACTTGAACAGGGCGAGGAACTGGGACACGGCGAAGAAGAGCACCAGCAGCGGTGCGATGGAGCGCACTCCGTCCGCCATGAACTCCGGTATCGCGCGGCTGCCGCTGATCCGCCCGGTGAGCCGCCCGTACACGGCGCCGACGATCAGGAAGAAGACGGTGAGGAAGAGGGCGATGGCGTTCATGAAGGTGGACTCCACGATCGCGCCCCCCTCTCCGCGCAGCGGTGACGAGCCGGGCAGCATCGCGAGCACGACCAGGGTGGCGTAGCCGAGCACGGCCAGTCCGGTCAGCTTCAGGGCCCGCAGCTCGGTGGCGTCGTCGACCCCGGCGGCGACCACCTGCTGGGAGGCGGCGGCCTCCAGGTCGGGGTCGGGGACCAGGTGGTGCTCGCGCCTGGCGAGGATCTTGTCCACGACCAGGGCGATGGTGCCGGCCAGCACGAACGCCGAGACGGTGGTGAAGTACATGTTGTCCGTCGCGCGGACCACCACGTCCTTGTCGACGAGCTGCGCGGCCTCGGTGGCCACGGAGGCGAACAGCGCGTCACCCGGGGCGATCAGCGGATTGGCGTCGCCCGCGGCGTTGATGGAGACGAACGCGACGATCATGCCGAGCATGGGGGAGCGGCCCACGGCGCGGAAGGCCACCGCCCCGAGCGGGATGAGGACCACGTACGCGGAGTCGGACAGGAACTTCCCCAGCACGCCGCCCAGCGCCACGCCCAGGACGACCGTGCGCGGCGACAGGCCCGACAGCATGCGACGGGCCAGCGCCTCGAAGAGCCCCGACCGCTCGGCGACCGCGACGCCGAGCATCACCATCAGCACGGTGCCGAGCGGTCCGAAGGTGACGAAGGACTCCTCGGCGCCGGCGATCAGGTCCCGTACGGCAGCCGCCGACAGGGCGTTGCGTACGCCCACCGGGTCGCCGGAGGCGGGGTCCTCGACCCGCAGGCCGGAGGCGTTCAGCACCCAGCTGACCAGGGCGACGATCCCGCACAGGATCCAGAACAGCCAGAACGGATGGGGCAGCGCGTTGCCCGCGCGCTCGACCAGGTCGAGGAGGCGTGAGCCACGGCCCCCCTCACCGGGTTCGGGGGCCCGCACCTCCCGGGTACGGCTGTCGGCTGTGCTCATGGCGGCCTCCTGTGAGGACGGGGAGAGGAGTGGGGAAGGGCGGAAGGAAGGCATGGCGCGGCTGCGCCGCGAGCGGTGGGAAAGGCCCCGGAGCCGGGCATGATCCGCCGCGGGGGGAACGCGGGGCGTTCCCGGGTTGCGCTGCACAGTAGGTCCCGTGTCCGGTCCCGTCACCGTCCGGCGGAACAGTTGACCTGATGACGTCAAGTGATCGCCATGGCCAGGTCCGCTGCCTAACGTCACGGAAGTGACCTCGTACGACACCTCCCACGCCTGCCGGTGCGACCCCCTGCAGGGCGGCGCCCTGTGGCGCCGCACCCTGCGCATCCCCATGCGGGACGGCATCCGTCTCGCCGCCGACCTGTACACGGCCTCACCCGAGCCGGAGGCGGCCGCGCTTCCCGCGCTGCCCGTGCTCCTCGAGCGCACCCCGTACGGGCGGCGCGCGCGGCGCGGTTCGGACCAGGACCGCGGCGACGCGCCGGTTCCGCGGCCCGAGGACATCGCCCGGTACTTCACCGAGGCCCGCTACCACGTCGTACGGCAGGACTGCCGGGGCCGCGGCGACTCCGAGGGAACGTTCGTGAAGTACCTCGGCGAGGGCCCGGACGGGGCGGACACGATCGCCTGGATCAGGGACCAGCCGTGGTGCGACGGCAGTGTGGTGATGACGGGGGTGTCCTACTCCGCGCACGTCCAGGCGGCCGCGGCCGCCGAAGGGGCGACGGGGCTGGCCGCCATGTTCCAGGACTCGGGCGGTTTCTCCTCCGCGTACGACGCGGGCATGCGGATGGGCGGCGCCTTCGAGCTCAAGCAGGTGACCTGGGCACTGCGGCACGCGCTGCAGAGCCCGGAGGCCGCCGCGGACCCGGTGCTCGCGGAGGCGCTGCTGCGGGTGGACGTGACCGGCTGGTTCGGCGCGATGCCGTGGCGGCCGGGCTGCACGCCGCTGCGGCACCTGCCGGCGTACGAGGACTATCTGCTGGAGCAGTGGCGGCAGGACACGTTCGGCGACTTCTACCGCACCCCGGCGATCTACGGACGGGGCTTCTACCACCGCTTCCCGGACGCGCCGAGCCTGCACATGGGCAGCTGGTACGACCCGTACGTCCGCTCCACCATCGAGAACTTCACCGCCCTGCGGGAGCTGAAGTCGGCACCCGCCCACCTGGTCATGGGCCCGTGGACGCACGGGCACCGCTGCGAGACGTACGCCGGTGACGTGGACTTCGGCCCGCGGGCGACGCTGGACGGCAACCTCGCCCCGTCCTACCTGGAGTTCCGCCGCCGCTGGTTCGACCGGGCGCTGGGCCGGCAGGACGGGGCGGGCGGGGGGAGCCCGGCGAGCGAAGACCTCCCCGTCGTCCAGTACTTCCTGATGGGCGGAGGCGACGGCCGGCGGGACGCGGCAGGGCGGATGCGGCACGGCGGCGCATGGCGCACCGACACCCGGTGGCCGCCGGCGTCGACGGCCCCCGTCGCCCTGTACCTCACCGCCGACGGCGCCCTCACCACCGCCCCGCCCACCGAGGCCGCCGCGTCGGTGACGTACGACTTCGACCCGCGTCACCCGGTCCCCACCATGGGAGGCCAGGTCACCTCGGGCGAACCGGTGATGACCGGCGGGGCGTACGACCAGAACGCCCCGGACGCCCGGGTGTACGGGGCGCGCGAGCCGTACCTGCCGCTGGACTCCCGCCCGGACGTGATCAGCCTCAGCACCCCGCCCCTGGAGCGGGACGTGGTGCTGGCCGGCCCGGTGTCGGCGAGGCTCCACATCTCCACCACGGCCCCGGACACCGACTTCACCATCAAGCTGATCGACGTCCACCCGCCCAACGCCGACTATCCGCACGGCTTCGCCATGAACCTCACCGACGGCATCGCCCGCTGCCGCTTCCACCGCTCCTACGAGAAGCCGGAGTTACTCACTCCCGGCGAGGTGTACGAGATCGAGGTCACCGCTCCTGACACGGCGAACCGCTTCGCCGCCGGCCACCGCATCCGGCTCGACGTCTCCTCCAGCAACTTCCCCCGCTTCGACGTCAACACCAACACCGGCGAACCGGAGGCCGCCGCCCGCCGCACCGCCATAGCCGCGAACACCGTGCACATGGACGCCGAGCGCCCGTCCCACCTGCGCGTGTGGGTGGAAGGAGGGGAGGACGCGCTCGACCAGCTGAAGTAGCCGGACAGCGTTTCGGCCGACGTGGGTGGCCCGGCCCCGGCTCAGCCACGGCCCGGCCCCGGCCGGTCCGCACGGCTCGCGAGGTGCCGCCTGGACGAGACCCGTCCGGTAGGCGATGACGGAAGCCGCTGGCGCCGGCCCGCAGCGCCTTGGCCACGTACTCGTCGGTCTCGAACATCGTGAGGATGAGGATGCGGGTGCCGGCCAGGTCCGGGTCGTCGCAGATGGTCGTGGTGGCGACGAGGCCGTCGGTGCAGGGCATGCGGATGTCCATGAGGACGACGTCGGGGTGGCGGGTGCGGGTGAGTGCGACCGCGTCCTGGCCGTTGGCGGCCTCGCCGACGACCTCCATCTCCCGCGCTGTGGTGCTCTGTTGCCCTCCGCCGCCGTATCGCGGGCCACCTCTCCTTTCCCGTACAACCCTTCAGGCTCACGAGAGGTCATCTCTGAGCCGTTCGTATGCCTTCGCATGTCCTGGAGAGGAATTCATGTCCCGCCCCCACCACAAGCGCTCCCGGCGTCCCGTCGTCCTGGGCGCCACCGCCGTCGCGGCCGCCCTGGCCGGTGGCCTGCTCATCACCCTGCCCGGCGGCGCGAGTGCCGCCGGATCGGGTCTCGCCGACGACTTCAACGGCGACGGCTACCGCGACTTGGCGATCGGCGCCCCGGGTGCTGTCGCGGGAGGGAAGGCGAAGGCGGGCGCCGTGGTCGTCAACTACGGCTCGGCGAGCGGTATCAGCGCCGCGCGCCACAAGAGAACATCGCAGAGTTCCTCCGGCGTGCCGGGCGCCTCGGAGACCTCCGACCGCTTCGGCACCGAGCTCGCGCACGGCGACCTCAACAGGGACGGCTACGGCGATCTCGTCGTGGGCGCACCGCTGGAGGACGTCGGCGGCGATGCCGACGGCGGTTCGGTCACGATCCTGTGGGGCGGCTCGTCCGGCCTGTCGGGCGGCACGACGATCAGCGACCCGAACGCGTCGGGTCACGACCGGTTCGGCCAGTCCCTCGCGGTCGGTGACTTCACCGGTGACGGGAAGGCCGATCTGGCGGTCGGTTCCACCGGCAAGGACGTGTGGATCTTCAAGGGCGGCTTCACCAAGTCCGGCGGCGCGGCCGGGAAGCTGCGCTTCGACGCGCAGATCGAGTCCGGCGCGTACCCCAGGGGCGCCGTCCAACTGGCCGCCGGGGACTTCGACGACGACGGGGCGGACGACGTGGTGGTCGGGTCCTCCGCGGGCAACTTCGTCTACCGGGGCTCCTCGACCGGGCCCACGCTGCAGACCGAGGCGGGCGAGGGGTACGCGGGCGCGCTCACCGTGGCCGACTTCGACCGCGACGGACACGACGACCTGGTCGTCGGCACCGACTTCCTCGACATCTTCGACCAGACGGCGAAGGGCGGCTACGCCACCGTCTTCTACGGCGGTACGGCGGGCGTCGACACCACACGCAGCGCCGTCTTCAGCCAGGACACCGAGGGTGTTCCGGGCGCGGACGAGTCCGACGACTCGTTCGGCGGCACCCTCGCGGCGGGCGACGTCAACGACGACGGCTATCCGGACCTCGCCGTCGGCGCGGACTTCGAGTCCATCGGCTCCGCGGCCCACGCGGGGAGCGTCTGGGTGCTGCGCGGTGGCGCCTCCGGCCTCACGGCGGCCGGCGCCCAGTCCTTCAACCAGGGCACCTCGGGTGTCCCGGGCGCCAACGAGTCGTCGGACATGTTCGGCCACGCCATCCACCTCGCCGACCACAACAAGGACGGCCGCGCCGACCTGTCGGTGGGCGCGGGCGGCGAGAACAGTGACGACGGCGCCGTGTGGGTCCTGCGCGGCTCCACCGGAGGCGTCACGACCAGCGGCGCGGTGAGCTTCGGCGCGTCGTCGGTGGGCATCGGGAACTCGGGGGACGACCCCATGTTCGGGGACACCATGTCGGGCTCCTGACCAGGTGGACGGACAGCCGGACTGACGACGTCGTACGCGGCAGCCGACGGCGTCGGCGAGGACGTCGCCGGTCCGGCGGTCCCAGTCCTCGCCCGCCCCGGATCACCCTCAGGCAACCTTCCTGCCGCACCCCATGCCCCCGCTCGGCAGGGCCCATCGAACGCCGAAAGCCGAACTGCGTCTGAATTCTGCGGCTCTGGCGTGAACCGATCGGTCCCGCGCTCCGTATGCTTATCCGATCGACGGCGCGTATCCGGACGAACCACTCGACCCTCATGGGGTCAGCACACACAGGCCGCGCATACAGCGGGCCACGGGGATGCGAGGAAAGCATGGCGATGGCGAGAAGAACGGTGCGCGGAGGCACCGTGCTTCCGGTGGACGCGGCGCGCTTGACGATGTGGACGTTCGTCATCGTCAACGCGGTGATCGTCGAGACGTTGTTCCTCAGCGCCGGTTCAGGCAAGAACGGGGTGCTGACGGTCGCCAAGTTCTTCGGACTGCACGCGGCCCTTCTGATGCTGTTCCAACTGCTGCTGGTCGCCCGGCTGCCGTGGCTGGACCGCCGCATCGGGATGGACCGGCTCACGGTGTGGCACCGCTGGGTCGGCTTCCTGCTGCTGTGGACCGTCCTCACCCACGCCACGCTGGTGGTGCTCGGTTACGCCCACCTCGACGACGCCTCCATGGGGAAGACGTTCGTCGCACTGAGCGGGGTGCCGGCCTCCCTGCTGGGCATGCTCGCCGCAGCCGTCATCGTCGTGATCGCCGTGATCTCCACCCGGCCGCTGCGGCGGCGACTGCGGTACGAGGTCTGGCACGGTCTGCACCTGCTGCTCTACGTGGCCCTGGGCCTGTCGTTCGTCCACCAGCTGCAGGAGACCACGACGTTCACGTCCTCCGCGTTCGCCACGGCCTATTGGTGGATTCTCTGGCTGTTCGCCTTCGGTGCCCTGCTGACCGGGCGTGTCGCCATGCCGCTGTGGCGCAACGCCTACCACCGGTTCCGCGTCGCGGCCGTGGTCCCGGAGTCGGACAACGTGGTCTCCGTGTACGTCACCGGCCGGCACCTCGACAAACTCCCGGCCAGGGCGGGGCAGTTCTGCATCTGGCGGTTCCCCGGGCACAACCACTGGTGGCTGGCCAACCCCTTCTCCCTGTCGGCGGCGCCGGACGGGCAGGGGCTGCGCCTCACGGCGAAGGCGGCGGGCAGCACCAGTGCCGGCCTGCGGAACGTCCCGGTCGGCAGCCGCGCGTTCGTCGAGGGGCCGTACGGGGCGTTCACCTCGCTGCACCGGAGCCGGCCCGGCACCCTGCTGATCGCCGGGGGCGTGGGGATCACGCCCGTGCGGGCCATGCTGGAGGAGGAGGCGACCGGCGACGTCGTCGTGCTGTACCGGGTGCGCAGCGAGGCCGACGCCGTGCTGCTGAGCGAGGTGCGCCAGCTGGTCGAGCTCCGGGGCGGACGACTGCACCTGCTCACCGGCAGGACCGGCGAGGGAGGCACCCCGCCGTTCGCCCCCGACAGCCTGCACCGCCTGGTCCCCGACATCACCGAACGCGACGTGTACGTCTGCGGCCCGCCCGCCATGACCGGAGCCGTACTCGCCGGCCTACGGGACCTGCGGGTCCCCGCGCGGCAGGTGCACGCCGAGAAGTTCGGTCTGGCCTGACCCGTCTGTGCCCGTGCCTTCCCGCTCCGACAGGCCGCGGCCTCCCCACACCCGGTGCGTGCGGCCGGCACTGTGGACGTGGCCCGGAGGCGGCTCCGGGCTATCGGTTCTGTGCTCCGAACCAGCGGACCGCGGCGATGGCGAGTCCGATGACCGCGGCGATCGTGACCATTGCGGCGATCTTGGCGCCCAGGTCCATTGCTCCGAACACGTGCGTCTCCCCTCGTTGATGGCCGCAGCTCCTGCGGACACCTGTTCGCGTTCTCGTGTGGGATGACCATGACATGCTCTTCCGGTGCACGTCGCGAGCAAGGTGGAAGTCTTGAGGATCTTCTGAGCTCGGCCGCCCCGTCACACCCGGCCGGCACGGTCAGCCTGTGGTGCGGGAGACCGTTGGCCAGGTCCGCTTGCCGCTTGCCGTTGCCGTTGTCGCCGTCTATGTCGTTGTCGGAGCCACGGCGCGGCCGGTTTGCGGGGAGATCATGCCGGCGCACAGGCCGCGGCTCGCCAGCCCCTGCGCGATGCGGGGGATGGCTGCGCGGGAGTTGGCGGCCCAGTCGTGCATGAGGATGACCTGGCCGCTGGTGAGCCGGCCGGCCGCTGCCACGATCGCGTCGGTGCTGGCGCCGTTCCAGTCCTGCGAGTCGACGTTCCAGATGATCTCGGTCAGGCCGTACCTGGTCGCGACGGCTCTCACCGTCGAGTTGGTCTCGCCGTACGGCGGCCGGAACAGCTTCGGCGTACCGCCGCCCGCGGCCGCGATGGCCTGCTGGGTCCGGGAGATCTCCGAGTCGATCGTCGCCTGGCTCTGCTGGGTCAGGCGCGGGTGGGTGTAGCTGTGGTTGCCGACCCACATGCCGGCATTGACCTGCGCCTTGACCTGGGCCGGGTAGGCGGCGGCGTACTGGCCCTGGTTGAACATCGTGGCCCGCAGTCCGTTCTGGGTGAGCGCGTTGAGCAGGGCCGGGGTGTTGCCGGACGGGCCGTCGTCGAAGGTGAGCCCGACGTACCCGTTGCAGGCGGCGGCCTGGGCCGGGGCGGCGGTGTCGACGGTGAGGGTGCCGGCGGCAGCGAGCGCGGCGGCGACGAGCAGCGAGAGACGTGGTGCGGCTTTCATGAGGAGCGGGCCTCCAGCCTGGGGGATTCGGGAGTCGGCGCCTGGGGCTTGGACAGCCGGCGCCGCTGTTCCGGATGAGAGGGGGGCAAGGAGCCGGGGGAGAGAAACCCCACGGGGACGGCAGGTTCGTCGTCACGGCCGCCGCGTCACGGCCACTCCGCAGCCTCCCCCCTCCGAACTGGCCTAGTACACCGTGATGTTGGAGCTCCCGCTGCTCTGGTATCCCTCGGTGGCGAGGATCATGTAATAGCTGAAGCTCCCCAGGCGCATTCCGGCGCGGGCCCAGGCGTCGAAGTGGTTGCCGGTGGTGATGGTGCCACCGGTCCGTTTCGACTGCCGGACGCTCCAGTACTGGTTGAACGTGCGGATTCCTTCGACGGACGGGGCGTTGTAGCGCGTGGTCTGGTAGATGTCGTACGTGCCGCCGTCGCTGGTGACGGTGCCCTTGTGCGTTCCCGTGGGCCGGTAGGTGCCCCAGTTGTCGACGACGTAGTACTCGACGAGCGGGTTCGACGTCCACCCGTAGAGAGTCAGGTAGCCGTTGCCGGACGGGTTGAAGCTGCCGGAGTAGGTCACGGTCCGGCGTGAGCCGTTGCTCCAGCCCTTGCCGGCGACGAAGTTCCCGGTGTTCCTCCACGAGGTGCTGTAGTTGCCGCCGGAGTTCAGGGTCATGGACACCGTGCCCTGGCTGTCCGTCCAGAACGAGTAGTAGTACCCGTTGTTGGTTCCGGTCTGGTTCGTGGTGATGACCGTGGCCGCCTCGGCGGTGCCGGGCAGGGCCAACGTGGCTCCGGTGGCCAGCAGCAGGGTGCAGACGCTGCGGCGCGTCGGGTGTGCGGGTCCGTCGTTCATGAGCGTGCTTCCTCCTCGTCCTCGCAAGGCTGACGGGGGCTGGGCACCTTGTGTCGACGGGTGGTTCGTGCCAGCCCGCGTCGACAGTGGTGGAACTCTGCCAACGGCGACAGTGTTGATATGGCCCTGCCAACTGTCAATGGTTTCGGCATTGATCCCGAAACATTCGGTCGACCGATAGCGTCCTCGTCGGACATAAAGCCAGGTCGTGGCCGTGAGCGAGGGAGTGAATAGAGGTGTTCTTCGCCGTCCGCGATGGGTAGATCAATTGTCAGGCTCGACTCTTCGAATGTTTCGAAGAGCTTTCCCGTCGCACGGGGGAGGCGCGCACGGCGGGGAAGCAACGTGGCCCGACATCACGCGCACGGCCCTTCCCGCGCACGGCCCTTCCCGCGCACGGCCCCGCACCGCGTCACCGGGTTCGCGAGCGGACTCCGTTGGACGACACGCCACCGCTTCGCCGCTCGATCCGCTGCGGCACTCACGCCCAGGCGCCCGGAGAGTCCGTCGCGCATCTCGTCCACGAGGACCGATGGCAGGCCGGCAACCGGGCGCCTTGTTCTTACCGATCGGGCAGCGCGGGTCCTCGGAAACCCCGTTCCCTCAGTGACATGCGCCCAGAAGGGAACGCAGTGCGGTCTTCTCGGTCTTGGTCACGGAGAGGCCGTAGGAGAACTTCACATGAGTCCAAGCCCTGCCGTACACGCAGTGGTAGGCGGTGTTCGGCGGAACCCACTGGTCGGGCGACTGGTCGCCCTTCGTCCTGTTGACGACGTCCGAGACGGCGATGAGCTGTGTGGTGGAGAGGTCGTTGGCGAACTTGTGACGCCGTGCCGGGCTCCACTCGTCGGCTCCGGAGCGCCACGCGTTGGCGAGCGGCACGACGTGATCCACATGTACGTCGGACCTCGTGGTGAGGATCCGGTCGTCGTAGGGGCTGTGCCAGTGTTGCGTCGCCGCCTGTGCCTGCTGGCTGACCCCGACCTGTTTGCCGTCGCGTCTGAGGACGACCTCCTGTGTCCTGGGCCATTGCTCCTCGACCCAGTCCTCGAACTTGTCCCGGCTGTACCCCGCCATCGAATGCGGAGCTTCCACGGTGAGGGTCCTGAGTTCCTTGCGGGCCACGTCCGCGGGCGGGGCCTCGGGCACCATCGGCGGGAGGGGTGAGACCGGAGCACTGGCCGATTCGTGGGGCGGCGTGGCCACCGATCTGGATGGTCCGAGCGTCACGGCGGCGAGGGCGACCGGCACGGGGAGGAAGGCCACGGCCAGCGACAGGACCAGGGAGCGTCGATGGGAAAGCCCCGAAACTCCGTGGTCAGGGCCTATGTGAGGTGTGATCATATGTGGATGGGTACCGTGCGCCGCTGATCCGTTATCAGAAACAACCCACTTGGCGGACCTGCAGAACCTGCTGGGCTGCACGCACTGGGCCATTCACCCGATCACGCGCGCCGGAAGGTCTCCCGCGCCGCCCACCGGGTGGTGCTGCGGATGAACTCCGCCTGGTTCCTCCACAGCGCCCGCGCTCTGGCCCGCCCGGTGCCCGAGCTTACGGAGGACACCACGGTCGCCGACGCGATCGACCTGTTGCGTCGCCGCCGGGGCCTCCCTCGCCGCCATCGGCCACGGCTCCGCGATCACCGTCGTCCTTCTTCGACGCGGGCGGCTTCTTCGATGCCGGGCGGGATGGCGCGTCGCCTCGGTCGCGATCCGGGTGTGTGACCCGCTCGATCGTGTCGTGCCGTCGATGCGTTCTCCTGGCCCGTCGGACGGGCGGATCAGCGCAGTCCGGCGAAGAGATCGTCTTCGGGTAGGGCAGCGCCGGTGGTGTCCTGGACCCGTAGAAAGGTCTCCGTGCCCATCAACTCGCCGAACCTCTCCTTGCCCATCCTGAGGAAGAAGATGTTCTCGCCCTGACTGGCGTGCGCGGCCAGCGCGTCGAACTTCTGCCCGCTGAACGCCGTGGTGTCCACCCATGTGGTGATCTCGTCGTCGGGGAGGCCGATCTCAGCCATCGCGGCGGCCTCGGCAGGATCCGGCTCCGGCATGTCCGGATGAAACTCGCGCATGATCTCGCCGAACCGCCGCATCCCCGAGCGGGGCATCGTGGTCCAGTACACCTTCGGTGTCAGCGCGGTCATCTCCAGCGCCGCCATCGTGATGCGGTGGGCCTGGATGTGGTCGGGGTGGCCGTAGAAGCCGTTCTGGTCGTAGGTGACGACCACATCAGGCCGGTAGTGCCGCATGAGTTCCGCGAGTCGGGCCGCGCCCTCCTCCACCGGGGTCTGCCAGAAGGAACCGGGGGCGTCGTTGGTCGGCCAGCCCATCATTCCGGAGTCGGCATAGTCCAGCGTCTCCAGATCGCTGACCTTCAGGACGTCACAGCTCGCCTCGAGTTCTCGACGGCGCATCAGGGCGACTGCCGCCGGATCGTGCGCGGGATCACCCGGCTTGACACCCCCCGGCCCGTCACCGCAACCGCCGTCGGTACACGTCACGAGAACCGTGCGGACGCCCTCCGCCGCGTACCTCGCCAGGACCCCACCGGTTCCGGTGGCCTCGTCGTCGGGGTGGGCGTGCACCGCCATGAGCGTCAACGGCCGGTCAGTCATGAAACAGTCCTCCTGCAGACATACGTTGTGGTCCGACGGTGCGGCGGGCAAACCACGATCGTGGCGCCCGGATTCCGGGGAGGCCGGATCCTGGTGAGTCCCGACGACCTTGTGGTCGGCGTTCCCGCCGTGCGGCACCGGCCTCTCAGACGATGCAACCGTGCCGGCCGGGCCGGCTGTTCCCGGCGCGGACGCTTGGTCTTCCGGGCGTCGGGCTCAACGCGGACGAGGTACGGGCGCGACCTCGCATGTCTCAGTGCCACGTCGGATCCGACCCCATGCGGCACCAGCCGTGGGATGCCGACACGACATGTAAGCCCCCACAGCGGGAGAGCCGTCACCCGACTGCACCTGGACCACTACAACCAGCTCACCGCTCCGTCGGACAGCTGGTGGTCAGAGGCGGGCGGAATGAGGTGCTGGCGGTGTCTCGGCAGACCTTCCCGACTCGCACGGAGTGTCCCGCGAGGAGTTGGTTGATGTCGTCGGTATCGGGGGTGAAGACGGTTGCCTGAGCTCCCTGCACGGCCTCCCGCCCGGCCGCAGCCGCCAGAACGGCGGCGACGGCGTACTCGTGCCCAGGCAGGCCGGCTGCCGTCAGCATGTCGCGCGCCATGGCGATCACGTCGTCCGTGTGCACGACGCGGATAATGGCAGGGCCCTCCCGGGGTCTCTGACGCCGGTTTTCCGCCTCACCTCCCCGCGGAGGCGGTGCCCCCGAGCAGCGACGAAGCGGTCCGGAGCGGAGTGGGGACACCCACCGGCACGGTCTCGGGGTGCTCGTGGCAGGTGAAGCCGAGGCGGGTCATGGCCCGGACGACCTCCCCGCTGGTGAAGTCGCGGCGGTCCTGCCGGGTGACGATCTGGCCCACTTGCTCGGCCGGGTAGCGGCGGCGGCCGATGGTCACGGACTCACCCGTGACGCGCTCGGGCGTGATGCCCTTCATCGAGGCGAGCACCACCCTCTTGGTCAGCTCGAACGGGTACCGGGCGATGACACAGCGCGTGATCCTCACAGCGAAGAAGGAGAAGGGGCCGACCGGCGAAGTGGATCAGCCGGCGAGGGCTGGGACGCCCGGGGGCCGGCGATACCCCCCGACGGCGCCGGGACGAGCGCCGGGCGGGGTGAACGGTCCGTCGAGGATGTCCCGTAGGCGGATCCGGTCCGTGTAGGCGGGGCTGTCGCGGAGAGCGGTAAGCCGGACCAGGGTGATCAGGCCCGTGCTCTGGTCGTCCCCGTCGCACAGGACGAGGCGATCGACACGGGCACCGGCCATGAGGGAAAGAGCCACCTCGACCGTCATGTCGTCACGGACCCGAGGTCCGGACGGGTCCCTGTCGTCGACCACGGCCTTGGCGGCGTGATCCGTTACCGGGTGCTGTGGCTGAGCCGTCGTCATGGGTGCCTCCTGGCCGAAACGGATGGGCTGGTGATCACGGCGGCTCTAGGCGGCCGAGCCGAAGCCGGTCCGCCGCTGTGTCCTGCGGTGCGCCGCTTCCCCGACGGGCCGGGCCTGTCCGGTGTGGCCCCGGCGACCCCGACGGCGCTGGGACGGGGAAGACGCCCCGCGGGGACGCTCCGTGTCCGGCGCTGTGACGACGACCGGGACACCGGAAGGCGCCTGGGCGCCTGTGATGCGGCTCAGCTCCGCCTCGCCCGACCGCACCTGGGCGATCCGGGGGGTGATGCCCGCCGAAGCCATCAGCCGGCTCATGTCGCGACGCTGGTCAGGGGTCACCAGGGTGACGACGCTGCCGGACTCGCCGGCTCGGGCCGTACGACCGCCGCGGTGCAGGTAGTCCTTGGGGTCACTGGGCGGATCCACATTGACGACCAGGTCGAGGTTGTCGACGTGGATACCGCGCGCCGCGACGTTGGTCGCCACCAGGACCGTCACACGCCCGCTCTTGAACTGGGCCAGGGTCCGCGTGCGCTGCGGCTGGGACTTGCCACCGTGCAGGGCCGCGGCGCGGACACCGCTGCTCAGCAGGTGCTTGGTCAGCCGGTCCACCGCGTGCTTGGTGTCCAGGAACATGATCACTCGACCGTCTCGCGCCGCGATCTCGGTGGTCGTCCGATGCTTGTCCGCGTCGTGCACGTGGAGTACGTGGTGCTCCATCGTGGTGACCGCGCCCGCCGACGGGTCGACGGAGTGGACTACCGGGTCCATGAGGTAGCGGCGGACCAGCAGGTCGACGTTGCGGTCCAGGGTGGCCGAGAAGAGCATCCGCTGCCCGTCGGGACGCACCTGGTCGAGCAGGGCCGTGACCTGGGGCATGAAGCCCATGTCGGCCATCTGGTCGGCC
Source organism: Streptomyces sp. NPDC030840 (assembly GCF_055572015.1). NCBI lineage: Bacteria > Bacillati > Actinomycetota > Actinomycetes > Kitasatosporales > Streptomycetaceae > Streptomyces > Streptomyces sp. NPDC030840. The sequence goes on along the minus strand of NZ_JBVIEE010000021.1, from coordinate 31,278 downwards.
TCGTCGAGGACCGTGATGCCGACGTCGTCCAGCCGGCAGTCCCCCCGCGCGATGAGGTCCTTGAGCCGCCCGGGCGTGGCGACGACCACCTCGGCCCCGGAGCGCAGCGCACCGGCCTGCCTGCCGATGGACATCCCGCCGACGACGGTGGCCAGCCGCAGGCTCACGGAGCGGGCGTACGGAGTGAGCGCGTCGGTGACCTGCTGGGCGAGCTCGCGGGTGGGGACGAGGACAAGGGCGAGCGGCTGCCGTGGCTCGGCACGCCGCCCCGCTGTACGGGCCAGTACGGCGAGGCCGAAGGCGAGGGTCTTGCCCGAGCCGGTGCGGCCGCGGCCGAGTACGTCACGACCGGCCAGGGAGTTCGGCAGGGTCGCCGCCTGGATCGGAAACGGTACGGTCACACCTTCGTGACCGAGCGTGGCCAACAGCCGTGCGGGCATGGCGAGGTCGGCGAACGACCCGACGGCGGGCAGCGCGGGCGTGATCGTCTTCGGTGGCGCGAACTCGCCCTGTACGGCCCGTCCGGCCTGGCGGCTTCCGTAGCCCTTCGAACGGTGCTGACCACCAGAGCGGTTGGCGCCGACGCCTCCTCCGAAGCGGTCATATGTGCGGGACGTCCGGGATGTGCGGGCACGCTTCATGCGGAACCTTCCTTGATGGGGCACGTATCAAGGAATGCCCGCAGCAGATGAGCGGCGCAGAGAATCTCGAGACGAGCCGAAGTTGATATGGGGCGAGTCGGACCGACGGGGAATGTTCACCGGTCGGTGGTGCGGTGGAGCCTTCCCGTCGCGCCCCTGGAAAGCAGCGAGCTGGGGCCCGCACCCCAGAGGTGCGGGCCCCAGCTGCGAAGGTAATGCGTCAGCGCCGGTGTCAGGCGGGAACGATGTTCTCGGCCGTCGGGCCCTTCTGGCCCTGCGCGATGTCGAACGACACCTTCTGGCCTTCCAGCAGCTCGCGGAAGCCCTGGGTGGCGATGTTCGAGTAGTGGGCGAAGACGTCGGCGCCACCACCGTCCTGCTCGATGAAGCCGAAGCCCTTTTCCGCGTTGAACCACTTCACGGTGCCAGTAGCCATGTCATTTCTCCTTGGAGACGGTGTCAGAAATTCGCCCTGTGCGAATCCCGTGTCGCCGTGATGATTACCCCGTCGGAAATGAACCTTCTGGCCAACCACACCTGCAACTGAGATCGACAGTAGCACGGTGCGATCGGCCCAGCACGGTCGATGATTTTGCCCCGGCCGACGGTCGAGGAATACTCGCCGTGCCCCGCGCCAATTTCTCATGTCACGGACACAGATATTGCTCTCCGCAGGCACGGCGTTTCCTGCCGTGCGTTTCCGCCCGCAGCCCTGTGACCTCCGTTGACGGGAGGTGTGCCGCTGCCACCGTCGTCAGCGGATGGCACAACGATGAACGAGCTGGGACCCCACTACCGCGATAAAGGTCACATCACCCGCGAAGAGCGCGAAGGCCGGTGGTCGGCAGGTGGTCGGACGTGGCCGCCCGCGCCCGCGCAGTACGTCGGCCCCCCGCAACGGCAGCGCGCGACCTCGTCCGCAAAGCTGGGGAATCGTCTACTACTCCTTCAGGTCCTGAACCCCCGCTGATCACAGCCCAGGCCAATTGGCCCGCAGGCGTGACCATGGCGGCATTCCCTGCGGAGCTGATTATCTCCGGGTCGCGGCGTTCGCGTAGGCAGCATCCTTGACCAACTCGGTCCGCGAATCGTCATGACCGCCGGGTCGGTCCTCGGGACCATCAGCCTGGTGATCGTGACGGCTGCCCCGCCCTGGCTCGTCCGCTGCTACGAGAGCAACGGCTTCGTCCGCACCGATACCTACAGGCGGACGAACGACTGGCCGGGGCAAGTGCTGCCCCGCAGGGTCCAGGTGGGCCTTGCCGTCGAGGCAGGGCACGGCGTAGCCCGGTGGTCGCGGGGCCGCCTACGCGGGCAGCGCGCCGCTCTGTGCCGCCTTGCGGTGGCGGGCGGACAGCCGCGAGCCGGACTCGCGGCGGGCGGCGCGACGCAGGAGGGGCACCGCGAGGAGGAACCCCAGGGCTGCCCAGGCGGTCAGGACCAGGGCGACCATGGGCAGTTCCCAGGAGCCGGCCGCCTCGGCGGCCCGTGCGGCGTCCGGCAGCAGCGCCGAACGCAGACCCTGCGCCATCCACTTGAGCGGGAAGACCGCGGCCACCTGCTGGACCGGCACGGGCAGCGACGTGATCGGAAACACCACTCCGGAGGTCATCAGCAGCCCCATGGTGGGCAGCATGATCAACGCCAACGCCTCACGCGGGTTGGGCAGCACGGCGCCGATGGCCGCGCCCAGCGGTACGACGGCGAGCAGCCCGAGTGTGGTGACCCACGCCAGCGTCAGCCAGGCGCCCGGCCCGTGCGGCAGTGGCCCGTCCGCCAGCAGCGCCCCGGCGACCAGGAGCAGCGCCAGGGTGCCGACCGCCAGGACGACCACCAGCAGGCACTTGGCGACGAGGTAGGCCGGTATCCCGCCGGGCGTGGCGCGCAGCCGCAGCAGGGTGCCCTCCTCCCGCTCGGTCACGAGGATCTGCGGGAGGTTGATCAGCCCGACCTGGAACAGCAGGTAGGCGGCGAAGCCCGCCAGCACCAGATGAGTCATCGGGGTCCGGGTGCCGGGCACGTCGTCGCTGACGTAGGCGGCGACGAGCAGCGCGACGACCACGTTGGTCAGATGGCCGGACATCTCCTTGCCGTTGCGCAGGAGGTGCCGCAGCTCGATTCCGCCGCGCTGGAGCCCGGCACGCCAGCTGTTCGTCCCTTTCGTCATGTGTGCCCCCGTCATGCGGCCGGTGCCTCCTCGTCCGCGTCCCTGTCCGTGCCCTCGGCCCCATCCGTGCCGTCGGCCTTCCGGTGGACCATGTGCAGATAGGTGTCCTCCAGCGTCGGGCGGCGGACCTCCAGGTCGGCGAGCGGGCCGGCCGCGTGCCGGTGGAGTTCCCAGACCAGCCGTGAGGGGTCCTCGGTGCGTTCGCGGCGGGGCGCCCCGTCGTCGGCCGTCCAGCGGACCTCGGCCTGGGCGGCGGCTCGCCGGGCCAGTTCCGCGGGTGTGCCACAGGCCCTGATCCGGCCGCCGACCAGCATGGCGATCCGGTCGGCGAGCCGCTCGGCCTCCGCCAGGTCATGGGTGGTGAGCAGGACGGTGACGCCCTCGTCGCGGGCCAGCCGTTCGACCAGGACGTGGAACTCGTGCCGCGCCTGAGGGTCGAAGCCGGTGGTGGGCTCGTCCAGGAAAAGGAGTTCGGGGCGGCCGACGATGCCGAGCGCGACGTCGAGGCGCCGGCGCTGGCCGCCGGAGAGCCGGTCCACCTGCCGGCCGGCCTGGTCGGTGAGGCCGACCAGGGCCAGCAGTTCGGCCGGGTCGCGCGGGTCGGGGTAGTAGGTCGCGAAGTGCGTCAGCAGCTCGGCGACCCGCCAGCGGCGGTGGTCGCGCCAGGACTGCAGGACCAGGCCGATCCGGCCACGCCACGCGTCGCCGCCCCGCTCGGGGTCCGTACCGAGGACGCTCACCTCACCGGCGGAACGCTGCCGGAAGCCCTCCAGGATCTCGACGGTGGTGGTCTTCCCCGCGCCGTTGGGCCCGAGCAGCGCGAAGACCTCGCCGCGGTGGATGTCCAGATCGATGCCGCGCAGGACGTCGACATCGCCGTACGCCATGGTCAGATCGCGTACCTGGATCACGGGCTGGACGTCGGTGCGCCCGAGCGCCGTCATCGGCCCGCCTCCGCGTGGGGCTGCTGTTGTGCCGCCCCGGTCGCGGGTCCGGCGCTGTCGACGATGGCCCGGAGCGCCGCCACATGTCCCTCGAAGGCGGTGCGACCTCGGTCCGTAAGCCGTACCTTCGTACGGCGGTTGCGGCCGCCGCCCTCCTTCTGGATCTCCAGGTATCCGGCCCCCTCCAAGGTGTGCAGCTGCTTGGAGAGCGCGGAGTCGCTGAGCGAGAGGCTGTCGCGGACGAACGCGAAGTCCGCCCACTCGGTGGCGGCGAGCAGCGCGACCACCGACAGCCGGGTGGCGGGGTGGATCACCTCGTCGAAGCCGGCGGGGGTGCTCATCGGCCCGCCTCCTCGTCGGCCGCCGGTTCGCCGCCGCTCCGCACCGAGTCGGCCGCCCAGCGGTTGGCGGGACCGAGGCAGAGCAGGTACACGGCCACCGCGGCCGTGGCCTGGATGGGGCCGGCGTAGATCGGCTCCAGTGGCTCGGTCAGGTGGTCCGACAGCACGATCGTCCCGCCGACCAGCACCGCTGCCGCACCGAACGCGGCCCACACACGCCCGGGGCAGCGAGTGCGGTGCAGTCGCATCCGGCTCCTGCGGCTGCTCATCACGACCAGCACGCTCAACAGGCCGGCGTAGGCGGCCATGAACAGTCCGACGCCCCACTGGGGCGGGTCCATGCCCACGCCGGCAAGGAACACCCACATGAGTGCGGCCGTGCCGTAGGTCATGCCGCGCCCGCCGGACACGGAGCGCTCGAACTCGTCGTACACCCGCTCCTGCGGCACGCGGATGCGCTGGAGATCCTTCCATGCCTGTTCGGCATCCACCGGCATGCTCACGGCGATCGCCCTCCCGTCCCCGATTACTTTCCTACCAGGAAAGTTACTCTCGACTTTCCCGATAGGCAAGTCGGAGGTTGGCCGGGACTGGGAGGCGGGAGCCGCGACGGTTACGACGCGGTCAGGCCGCGGTCACAGCCGCTCGTCCCGCCGCTCCGGCGGCACGAAGCGCACCCGCGGATGCCCGTGGCGGCACGGCGGTGTCCTGGCTGCCCTGCACCCACGAACCTGAGACCGATGCCTTCGGCGGGACCGAGGCCGTGGATGCCGCTCACGAGCTGTTCCACCAGGACAGCCGCCCCCTGCTCATCTACCAGCCTGGCCCGGAGAACCTCGGGCGCCGGAAAACCGCCGTGCTGCTGGCAACCTGCGACACCCGCTTCAGGAGAGGGGCCGAATCCTTGCCGGGTGGTGCCCGACGCAGGGGGTTGCCGCGTGCCGGTGCGTCATTCGGCCCTGATGTTGTCCACGTACACGGTGCCCTTGGTCGCCGCGCCGCTCCCATGGACGAGGTACAGATTGAACGCCGTCACCTTGGCGAGGTGAGCGGCGTCGAGCACGGCTCCGGCGTGTGCGGTGTCCCAGGGAGCGGGCGCGAAATCGCTGAAGGGCGCCCTGACCTCCTGCCCGCTCGTGTCGGACAGCGGAACCTGGTACCAGAAGTCGACTCCGCCGGCGACGATCTGGAGCGCCCCGCCGTTCGCGGAACCGTCGCCCCGCAGCCACAGCGCGAGGGACGTGAAGGCGGACCAGTCCGCGTCGACCGGCTTGCCCGTGCCGGTGTACTCGGCGCCGGTGAAGTCGTACGCGTAGGCCAGTCCGTAGGAGCCCGAGGACTTGTGGTCGGCGGACAGGGTGAGGGTGTGGGAGTTGACATGGGTGTACGCCTGGCTCAGGGCGGTGTCGTCTCCGGCGTATCCCTCGAAGTCGTCGACCCAGCCGGCAGGCAGGGGTGCGACCTCGCCGAGGAGGACCACGGCCGAGTCGGTGAGCGTCCTGCCGTCCGCCCGCGCGCTCACGGTGAGGGTCACCGAGCGGTTGTTCCGCGTGGCCGGGTCGATCGACCAGTCGCCCGAGTAGAAGCCGTCGGCGTCGAGGCGCAGCCGTCTGGGGCGTCCGCCGTTCACGGAGTAGGTGACCCGGCTCGCCCCCGCGGGTGTGACACGCACCCGGACGGTGGTCTTGGCGGCCGCTACGCGCTGCCGGTCCGTAGGGGTCACGAGGTGCATGAACGGGGCGTTCCTGACAGCGGTGGTGCGAGCGGAGTACACCCCCCGGAGATCGGAGGCGAACAGGGTGTAGGGGTCCTGCTGGTACTTGACGAAGTCCGGCAGCAGGACGTGGCCCGGGTACGGCACATAAGCACGCTTGGTGCCCCCGAAGTTGGCCCAGGTGAGCATGTACGTCACCTGACGGGCCAGCGGGTCCGCCTCGACGGCCCGCGACAGCTGGGTGAACCACTGCGGGTTGCGGACCTCGGTGCCGCCCTCCCCGAACTCGGTGAAGGCCGGAGCCTTGCCTCGCTCGTTCGCCAGCCGGACCACCATCGCCAGATCCTTCACCACACCGTCCAGCCAGGGGGTCGGTCCGGCGTTCTCGTCGTAGGAGTCGTAGCCGAGGATGTCGACGAAACGGTCGCCGGGGTAGGTCTTCAGGTAGCCGGTCGGGTCGCCTCCGAAACTCGAGTTGGGCGAGTAGGCGTAGAGCAGGTTGTGGACGCCCCTGGTGTCGCGCAGGTACTCGACGGTGTAGCGGAACAGCTCGATGAACTCGGCCGGGGTGGTGTGGCCGGCGCCCCACCAGAACCAGGCTCCGTTGTTCTCGTGGAAGGGGCGGAAGACGACCGGGATCGCGGTGCCGTCCGGCCGCCGCGCGCCCTTGACCGCCTTCGCGATGCGGTCGAGGAAGGCGTTGAAGTCCGCGTGTTTCGCGCCTCCGGGAAGGATCTGGCCGACCACTCGGCCCGTTGTGTCGTAGAAGTTCTCGCCGGTGACGAAGTTCGGCATGTGAGCGCTGAGGGTGTTGATCCCGCCGCGCGCGTCCCCCTGCCGGATGCACCGGCTGAGCGCGGCGATGTTCTCGGCTTCGGTCCCGCCCTCGAGGCCGGGGCGTTCGTCGCCGTCCAGGATGAGGGTGTCCCAGCCGAAGACCGCGGGGTAGTCGCCCACCGCTGCCCTGGTGTCGGACGCCTTGCCGTCGGGGGCGGTGAAGGTGAAGCCGTAGGTGAGGTCGTGCTGGTGACCGAACAGGATGCCCTTGCCCTGCTGCCGTTTCAGGTACGCGAACAGCGCGCGGGTGGCGGGGGTCGCCTTGTCGTCGACGATCCGGACCGGCGTCGGCGCACCGGCGAGCGCCGTGGGGGAGGGCGCCGCGGCGGCCACCGATGTCCGGGCGCCGGCTGCCGCGGCGACCGTGGCACCGAGGAGGATGAACGTGCGACGGTTCAGGGGGGAGCTGGGCATGTGTGTCTCCGTTTGACGTGGCGATCTCTCGCCCAGGGGAGGTGACCTCCCGGGGGCCGGGGCGCACCGCCCCGAGGGGTGTCGTGGGCCGCCCCCCCCGTCGGCGGCGCCAGGCGTCGTCGGGCACGGCGGCTGGTCGCCGTAGTCGTATGCCGGGCCGGGGGAGCGGGGGCGCTCAGGTAGCTTCGGACAGACGGCTGCTCGGCCTGCTCAGTCGGCCGTCGAACAGTTGCCGCATTTCAGGGGGCGGGCCGTCTCCCAGTCGCAGGTCTGCGACCCGGAGCCGTGAACCCGGCCCGGACTGCTTCGCGGAGCCTCGCGGGGACCCGTTGCGGGTGCGGCGCTGGAGAAAGAGGGACAGGAAGACGACGAGCGTGGGCGCGATGCGAGGACTGCCTCGGCCGTGATGCCATCCCCGTGGGCTCCGAAGGGGATGAGGAGTCGGAACGGCAGTGGCCAGGACCCCGGTGATCGGGTTGCCGCAGGGACCGGCCACGGCCTTTGTCCGGTCGTTGCCCGCGCCACCGCGAAGGCGGAGAACGTGGCTGCCACCGCTGCAAGGGCGACACTGGTCGCCGCTGCCCTGAGCATCCAGGGTCTGTAGGTCACTTGTGGGGGGTCCTTCCCATGACGCGATCGGCTGCAGGTGGATGGGGTCCTGGTCATGGACATCCGCGACGCAGGACACGGACGTGCTTCAAGTGGCGCTATTCGACTAGAGGTTGAGGAAAAAAGAAAGGCTGAGCAGCTCGCGAGACCCAGGCGCACGCTCTGTTCACCGCGCTTGCCACGGAGCGGCAAGCGCAGGACTGCCGCGCTCTGGTGGATGCCTGCGCCCTCGGTGCAGGGGGCATGCCGGGCTGTAGGAGAACTGGCGTCCGCTTTGCGCGCCAGTGACAGCGTGATCCGGACGAGTCTCGCGATGCCAGCCGATCCCGGACGCATACCCCTCCTGGAGAGATCCGCATGAGCGCGTGAGTCCGGGAGTTCGTCGTGCGGCTGCCGTACTGGCTGGATGCCTGAGCCCGGTGATCGGCGACACCACGCGGCCCTCTCCCACGTTGCCCGTGGAGTCCTGATCAGTGGCGCCGTGCTTGCGGCGGCTGCGGAGCCGGAACGGCGGCTGCGTGACGGACCGGAGCGTTGGGGCGCTGGGCTTCGCTGTCAGCCCCATACTCCGCTACGGGCTCGTGCCGCGCGGGCTTGTGCGCTGGGTGCCGGCCATGCGCTGAGGCGTTGGATGCGCCAGGGAGCGCGGCTCGTCCCGCCCCGTCCGCTCACGCAAACGGCCAGCTTCTGCCCCTCCTGGTCGGTCAGTCTGCGTACACGGACAGGCTCAGCCACCGCACCGAACCCAGGCGGTCAGAGCGCTAGACATGTTGCGGGATGACGAAGCGCCAGCCCTGTGACCATGCAAACCGTGGAGGCCGGCGGGTGGTCGGGTGGCGTTGTTCCGCCGGTCGGGGGGAGTCCCGGCCGGTCGGCGGGGGTTTCACCGAAGCCTGTCGGATGGCCCGCTTCCTGACGGCATCCAAGGATCCTGCGTATGGCACAGATAAAGCCGCCGCAGGCGGAATCGGCTGTGCAGGAGCACTCGCCTCCACCGCCGCAGGCCTCGTCCGAGTCGGGCGGGCAGGTCTCGGGCGGCCCTTCGATGGGGCGCCTGGTCGGGGTGGATCTGGCCCGTGCGCTGACGGTGTTCGGCATGTACATCGTGCACATCGCCCCGATGGACTCTCCCCAGGGGAGCGTCGGCAGCTGGGTGTACTTCCTGGCCGAGGGACGCTCCTCGGCCCTGTTCGCCACGCTCGCCGGGTTCTCGCTGATGCTGATCGTCGGCCGCCGTGAGCCGAAGACCGGCCTGGCGGGCCGGCAGGCGAAGGCCCGCATCAGGATCCGCGCCGTGATCCTGCTGGCCCTGGGCACCGTGCTGGCGATGGAGTACGGGGACATCATCATCCTCGCCTACTATGGCGTCTACTTCCTCCTCGCACTGCTCCTGGTACGACTGAGCGCCAGGACACTGGCGCTCATCGCGGCCGGGATCGCGCTGGTCATGCCACAGTTGGCGTTCGTTTTGCAGATGTGGCTGAGCGACTCCGTCCAGCAGAGCATCAACGCCTACGACCCGCTGGAACGGCTCAGCACCGTGGGAGTGCTCGATCTGCTGCTCACGGGCCTCTACCCGACCATCACGCGGATGACATTCGTGACCACCGGCATGGCTCTGGCCCGCCTCGACCTGTCCGCCCCCGTCGTCCGGCGGCGGCTGGCCGTCCTCGGTGCCGGCCTCGCCACAGCCGCCTACGGCCTGGCCACACTGCTGACCGGCGCGAGCGCGGTATGGAACGTCGGCGGAGGTGGAGGACCCTCCAGCGGCTCCGGTGCGGGCTCCATGGGCAGCGGCTTGGGGGTCTCCGGCTCCATGGGCAGCGCACCCGGCGGGCCCGAGCTGTCGGCCTCGGACCTGCTGGGCGCCGTCCCCCACACCGGCACCACCCTCGACACCATCGGCTGCGCGGGCATCGCAATCCTCGTGATCGTGGCCACGACGGCGGCGATGGACCGCCTGCCGCTACTGCGCCGCCTGGCGAAGCCGGTCATCGCCGTGGGCACCATGTCCCTGACCGCCTACGTAGGCCACTTCCTCGCACAGTCCGCGTGGCCCGCTTCCGGCGCCGGCACCACGACGTCCTGGGTACCCGTGCTCACGTACATCCTGACAGCGATCGTGTTCGCCACGATCTGGTCCCGCTTCTTCCGCCGCGGCCCTCTGGAGTATCTGCTCAACGCCGCCACCAAACCCGCCAAGTACATCCGCTGATGTCCGGTCGGGGTGGCTCGGCCTCCTGCCCCACCCCGGCCTGCACGGCCCGCTCGGCCCGCAAGGGGACAGCCCTTGCGGGCCTCGGCAGTGGACCTGGCCGAAGGCGTTTCGAGGAGAGCGAGACCCGACCTCACGGAGCTCGAACCCGACAATGTCCCGGTAGAAGGCGATGGCATCGTCGTAGTCGCGCACGACAACGGTCACCAGTCCGAGATGAGTCATCAGGCGATCTTGCCTGCAAGCCGTACGGGCGCACCATCCCAACCCGGCAAACCTTCCCGGTGAGAACCACTAGGCCGACGACGTATGAGTGGCCGTCGAAGCGCAGTTGGAAACGGTTGAGTGTCGTCACCGGCGGAGCCCAACCTCGCGCCTTCAGGAACGGCGGTGCGTGTGAGGGTGACGAGGTCGCAACGGTGGGCCCCGTCACACCTTCGGTCAATTGCAGGCATCCACCCATGCGACCGGCGTCCAGTCGCCGACGCGGTCCTCCGAGTAGGCACCTGGCGTGGTGTAGATCAGTGAGTCAACCGAGTCATACATCCGCGCCCTGGTCCCGCTGGATTGGTTGTTGCTCCACGACCCGTCTCCCACCCAGGGAACGGAGAAGAAGTCGTCGCAGTCCTCCTGCCGCAGAACCTCGCCCCTGAAGTTCGTGCCGGAGTACGCACAGAAGGTGTAGTAGGCACAGGAGGCTGGCGCCTGGACGTTCGCGGGCCGCCGTGGCTCATCGAGGTCGCGTGCGCTGCCCTCACCGGGCAGTGGCAGCAGCAGTTCGGTGCCATTGGGCAGGCTTATCTCGTTGGCCGCGGTCTGAACGCCGCCGAACTCGGCTAACCGGGCGTCGACACGCTCCTGCAGTTCTCTGGTCTGCGAGCTGTCCAGCCCAGCGGCGCGTGCTTGCGCGGCGAAACGATTCTCGGCGTTGCCCGAGGCGTCGGCCGCCGTGACGGTACTGACCATGACAGCGGCCATGAGGCCGGCCGCAGCGGCCAGGCGAGAGTGTCGGAAGTGCATAGCATGCGTCCCCTTCATCAGCTCATGTGGCATACCAGCCGGGTTTGGCGCCAGCGGCCGTCCGTTGGTGCCTCATGGAAGTTAAGAGAACGCTTGGTCAGCGGGACAGACTTGTTTCCGGACATATCCGATGTGAACTGTGTCCTCTAGCAGCGTGAGCGTGAGCGTGAAGCCGGGAGCGGCATGCTGTCACCTTGGTCTCATTGGGAGTCACGCCCGCTCGCCCTCGACGCACTACTAGATGTCAGAGCACACGGGGGACTGCCCCGGGTACAAGATCCGAGGAGGATCTTCAGTGGAGCTTGCGGTTCTCATCCCCGAAGAGCGACAGCGGCGCCCGCACGATCCGGCTCGACAGTCAGACCCACCAACTCCTGCTGTTCTGGCGGCGACGTCAGCAGACCGAGCGTGTTGAGTGGGAGGAGAAGCACCGCAGGAACCCGAAGAAGTACGGGCCTTACATCGACTCAGGTCGCGTCTTCACCAGGGAGGACGGGCGCCCGTACGACCCGGAGTATCTCTCCCAGATCTTCAACCGCTGGTTCAGAAACTCGATCTGCCGCCGATCCGGCTGCACGACCTGCGTCACTGCGCCGCGACGCTGTCCCTCGCCGCTGGCATCCACATGAAGACGATCCAGGTCATGCTCGGGCATTCCTCGTACAAGCTCACCGCCGACACGTACACCAGCGTCCTGCCCCAGCTCGAGCTGGAGGCCGCCGACGCGCCTGTGGCGATCGTCCCGCGTAAGGCGAAGCCGCAGGAGCCAACGGATGGGGAGCAGCCGCAGGGGCCCCGCGCAGTCCCGAAGGTGGAGGGTGTCGCTGGGGCGGTGCCTGAGGTCGCCTCTGGCCCCGCTGCGGGCTCCGACGTGCCCGACGTCCCCGATGGGGCCGCCGCCTAGCAGCGTGTCCACGTTCTGTCCCCGCACACATGAAAACGCCCCCTCCGGAGATCATTCCGGAGGGGGCGTTCGATGCTTCGTGCCTGGTCAGGCGCAGTGCCCCCGGCAGGATTCGAACCTGCGACACCCGCTGCAGGAGTTCGATCAACGCCCGCCCCTTGGGCCGTCGTCGGTAGGTCCGACGGTCGTCCGAAGATGTTGCTGTATGCCGCCGTCCGGCCCTGTCGATGTCAGAGTTGGGTGTCAGGGAAACAGCTTCGATGCTGGGCAGACCTCCAACGGATCGCCTGGCCGGTCCGCCTACTGCCACTACATGTGCACCGCCACGAAGTCCGGCAGGTCCGTCGGCCGTCGTCGTCCTGCCGGGCGAGCACCGGGCCGCGCGACAACAGGGGCTGTTGCACTGGGGACAGGGCAAAGCATCGTCGGGCAAGGGAGATCTGTTCCGGGCGCGTCTGGATGGCTTGTGCCTGGACCGGCGCGATCGTCAGCCCGAGGCCCTGGCCCCGTCGGTTCTCGGCCGCTCCGGTCCGCACGTGTTGCGGCCCGTGGGCGAGCAGCTCTGCCGAAGCCCGGGCCTGGTTTGCGTACGACGACAACGGCGCCGTTCACCGTCGGTGAGACCGGTGCCCGCCCGTGCCGGTGGGCGTTGCCGGATCAGCCTGTTCCGCGCCCGCGTTCGGCCTCGACACCTCCAACAGATTCTCGACCGGCCTGCGCACCCCCGGACCGGGCCCCGCATCAGGTCGGGCGTCTTGCTTTCGGGCCTCGCAGCCTGAGCGGTGCGCGGCTGAGCGGCTGCCATGTCCACCGAGTCCTCGTGTGGTCACCGCCCCGGTGACCTGTACGACGGCTGTGACGTGTCTCACTGGAACTCGCCCGCACCGTAACGTCAGTTCATGACGTGACCACAGATATGCGAACCCGGGTGCGAAACGGAGATCCGGACGCCTTCGCGGAACTCTTCGACGAGTGCGCCCGCGCGGTGTACAACCACGCCTTCCGGCTGACCGCCGACTGGTCCCTGGCCGAGGACGTGATGTCGACGACCTTCATGGAGGCGTGGCGGCGCCGGGCCTCGGTCGAGGCCGAAGGTGCTTCGCTGCGGCCGTGGCTGCTGGGCATCGCCACCAACGTCGCCCGCTCCCACCACCGCAGCAACCGCCGCTACCGCAACGCGGCGAGCGCCGCGGCCGCCGCGCACGCCGCCGAGGAACGGGTCGAGGACCACGCCGAGGAGACCGCAGGACGCCTGGACGACCGGCGCCGCATCAACGCCACGCTCGCCGCCCTCAGCCTGCTCAAGCGCCCCGAGCGTGAGGTCCTGACGCTGTGCCTGTGGGAGGGGATGGAGTACGCCGGGGCGGCTCGCGCCCTGGGCATCCCGGTCGGCACCGTCCGCTCCCGCCTCTCCCGCGCCCGCGCCAAGCTGCGCAAGCTCACCGACGCGCAACTGCTCGGAGAAAAACGGGAACCCACCCGCACGAACCGGCAGATAACAGGTGATCGCGGATACGCGGTCCGGTCCGCACAGGAAGGAAACCGATGAACGCCAGCCCCTCCCACCGGCCCCACCCGGCCGAGTGGACGGAGACGCAGAGTCTGCTGCCCTCCGCCGAGCGGGATCTGCCGGCGGGCCGCCACCAGTTCCACAAGGAGCAGATGATGGCCCGGATCCACGAAGACCTCCGCACTTCCTCCCGTACGTCCGCTACCTCTCCGGTCGCGCCCGTGAAGCGCTCCAACCCGTTCCTGCGCCGTACGATCCTCCTGCCCGCCGCGGCCTTCACCCTGGCCGGCGCGGTCGTGGGCGGCCTCGCACTCACCGGCGGCGGGACCGACGGCGGCAAGACCGCCCTGGCCACCGGCCCCGCACTGACCACCAGCATCGGCGTCGCCGACCCCAAGGGCGCCCCCCAGCTCCTCGAACGCATCTCCCTGGCCGCCGCCGACACCTCCGCGCCCACCCCGCGCAAGGGCCAGTACATCTACATCGCCTCGAAGGTGGCCGACACCTACATCAAGACCGAGGGCGACAAGAGCGAGGTGGTCAGCGACGAGCTGCACTCCCGCCAGGTCTGGAACTCCCTCGACGGCAGGGACGGCTGGCTGATCGAGGCCGGCAAGACGAGCGACAAGGGCATCACCCTGAAGGGCGACACCCCGTTCACCGGCGCCTACAACGCCCTGGCCGAGCTGCCGACCGACCCCGACACGCTGCTCCAGCAGATCTACCGCGAGTCGGACGCCGTCCGGGACCCCGAAGTCCCGCGCGACCAGGCCGCCTTCGTCGCGATCGGCGATCTGCTGTTCGAGAGCTACCCGCCCGCCGAGGTCGGCGCCGCCCTCTACAAGGCTGCGGCCAAGATCCCCGGCGTCGTCGCGGTGAACGACGCGGTCGACGCCACGGGCCGGCACGGGGTCGCGATCGCGCGGGAGAACGACGGCGACCGCATCGAGTGGATCTTCGACAAGAAGACGCTGCGGCTCCTCGGCCAGCGCATCGTGGTGGTCAAGGCCACGGCGGACAATCCCCTCAAGGTCGGTACCGTCACGCACACCAGCGCGATCACCGAGCGCGCGGTCGTCGACGCCAACAAGCAGCTCCCCGGGCAGGCGAGCTGAATGCGCGACAGAACCACAAGCGCCTCGCTGGCCGCCCTGCTGGTGGCGGGGCTGATGACGGGCGTCTCGGTGGCGGCCACGGGCTCCGGCCTCGGCGTACGGACGCAGGACACCGCCACCGTCGCGGCGCCCGGCGGCTCCGCCCTCGGCGCGCGGACCGCGGGCTCCGCCTCCGCGGCCGGCCGGTACGTCACCCTCCTCACCGGCGACCGGGTCCGGCTGGACCCCCGGGGCCGGGTGACGGGCGTACGGCGGGCACCGGGCCGTGAGCACGTCCCGGTGTCCGTGCGCGGCGTCGGGGGCGATCAGTACGTCGTTCCCGCCGACGCAGCCGCCCTGATCGGCCAAGGCGTCCTGGACATGCGGCTGTTCGATGTCAGCGGCCTGACACGGGCCGGCTACGACGACACCCGGCGGGGCACGCTTCCGCTGATCGTGTCGTACGAGGGCAAGTCCGCCCAGCGCAGGAGCACACAGAAGTCGCTGGTCGCGGACGCGGACGCCACCGTGCGCCGGGAGCTTCCCAGCGTGGCGGGCGCCGCGATCACCGTCCCCAAGGCCGGGGCCGACGACATGTGGCAGGCCCTCACCGAGGAGCAGGGAGTCGCGCGGGTCTGGCTGGACGGCCGGTTCAAGGCGCCGGCGGACATGGACGGCGCAAGGGCCGGGGAGGCGGGCGGCGGCGTCGCGCAGATCGGCGCCCCGGCCGCCTGGGCGGCCGGATACGACGGCAAGGGCGTCAAGGTCGCCGTCCTCGACACCGGCGTCGACACCACACACCCGGACCTCGCCTCGGCGGTGACGGTGTCGAAGGACTTCACCAGCAGTGGCAGCACCGACGACAAGGTCGGCCACGGCACGCATGTCGCAGCGACGCTGGCGGGCTCGGGCGCACGGTCCGACGGCCGGTACAAGGGCGTCGCGCCCGGTGCCGGGATCCTCAACGCCAAGGTGCTGGACGACAGCGGCGAGGGCAGCGACTCCGGCGTCATCGCCGGCCTGGAGTGGGCCGCCGGGCAGGGCGCCAGGGTGGCCAACCTCAGCCTGGGCCAGGACGACACCCCGGGGGAGGACCCGGTCGAGGCGGCGGTGAACGCCCTCTCGAAGAGCACCGGCATGCTCACCGTCGCCGCGGCCGGCAACGAGGGCCCCGACGCGGGAACCGTCGGCTCCCCGGGGGCCGCGGAATCGGCGCTCACCGTGGGCGCCGTCGACGGCGAGGACCGGCTCGCCGACTTCTCCAGCACCGGCCCGACCGCCGACAACGCGCTGAAACCGGACCTCACGGCACCGGGCGTGGACATCGTCTCGGCGAAGGCGGCGCACGGCTACCTGGGCGACCCGGCGGCCGACGGCTATGTCTCCATGTCCGGTACGTCGATGGCGACACCACATGCCGCGGGGGCGGCCGCGATCCTCGCCCAGCGGCACCCCGACTGGACCGGCGCACGGATCAAGCAGGCGCTCACCGCGTCCACCACCCCGACCACCGGCGCGACCGGCTACCAGCAGGGGACGGGCCGGCTCGACGTGTCCCGGGCACTTCAGGGGGCGGTGGCGAGCGAACAGACCTCCGTGTCCTTCGGCAAGCAGCTGTGGCCCCACACCGACGACCGGCCGGTCACCCGGCACATCACCTACCGCAACGACGGCGACCACCCCGTCACCCTCGACCTGACGGCCACCGCGACCGGCCCCGGAGGCAGCACGGCCCCCGAAGGCATGTTCACGCTGAGCACCACACGGCTCACCGTCCCGGCGGGCGGCACCGCCGGCGTCGACCTCACCGCGGACACCCGCGTCGAGGCGGTCGACGGCGCCTACTCGGGCACGCTGGTCGCCACCGCGCGGAACGGCGCCGACCCCGCTGCCGTACGGACCGCCTTCGGCGTCGTACGCGAGGCCGAGTCATACGACCTCACCCTGAAGTTCCTCGACCGCGGCGGCAAGCCCGTGAGCGCTCCGCTGACCGAGATCCTCGGGTACTCGGGCACCTACTGGACCACGAACCTCAAGGACTCCGAGCAGATCTCCAAGGGCGTGTACCGGGTGCGGGTCCCGCGCGGCGACTACGTCGTGGACACCGTGATGGACGACGCCAGGGGCACCTCCGCGCTGGTCCGGCCGCGGCTCTCGCTGACCGGGGACACCACGGTCGTCTTCGACGCGCGCAAGGCGAAGCCGGTCCGGATCACCGCGCCGCAGGGCGCGAAGATGTCCGACGGCCAGCTCAACCTCGCCGTGGGCACCGGGGACACCGGGAGCGAACCGCACAACAGCACCCTGTTCTGGGGAACGTTCAAGAACCTCCGCACCGCGACCCTGGGACCGACCGCCCCGGCCGGGAGGCTCAGCACGCAGCTCGGCGGCCTGTGGCAGAAGGGCAGCACCACCTACCACCTGCTCCACAACCTGCCCGACCGCTTCCCCACCGGCTATCGGCACACCACGCGCATGAGCGAACTCGCCCTGCTGAGGCGCAACTTCGGCTCGTCCGTCGCCCACCGCAAGGGCATTGTCAACGTCCTGTGGAGCGGTCCCACCCTGTCGCTGGGCACGGTGAGCGACCCCTTCCCGCTGCCGACGACCGCGAAGATCTACGTCACCACGCCCAAGGGCTTCAAGTGGACGGCCAACCTGGGCCAGCGAAACGCCTCCGGAGACGACGAGGACGTCTTCTACGGCACGGAGAGCACGAGGTCGTACCAAGCGGGCCGGACCTACGCGGCGACGTACAACGTCGGCGTCTTCAGCCCGATAACCGGCGGCCCGTACGGCGCACAGCGCGACGGCGACACCCTCGACCTGTGCGTCCCCGACCTCGCCGACGGGAGCGGACACCCCGCATCCTCCACAGCGAAACGCCACACCACGGTGACCGCGGACGGCACCACCCTTCTCGACAACGACGGCGACCTCTGCCAGACCGTGGAGAAGCTCCCGTCCGTCCCGGCCCGCTACACGATCCGAACGAACCTGACCCGCCCGCCAGGAGTGGCCACGACCACGAGCCGCCTGACAGCGGCCTGGACCTTCACGTCCAGCCCGTCCGAATCCGGCTCCCTGCCCCTCTCCACGGTCCGCTTCCACCCGAAGCTGACCCCGACCGGCACGGCCCCCGCAGGCCGCCGCACCACGATCCCCCTCTCCCTCCAGGGCCCGGCGGCCACCGACCTGAAATCCCTGACGGTGAAGGTCTCCTACGACGCGGGCGAGACCTGGTCCCCCGCCCCGGTGACCACCACCCACGGCAAAAGGACCCTCACCCTGACCCACCCGGAAAACGCCCGCTCGGTCTCCCTCAAATCCACCCTGACCGACACCACCGGCAACACCTACGCGGTGACGATCCTGGAGGCATACCTCCTGACCTGACGTGGTCCAGACACTCCTCGACGCGGTCACGCATCATCCGGAGCACTTCGCCGCTGCCGACCGAGACACACGTTTTCGTCGAGACGCAGAGGCGCGCAACTGCGGCGGAGGGACGACTGGGTGAAGGCTCGGAAGGCTGCGGGTGTCACGGCCGAGTTGCACTTCCACGCCCTTCGGCACACGGGCAACACGCTCGCCTCGACGGCGGGAGCCAGCACCCGGGAGTTGATGACGCGCAGGGGCCACGGCAGCTCCCGAGCCGCGCTGATCCACCAGCACATGACCAGCGACCGGGACCGGGCCATCGCCGACCGGCTTGGGGCCATGATCCGGGGCGGCGGGGGAGTGGCCGGCCCCGAGCCCTCTGAAAAGGATCGGGCGGGCTCGTAGTGGCATGGATGTGGCACGGCGCCTGAAACGGCCAAGGGCCAGCCTTGGAGGAAACCCCTCCTGAGCTGGCCCTTCTGTCTGTGCCCCCGGCAGGATTCGAACCTGCGACACCCGCTTCAGGAGTGGGATCGCTTCCTTGCCGGGTGGTGCCTGGTGCTGCCGCGCTTCGCTGTTTCCCCTGGTCAGAAACGCGCGGCGAGGCACTCGACCCGGCTCATGCCGCCCTGTATCGGACCGTCCGCGCACGCATCGCTCACGCGCTGCCGGCTGCTGAGCAGCGCGTGGGTCAGATCTGGCCGAGGTCGATCTCCACCGGGAAGGGGGCCGCTGCCTTGAGGACGCCGGTGAAGACGTCTCCGTCCCGATCAGTCTTCGTCGTGGGGTCGAGAACGTAGGTGTACACGAGAGGGACGCCTGTCGCGGCCTGCTCGATCCGCCAGTAGAAGCCGATGCCTGCCTTGGCGTACTGGTCGACCTTCACGATCCGGTCGGTGATCTCCGAGCCCGGCGACACCACCTCCGCGACCAGCAGCACGTGCTCAGGGCGGGTCGGGGTGATGTCGATCGTGTCTGCGCGGTACACGACGACGTCCGGGCGGGGATTGGTGAGCGGGACGTCCTGAAGCCGGACATCGAAGCCCGTGTCGGCGTTCCACTCCGGGCCTGCGGCGGCATCCAGGGCGTTCGCGAGAATCCGCGCCAGTCGGTTGTGCAGCTTGGACGGGCTCGGACTCACGACGACCATCCCGTCCACGATCTTGATACCGGCGCACTGCTCCTCGGACCAGGACTCGTACACCTCCGCCGTGATCTGCTCATGCATCCACGCCGGGGCCACCATCTCGACCGTCATGAAGCACCTCCCGGACGCCGTGCCGCGGGCCCGAAGTTCTTCGAGCTGAAGCCTCGTTCTCCTGGCCTGCTCGAAGAGGTCACGCCGGCCGCGGTGAAATACGTCGCCGATCTGGTGAAGGTCCCGGCGACCGACTTTGAGAAGTACACGCTGGTCGGCCGGACTGCCGAATACCACCGCAAGCAGATCCGCTAGACGCTGAGGTTCCGGCCGTCGACGGTCGCGGACGAGATGGCGCTGGCCGAGTGGCCGGCTGCGGAGGTCTGCCCGGTCGTGCTGATAGAGGACCGGCAGCGCGAGGCCCTGCTGTTGGAGTGCCGGGCGCGGAAGATCGGGCCGCCAGGTGGTTGCCTACTCGGGTCGAGGGCCGCCGGGCACGATCGGCGGCCCTCGGTTTCAAGGTGTTGTCTTGGCCGAATGACGGCCGGTGATGTCAGGCGTCGCCGGTGTCGGTCGTTGTCGCCTCACCGAGCATGGCCAGGGTAAGCACATTGCCGGCGATGCCCCAGCCGCCGTCGGCGACCTCTTCGACCAGAACCATCGTGTTGTTGCGGGCGCGCTCGCCGTAGATCTCGACGTACAGCTCGGTCGTGCGGGTGACGATCTCCTCCTTCTGCTTCGGGGTGAGGGTCTTCTCGGGGACCTTGAAGTTCGCGAAAGGCATGGCTGGTTGTTCCTTCTCTCAGTGGGGCGCTACAAGGGGAGGTACAGGGAGCTGCCTGCGGTGAGCAGGCTGTCCGGTCCGATGCGGCGGAAGAAGCCGACGCGGACGCGGTGTACGACCGCGGAGACGACTTCGCTGCCGTCTCGGCTGGGTCGTACAGGCCCGCGAGTTGCTCGGCGGCGAACGCCTCGGCGGCGCCCAGGCCCATGTGTCCGGCGTTGTGTACGACCGCGTCCAGCCGGCCGCGCTCGGCGAGGATCCGGTCGACTGCGGCGTCAGCGGAGTCCTGGGAGGTGACGTCCAGATCGGCGGCGTGCACGGCGACCTGGTGGTCGGCCGTAGCGCGCCGATTCGGCTACCGCGGTCGCGTTACGGGTCGCGGTTGGCGGATGCCCGCGTACACGGTGTGACCGGCCAGGGCCAGAGCACGCAGGACCGCGCCCCGATGCCGCTGAAGGCCCCAGTGACCAGGATGACCTTTGCGGTGTCGTCGTTCCTCATGACAGGTCTTTCGTTATGACAGGGTCTTTCGTCGAACGATGGGAAGCTGCGGGCGGTTCAGATGATTCCGCCGTTGGCGCGGACGACCTGTCCGTTGACCCAGTGGCCGGCCGGGGAGGCCAGGAACGCGACGACCTCGGCGATGTCGGCCGGGGTACCAAGTCGCTCCAGCGGGGGCTGGGCGGCCAGACGGGCGATGGTCTGCTCGTCCTTGCCGTCCAGGAACAGGTCGGTGGCCGTGGGGCCCGGCGCGACGGCGTTGGCGGTGACGTCCCGGCCCCGCAGCTCCCGGGCCAGGATCAGCGTCAGTGCCTCGACCGCACCCTTGCTGGCGGAGTACGCGCCGTAGTTCGGGAAGGCCAGCCCCACCACGGACGTGGAGAACGTCACAATCGCACCGCCGCGGCGCACTCGACGGGCGGCCTGCTGGACGACGACGAACGTGCCGCGAATGTTGGTGCGGTGCAGGTCGTCCAGGACGGCCAGGTCCAGCTCGGCGATCGGCGCCATGTGTGCCCGCCCGGCCGCGTGCACGACGACGTCGACACCGCCGAACTCTGCCTCGGCCGCGTCGAACAGAGCCTCGACGGCGTGTTCGTCGGCGACGTCGGCGCGCACCGCGATCGCCCGGACACCGCCGGTGACGGCCTCCTTCACGGCGGCTTCGGCCTCGTCCTGGTTGCCGGCATAGCCGACCACGACGGCGTACCCGTCGGCGGCCAACCGGCCGACGGCCTGGCGGCCGATGCCGCGCGAGCCGCCGGTGACGATCGCGACACGGGGGGAGGCGGAGGGCCGGGCCGATGCAGCGGTCCCGTCGAGGGAAGTGGAAATAGGCATGACTGACTCCTGTGGTGGATGCGATCAGGCCGCGGTCTCGCCGACGCCCTGCTGCGTCCTCCACGATCGGCCGGGCCTCCACTCCTGGCCAGGGCTGCGTTTACCCAGGGGATGCCACCCCCTGGCTACGGCTCGGCGCGCGAGCGACCATGAAGCGGTGAACCTTCCAGAACTCGGCGCCTTCCTCAGGACACGCCGCGACCGCATCCGCCCCGCCGAGGTCGGTCTTCCCCAAGGCCCGCGCCGGCGCGTCCCCGGGCTGCGCCGCGAGGAGGTCGCCCAGTTGGCAGGGCTGTCGGCCGACTACTACACGGAGTTGGAACGCGGCAGCGCAAAGAACGGCGTGCAGCCCTCGGCCCAGACCCTGGTCGCCCTCGCCCGAGCCCTGCGCCTGAACGGCGACGAGCGCGACCACCTGTTTCACCTGGCCGAACGGCCGGTCCCCCCATCAGCACACGGACCGTCGGCACACGTGCAGCCCGCGCTTCTCGGACTGTTGGACCGGCTGTCCAACACCCCCGCGCGCGTCATCACCGACCTGCACGAAACCCTGGTGGAAAACGACCTGGCCCGGAACCTGCTCGGCAGGTCCCCGGCACACCACGGTCCGACGGCAAGCTTCGTGTACCGCTGGTTCACTGATCCGCAGGCGCGCGAGAGGTACCCGCCCGAGGATCACCCGCACCACTCCCGGGTGTTCGTGGCCGACCTCCAGGCAGCGGCTGCCCGCCGTGGCCGGGACGCGGAGGTCACCAAGATGGTCGCCGTACTGCGCCGCCGTAGTCAGGAGTTCGCAGCCCTCTGGGACAGCCACGACGTCGCGGTGCGCCGCAAGGACCACAAGAAGATCGTCCACCCCACGCTCGGCATCATCGAACTCGACTGCTACAACCTGCTCAGTGAGGACGGACGCCAACGCCTGCTGTGGTTCACCGCGCCGCCCGGAAGCCGGGGAGCCGAGCAGCTGGAACTGCTGTCCGTCATAGGAACCCAGGACCTGAGCGTCACCGAGGAAACGGCACCGGAGGGGGTGTCCGCGGCGGAATAAGGAAGGCAGCGCTGACCCGCGCCTCCGAGGACGCCAGGTTCAGGTATCCGGGGCGGAAGCCGTTGCCGGACCGGGAGGTGCTGTGCGGAATTCTGTACGTCCTACACACCGGCATCCAGTGGGAACATCTTCCTCAGCAGCTGGGGTTCGGCTCGGGCATGACATGTTGGCGTCGGCTGAGGCACTGGAACGAGGCCGGCGTGTGGCAGCGACTGCACGAAGTGCTCCTGGCCGAGCTCAACGCGGCCGCTCGACTGGACTGGTCGAGGTGTGTGGTCGACTCCTCGCACGTCAGGGCGCTAAGAAGGGGGCTCCACACGGACCCGTTGCCGGTCGACCGGGGCCGGGCCGGGTCGAAGCACCACGTGATCACCGACGGTCACGGCACTCCGCTCGCTGTCCTGCTGACCGGCGACAACTGCAACGACGTCACCCAGCTCCTGCCCTTGCTCGACGCCGCCCCGCCCGTGCACGGCCGCGTCGGACACCCCCGACGCAGACCCGACTCGCTGTTCGCCGACCGGCTACGACCACGACGTCTACCGGGACCAGGTCCGCGCCCGCGGCACCGTCCCCAGCTATCGCCCGACGCGGAACCCTGCATGGCACCGGCCTGGGCACCTACCGGTGGGTGGTCGAGCGCACGATCGCCTGGCTCCACGGCTTCCGCCGGCTCCGCATTTGCTGGGAAAGACGAGCCGACATCCACGAAGCCTTCCTCAAGCTCGCCTGCTGCCTCATCACCCATCGCCAACTCAGATCATTGTGTTAACCCCTGCAACTTCCGCAGCTGATGGCCTGGAAAATACGGTGCGGTTGGCTGAACTGGGGTGATAGGTAGGCGATGTGACAGAGAGTCTTAGGTATTCCACCCTGCTGCAACTGATCGACGAGCGGTCGGCCGCGTTCCGGAGTGCGGTTGCCGCCGCGCCCAGCCTTGACGAGCCGGTGCCGTCCTGCCCCGAGTGGACGTTGTCCGATCTGGTGCAGCACCTGGGTACGGGCCAGCGTTGGTGGGCCGCGATCGTGGCCGCGGGCCCGGCCGAGGCTCCGCCGGCCAAGGACGCCGCGGAGGCGCCGCGCGAGCTCGAGGCGCTGCTGGCCTGGTACGCCGAGTCGACCGACCTGCTGCTGAGTGCGCTGCGCAAGGCCGGCCCGGAGCGCGAGTGCTGGACGTGGTGGAGCGCTGGCGTGTCGCCGGCGAATGCCTGGGGCGTTGCCCGGCGCCGGGTGCACGAGGTGCTGGTGCACACCTACGACGCCCAGCTCGCCGCAGGCGCCGTGCAGCCGATGCCGGCCGACCTCGCGATCGACGGCGTGGCCGAGTTCCTCGACACCTGCAACTCCACCCCGGCGGCCTGGCCACACAAGGCCGCCACCATCCACTACCACGCCACCGAGGGCCGCTCCTGGCTCCTCGCGCTGGACGGCACCGGCGCCTGGCCCGCACCCCTCACGGACGACGCCGCGCCCGCCTCCGCTTCGGCCACGGGCACGGCCGAGCAGCTGCTCCTCTTCGTCTGGGGCCGCCTCACGCTGAGCGACCTGCACATCGAGGGTGACAAGCAGGTCTTCGAGCACCTGATCGCCTGGGAGCCCGAGGAGTAGCCAGTCGATACCGCCAGCGGACGGCCTCGATGACGTCCGCGTGGATGAACATCGCGAACAACTCCGTCTCAGCACGGCAGATGGCCAGTACAGCCTCGTACAGCCCGGGCCTGACCGCCTCCCGCAGCACTGCCGACTCAGCCAGGAAGGGGATGTGGCGGCCACGACCAGGCTTTCTGTCAGGTGCTCTAAGCCGTGAAGCCGACCGCCCCAGCCGCGACGTAGCCCTTCTCTGGCGTCAGGCGGCTGATTGCTGTCTCGGTTGATGGTTGACACTTCGGTCCCAGCTGATGATTGGCAGGCTGCCCCGGAAGGACATTGGTCAGGGGTGGGTAGTTGAACAGGCAAGGCGTCCTATGTGCAGCCTCAGTGACAGTGGTGATCGCTAGCCTGTCCTCGTGATGCCTATCGATGATCGGCGGGTCCCTGC
This sequence comes from Streptomyces sp. NPDC030840, assembly GCF_055572015.1. NCBI lineage: Bacteria > Bacillati > Actinomycetota > Actinomycetes > Kitasatosporales > Streptomycetaceae > Streptomyces > Streptomyces sp. NPDC030840. Next base: position 7,138 of record NZ_JBVIEE010000021.1, on the reverse strand, counting down.
CGCCCTCGCTGCCGCTTTGGCGCTCCCGTTCGACTACAACGACGGTAATGGCGTCGACTTCGAGCCTTTTCCGGCTTTTCTGTCTGCCGAAGAGACCACCGACTGGTTTCGGTCCTGGACAGGCAACACGGAGCTGGATGGCGACAACTTCCGTGTGTTCGGCCAGGACGGCTCGGGTGGATATGCAGCGTTCTGGCTCATCCGCCCGAACCACCCGCTCGTCCATCAGCCTGTGGTCTTCCTTGGGTCCGAGGGTGAGACCGGTGTCGTGGCGCGTGACCTGGGAGCCTTCCTGTGGCTGCTGGCTGGCGGATACGGCCCCTGGGAAGCGGCCACCTCATACGAGCCCGACTGGACCCCGCGCCACAACCAGGAACTGGCGGCTGTCGCCGAAAGATTCGCGGCCGACTGTAAGCAGTCGCCGACTGCCGTTGTCGAGCAGGCGACACGGGAGTTCCCGGACTTCGATGACTCCATTATGGAGCTCTGCCGCTGACCGGACTCGTACACGGCCGTGCCTGCTCCGCTGCAACCTAGGTGTCCCGGGCCTCGGGCTTGAAGTCGTTTGCGCAGGCTGGAAGTTCGGTGCCCTGACGGTGCGCGGGAGGCAAGAAGAGCGCAGGTCGGATCGTCCACGTGATGCGGGTGCTGCTGTGGCTGATCGTCACGGTGGACGGTTCGGAGCGTAACCGACCGGTGGTGCCACCCCGCCTCCGGCGTGGGCCACCGCCGAGCTGCTCACCGATGCCATCGGCACCGCTGCTGCCAAGCAGCTCTCGGGCCGCACTGATCTACCAGCACATGACCAGTGACCGGGACCGGGCCATCGCAGACCGCCTTGGAGCCATGATCCGGGGTGGTGGGGGTGGCGGCCCCGGCAGGGGACGCGCGAGGGGCCGTATTAGTTGCGCGGTACATGCGAATGCCCCGCCGTGGGGGTGCGCGGGGCATTCGGTTTGCATGCGTACGGGCCCTGTGGGTGGGCGCGTCAGGGCCGCGGCCAACCGTAGGTGACGAATAAATAACGATACAACCGGTCATTCGGTGGCTGTGTTACGCACCGCATACTTGACTAGACCAGTAGAACCCACGATCTAAAGGATCAAACACCTTTGTCAGACGGCGCGTGGGTGGCGACTGCTGTCGCTGCTCTGGGCGCGTGCGGCTTTGTAGTGCACGCTGCCCTAGACGCAATCCCTCCTCTGTCCAAGAAGGCTCAGCGGGCAATCCGCTCGCTGCGCAGCCTTCGCGACACATGGAAGGGGGATGATCGAAAGTCGTGCGACTAACTGAACATCCAGAAGACTCGCGGGCTCCTCGCTGACCGAGGTGAGATCGAGAGCGAGTCGTAGAGCTGGCCCGATCGCTGATCGTGCAGAGGGCCGAGCGCAGCGGCCAAACGCCTCACCGTTACCTCGGTCGGGTATGGCATCGGCGTTAGCGGCACGCGTGTGGCACGGCGCCTGGAACAACAAAGGGCCAGCCTGGGAGAAAACCTCCCCCGAGCTGGCCCTTTCTTCTGTGCCCCCGGCAGGATTCGAACCTGCGACACCCGCTTTAGGAGAGCGGTGCTCTATCCCCTGAGCTACGAAGGCGGGGCCTTGTGGAAAACGTGGCTGAATACTCTGAGTGACCATTCGCCGCGGTCTCGACAAGGGTGCGACCGCCACCGAGGTGGCGGTCCCTGACAGGGTAGCGGATCGGGGTGGTGGGATGGGCTGAGGGTGATGCTCAGCCTGTTCGCGATCGGCCGGGTGTGTCGGCGCCGTTGCTGAGGTCGGTGGCCTCTGTGTCCGTGTCCGTGCAGGTGGGGTCCTCTTTGTAGCGGGCGGTGCTGGTGGCGTTCTGGGCGAGGAGGAAGCCGAGGACGACGAGGCTTTGGGCCTCGGCGCCGAAGGAGCCCGCCCGGTGCTGCCCGGTGCTGCCCGGTGCTGCCCGACCGCACCGCCTCGCAGGGAGGTCCCTGAGCCCAGGTGGGGCCGCGGGCCGTTCCGGCTGAGGCCCCACCAAGGGTGTGTGGGTCAGGACGGGTCGCCGTACTGGAGGCCGCGTCCGTTGGTGCCGATGTAGACGCGGCCGAAGGTGTCGGGGTCGCCGGTGATGACGCCCGAGCTGCCGATGGCGCCCCACTGGTGGGCGTCGTCGTTGACGCGGACCCAGGTGGCGCCCTGGTCGGTGGAGCGGAAGACCCCGGTGACGTCCTTGACGGTGCCGATCAGGTACAGGGCCTGGTAGCTGGTGCCCGGCTCGGCCTTGCCGAAGCCGAGGGCCGAGGCGGACTTCACCGCCTTGAGGGTGGTGAAGGTGCGGCCGCCGTCGGTGGAGTGCAGCAGCCCGTTGCCACCGCCCGCGATCCACAGGTCGCCGGCGATGCCGGGGACTGCCTTGAGTCGGCCGTCGGCGGGCAGGTTGGTGGCGCGGGCGGAGAAGGTCGCGCCGCCGTCGGTGCTGGCGTAGAGCGTGCCTTTGGACAGCGAGTAGAAGGTCCTGGCCGAGGAGCGGTCGGCGACGACCACGGCTTCGGCGCCCAGGCCGCTGACCCTCGACCAGCTCGCGCCCTTGTCGGTCGAGCGGTACGGGGCCTGGCCGGCCTGGGTCCAGATGATGGCGGAGCCGTCCGCCGCGAGCGCGACGTGGCCGTCCTGTGCACTGGCCACCGGCTCCGTCCTGAAGCCGGTCCAGCTGGTGCCGCCGTCGGTGGAGTAGGCACCGTCCTTGTCGCCGCCGCGGCCGACGCGGACCATGATCGAGGGCTTGGACTGGGCGAAGTCGATGTCGGTGCTGTTGGTCATCATCGGGTTCTTCAGTCGCCCGGCGGGCACCTTGGTCAGGGAGTCGTGGCGGAAGCCGCCCTGGTCGCCCATGGCGGTGACGACGGTGGCGCCCCCGGGCGGGGCGATCGCGTCCAGCAGCGCGGTCTCCTCCAGCCCGCGGGCGCCGGAGGACCAGTGGCTGGTGCCGCCGCTGTCGGAGGCGCCTGCGTCCTTGCTGCGCCAGATGCCGTTGCCGGTGCCGTACAGCACGTGCCCGGAGTCGAAGGGATCGATGGCCAGAGCGGTCATCCAGTGCCCGGTGTGGTCGCCGACGTAGGGAGCGGCGGAGGCGTCGCGCACCGACTTGTCGGACAGCGCCTTCCACGTCGCGCCGCCGTCGGTGCTGCGGTAGATCTCGTCCTCGGGCCACCAGCGGCCGAGGGTGGTGACCATCACCGTGGAGGGCTTGCGCGGGTCGACGGCCAGACCGGAGAACCCGTAGTCGCCCTGGGACGGGGAGATGTTCTTCCACGCCCCGCGGTCCGGCGTGTACTTCCACACCGAGCCGGCCGTCACGCCGTTGGGTCCGAGGTTGTTGGTGTACGTCAGGTACAGCGCGCCGTCACCGGAGAGCACGCCGTGCTGCGGCAGCCGGCCGGTGGGCTGCCCGGAGACGGCCCGCCAGGTGTTGCCCCCGTCGGTGGAGCGGTACAGGGAGGTGGATCTGTCGTTGACGCCGACGTAGATCGTCTTGCTGCCGGGCGGGCCGTACGTCACGAAGGAGATGCCCGCACCCGTGCCGGCCCCGTCCTTCACGGGGAACGAGGAGACCTGCCGCCATGTCTCGCCGTAGTCGGTGCTGCGCCACAGGCCGTTCTTGCGGGTGCCCAGCAGCAGGGTTCTGTTGTCCGCGGGGTCGATCACGAGCCGTTCGCCCGCGCCGCGGCCGTCCTCGTTGGCGCCCAGCTTGAAGGGCAGATCGGTGCGCTCGAAGGTGCGGCCCTGGTCGGTGGAGCGCAGGATCGCGCCGTTGCCCGCCCAGTCGTTGGTGTAGGTGCCCGCCCCGAGGTAGAGCCGCTTGGGGTCGACGGGGTCGGTGGCCACCGAGTCGATACCGAGCAGGTTCCAGTCCTTCTCGCCGACCCAGTCGGTCAGCGGGATCCACTGCTCGGCCCCGGTGTCCCAGCGGTAGGCGCCGCCCATGTCGGTGCGCGCGTACAGCAGGCCCTTCTCCTTCTGGTTGAACACCAGCCCGGTGACGTAACCGCCGCCCACCACCTGGGCGTTCTTCCACGCGTACGGTCCGGCCGCGGCAGTCCGGGGCTCGGTCACCTTCACCAGCTTCCACTGCTGGTTGGTGCCGCCGTGGCCCGGATACTGGATGACCGCCGCGCCCTGGGCGGTGGTGCCTCCCGAGACGTCCAGGACCAGGCCGCTCCTGCGGGAGGTGAAGGTGACCGCGTCCGAGCCGTTCACCGCGTCGATCCGCCACTCCTGGGAAGTGGAGGAGCTGTCGGTCTGCTGCTCGGCCGCGGCCGCCCGGGCGGTCGAGTTGCCCGCTATGCCCAGCACTTTTCCGCTGTTGCGGTTGACGAGTTCGTAGTAGCCGTCCCCGGCGTCCTTCAGACGCCACTGCTGGTTGGCCGTGTTCTGGTCGGTGTACTGCTGGATACGGGTTCCGTCGGCGGTGGAGAAGTTCATGACGTCCAGTACCTTGCCGCTGCGCGCGGAGACCAGCCGGTAGTAGGCGTCGCCGTCGACCGTCGTCGCGGCCTGCGAGTCCTCCTGCGCGAACAGGAGATACGGCACGAGGACGGCGGGCACGCCGAGCAGCAGACCGGTGGCGGTCCAGCGGCGGCGGTGACGCCCGCGGCGCCCGCCGTTCGTGGAGTTGTTCATGGAGGGCTTTGCTCCTTGCACGCTGTTCAACAGTGGAAAGCGGATCCGGCCACCGGAACTGGCCGGATCCGCTTCCTTGTTGCCACAGACCACGCGCAGGGTTGCCGCGAGCCGGTTTTTTCAGTCACCTCCTGGCGCGATAGGCGCTGAAGGCGGTCCATGGCCGAGGAGTTGACGGCCAAGGAGTTGACGGCCGAGGAGTTGGCGGCCGAGGAGTTGCCGATGCGTTCGAGTAGCGCGTATGTCTTGACGCCAACCGCGGCGGCGGCGAGGGCCGCCGCCCCGGATGGCTGTCCTGACGCCGGGCGGCACGGATGCGTCCGGTGCCGCCCCGGCGGTCTTCCGGTGGTCATCCGGTGCCGCCCCGGCGGTCTTCCGGTGGTCATCCGGTGCCGCCCCCGGCGGTCATCCGGTGGTCATCCGGCGGCCAGAGTGGTCCACTTCTGGTTGGAGCCGCCGTTGCAGTCCCACAGGTGGAGCTGTGTGCCGTCGGCCGTGGAGGAGCCCGGGACATCCAGGCAGCGTCCTGAGGCGGGGTTGCGGTAGCCGCCGTTGTAGGGCTCCCAGACCTGGTTGGCGCCGCCGTGGCAGGACCAGATCTGTACCTTGGTGCCGTTGGCGGTGCCCCAGCCGGCGGCGTCGAGGCACTTGCCCATGGAGCGCAGAGTGCCGTCGGTGTACGCGGACCAGTACTGGTTGGCGCCGTCGCCGCAGCTCCAGGTCTGGACGGCGGTCCCGTCGGCGGTGCCGGCGCCGTTGACGTCCAGGCACTTGCCGGCGATGCCGGACCGCACGCGGGCGGGGGCGGGGGCCGGGTTCCTCACCCATCCCGCGCTGTCCGCGGCCTGGACGCCGCGGTGGAAGGCGTCGGCCATCTTCCGGTAGCCCGCGTCGTTCGGGTGCAGGGTGTCGGCCAGGTCGGCAGTGGTCAGGCTGCTCATGTCGACGTATGCGACGCGCTTGCCCGCGGCCTGCGCCTCGCTCACGATCTGTGGGATGGCCTGGTTGTACGCGGCTCGGTACCGCTCCTCCGTGGCGCTGGTGGACACGACCAGGGAGGCCACGAGGACGGTCGCGTCGGGGGCGGCGGCGGTGATCTGGCCGACCAGGGACTTCAGCCGGGCGGTGGCGGTGGAGACCTGGTAGGATCTGTCGAGGTCGTTGGTGCCGATGTGCAGCGTCACGACATTGGGCCGGTAGCGGGTGAGCGAGGCGTCGGCGAGTGCGGCGATCTGGTCGATGCGGTATCCCGAGTGGCCCTGGTTGTCGGGGTCGGACATCGAGCCGCCCCGCAACGTGCCCACGAAGTCCAGCGGATGGCCGTCGGCCGCGAGCTTGTCCCACAACGGTGCCCGGTAGCCGTTGCCCGTACTGCTTCCCACGCCCCAGGTGATCGAGTCGCCCAACGGCATGACCCGCAAAGGAGTGTCGGAGGCGGGGAAGGCGGGGGCCACTCCTGCCGCTGTCACCCCGAGCACGGCGGCGACAAGCGTGATCAGGGGGCGAACCCAGGACTTTCTCATGGAGTTCCCTCTCTCTTGCGAGTGATTGCTGCATCAGCGGGGCTGATCGCCGTACGGGTCAGGAGCTCGGCCGCAGTGCCTTCTGTGGGCGTCGACGACCACGTGCTGGCGACCGCCTGACGTACTGGCGAACGGCGCGACGTACTGGCGAACGGCGCGAGTGGAGAGCTTCTGCGCTGTCTGTGAGCGGCGACGGGCGAGATCACCGAGTGGCCGTCGATACACCACCTCGGCAGACGTGTCCTGGCACGGGAGCGCCCGGCCGGTGACTGCGCCGATGGACTCGAAAGTCCCGCTCCCGGTACGGGAAGGGCAGTCCCCGCAGCCTGGCGTGCTGTCGTGGGACCGCCCTCGACCGATCGGGCGTCTCCGTGCGCCGCGGTAGGGGTGGCGGGTTACGGGAGCGTGGTCCACTTCTGGTTGTTCTGGCCGTTGCAGGTCCACAGGATGACCCGGGTCCCGTTGGTGGTGGCGGCTCCGTTGACGTCGAGGCACAGACCAGCGTGGACGTTGCGGATCGATCCGTCGGCCTGCGTGGTCCACTTCTGGTTGTTCTGGCCGTTGCAGGGCCAGATGACGACCGGCGTGCCGTTGGTGGTGCCCTGGCCGGATGCGTCCAGGCACTTGTCGCCGTAGACGCGGATCTCGCCGCCGGCCCATGTGGTCCACAGCTGGTTGGCGGCGGTGTGGCAGTCCCAGATCAGCGTCGCCGTCCCGGCCGCGGTGGAGGAACGGTCCACGTCCAGGCAGCGGCCGGACCCGGTACCGCGCAAACGTGCGGTCGTCGAGGCCAGCGGGCTCCCGCCGGTCATCCTGAACACGGCCACGCCGTGCGCGGGGACGCTCGCGGAGATCTGGCCGGAGGTGTTCGACGTGCCGCCGGTCCACAGGTCGGTGAGGGTGAACGGGCCGCCGGTCAGGCCGACTTGTGCGGCCGTGGTGGTGACCGTCGCGGTGCCGGCT
>NZ_JBVIEE010000020.1:0-184869 GCF_055572015.1 Streptomyces sp. NPDC030840 | reverse complement strand
CCGCATCTGATGTCAGAGCGATCAGCTAACGTCAGAGTATGGACTTATCTTCGATCAAGCCCGGGCTGGTGACCACGCGCGCCGAGATGAAGGAGGTCTTCGGCGGAGGGCCCCAGGGAGGGATCATCCCGTCCACTACCACCCCCAACATCCTGATCTACGTAGATCACGACAGCGGCAAGAAGTTCGGCTACGAGGATGGCTGGCTAGAGGAAGAGGACGAGCTGGGGCCCGTGTTCGAGTACACGGGCCAGGGCACCCACGGAGAGCAAACGTTTCTGGGGCAGAAGGGCTCCGGCAACGCCGCCGTCCTGTACCACGCGGACGCTGGCAGGGCTCTGCGAGTCTTCATGGCAGCAGGAAAAGTTCCTGGCTCCAAGTCTGACGCCAAGCAGCAGCGATACATCGGCGAGTTTGCATTGGACTCAAAGAAGCCGTACACCGTGCGCGAGGCGAAAGACAAGAAGGGGGAACGACGCCTCATTATTGTCTTCCGCCTGCGGCCCGCAGGGATTTACGAGCGTCTCGCCATGGACGTCATCACGCCCGCGGAAGAAACCGACGCTCATCCGGTCTCGGCAAAAGTAGCCGCAAGCAGGATACGCGAGCCGAAGATGGTCGATCCCAAGAGGAAGCGAGCTTCGGAGAGCAGGCGTGCCGCACAACCAAGCCTCATAGCCGACCTCCGGCAAGCAGACTTACGTGATCAGTACCTTCAGGAGCTCGCGAGACAACAGCACGATGTCTTCGCTTACCAAATAAAGATTGCAGGCACGACAACCATCCTGAAGACCGATCTCTATGATGCCACCGTGCACGAACTGTACTCGGTGAGAGGCGAGAGCAGTCGCGAGGAAGTGCGCACAGCGATAGGTCAACTCAAAGACTATGTTCGGCACATCAGGCCGCGGAACCCCAAGCTCTCCGTACTGCTTCCCGAAAAGCCGCAAGAGGACTTGCTGAGCTTTCTCCACGCAGAGGGAATAGACCTCGTGTACCAGAATGAAACCGGATACACGAGGTGCGCAGCCAAGTAGAACTGTTCACACCCGCTTGGAGTCACGATGGCCAACTCAGCAGAGCATGACTTCCTCTCAGACGCGGCTCTCCGTATCATGGAGAGCGCCTCAAGATCTACGCTATTCGGTTACACAGAAGGCCAGCGTAAGCTCTTCGATTTTTCATGTGACTTGAAGAGGGACTGGTCGAAGGTCGTCGCAGGACAGACTCTGTGGAAGCACGGTGGTGATGGAATCGACAAGGACCTCAGAACTTTCCTCAACGAGGATGACATTCACGCCGCCGTGTACATCGCACGCCACGAAAGCAAGCACCGCGCTCGCTTCACCGAAGTGACCCAGTCATACCTGAAGGGTCCCTACCGGGATAGACTGTCGCGCTTACGCGTCTTCTGGGTCCCGGCAGACTTTAGCGCGAAGAGTGAGCGAGATAAGAAGTCAGTGTACGACCATCTGAAGGAAGAGATAACAAAGGATCTCCTCCTTCAGGTCGCTCTCGGAGGACTCACTTCCCAGGATGTGATGCGCTTCTCGTCTTCAAAGCGCCCCGGCCTCCCGATCGCCATTCTCTCGCATGTCAAGAAGCATGGGTACAGGAACCATAAGCACACAGCCAAGGAACTGAACGCATCCATAGACTCCCTCCGGTTCGAGACGGAGCGACTCTTCATCATCGGGTTCCTGGGAAGCGAGAGCCTACAGGGCGGCCTGTACCACCTCACTGACAGCGGAAATGCCATGCTCGATATCTGCTCGCGCTTGCGTGACTACCTTAGCGGAAACCTCGGCGACAGAAACGAGAACAAGGAGTTCGAGCACATCTCCAGCTTGCTCGGCATCGACTACCCCTCGATACCGACGACAACTCGCCTGATAGGCAAGGACGTAGGGATAGACATACAAGACCCCACAGCTCTTCTGTTGCAGCACGTGGCCCAGGCCGACGCTGACGGCTCGACGGAATGGCCCAAGCCCTACTTCGCGCTCCCCTCGGCCTCCGAGACCGCCGCCTCGAAGTGAGTCTGAGCGCGGTCGAGTGCCTCGTCGGCGTCGCATCCGTGCGCCCGCAACCAATGAAGCACATCGGCGATCATGTCGATCGCCGCTTCCTCCGCCACTGCCACACTGAGGCCACCAGAGCTCGCTGGCTGCGGTAGGAGCACCCGTTCGTTCTCGTACATACTCAGCAACGCCTCAGCTCGGGTCACGCGGAGGCCTCCGCAGTGCCCGTCCACAGCGGGCAATTCCGTGGCCACCTCGCACCAGGTCACCTTCTTGTCGGACTGGAGTTGGACGCCCCATCTGTCGGTGATGGCATCGATGAGGGCCATTCCACGGCCTGACTCGGAGTTGGTTTCTGCATCGACGAGGACGGGCAGAGCGCGCGTGTCGGGGTCGTGGACCTCGACACGCAGGCGGGTACCGCTGATGGAGACAACGAGAGTTGCCGGAGTGCCTGCCCCGACGTGCGTGATGACGTTCGAGACGAGTTCACTGAGGCAGAGCTCAGCGTCGTCGATGACGTCGTGCAAACCCCAGAGACCCAAGTGCAGCCGCATGATGCGGCGCAAGGACGCCACCTCTTCGGCCTGCGCCACGAACGGAAGGCTCCAGGGCTTCCTCGTCACGCCTACAGTGCAGCTCATCGCTCAACCCCTCCGGATCCAGGTCGATTCGCAATGTGCAATCGATCCAGCACACAGAGTTGCATTGAGACTCTCAGAATGGAACTCTCACCTTGCCTGCGCGGAAGCTCGCTCATGTAACGCACGCCCCCGGCGTACGCCATGTTGCAGGCGACCTCCGTCACGCTCCACGATCTGACAGATCGACATGAAGGGCCTGAAGCATGACAGTTGGACCTACGACGCGCAGGCGTCAGTTGGGCGCTGACCTGCGTCGTCTCCGTGAGCTCAAGGGGCTGACCCTTGAGGAAGCGGGCGCACGTGTCGGCATCTCCAAGGCGACGCTCAGTCGCTACGAGACAAAGGAGGGAACAGTTAAGTGGCCGGCCGTTGATGCTCTTTGCCGCGAGTACGACGCCTCCGATGAGGAACGTCTCGCGCTAGTCGAACTCGCGAAGGGAGCCAAGATCCAAGGCTGGTGGCGGTCACTAGCCGACCCCATCCCCGAGTCCATGAACCTCATGCTCACGCTTGAGGATGAGGTCGTACGCGAGGACCACTACGCCTGCATGTACGTTCCAGGCCTCCTCCAGACCCGCGCTTACGCCGAAGCTGTGCATCGCGCTTCGGAAGTGCAGTGCCCAGAACGAGAAGTGCAGCACATGGTCGACATCCGCATGAAGAGGCAAGAACTACTGGAGCGCGACGAGCCTCCACACATCTGGTGTGTGATCGATGAGGCCGCCGTAAGACGCGTTGTTGGTGGCCACCAGGTCATGCGCGATCAGCTACGCCACCTGCTCGAGATGTGCAAGCGGCCCCACATCACGGTCCAAGTACTCCCCTTCTCAACGGGCGCCCACGCTGCGGCAGTCGGAAGCTTTGCGATCCTCCGTGGGCCAACGCCTGAGTTGGACGTGGTCTATGCAGACCTCCTTGGCGGCGGGCTCTTCATGGAGAAGCCCCAGGAACTGGATCGCTATAGGTTGGCGTTCAGATACCTGAGCGCACAGGCGCTCGACCTCGAATCCTCCAAGGCACTTATCCACCGCATAAGCCAGGAGCCCTCATGACGACGCCGCCCGCCCTCCACTGGTTCAAGTCCTCTTACAGCGGAGGCAGCGGAACCGAGTGTGTGGAGTGTGCGCGCAGGACTGACAGCGCCCTGGTTCGCGACTCCAAGCGCGTTAAAGGACCCGTGATCACCGTGCGAAGCCACGCTTGGCAGACGTTCATACGCGCGCTCCAGGATCGTCTGATCTAGTGGTAGCTGGTGTGGAGTTGCTGTGCCCGGCCCGATGCCTACTGAGCCCGCGTTCCTCATCTCGTCTATGGCGCCACCAGCCGTGACGTCGCCGTCGCCGAGTACCGGGGGCGCCTCCGCGGTCAACGCCCCAGCGGTCACAGCACTAGCCTCTGGAGAGTGGCAGCCGGACGGCCGGCGGAAGCGGTGTCGGGACGGGGTTGGCCTGGAAGGACTGGATCATCAGGGCCGCGAAGCGGCGCGACGCGGCCACCCTCATCTCGGGTGACTCGGCGCGGATGCCTTCGTTCGCCATCAGCGCCAGGCTGATGTCCTCCAGCACGAAATCCGCCCGCAAGGAGCCCACCGCCTTCGCGCGCCGTACCAGTTCGAGCAGCAGACGCAGCGTGCGATCGCGCTCCGCGGCGAAGTCGGCCGCTTGGGGAAGCTGCGATGTGAAGGCGCGGGCGAAACCCCGGTCGAGGGCATGCATCTCCATGAGCTTCTCGATCACCGTGCAGAACCCGCGCCACGGGTCGGCCGCCGCCACACCTTCCTCCACGACCGCCGAGCAGGAGGCCATCTGCTCGGCGAAGGCCTCGGTCAGCAGGGCTTCCTTGGTCTGGAAGTGCCTGTAGACAGTCGCGACACCGACCTGGGCGCGACGGGCGATCTCCCGGATCGGCACGTCGAGGCCCTCGGTGGCGAAGGCCAGCCGGGCGACCACGAGGATGCGCCCGCGGTTGTCGCGAGCGTCCGAGCGGAGCTTCCTTACCACTTCGGTCGTCACCGCTCTCACTTTAGCCAAACGGACGGGGTGCTCCGTTACGGTCGGCGCGCATGAGAGCAGTTCAATTCACTGAGTACGGCCCGCCCGGCGTTGTGCACGTCGCCGAGGTGGAAGCCCCGCACGCCGGGCCGGAGGAGATTCGCATCGCCGTCAGGGCTTCCGGCATCTCGCCCGGGGAGACGTACATCCGCTCCGGGACGCTGCGTGACGTGGTCCCCACGAGGTTCCCGTACCGGACCGGATTCGACGCCGCTGGCGTGGTGGACGAGGTCGGTGACCGGGTCACGGGCGTGCGGATCGGCGACGAGGTGTTCGGCATGACCACCACGGCCGCCCGCGGTGCCAATGCCGACTTCGCGGTGCTGGCCGCCTGGGCGCCCAAACCGGCCGCGTGGAGCTGGGAGGAAGCGGGCGGCGCCGCGGGCAGCGTCGAGACGGCCACCCGGGTCCTCGACCGTTTCGCGGTGGGTGACGGACACACCGTGCTCGTGCAGGGCGCGGCCGGTGGGGTGGGCACCATCGCCGTCCAGCTCGCGGTGGCCCGCGGCGCCACTGTCATCGGTACGGCGAGCAAGCACAACCACGGCTTCCTGCGTTCCCTCGGCGCGCAGCCGACGACGTACGGGACGGGGTTGGTCGAACGGGTCCGCGCGCTCGCACCGGCCGGAGTGGACGCGGTGTTCGACTGCGCCGGAGGAGCGTTGCCGGACCTCGTCGCCATCGCCGGCGACACAGCGCGGGTGGTGACGATCGCCCCCGACCTCACCGCAGCCGCCCACGGCGTACACGTGTCGCACTCAGCGCCGGCCGACGAATCCAGTGCGGCGCTGGGAGCCCCCGCCGACCCACTGGCCTTGCACGGCCTCACGACCGCGGTCGCCCTCGCCGACGAGGGCCGGTTACAGGTACCGGTCGCGGCGGCGTTCCCGCTCACCGAGGCCGCGGCCGCGCACGAGTTGAGCGAGAGCCGCCACGCCCGCGGAAAAATCGTGCTGGTGAACTGATCGGGGGCCCGTGGCCGGTCGCGAAGACCGGCCACGGGCCTGATGCCGTGCAGCGGGCTGGAGTCGCCCGCCGCACGAGTTGTCGCAGCCCGCCCCCATGCCCGCACCCGGCTCGGTCATTCCATCCACTCACCCTTTTCGACAGCTGACAGCAGCACCGCTGTCAGCTGTCGAAAGAGTGTTTGTCGCGGATCGTCGCCGGTCGTTACGGCGCCGCCGGCGATCGCGAGGGATGTCGCGCGCGGGTCTGTCGCCCGCGGGTCAGAGCTGGTTCTCGCCGCCGTCGACGTACAGGTTGGCTCCCAGGATGAACCCGCTCTGCTCGGAAGCGAGGAAAGCCACCACGTTGGCGACCTCGTCCGGGCGCCCGATCCGGCCCAGTGGGACGTTTTCGGCGAAATGTGACTTGGTGACGGGCGCGTCTCCCGCTGTCACGGCGTCGAGCGCGGGAGTGTCGATGGTGCCCGGGGAGACCACGTTGACCCGGATGCCGCGGCCCTTGAGTTCGTTGGCCCAGGTACGGGCGTAGGACCGTATCGCGGCCTTGGAGGCCGCGTAGGTGCCGAACGCCGCGACGCCGTCATCCGCGCGTACCGAGGAGTTGAGGATCACCGACGCTCCGTCGTTGAGCAGCGGCAGCGCCTTCTGCACCGTGAACAAGGTGCCCCGGACGTTGACGCCGAAGGTCTCGTCGAAGTGCTCCTCGGTGACCTGTTCCAGCGTCGCGAACGACGCGGCGGCGGCGTTCGCGAACAGCACGTCCAGGCCTCGGCCCCGGGCGCGAACCGTGGCGTAGAGCCGGTCCAGGTCGGCCAGGTCGGCGATATCACCCACCACCGGGGTGGCCCGTGCCGAGCCGATGGTCTCGACGGCCTCGTCCAGCACGGCCTTGCGCCGGCCGGTGATGAACACGTGCGCGCCCTCGGCTGCCAGCCGCACAGCCGTGGCCAGGCCGATTCCGGTGCCGCCGCCGGTGACGACGGCGGTCTTGCCTTCGAGCTGTCCCATGCGAATGACCTCCACATACTTCTGTACCGATCGATACTGAATGGGACCGTAGCACATCTGCACCGATCGATACGGAAGAGGTATGATCGACCGCATGGAGAGGCGTCAGAAGGCATCGATCGGCAGACCGAGGGGTTTCGACGCCGACGAGGCCCTCGAACAGGCCATGCGGGTCTTCTGGCAACAGGGCTACGAAGGCGCCAGCCTCACCGATCTGACCAACGCCATGGGCATCACGCGCACGAGCATGTACGCGGCCTTCGGCAACAAGGAGGATCTGTTCCGCAAGGCTCTGGAGCGCTACACCGAAGGCCCTGCCTCGTACGGGGCCCGGGCCCTGCGGGAGCCGACCGCCCGACAGGTGGCCACCGCGTTCCTCAACGGCTCGGTCCGGGCCACCACTCGCCCCAACTGCCCCACCGGGTGCCTCGGCGTCCAAGGCTCCCTCGCCGCCGGCGACACGGGAAGCAGTGCCCGCGACACCCTCGCCTCCTGGCGCAACGAGCACACCTCCCGCCTGCGCGACCGGTTCCGGCGAGCCGTCGACGAAGGCGACCTGCCTCCCGGTACCGATCCCGAAGTACTCGCCCGCTACCTCATGACCGTGGCGAACGGCATCGCCGTCCAGGCCGCCGGCGGCATCCCCCGCGACGAGCTCCAGCAGGTAGCCGACATGGCCCTGCGGAACTGGCCACCTGCCTGACGGCTCTGACGGCTCTGACGGCCGAGGGTGCCGGCGGAGGATCTTCTGGCCCTGCTCGGCGGCAAGGCCTTCAACGCCAACCTCATCGTGAACCGGCGCCGAGTCCTGCCGCTTCGCAGCCGGCCGCGCGCTCGGCGGTCCGGCCGGCCCGGCCCGGCGCCCGGCCCGCGAACGGGCCCGGCGCCAGCCGTTCGGTCTCCGGGGAGAGCGCCGAGGAGCGGCCTGGAAGGATCCTCGCCGCCACGGCCGGGCCGGTCCCGTCGGTCCTCACTTGCCGTAGACGGAGACCTCGTAGAGCCCGCGGGCCCAGTCGGCCTCCTTCCCGTGGGCGAGGTCGAACGACTTGTACACGTCGAGCTTGACGTACCGGTACGAACCGGTCAGCTCGTGGCTCTGGTGGCCGACACGGTTGTTCTGGGTGTTGTCGACGAGTTCCGTCCAGCGCGTTCCGTCGTTGCTGGCGGAGACGGTGTAGCGGTGGACGTTGTCCGAACCGCCGACCGTCTTGAACGAGAGCCCGATCCAGGCCAGCTTGTGGCGACCGCCGAGGTCGACCTGCCAGGAGAAGGGGAGCCCCGCGCTCTTGTAGTACTGCTCGATGTCGTCGTAGACGCTGACGTCGCTGTCCTTGCCGTCATTGGCCTCGGTGGCGTCGTAGTGCCGGTAGATCCCGGTCTTCTCCTGTTCGGGTGTGGTCTCCCAGTCGCTCTGGCTGTCGGTGGGCGCGCCGACGGCGGCACGGACCTTGGGAGAGGCGGTCACCGGCTTGTTGAGGGAGAGCAGCTTCCAGTCCGGCTGCTTGACCTTGCCGTTCTTGGTGTCGAGGTCGAGTCGGGGGGTGGGCTGGAGCCTCATCAGGCCCTTGCCGCCGTTGCCGCTGTCGTCGATGGTCAGGGGCATCGCCACGTACGTCGACTTCAGCAGGAGGTCCGGGCGCCAGCGGTCGCCGATGTACACGTAGCTCGGCTTGCGGTCGGTACCGATGTTGAGGATCTTGGTGGGCTGGGAACCGTAGGTGGTGTTGTCACCGACGAGTTGCAGGGGACTCCACGCCTTCTGGCCGTTGCGGTAGCCGTACGCGTCCCGCGGCTCGCGGAAGCCCGCGTCCATGTCCTCGGTACGCCCGTACTGGGACTGGTTGGGGTACCAGCCGGACTGGTAGGACGTCATGAGGTAGATGTACTTGCCGGTTTTGCCGCCGTGGCGGACGAGGGCGGGAGCCTCGCGGTGCTCGCCGACGTACATGTCGTACTCCTTGTCGGGCACCACATCCGTGAAGGAGTCGTTCAGCTTCCAGACCCGCATGTAGATGTGGTCCTGCGCGGTGACGAGATAGGCCTCGCCGGTCTTCTCGTCCTGGTGGACGGTGAAGTCGCGTGAGCCGTACCCGATGTTGTCGCCCTTGCGCGCGGGGGCCGGGTCCTGGCCGTCCATGGTGTAGTACGTCTCCGCACCGTAGGAGGGGGAGAAGATCCGCAGCTCCTTGTAGCCAAAGGTGTCGTATGTTCCGGGGACACGGTTGATGACCGGCGCGAAGACGGGTACGTCCGAGGCGTTCTCGGCCACCTGGTACGTCACCGACGTGACCTCACTGGCCTTGCCGTCCTTCTCGCTGACCGCCTTGACGACGGTCCGCTTGCCGGGGGCGCCCGCCAGGGATATCCGCATTCCGTCGTGGTATCTCCGGCGCTGGGTGTTGTCCGGGGCGGACGGGTCGGACCCGTCCGTCGTGAAGTACGAGACCGCGCCGGCGGTCGCGCTGGTGACGAACGCGACGTCCTGGCTGTTGACCAGCACCACCGACGGATCAGACGACTCCTTCAGCGTCGGAGACACCACCGGCGCCACCAGTTGGTCGTGGGAGGTTCCCGGATCACCGATCGTGTACCGGGCCGTCATCGTGTCCGACGCCGTTTCCGTCGGATACCGCACCATGTAGTCGCGCGTGGAGACGTTGTAGTCCTTCACATACCGGTCGTACGCCGACGTGTCGAAGCCGGTCATCCGGACCGCCTTCGCCTTCACGGTCGTGTCGTGCGTGATGTCGTTCAACTGGTACGTCCACGAGTTGCCGGCCTGGCTCGTGCCGTAGTCGTCGTCACCGACGTAACCCAGCTTCTCGGGGGTGCGGGCGTCCGGGGCCTTGTACTGGAGGATCTTCGCCGGATAGTCGGCCTGCACGGGCTTGTAGGCGTGCTCCTTGTTCGCGGGGTCCTTGGCCGAGGTGTCGAAGTCCTCGACCGGCTGCCCGACGCGGTCGCCCATCGCGTCCGCTTCGGTGTTCCCCGCGCCGGGGCGGAAATGGCCCTTCGAGGTGATCGTGTAGGGGCCGTCGATGGTGCTGGAGGTCGCCACGACGACTTCCGAGGCGGAGTAGTCCGCGGCCATCTCCCAGTGGCCCCACAGCACGTACTTCTTCGTCTTCTCGTTGTAGAGCAGCTTCGGGCGCTCCACCTTCGCGTGGGTGAGGATCTTGTTGCCCCGGGTGTCCTCGGAGTCAACGGTGAGGATCTGCTTGACCTTCTGCCAGTTCTCCAGGTCCTTGGACTTGTACAGGTTCAGTCCGTTGAACCGGGCGTTGCCCTGGGACTTGTCCTCCCCCACCCAGTAGTAGATGTCTCCTCGCTTGAGGAAGCCTCCTCCGTGGGCCTCGATGGGGTCGCCGTTCGTGTCGTAGTAGGCCTGGCCGTTCGGGATGGCGTCGTACTTCGGGACGGCGTCGTACCGGGGGCGCGAGGTGGCGCTTCCGGGTGCGGAGGCCCCCGCGGCGGCGGGAAGAAGGCCGGTCAGTAAGGCGGCGGCGGTCACCACCACAGCCGCCGCCCGTCCAGGTCTGAGCATGTCTGAGTCAGATCCCCTCTGTGGTCTGCTGTGCGGGCCGGGTCGTGTGCTGTGCGGGCCGGGTCGTGTGCTGTGCGGGCCGGGTTGGTCGGTCGGTCGGTGCCCGGACGTCGTCACGTCCACCGCATGTTCACGCAAACATGCGTCGCGAGCATGACACTGCGGGCGGTACCGGACAAGGGGAGGAACGTCAGTTGTCCATCTGAACCTGCCGCCGCCATGAGTGCGCTGACGGGGTGTACGCCGCTCGCTGCCAGGCCGGACAATTGGGCGCTGAGTCTCACCGGCCAGTTGCGTGACATGGGGTTGTTCGGCCGCCGATGAGACTGAGAAGACAATCGCCAGGGTCGAGCCTTACGCCCCGTCCGTAGACGCCTTGTTCGCACGGTGGCGAAAGTGGTTGGTTGCGGCTGGGGGGCCTGTGGTTCCATGCCGACATGAACATGCCGAGCGCGGGGTCGCTGTGAAGAGGTCAGGTCCCTCGGTCCGGGCGCGGGCCGAGGGCGACGTCCAGGGATGTGTGAGGGTTCTCGCGGACGTCCATCAGGGTGATGCTTACCCGGTGAACTGG
Organism: Streptomyces sp. NPDC030840; assembly: GCF_055572015.1. Lineage (NCBI taxonomy): Bacteria > Bacillati > Actinomycetota > Actinomycetes > Kitasatosporales > Streptomycetaceae > Streptomyces > Streptomyces sp. NPDC030840. Next base: position 174,065 of record NZ_JBVIEE010000020.1, on the reverse strand, counting down.
CCTGATCAGCCTGATGAGTGGTTGTCGCAGGCTTCTCTCCTGGGGGCGTGGGTCGCCGAGCTCGATGGTCGTCTCGTCGGCCATGTCAGCTTGTCCCGGAGCGGCGAAGGAGATCTGGCTCCCGGCTTGTGGAGCCGGCGGAGCGGGGCGAGCGAGGACTCGGCCGCGGTGGTCAGTCGGCTGTTCGTGGCGCCGCGGGCCAGGGGGCACGGGATCGGCGCACTGCTGATCGGCCGAGCCGTGGAGGAAGCACGACGTCGTGGCCTGCATCCGGTGCTCGACGTCGTGGCCTCCGACACTGCCGCGGCAGCCCTGTACGAGCGGCTGGGCTGGGAGCTGATGGCCACGGTCGAGCAACGGTGGAGCCCGTCCCAGCTCGTCTCCGTCCACTGCTACGCGGCGGCATCGTGACCTTGAGTGATCTCAAGTGCGGCGGCCTCGGGTGGTGTTGATTGCATGCCACGGAAACCAGTCCTTCGACGGGAAGAGACCTGGATCACATGCGTCCATGTCACAGGGCGCCGGGCTGTCTCGTCTCGGGGATGTAGCCACCGAGAGCCACTGAGAACCCGGAGGAGCACACCATGGACGCGCGACTGAACTACTTCGCCAGCCCCACCGCCGGCAAGGTCCTCAAGTACTTCATGTCGGCGGGCAAGGCGCTCAAGGACTCGTCGCTGCCGGTGGCGACGCAGGAGTTGGTGGCGTTGCGGGTGAGCCAGATCAACGGCTGCGCCGTCTGCGTCGACATGCACACCAAGGACGCTGCGGCTGCCGGGGAGACTGCGGTGCGGCTGCACCTGGTCGCGGCGTGGCGGGAGGCGACGGTCTTCAGCGAGGCCGAGCGTGCCGCGCTGGAGCTGGCCGAGCAGGGGACCCGGATCGCGGACGCGGCGGGCGGGGTCAGCGACGAGGTGTGGGCGCGTGCCGCCAAGCACTACGACGAGGAGCAGCTCACCGCCCTGGTGATGCTGGTGTCCTTCATGAACACGGCGAACCGGCTGAACGTCATCAACCAGCAGCCGGCCGGTGACTACGTGGCCGGGCAGTTCCACTGAGCGGCGGTTCGCCCGTTCCGGGGCCGGTGCTGGGCTCCGGCCCCGGCGCCCCAGGGGACCGAACCCGGCGCCCCAGGGCCCGGACCCGGCGCCCGGCCCTCCGGTCCGGGGCATTGTCCCGGGCCACCGGCGGACCGGGTGATCTTCAGGTTGCGGCCCGAGTCGCCGAGCGCGGCCGGGGAGGCGGAGAAGGCGAGGGGGATCAGGCGTGAGCAAGGTCGAGGAGTTCGAGGAGCTGCGGTCGCTGCTCTTCTCGATCGCCTACCGGATTCTCGGCAGCGTCGCCGAGGCCGAGGACGCGGTGCAGGAGACGTGGCTGCGCTTCAACGCCTCGGCAACCCGGCCGACGTCGACCAAGGCGTTCCTGTCCGCCACGGTGACCCGTATCTCGATCGACGTGCTGCGCTCCGCCCGTGCGCGACGGGAGGAGTACGTCGGACCGTGGCTCCCGGAGCCGCTGCTCACCGACCCTTATGAGGATCCGGCGCGCTCGGCGGAGCTGGCCGACTCGGTGTCGATGGCGTCGCTGCTGCTCCTTGAGCGGCTCAGCCCGCTGGAGCGGTCGGTGTTCGTGCTGCGCGAGGTGTTCGCCTTCGGGTTCGACGAGATCGCCTCGGCGGTAGGGCGGTCGGAGGCGGCGTGCCGGCAGCTGTTGGTACGGGCCCGGCAGCACATGCGGGCCGGGCGGCCGCGGTTCGAAGCGGACCGCCAGGAGCGGCACGAGCTGGCGACCCGCTTCTTCGACGCGCTGAAGAACGGCGACGTCGACGGACTGCGGCAGCTGCTCGCCGCCGATGTCCAGATCGTCGGGGACGGCGGCGGCAAGGCGCCGCAGCTGGCCAGGGCCGTCATCGGCGCCGACAACGTGGCCCGGCTGCTCGCCTCGGTCTACCCGCTGATGGCCCGGATCGACGTGACGTTCGAGCCGCACGAGGTCAACGGCCAGCCCGGCGCGGTCTTCCGCGACGGGGACGGCAAGGTCCTCCACACCATGGCCCTAGACGTACTCGACGGGCAGATCCAGACCATCCGCTCGGTGATCAACCCCGACAAGCTCGCCCACCTCGGGCCGGTGGCCGACGCGTGGGCCATCGACCGCGAGGTGAAGCAGGCCCGCCGACGCATGCGGTGACCTTGGGCCACCGGCCCTTGGCCGGCTCGCTCACCGGCCGCTCCTGTCAGAGGCCATGGGCGGCGGGCCGTCGGTCATCGGCCATCAGCCACCGGCCGTCAGCCGCCAGCCGCCAGCCGCCAGCCGCCAGCCGCCAGCCGCCAGCCGTCGTTATCGGCCGTCAGCCATGAGCCATCGACCGTCAGCCATGAGCCGTCAGCCGTCAGCCATGAGCCATCGACCGTCAGCCATGAGCCGTCAGCCGTCAGCCATCGGCCATCGGCCGCCAGCCATCAGCCGCCAGCCATCGGCCATCGGCGTCAGCCATCAGCCGCCAGCCCTCGTTATCGGTTATCGGCTGTGGGGCGGCTGATTCGTTCGTCCGGTGCGGTTGTGCGCGCTGGCGCTTTGGCCCCGTCGCCGGTTCGGCCCCGCCACGGCTTTGGCCCCGCCGCCGGTTCGGCGGCGGCGGCCGGACCGCGATCGCCTGCCCGGCTCGGTGCCGGGCTGCATGCCGGGCTTCCGGTCCGGGCGGGACGCCGTCGGCGTCGCCGGCTGGGGGACCTCGATCGTGACGGCCACTCCGGACGGCTCGCGGGCGCCGGTGATGGTGGACAGTTCCGCGTCGTTCGACTTGATGCGGGCCGTCCGGGGGCGGATGCCCGCGTCCGACATGAGCCGGGTGACGTCACGTTTCTGCTCGGGCAGGACCAGGGTGACCACGCTGCCGGAGCCGCCGGCGCGGGCCGTGCGGCCGCCCCGGTGGAGGTAGTCCTTGTGGTCGGTGGGGGGATCGACGTTCACGACGAGGTCGAGGTCGTCGACGTGTATGCCCCGGGCCGCCACGTTCGTGGCCACCAGCGCGGTGACCTGACCGTTCTTGAACTGCTCCAGGGTGCGGTTCCGCTGCGGCTGGGAGCGGCCTCCGTGCAGTGCCGCCGCGCGGACACCGACAGCCAGGAGCCGCTTGGCGAGCCGGTCGGCGGACCTCTTGGTGTCGAGGAAGAGGATGACCCGGCCGTCGCGGGCCGCGATGCGCGTGGTGACGGCCTTCTTGTCGGTCTCGTCCTGGACGTGGAGCACGTGGTGCTCCATGGTGGTCACCGCTCCCGCCGACGGGTCCACGGAGTGGACGACGGGGTCGGTCAGGAACCGCTGCACCAGGCGGTCGATGTTGCGGTCCAGGGTGGCCGAGAAGAGCATGCGCTGTCCGTCGGGCCGTACTTGCCGGATCAGCTTGGTGATCTGCGGCAGGAAACCCATGTCGGTCATCTGGTCGGCTTCGTCCAGCACGGTGACGCGTACGGCGTCCAGCACGCAGTCCCCGCGTTCCACGAGGTCGTTGAGCCTGCCGGGAGTGGCCACGAGTACGTCCGCGCCGCGCCGGAGCGTGCCGGCCTGCTTGGCGATGGACAGACCGCCGACCACGGTGGCCAGCCGGAGGTTCACCGCCGTGGCGTAGGGGGCCAGCGCGTCCGTCACCTGCTGGGCGAGCTCGCGGGTGGGCACCAGCACGAGGGCGAGGGGTGCCTTGGGCTCGGCGCGCATTCCGGCCGTGCGGGCGAGGAGCGCCAGCCCGAACGCGAGGGTCTTGCCGGAGCCGGTGCGTCCGCGTCCCAGCAGGTCGCGGCCGGCCAGCGAGTTGGGCAGGGTGGCGGCCTGGATGGGGAAGGGGGTGGTCACGCCCTGCGCGGTGAGGGTTCTCAGCAGCCCCGCGGGCATGTCCAGAGCGGCGAAGTCCTCGACGGGGGGAAGTGGGGGTGTCGTGCTGTCCGGCAGCCGGAAGTCTTTCGGCGACGACACGGACGGTCGGTGCGACGGCGACGAGGCGCGCCGGTTCGGCTTCTGGGGCCTTCGGGACATGCGGTGGTCTGCCTTCCTGGAAACAGCACAAACCGGGGTCCGCACCATGACGGTGCGGACCCCGGTGAGCGGAATACGCGTCCGGCGATCAGGCGGGGATGATGTTCTCCGCCTGCGGGCCCTTCTGGCCCTGCGTGACGTCGAAGGAGACCCGCTGGCCCTCCTGCAGCTCACGGAAGCCCTGGGTCGCGATGTTCGAGTAGTGGGCGAAGACGTCGGGGCCGCCGCCGTCCTGCTGAATGAAGCCGAAACCCTTTTCAGAGTTGAACCACTTCACGGTTCCCTGTGCCATGACTTTCTCCTTCTGTAGGCAGAGGCCCCATCCGGAGATGCCGGAAAAAACAACTAATGCGCCCGATGGAGAAACATTCCCGTCAGGCGCACATAGGTTCATGGGTACCACAACTGCAACTCCGAAACCGTAGCACAGCCCGGTCTCCCGTGCTGGACGGCCGAGGCGTCGCGCACCGGGACGGGGTGGCTTTCAGCCTGAGTGGGGAGTGGGAGTGTGCGGCGCCTCCTCCGGCCGTGCCTCCTCGGGACGGCTTTGCGTCACCTTCCATCCGTGGTGGGCGAGATGAGTGGTGAGGAGCTGGGCCATGACGGCGGCCGCGTCGTCGGTGTTCAGCAGGCGGTCGGCCGCTGGATCCCCCTGGGGGAAGGGGAAGTGCCCGGGCCGGCCGACGGCCCGGGTGAAGAAGTCGCACAAGACGTCGAAGAACTCCTCGTCCGAGCGATCGGGAGCGGTCTTGCCCAGCGCCGTCAGGCCGGCTTCCACGATGGCGTTGACGTGTCGTCGGCGCGCGTTTCTCTGGTGCCGAGCCTCGCTGGAGGCGCTCTCCTCGGACGCCTCCACCACGCGGAACCTGTCGGGGTCGCTGCCGGGTCCGCTGCTCGGCCAATGATCCCCTTCGCGGGCCCGCACCAGGGCTTCCTCGATCGAAGCCGCGTGAACGTGGTGCACCCGCCTGATCCCCTCTTCGGTGCTCTCCAACTCCACGCGGTAACGGTGCACGTCGTTTCCCCACGCCTCGTGCGATTTCTCCGGAGTGCGCTTCGGGCCATCGGGCCCGGCCTCTTCCGGGACCTCAAGCCCGTTCGCGCTCTGATGCGATGTTGGCTCGCTCATTCACTCTCCCTGGGTGGGCCTCTGCGACTTCCGCCCGCCGGCCGGGGCGACGGTGTCCGGCCCGGCCGTCGCGAGGGACTGTACACTTCGTGTATACGCAGAGTGTATAGATGCGGTGTGGAGATGATGCGTGGAGAAGCGGTGCGAAGAGGGGGCACGGAGTGACTTGCGCAAGGACAGCCGGGGGCCCCGCAATTCGATGGTGACTGCGAGGGGGCCGGCACTACTCTGCGCCGAGCACGCCGCGCCGATCACCGGCGTCGCCCATGCCGTCATCGTTCCCCCGCGGCCCCAGCGGCCGGCACTTGACCCGGAGGTCCTGACGTGACCAGCAAGTTCACCGAGCTTGCGATCGACTGTGCCGATCCCCACCGTCTCGCCCGGTTCTGGTGTTCGGTCCTTGGCTACGAAGTGCAGGAAGAAGACGAGGACGACGGAACTGTCACCATCGGCTCGCCCGTGGTGCCTGCAGGCAGGAACCGCCTCGGCCCGGTGCCGCCGACGTTGACGTTCGCGCCCGTGCCCGAGGGAAAGACCGTCAAGAACCGGCTGCACATCGATGTCAGCCCGACCGACAGGGAGCAGGACGAAGAAGTCCGCCGCCTGCTCGACCTGGGTGCCCGTCACGCCGATGTCGGCCAGACCGGTGAGGAGAGCTGGGTCACGCTTGCGGATCCGGAGGGGAACGAGTTCTGCGTCCTCGCGGGCCGCCACCCCTGAGCGGCAGGCCCGCGAGGATGCCGTCCCCCGGGCTCAGTCGGTCCGGACCTCCGTGTTCTGGCCGGTGTGCAGCAGCCATGTCCCGTCGTCCTGCTTGGTCATGACGTAGAGCGGGCTGCCTTCCGAGTCGCCCTCCGCCGAGTGGTAGACCTGCCGGACCTTGACGGCCGCCACGTCGGCTCTGAGGAACTGGATGTGGGATGCCTCGTAGGTGACCTCGCCGCTCCACGTCGCGGTGGGCAGTACGGCGCGGGTGAACTCGGCGATCGCGTCGAAGCCGATGAGGACCTTGCCGTGGGCGGTGGTCCAGAGGGCCTCGGGGTGGAAGAGCGCGAGGAATCCCTCGGCGTCCCTGGCCCTCTGGGTGCGTTCGACGGTGGCCACGATCTCTTCTATGGCCTTGATGTCTTCCGTTTCGGTGTTCATGTCTGCCGTTTCGGTGTTCATGCGGACCACTCTCGTACCTCAAGTGAGCTTGAGGTCAAGGGGCGTTGGCGGTGTTGGAGGTGTTGGGGTGCTGGGGTGTCGGGTGTGGGGTCCCAGGGCCCGTGCCGCGTACGGCAACTACCGTGCCCTCCATGGACATCAGTGTGGTCGCCGCGGCGCGTGAGGACGACAGGCCGGTGGACGAGCCGTTGCGGGTTGCCGTGGTCGCCGACCGGCTCGGGTACCGCGAGGTGTGGGTGGGTGAGGGGCCGACGTGGGACGCGTTCGTGCTCGCCACGGCGATCGGGGGTGCCACCGAGCGGGTGGCGCTGACGGCCGGGCCCGTGCCCGTGTCCGTGCGTGATCCGTTGACGATCGTCAGGGGCGCCGCGTCGGTCGCCGCCGTCACCGGCCGGCCGGTGGGGGTGGCCCTGGGGACCTCCAGCAAGAGGGTGGTCGAGGGCGTTCACGGCCGGCCTCGTACCCGGCCCGCGGCCGCCCTCGCGGAGAGCGCCGAGGCGGTGCGCGGGCTGATGCGCGGTGAGCCCGGTGAGGCGATCGTGCCCGGGAGTTCCTTCCGGCGGCGGCACCGGCCGCCGGGCGGGGCGGTGACCGTGGCGGCATTCGGTGACCGGGCGATCGCCACGGCCGCCGAGCACGCCGATCGCATGCTGCTCGATGTCGTCTCGCCCGAGCAGGTGCGGGCGCTGCGGGGCAAGTTGAACGCGGCGGCGGATCGGGCGGGGCGGACGCCGCCTTCGCTGGCCGCCTGGCTGCCCGCGGCCGTCGATCCGGAACCGGAGTCCCTCACCCAGATCCTGCGGAGCGTCGTGGGCTATCTCACTGTGCCCGGGTACAGCGACGTGTTCGCCGACGCCGGTTACGGCGAGGCGGTGGAGCTGGCGGCGTCCGGGGCCGACCCGGACGCCCTGCTCGCCGCGCTCCCGCCCGAGGCCGCGAGCACGGTCGGGCTGGTGGGCGGCGCCGCCACCGTGCGCGCCCGTATCGACGCGTACGCCGCGGCCGGGCTGGACGAGATAGCGCTGGTACCGGCCACGGCCGGCGACCCTGGCGGGGAACGGACACTGACGGCGCTGGCCGGGCGGGACCGGGGCCAGGGCCAGGGCTGCACCAGGTAGCCGGAGCGTGAACACTTTCCGGGAAAGTGTTCACGCTCCGCCCCTCACCTGTCCCCCGGCCTCCGCCACGGGGTCCGGCTACGAGTCACTGCAGGAGGAAGACCCGCAGGGCGGTGTACAGGCGTTCCGGCTGGTCGAGGTGTACGTCGTGGCCGGCCCCGTCGATGGTCGCGAGTTCCGTGGACGGGCGGCGGGCGAGCATCTCGGTGACCTCCTCATCCGGCATGGTGCCCTGCGCCCCGCGTACGAGCAGGGTGGGGCAGGTGATGAAGGTCCAGGCGGGCCAGTACGCGGTGGTGGCCAGTTCCGCGATCGCGGCGAGCATCGTGGCGCGGTCGACGTCCGGGTGCTGCCCCCTGTCCAGCCAGGCGGCGATCTCGGCGGGGAGGGTGGGGTTCGGGCCGCCCGGGCCTGCCTCGACCAGGACGAGGGAGTGGACCAGGGCCGGGTGGGCGGCCGCGGTGAGGAGGGCCGTGTGGCCGCCCAGGGACTGGCCGACGAGGATCACCGGCGCCAGGTCCAGGGCGTGGATCACGGTCAGGGCGTCCTGTACGGCGGCGGCTCGGGTCATGTCCTTCGGCTTACGGGTGCTGGAGCCGTGGCCCCGGGCGTCGTACGTCACGATCCTGTGCCCGTCGCGGAGGAGCGGGGGCAGGAGGGCGTCCCACTCGCCCACGTGCCCGGCGAGGCCGTGCAGGAGGAGCAGCGGCGCGCGGCCACCGCCCGAGCCTCCTTGGACGCGGTACGCGAGGCGGGTGCCGTCCGGGGTGGTGAGGTGGCCCGTCGTGGGGGTGGGGGTGGTCACGAGTGGTCACCGTACGGGCGTCGCGGGCGCCGTGCGCGGTTTTTCGCGCCGGCGCCCGAGGGGGATGGTGAGGGGTGTCAGGAGGTGTGCGTCAGCTCCGGGAGTCCGAACAGCAGGGCGTACCCCTGCGGGAGTTGGGCCAGTACGCGGTCGATCAGGGGGGCGCCCACCATGCGCGGAAGGGTACTGAGGACCGAGCTGACGTCCCAGCGGGCCCTGGCGGGGGTGGGCGCCTCGATCCGGGTCGCGATGTCGTCCACGAACTCGGCGGCCACCAGGGCGTGTGCCACCGGGGCCCGGGACGTGACGAGGCGCGCCGCTTCCTCGGGCAGGCTGCGCGCGAGTTCGGCGCGTGTCTCACCGGTGACGTGGCCGCCCAGGGCGGGGAGGACGACGCGGGTGACGCGGGCCGCCTCCGCGGTGGTCGCGTACTGACCCGTGTCCCGTATCGCCTCGACCAGTTCGTCCCAGGTCGGGCGCTGGCATGTGCCGGGCGTGTTCGCCGGGTCACGGGGCGTCGTGGGCGAGGTCGTCGTGTTCTGGGGTCTCGTGATGGCAGTCATCGTCGGGGCTCCTCCGGTCCAGTACCGGTGCCTGTGGTTCCGGTTCCGGTTCTGGTCCGAGTGCCCAGGTCTGCGGCATATGTACCGGTTTATCGGGCTTCCGGTTCATGCCGCGCCCCCGTGGCGTACCGGGGGCCGCCGCCAGGTCGGCGGGCGTTCGCCACGGGGGCGGAGCGGGACGGGTCGGGACCGTCAGCGGTCGAGTTGCTTCTGGCCGCCGCCGCCGGTGATCTGGATGCGGCGGGGCTTGGCCTGCTCGGCCACCGGGATGCGCAGGGTCAGTACGCCGGCGTCGTACGAGGCGTCGATGCGCTCCGTGTCGAGGGTGTCCCCGAGGAACAGCTGCCGTGTGAAAGTGCCGGTGGGGCGTTCGGCCGCGATCATCTCGGCGCCCTCGGGCGCGGGAGACCGGCGCTCGGCACGCACGCTCAGGACGTTGCGCTCGACGTCCAGGTCGATCGTCTCGGGGTCGATACCGGGGAGGTCGAAGTGGACGATGAGGTCGTCGCCCGCCCGGTAGGCGTCCATCTGCATCGCCGCGGGACGGGCGGCGCCGAAGACCTGCTGCGTGAGCCGGTCGAACTCACGGAAGGGGTCCGTACGCATGAGCATCACAGGTCACTCCTTTCGTTCGGGTGTGGTTGCGATGCCCTCGCCTTCTTATATAGCTCGGCGGTAGAAAATTGACAAGCCTGGACTCAAGTCTGGTAGGGGGCAGCCCCTGGTGCCGTGGCGCCCTCCCGGGCCCGGAACGCGCGCCGGTACGCCTGCGGGCTGATCCCGACCACCCGCTTGAAGCGGTCGCGGAACGCCGTCGGGGAGCCGAAGCCCGCCTGGTGGGCGATGTGCTCGACGGCGCGGTCGGTGTTCTCCAGGAGGTGCTGGGCGCGGCGGACGCGGGCCCGGTGCAGCCACTGCAGCGGGGTCGTGCCCGTCTGCTCGCGGAAGCGGCGGTTGAGGGTACGGGCACTCGTACCCGCCTGGGCCGCGATGTCGTCGAGGGTGAGGTCCCGCCCGGCGTTCTCCTCCATCCAGTGCAGCAGGGGCTCCAGCGTCGCGCCGGCCGGGGCGGGGGGCTGGGCGTGGAGGATGAACTGGGCCTGGCCGCCCTCCCGCTCCAGCGGCATGACCGACATGCGGGCCGCGTGGGCGGCGACCGCGGAACCGTAGTCCTTGCGGATCATGTGCAGGCACATGTCCATCGCCGCGGAGGCGCCGGCCGAGGTGAGGAACTGGCCGTTGTCGACGTAGAGGACGTTCGGGTCGACGGTCACCTTCGGGTACATGGCCGCCAGGTCGGCGGCGGCGATCCAGTGCGTGGTGGCGCGCCGGCCGTCGAGCAGGCCGGTGGCGGCGAAGACGAACGCGCCGACGCAGATCGAGGCGATGCGCGTGCCGGTCGCTGCCGCGTCGCACACGGCCTGGGCGACGCCCGGGGGGAGCGGAACGGTGGGATCGGCCGTGCCCGGGAGGATGATCGTGTCCGCTTCGGCCAGAGCCTCCAGGCCGTGCGGGGCGCGCAGGGTGAAGTGGCCCGCGGTCACCTCGTCGGCCGGGGAGCACACCTTGATGCGGTAGGGCGTGCGGCCGTCCGGCAGTCGGGCCCAGGTGAAGGTGTCGATCGGGGCGGAGAGGTCGAAGGGGATGACCTGGTCCAGTGCCAGGACGGCGACGGTGTGCATGGGGGGAGCGTAGTGGCGTAGTGGCGGGGTTCGGGGTGTGCGACGGGTTCTTGCCACGGGGTTCCTGCCGTGCGTGATCGCCGCGGGGTTCTTGCGGTGGCGGGTGCCTCGGGGTGCCTCGGGGTTTTCTTCGCCCCCGCCGCCCCTACCCGTCCCATCCCCGAGGGCTCCGCCCCCGAGACCCCGGGTGGGGGGAGCTGGGGTGGTGGGTCGGCTGCGGGTGGGGGGTGGCTGGTCGCGCAGTTCCCCGCGCCCCAACCACGCGCGTTCCCCGCGCCCCCGAGCACGCGCGGTTCCCCACGCCCAAAGAACGCGCGGTTTCCGGGCGGTCGGTGGCTGGCGAGAATCCGTTGGACCGTGGCGATCCCGCCGCTTTCTCGTCCCCCGGACGCCCCGTAGCGTCACCCCGTGACCAAGCTGCTCCTCTCCCTCCACGTCATCGCGGCCATCGTCGCCGTCGGCCCCGTCACCGTCGCGGCCAGCATGTTCCCGCCGAGTGCGCGGCAGGCGCTGGCCGAGCCCGGCAGTGAGCGGGCCGTGTCGGCCGTGCGGCTGCTGCATCGGATCTGCAGGGTGTACGCGGGCCTCGGCATCGCCGTACCCGTGTTCGGGCTGGCCACGGCAGGGGCCATGGGGGTGATGGGCGACCCCTGGCTGATCGTGTCGATCGCGCTGACGGTGGCGGCGGCGATCGTACTGGTGGTGCTGGTGCTGCCCCGGCAGGAGGAGATCCTCGACGGGCTGGCCACCGCCTCGGCCGGCGCCGTCCCCGAGCACGGTGCCGGCTCCGCGATCGCCGTCGTCAGCCCCAGGGCCACCGTTCAGCTGGCCATGTTCACCGGGATCTTCAACCTGCTGTGGGCCGTGGTCACCGTCCTCATGATCGTGCGGCCGGGCTCCACCACGGGGGCCTGACCGCACGCACTTGTCAGCGGTTCCGGCTCACGACGAGCCCCGCGCTCCCGTCACCCAGCCGTCCTCGACCGCATCGGCCCGGAAGCGCCGGGCCACGGAGGCCGTGACCAGGACGCCCGCGCCGATCACCAGCGTGAAGAAGGCCCAGGTCAGTGGCCAGACGCCCGCGTCCGGGGGCTCCGGGTGGCTGCGGAAGGAGACGTACATCAGCGTGGCCGGCGGCACCGCGGCCACGAGCAGCGGCCAGGCCAGGGCGTCGCGGTGGCCGAAGTAGGCGGCCAGCGCGATCAGGGCGACGCCGAGGACGGCGAGGCCGGGGCCGGCCACCGGAGTCGTCTCGCTGAGGGAGCCCGGGAACTCGACGCGGTTGCGCAGATCCCAGGGCAGACAGAGCAGGTACAGGGCCACGGCCAGAGTGGCGCCGAGCAGGCGGGTCAGCCAGCGTTCCGGCCAGGGGCGCGTGCGCAGGGGGCTCAGCAGCTTCTCGGTCATGCGTACGAGGGTTCCTGGTGGGGTGACCGTGCGACAGAGTACGGGTACTCAGAGGGGCGTACTCAGATGTACTCAGACGCCGGGTTGTGCGGCGGGGGGTTTCTCGCCCCCGCCGCCCCTACCCGTCCCATCCCCAGGGGCTCCGCCCCTTCGCCCCCGGCCAAGGAGGCTGCGCCCCCTGGACCCCCGTCCTTCGGGGCTCCGCCCCGGACCCCGTTTCAGGGCCGCCCCCGAGCCCTCGCTCCTCAAAGGAGCTGCGCTCCCGGACCCAGTTCGGGGGCACCCCCGGACCCCCGCTCCTCAAAGGCGCTGCGCCCCCGTACCCAATTCGGGGGCCAACCCCCGGACCCCCGCTCCTCAAAGGGGCTACGCCCCCGTACTCAGTTCGGGGGCCAACCCCCGGACCCCCGCTCCTCAAAGGCGCTACGCCCCCGTAACCAGTTCGAGGGCCAACCCCCGGACCCCCGCTCCTCAAAGGCGCTACGCCCCCGTACCCAATTCGGGGGCCAACCCCCGGACCCCCGCTCCTCAAAGGGGCTACGCCCCCGGACCCCCATCCTTCGGGGCTCCGCCCCGGACCTCGTTTCAGGGCCACCCCGGGCCCTGTTTCAGGGCCACCCCGGGCCCCATCCTTTCGAGGCTCCGCCCCGGACCCCGTTCGGGGGCCGGCCCCCGGACCCCCGCTCCTCAAACGCCGGAGGGACTAAAAGATCGGCTCCAACGCCGGAGGAGCTGAATGGGGGCTGAATGATCAGCTCAAACGCCGGAAGGACTGGACGAGCGTGACGTCTCCGTCGCCGACAGGGGGCGGGCGATGTCCTCCAGTGAACGGCGTTCCGCGTGTACCGCCAGGACCGCCGCCACCAGGCCGGCCGCGCACATCAGGGACGCGCCGATCTGGAAGGCGAGGACCGTGTCGCCCACGACGCCGGACTCGGTGAGGTCGGCGAAGATCAGCGGTCCGGTGATGCCTCCCGCCGCCGTGCCGATGGCGTAGAAGAAGGCGATGGCCATCGCGCGGGTCTCCATGGGGAAGACCTCCGAGACGGTCAGGTACGCGCTGGACGCTCCGGCCGAGGCGAAGAACAGCACCACGCACCAGCACACCGTCAGCGTCGTCGCGCTCAGCGAGCCCCGGTCGAAGAGCCAGGCCGTGCCGAAGAGCAGGACGCCCGACAGCAGGTACGTCGACGAGATCATCACCCGGCGGCCGACGGTGTCGAAGAGCTTGCCGAGCAGGAGCGGGCCGAGGAAGTTGCCGGCCGCGATGAACGCGAAGTAGTAGCCGGTGTCGGAGGTGGAGACGTCGTAGAACGTGGTCAGGATCGCGCCGAAGCCGAACGTGATCGCGTTGTAGAGGAAGGCCTGCCCGATGAAGAGGGAGAAGCCGAGGGCGGCGCGCCTGCGGTAGGTGGAGAAGACGGTGCGGGCGATGGTGCCGAAGCCGATGCTGCTGCGCTGGCGGATGGTGATCTCCTGGGTCGCCGGGGGCAGCCGGTGACCGGTGTCCGCGGCGACCTTGGCCTCCACCTTCGACACGAGCCGTTCCGCCTCCTCCTCCCGGCCGTGGATGAGCAGCCAGCGGGGGCTCTCCGGGACGTTGCGCCGGACCAGCAGGATCACCAGGCCGAGGACGACGCCGAGGGCGAAGGTGAGGCGCCAGCCGATGTCCGCCGCGAAGAGGTTCTTGTTGAGCGCGAGGATCGACAGGAGGGAGCCCCCGATCGCGCCCAGCCAGAAGCTGCCGTTGATGACGATGTCGACGCGGCCGCGGTAGCGCGAGGGGATCAGCTCGTCGATCGCGGAGTTGATGGCCGCGTACTCGCCTCCGATGCCGAAGCCCGTCAGGAAGCGGAACAGGAAGAACCACCAGGCCTCGAAGGAGACGGCGGTCAGGGCGGTGGCACCGAGGTAGACCGCGAGCGTGACCATGAAGAGTTTCTTGCGGCCGAAGAGGTCCGTCATGCGCCCGAAGAACAGCGCTCCCGCGCAGGCGCCCGCCACGTACAGGGCGGCCGCGATGCCCGTGATCTGCGCCGACGAGATGGCGAGGCCGCTGCCCTCCTCCGCGAGGCGGCCGGCGATGTTGCCGACGACCGTGACCTCCAGCCCGTCCAGGATCCAGACGGTGCCGAGTCCGATCACGATCGTCCAGTGCCAGCGCGACCACGGGAGGCGGTCGAGGCGGCCTGGTATGTCGGTGGTCACGGTACGGCCGGTCTCGGCCTGCGCGGTTGTCATGGGCTCCCTCCACGTCGAGTGAACCCGAGCCGGGTCCCCCGAGTCGGCGGGTTCACGCCCGCGAGGAAGCCGTCTACGCCCCGAACATCCGTGACACCGAGTAGATCAGCAGGCCGGCCAGGGAGCCGACCACCGTGCCGTTGATACGGATGAACTGCAGGTCACGGCCGATGTGCGCCTCGATCTTCTTCGTCGTGTGCCCGGCGTCCCAGCTGGCGACCGTGTCCGTGATGAGCGAGGTGATCTCACGCCGGTACGTGGTGACGACGTAGACGGCGGCGTCCTCGACCCAGCGGTCGACCTTGCCCTGGATCTTCGCTTCGGTGGCCATCCGGGCCCCGAGCGACAGCAGCGAGGCCCGCACGCGCAGCCGCAGCTCGCTGCGTTCGTCCTCGGCGGCGGACACGATCATGGACCGTACGGCGGTCCATGCGGACGCGATGAGGTCCTGGACCTCGCCCCGGCCCAGCACCTCGCCCTTGAGCCGCTCGACGCGGGCGCGGGTGTCCGTGTCGGACTGGAGGTCGGAGGCGAAGTCGGTGAGGAAGCGGTCGAGGGCGCCGCGGGCGGGGTGCGTGGGCGAGTCCCGCATCTCGGTGACGAAGCGGAGCAGCTCCTTGTAGACGCGCTCGCCGACCTTCTTGTCGACGAAACGGGGGGTCCAGCCGGGGGCACCACCCTGTACGGCGCTCATGACCTGCTCGTCGTGGAGTATCAGCCAGCTCTGGGCGCGGGTGACGATCAGGTCGACGGCCCGTCTGTGACCGCCGTCGGCGACGATCTTCTCCAGCATCTTGCCGATGCCGGGCGCGATCTCCTGGGCGTTGGCGCGGCGGGTGACGGCCTCACCGACCACCGCCTGGACGTCGGAGTCGCGCAGCACTCTCAGGGCGCCGCGCAGCGCGGTGGCGAGCTCGGCGGTGACCCGGTCGGCGTTGTCCGGTACGGCCAGCCAGGCGCCGAGGCGGCTGCCGATGCCCACGGCACGCAGGCGCTGCCGTACGACGTCCTGGGAGAGGAAGTTCTCCCCCACGAACTCGCCCAGGGAGACCCCGAGCTGGTCCTTCTTGTTGGGGATGATCGCGGTGTGCGGGATGGGCAGGCCCATGGGGTGCCGGAACAGGGCGGTGACGGCGAACCAGTCCGCCAGCGCGCCGACCATCCCGGCCTCGGCGGCCGCGGCCACGTAGCCCGCCCAGGGCCCCGCCCCGGCGTGCGAGGCCCACTTCGCGAGCACGTACACGAGCGCCACGAAGAGGAGCAGCCCGGTCGCCGTGATCTTCATCTGCCGCACGCCCCGGCGCTTCTCCTCGTCGGCGGGGCTGAAGGTGGTCATCGTGCGGTGGGAGGGGACGGCGGTGGGGGCGGCCGTGGGAGGCCTGGCTCCGGCAGGGGCCGCGCCGTGTTCGGAACGCCCGCTCACCGAGCCGGGCGCCGCCCTGTCCTCCGCGTGCGTCCCCGCCGGGGCAGGGTCGGCGGGCAGGGGCCCCCGGGGCAGGGAGGGCCTGCCCTTTTCGTGCGGCATGTGCGGATCCGTACCGTTCATTCGCTCCACCCGGTCGCGTCCCCCATACCCCATTGTCCCTTCCCGGCCGCTCAGCGACGGTGTGACGCTTGTGTGACCTTTTCCTGAACGACTCCTGGAACGGAACAGGAGTTCCCCGCGTCTGTCCGGTCGGGGGAATCGACGGGGGTCCTGGCGAGTCTCCCCTGCCCCATGACGCATCATGGGGTGATCACATCGGAGCCTCGGGCTCCCTTCGCTCGAGGAGAAACGCACCGCATGACCAAGCGTCACGGTTATGCCTTGCTCGCTGCCATCTGCGCACTGGTCGTGGCCCTCTCGGCCGCCATATACGTGGGCGTCGGATTAGACGACGGTCACGAGACGAAGACGTTCGCAAGCGGCCGCGGCACCCCGCGCAACCCGGCGGCTCCCGCCTCCACCGGCACCTGGGTCGGCGCCTGGTCCGCCTCCCCCGTCGGCGGCGAGCCCGGCACGGAGACGAACGGCCTCGCGGGCCGTTCCGTCCGCAACGTCGTGCACACCAGCACCGGCGGTACGAGCGCCCGCATCACGCTGTCCAACCTCTACGGCCAGCAGCCGCTCAGCATCACGCACGCGTCCCTCGCGGTGGCCGCCGCCGCGAACAACCCGGCCGCCACGGCCGACAGCATGCGACGTCTCACCTTCGGCGGCAACCCCTCGGTCGTCATCCAGCCGGGCCAGCAGATCCTGAGCGATGTCGTACGCGTCACCGTGCCGCCGAACACCGACGTGCTGGTGACCACCTACTCCCCCACACCGTCCGGCCCGGTCACCTACCACCCGCAGGCCCGCCAGATCTCGTACACGGCCGAGGGCGACCACACGGAGGACGTCACCGGGGAGCCGTACACCACGCAGACCATGTACTGGCGCTACGTCACCGCGCTGGACGTACTCAGCAACGAGTCGGACGGCACGGTCGTCGTGGTCGGCGACTCGCTCACCGACGGCGTGACCTCGACCGTGAACGCCAACCGGCGCTGGCCCGACGTCCTGTCCCAGCGGCTGCGCGACGCCGCCGGCTCCGGCGACGTGCCGCGCTACAGCGTGGTCAACCAGGGCATCAGCGGCAACCAGATCCTCGCCAACGGCCTCGGCCGCCCGGCCGAGAACCCGAGCGGCCTGTCCCGCTTCCAGCGCGACGCGCTCGGCCGCACCGGCGTCAAGGCCGTCGTCATAGACCTCGGCGTCAACGACATCCTGCGCAACCCGGGCCGCGTGAACCCGCGGACGATCACCGACGGGCTGCGCGAACTGGTCGCCCAGGCCCACGCCCGCGGGCTGCGCGTCGTCGGCGCCACCCTCATGCCCTTCCAGGGCCACCGCGGCTACCGCGACGACCGTGAGGCCGTACGTGAGGCCGTGAACGCCGAGATCCGCGCGGGCCGCGTGTACGACGCGTACGTCGACTTCGACGAGGCACTCCGCGACCCGTACAACCCGCGCCGCCTGCGGTCCGACTACGACTCGGGCGACCACCTCCACCCCAGCGACAAGGGGTACGCGCGGATGGCGGAGGTCTTCGACCTGAAGAGCCTGAAGGGCCCGGCCCCGGCGGAGCTCTGAGAAACGCTCTGCGAGAGGTGTCCGGACGGCCCCGAAGGCTGCCTCCGGGTCGGTAGTACCCGCGGGCCTCCGGGTCAACAGCGCCCGCGGGCCTCCGGGTCAGTAGTGCCCGCGCCGGCGCCTCTCCCGGTCCTCCCGGCGGGCCTCACGCTCCTCGCGGCGGATCTCGCGTTCCTCCCGGCGGGCCTCGCGGTGCTGGTCCAGGGCGTCGCGGACCTGCTCCATCGCCTCGCGGTGGGCGTCGTGCAGCTCGTGCACGGGGTCGTGGCGTGAGGCGTGCAGTTCCTTGCGAGCCTGCCTGCGCTCCAGCTTCTCCTGGCGGCGGACCTCCTTCAGGCGCTGCCGCTCCGTCCTCGGCAGCTTGCGCTCGACGCCGACACCGCCCCAGAAGGCGAACCCGGTGACGATCACGCGGGGCGCGCCGGGGTCGCCCGGGACGCCCTCCTCGCTGTGGTCGAAGCCGCCCATGATGCCGAGACCGCGGACCACGACCTCGACGCCGGGCGGCACGATGATCTCCACGCCGCCCATGATCGCCACGCAGTTGATGGTGACCTCGTGGTCGGCGAAGTTCGCGTCACGCAGGTCGATGGAGCCGCCGCCCCAGAAGGCGAAGCAGTTGAACTGCCGGGGCACGGTCCAGTGCCCCTTGCGCTCGAAGCCCGACATGACCGCCACACCCCAGGTGGACGAGCCCTCGCCGCCGACGATCCGCCCGGCCCAGCTCCCCTGCCGGGCGGGCTCCTTGACCATCGACACGGGCGGCGGCGCCACGGCGCCCGACCCCGGCAGGTCGCGGGTGATCGGAGCCAGCTCCCCGTACGTGCGGGCCTTGTACGTGGCGTCCAGGCGCTCCTCGAACTCCTCCATGTCGAGACGGCCCTCCGCCAGGGCGTCCCGCAACTGCTCGGCGACCCGCTCACGGTCCGCGTCCGAGGCGCGCAGGTCGTCGGAGGAGAGGGAGGGCGAGGGCGAGGGCGAGGGGGAGGGGGAGGGGGAGGGGGAGGACGGGAGGGAGTCGGAGGAGGCTTCGGGGCTGGGGGACCTGGGCGCCCGCGGCGTCAGCCGCTGATCGTCACTTCCCCCGGAAGACGCAGCGTCGGTCATGAAGGCCAGCCTACGAGCAACCCGCCCGCCGGGCTACGACACCGTCTCCTCCGCCTCGCCCGCCCGCCGGGCGCGGTCCGTCCGTCCCGCCTGCTCCGCGTACATCGTCGCGATCACGGCCTCGATGTCCGGCTCCCGCACGGACAGGTCCACCAGCGGATACTCCGCCGCGATCCGCGCCACCAGCGGGGCCGCCGACTCGGACGCGGGAAACGCCAGCCACTGCCGCGGTCCCTCCACCTTCACCACCCGCGCCGGCGGCGCCTCGATCGGGGGCAGCTCCCGCTCCAGGTCCACCACGAGGGTCCGCTCGCCGTCGCCCACCTCGTGCAGACCGGCGATCGGACCGTCGTACATGAGCCGGCCGTGGTCGATGACCATCACGCGCCGGCAGACCTGCTCGATGTCCTGCAGGTCGTGCGTGGTGAGCAGCACGGTGGTGCCGCGCTCGGCGTTCAGGTCCCGCAGGAACTCCCGCACCTTGGCCTTGCTGATCACGTCGAGGCCGATGGTCGGCTCGTCGAGGTAGAGCACCTCGGGGTCGTGCAGCAGCGCGGCCGCGATGTCGCCGCGCATCCGCTGGCCGAGGGACAGCTGGCGTACGGGGACGTCCAACAGGTCGGCCAGTTCGAGGAGTTCGACACAGCGGTCGAGGTTCGCGCGGTAACGGGCGTCCGGGATGCGGTACATGCGGTGCATCAGCCGGTAGGAGTCGATCAGCGGGAGGTCCCACCACAGGGTGGTGCGCTGCCCGAAGACGACGCCGATGCGGTGCGCGAGGCGGGTGCGTTCACGGGAGGGGTCGATGCCGGCGACCCGCACCCGGCCGCCGCTCGGGGTGAGGATGCCGGTGAGCATCTTGATGGTGGTGGACTTCCCGGCGCCGTTCGGCCCGATGTAGCCGACCATCTCGCCGCGCGCCACGGTGAAGGAGATCGAGTCGACCGCCCGCACCTCACGCCGCTCACTGCGCAGGAACCCGGTCTTCTTGCGGACGTCGAAGACCTTCTCGACCCGGTCGAGTTCGATGAAGTGACGGTCCCTGTCGTCCCTGTGGTCGCTGCGGTCCCTGCGGTCGCTGCGGTCCCCGTCGTTCCTGTCGTCCATGCCCACCTCTGCCTAACTCCCCGTACTCCGATACGAACGCAGTCCCGCGCGCCAGGCGAGCCCCGCCAGCGCACAGCAGCCCGCCCCCACCAGCGGCGGTGCGAAGGCCACCCAGGCCGGCAGATCGAGCGGATAGGGGCGCCCGAGCACGTACAGCGCGGGAACCCAGTTGACGAAGGCGAGCGGCAGGACGAAGGTCACACCGCGCACCAGCTCCTTGGCGAAGACGGTCGGCGGGTACTGCAGGAAGGTGGCACCGCCGTACGTGAACGAGTTCTGCACCTCGGCCGCGTCCTGCGCGACGAACTGGAAGGCGCCGCCCGCCACGAACACCGCCCCGAAGATCATCCCTCCGCTGAGCACCATCATCGGGACCATCAGCACCTTCAGCGGCGTCCAGTCGATGTCGAGCACGGCGACGGCGTACCCGAGCACGAACAGCCCCTGCGTGATCCGGCCCAGCCGGCGCAGCGCGAACTTGTCCGCGGCGACCTGGGCGAGCACCGGCGCGGGGCGGACGAGGAGGGTGTCCAGCGTGCCGTCACGGACGCGGCTCCCGAGCCGGTCCATGGAGCCGATCATCAGGTCGGTCAGCCCGAAGGCGACGCCCACCACCCCGTACAGGAAGGCGATCTCGGGCAGGGTGTAGCCACCGAGTTCGTCGACCTGCGAGAACATCAGCAGGATCGTGACGAAGTCGAAGGACGTCGCCGCGAAGTTGCCGAAGGTGGTCATGGCGAAGGATGCGCGGTAGGCCATCGTGGAGCGGATCCACATGGCGGCGATCATGCGGTAGGCGCGCAGCCCGTCGCGTACGCGGCTGTACGGCCCGTACGCATCCGGCCACGGCACCACGTCGTACGCCTCCTCAGGAGCGTAGGTCGTGCCGGCCGGGGCCCGCCCGTTCTCATCCACCTCATCCACCCTGGACCACCACCCTCCGTGTCGCCGCCGACTGGACCAGCCGCCCGGCCGCGAGCAGGACGACCGCCCAGCCGGCCTGGAAGGCGAACACGCTGAGCGGGTCCGCCTCCCCCATCAGGACGTCCGCGGGCGCCTGGAGCAGCGCCGACCAGGGCAGCAGGCGGGCGATCTCGCCGAGGGCGCCCGGGAAGACGTTCAGCGGCAGCAGCATCCCGGAGAAGAACATCCCGCCGAGCCACGTGAGTTGCATCGCACCCGCGCCGTCCATCAGCCAGAACGCGCACAGCGCGACGATGTACCGGATCGCGAAGCTGACGACTGTCCCGAGAGCGACCGCGACCAGGCAGGCGGCCCACGTCAGCAGGTCGGTGGGCAGGGCGAGATCGAAGAAGAGCGCGCCGCAGGCCATGGGGACCACGCCGCGTCCGAGCAGTTGGAAGAGGGCGCGGCCGGTGTCGGCGGCGAGCCACCACGCCTGGAGGTCGGCGGGCCGGTACAGGTCGATCGCGATGTCACCCGTACGGATACGTTCGATCAGCTCCGCCTCGAAGCCGTTGCTGCCGAGGACCATGACCGCGAACATCGCCTGGCCGATCCACACGTAGGTGAGTGCCTGGGCCTCGTCGTAGCCGCCGAGATGAGGCTTCTCGGCCCAGAGGGCGATGTAGGTGTATGCGAGGATGAAGCCGAAGACGGTGTTGGTGAACACCCCTGCCGCGGTGGCCGCCCGATACGTCGCGTACCGCCTGAAGCCACCGGCGGCGACAGCGGCGTACAACCGCCCTGTCCCCACGAGGAACCTCCATCCGCTGCGAAGAGTTGTGCCGAGAGCGCCGCGAGTCCGGTCGAGTCCGGTTGTCGGGACTGGTTCGGGCCGAAGCGCAGGAGCCTAGTGCGCGGAGGCGGAGGCGTGCCACGTGTTTTCCCGGGGCGGCGTGTGCCGCCCACCGGGAACGGAACGGGTGGTGCAACAGTCTTCGAGTGGGGGCGTTGAAGGCGTACGAGGGCGTACGGGAACGTACGACGCGAAACAGGAGCATGGCAGCACCATGAGCGACGAGCCGCAGCCGCAGCAGGACCGCCAGGGCTGGGCGCCCAGAGAACCGGAACCGGGCCCCGCCCGGGGCCCCGGCAAAGGGCCGGAGCGACCCGGGGCGGACGCCCCCGCCACGGCTCCCAACGACTCCGGGGCGCCTTCGGACGGCCCCGACGAGCCCGCCACCGAATCCGGGACGACCTCAAGCGGCGGCGGCGAGAACGCGAAGGGCTCCGCCGGCTCCGGTACTGCCTCCAGCGCCCCGGAGGAGGGTTCGGACACGCCGAGCGGCCCCGGCAAGGCCCCGGAGACGACGACTTCCGACGGCCCCGACAAAACTTCGGGCAACTCCCGCGGAACGGCGGGTGGCACCGGAGGAACGGGGAGTGCCTCCGGCGGTACGCCGGGTGCCACCGACGGAACGGAGAGTGCCTCCGGCAGAACGCCGGGTGCCACCGACGGAACGGGGAGTGGCTCCGGAGGAACGGGGAGGGGCTCCGGCGGAACGGAGAGTGCCTCCGGCAGAACGCCGGGGGCCTCCGGCGGAACGGAGAGTGCCTCCGGCGGAACGGAGAGTGCCTCCGGCAGAACGCCGGGGGCCTCCGGCGGAACGGGGAGTGGCTCCGGAGGAACGGCGGGTGGGCCCGGCGCTCCCCACGACGACAGCACACGCCAACTCCGCGCCATCACCCCCGACAAGGGACCCGACAGCGAACCCCACAGCGCCCCCGGCCCCAAGGACAGCCGCGCCGCGAAGATCTCCGGCGCGGGCTCCGCCGACGGCCCCGGTAAGGCCCCCGGCCCGACGCCGGGCGACCCGTCCGGCACGCCTGGCGCTCCCCACGACGACAGCACACGCCAACTCCGCGCCATCACCCCCGACAAGGGACCCGGCAACGGACCCGGCAACGGAGTTGCCCACGGAGTCGACAAAGCCACTGGGCAGACCCCCGGCAGCAACCCCCGCAAAGCCCCTGGCCGCACGGCTCCGGGCCCGGTCCTGGGCGCCGGGGCGGGCGTGCCCGCCGGAGCCGCGGCGGGCGGAGGGCCCGGCAAGGCCTCCGGACCCACGCCGGACGACGCACCCGGTGCACCCGGCGCCCCCGCCACCCCCACGGACGACGCCACCCGCCAACTCCGCGCGGTGCCCCCGGACGACGGCCCCCGCACAGCCCCCATCCCCACCTCGGCCGAAGACACCGCCGGAGACACCGCCGCCGCCACCGCCGCCGCCGGGGCGGCGCCCACCGTGTCCGGGAAGAAGGCCAAGCGGGTCAAGCGCAAACGCACCGGCTGGCGGCGGCTCTTCCCCACCTGGCGCATGGTGCTCGGGACGTTCCTGTTCGGGTCCCTGCTGCTGATCGGCCTGTTCGTGCTGGGCTACAACCTCGTCCAGATCCCCCCGGCGAACGCGGCCGCGATCAAGCAGAGCAACGTCTTCCTGTACGCGGACGGCAGCCAGCTCGCCCGCGACGGCGAGGTCAACCGCGAGAACGTGACGCTCGCGCAGATCTCCAAGCCCGCCCAGCACGCCGTACTGGCTGCCGAGGACCGCGACTTCTACACCGAGTCGGCCGTCGACCCCAAGGCGATGATCCGCGCCGCCTGGAACACGGCGACCGGCAAGGGCAAGCAGTCCGGCTCGACGATCACCCAGCAGTACGTGAAGAACTACTACCTGGCACAGGAACAGACCGTCACCCGCAAGGTGAAGGAGTTCTTCATCTCGATCAAGCTGGACCGCGAGGAAACCAAGGCCCACATCCTCGAGGGCTACCTCAACACCAGCTACTTCGGCCGCAACGCGTACGGCATCCAGGCCGCCGCCCAGGCGTACTACGGCGTCGACGCCGACGAGCTCACCGCCGAACAGGGCGCCTACCTCGCGTCCCTGCTGAACGCCCCGAGCGAGTACGACGTCGTCGCGCACCCCGAGAGCAAGAACGCCGCCCTCGCCCGCTGGAACTACGTCCTCGACGGCATGGTCAAGGAAGGCTGGCTCTCGGAGTCCGCGCGGGCGAAGGCCCAGTTCCCGGCCCCGAAGCAGACCGTCGTCTCGGCGGGCATGTCCGGCCAGCGCGGCTACCTCGTCGAGGCCGTCAAGCAGTACCTCTACGACAACGACATCATCGACGAGGACACCCTGCGGACCGGCGGCTACCGCATCACGACCACCATCCAGAAGAAAAAGCAGGACGCCTTCGTCAAGGCGGTCGACGACCAGGTCATGGACAATCTCGACAAGAAGAACCGCAAGGTCGACAAGTACGTCCGCGTCGGCGGCGTCTCCATCGACCCGAAGACGGGCAAGGTGCTCGCCATGTACGGCGGCATCGATTTCACCAAGCAGTACTACAACAACGCCACACGCCGCGACTACCAGGTGGGATCCACCTTCAAGCCGTTCGTGTTCACCTCCGCCGTCCAGAACAGCTCCGTTACCCAGAGCGGCACCGCGATCACCCCGAACACGATCTACGACGGCACCAACCAGCGCCCCGTCCAGGGCTGGAGCGGCGCCCCGTACGCCCCCGAGAACGAGGACCAGGTCTCCTACGGCGACCTCACCGTCCGCCAGGCCACCGACAAGTCCGTGAACTCGGTGTACGCGCAGATGGCCGTCGACGTCGGCCCGACGCGGGTCAAGCAGACGGCGATCGACCTGGGCCTTCCCAAGGACACCCCGGACATGCCCGACGGCCCGTCCATCGCCCTCGGCACGGCCACCGCCAGCGTGCTGGACATGACGGAGGCGTACGCGACGCTCGCCAACCACGGCAAGCACGGCACGTACACCCTAGTCAACGAGATCACCAAGGACGGCGAGGAGTTCGGCCTGCCCAAGCAGAACGTCCAGCAGGTCGTCACCCGCGAGGCGGCCGACACGACCACGAAGGTCCTGCAGTCCGTCGTGGACAGCGGCACGGCCACGGCGGCGCAGGCGGCGGGCCGCCCGGCGGCCGGCAAGACCGGTACGGCCGAGGAGGACCAGGCGGCCTGGTTCGCCGGCTACACGCCCGACCTCGCCACCGTGGTCTCCGTCATGGGCCAGGACCCCGTCACCGGCGCGCACAAGTCGCTGTACGGCGCGATGGGCCTGCCCCGTATCAACGGCGGTGGCGCGCCCGCGGAGATCTGGGCCCAGTTCACCAGGGACGCCCTCAAGGGCTCTCCGGTGAAGGACTTCGACCTGGAGCTCCAGGAGGGCGCCGACGTGGTCCTGGTCCCGCCCAGCGCCCCCGCCGGCGAGCCGAGCAGCCCCGGCGACGAGGACGACGGCGGCACCACCGGCGGTGAGGACACCGAGGGCCAGACGTCCGGCCAGGACAACGGTGGCGCAACCGGCACCCCGGGCACGGACCAGGGCGCCACCGGCGGTGAGACCGGCGACGGAGGCAGCACCGGCACCCCGCCCACGGCCGGCACGGACAGCGGCGGCACCGCGGACGGCGGTACCGGCGACAACGGAGGGGGCACGGGCGACGACGGAGGCACCGGCACGGCCGACGGAGGCACGGGCGACGACGGAGGGGGCGCGAGTCCCGACCTGAGCTTCTGACGCCTGCCCGCCCGGCCGGCCGGAACATCCGCGACAGGGGGAAGGGGCTGGTGACCACGTCACCAGCCCCTTCCTCCTGCAGGAGCGCTAGAGGTACAACCCCGTCGAGTCCTCGGACCCTTCGAACCGGTCGGCGGCCACGGCGTGCAGGTCCCGCTCACGCATCAGCACGTACGGGACCCCCCGGACCTCGACCTCGGCGCGGTCCTCGGGGTCGAACAGCACACGGTCGCCCGGCTCCACGGTCCGTACGTTCTGGCCGACCGCGACGACCTCGGCCCAGGCCAGGCGCTTGCCGACAGCCGCCGTCGCCGGAATCAGGATGCCCCCGCCGGAGCGCCGCTCGCCCTCGGTGGTGTCCTGCCGCACGAGCACACGGTCGTGCAGCATCCGGATGGGCAACTTGTCGTGCTGGGTCTTCTCGCTCACACCCCGAACCTACCTGGCTTCGCTCGAATCGTACGCAGGAGGGCCGACCTCGGGCCCGGACGGCCCCGCTCCGGTCGTCAGCCCTTGCGGCGCCGTGTGCCGAGGGCGAGCAGCCCGACGACTCCGACCACGACGAGGGCGACCGGCACGATCCGTTCGAGCCGGGGCGCTCCGTCCTCACCGACCATCTGGCCCTTGACGTCGCTGACCACGCGGTTGACCCCGACGTAGGCCCGCCCGAGCGTGTGGTCGATGTTCGAGACGACCCTGGCCTTGGCGTCGCCGACGATCGTCTTCGGGTGCACCCGGACGCCGATCTCGTCAAGCGTCTCGGCCAGCGTCTCTCGGCGGCGCCTGATGTCCGCCTCGATCTGCGCCGGGGTTCTGGTGTCCGAGGTGTCCGCCACCGCGCTGCCTCCGTGTCGCCGCATCCGCCAGCGGGGCTCCAGCCCGCATCTCTTCACGGACAGTCTGTCAGCTCCACGGCGCGCCGGACTGTCAGGACCCCCTATTACGCTCGGGACCTACACCGTTGTCCGCTGTACGCACGAGGAGACCAGTCCGATGAGCGAGCGACTCCAGCCCGGGGACACCGCCCCCGCCTTCACCCTGCCGGACGCCGACGGCAAGGAGGTGTCGCTGGCCGACCACAGGGGCCGCAAGGTCATCGTCTACTTCTACCCGGCCGCCCTGACCCCCGGCTGCACGAAGCAGGCCTGCGACTTCACGGACAACCTGGAGCTCCTCGCCGGCGCCGGCTACGAGGTCATCGGCATCTCCCCCGACAAGCCCGAGAAGCTCGCGAAGTTCCGCGAGAAGGAGAACCTCAGGGTCACCCTCCTCGCCGACCCCGACAAGAAGGCCCTCGACGCCTACGGCGCGTTTGGCGAGAAGAAGAACTACGGCAAGACCTACATGGGCGTCATCCGCTCCACGATCGTGGTGGACGAGGAGGGCAAGGTCGAGCGCGCCCTGTACAACGTGCGGGCGACGGGCCATGTGGCGAAGATCATCAAGGACCTGGGTATCTGAGACTCGCCACGTCGTCTCGATTGCCCAGCGGCCCGTACCGGCACCATCCGGTACGGGCCGCTCCGCATTCCGGGCGTGACTGTCCGATTACCGGTTCGTTACTCCGTACGAGACCGCGAACACGCGGCCGGGAGCGGAGGGGAATCGATGGGGGCGTGTCGCATTTCGAGCGCGAGGGAGTGAACTGGACGCGGGAGATCCTCCAAGAGGCCGTTTCGGCGTCGACGA
Organism: Streptomyces sp. NPDC030840; assembly: GCF_055572015.1. NCBI lineage: Bacteria > Bacillati > Actinomycetota > Actinomycetes > Kitasatosporales > Streptomycetaceae > Streptomyces > Streptomyces sp. NPDC030840. Next base: position 147,384 of record NZ_JBVIEE010000020.1, on the reverse strand, counting down.
ACATGTGCGAAGTGCTGCGGCACCTTGGCCTTGAGGTCGTGGGCGGGCACCACACGCACATCAGCCGTCGGATCAAGGCGTACGACATCGACATCTCGCACTTCCAGGTGCCGACTCAGCGAGGTAAGCCATGGCGCCCCCGAACACCAGAGGGCCTTCTCGTCGAGCAGCCGGCCGGCCGGGCTCGGCGCATCCCTAGCGACCGGCTCAAGTGGGCGATGACGACCACGGGCGTGCCGGAGCGATGCGCCCTGTGCGGCACGGAAGCGGTTTGGCGAGGACACGCGCTCCCCTGGAGGTCGACCACATCGACGGCAACTGGCGCGACAACCGGATCGAAAACCTGCGGTTCCTCTGCCCCAACTGCCACTCGACAACGGATAGTTACCGAGGGCGCGGAAAGGGGCGAGCCCAAGGTGGCCAGTCATGACCGGCGGCGTTCAGTACACCCGGGAGCTACTGGCCGAAGCCGCCGCGCAGTGTTCCGATATCGAGGAGGTCATCGCCTTCTTCGGCACCCGGCCGTACGGCCAACTTCGCCGCCATCTCTTTCGGCGCTTCGATCACTTCGGGATCGACGTCTCACATATGCCTCGGCAAAGGCGAATCAAGGCAGCGCCTGCCAGACCAAGCACTGACGAGCTGCGCCGCGCAGTCGAGGGAGCGACCTGGACAGGCGCATCAGCGCGGCGGGCCAGGCACCACGCCGCCGAGGCGCGCCGGAGACCTCCTGGTCAAGCACGACGGCAGTCGCCGGACGAGGACTCACCTGCTCCGTAGGGCGCTCTTGGAAGTGGGCGAACCGGAGAAGTGCGCAGAGTGCGGAATCGGCCCTGAGTGGATCGGCAAACCCATGACGCTGGAGATCGATCACATCAACGGGGACTGGGGCGACGACCGGCGGGAGAACCTGCGGCTGCTGTGCCCCAACTGCCACGCGATCACCAGAACGTGGTGCAGAGGAGGCCGCCGGAGGTCCGCTCAGGCAAGAGCCAAATGACCGGTAGCATGTCGCCTGCGCGGCCGTGGCGAAATGGCATACGCGAGGGCCTTAGGAGCCCTTGGGCGAAAGCCCGTGTGGGTTCGAATCCCACCGGCCGCACCCGCCCTGCACCCTTCAAACCGAAGGTGCAGGGCGTTTTTTGTAAGCCCACCAACTCCCACTACCGCCGGTCCAGGTAGACGCTCCCGCTCAGCCCAACAGCTCCCGCACCACCGGCACCAACGCCCGGAACGCCTTCCCCCGGTGGCTGATCGCGTTCTTCTCCTCGGGGCTCAGCTCCGCGCACGTCCGGTTCTCTCCCTCCGGCTGGAGGATCGGGTCGTAGCCAAAGCCGTTCGTGCCGACCGGGGCGTGGCGCAGTGTGCCCCTCAGCTGGCCCTCCACCACGCGCTCGGTGCCGTCCGGGAGGGCGAGGGCCGCGGCGCAGGCGAAGTGGGCGCCGCGGTGTTCGTCGGCGATGTCGCCGAGCTGGGCCAGCAGCAGGTCGAGGTTGGCCTTGTCGTCGCCGTGCTTGCCGGCCCAGCGGGCGGAGAAGATGCCGGGGGCGCCGTTCAGGACGTCCACGCACAGGCCGGAGTCGTCGGCGACCGCGGGAAGGCCCGTGGCCTGTGCCAGGGCGTGGGCCTTGAGCAGCGCGTTCTCGGCGAAGGTGACGCCGGTCTCCTTGACGTCGGGCACGTCGGGGTAGGCGTCCGCGCCGACGAGCTCGTGCCCGAGCCCGGCCTCGGCGAGGATCGCCCTCAACTCGGTGATCTTTCCGGCGTTACGGGTGGCAAGGATCAGGCGCGTCATGGCCACACAGTACCGAGAAGCTTTGAGGACGCCCCGGAAAGGGGCGCCCCGAAGGGGGCGCGGGGAACTGCGCGACAAGCCACACAAGACCCGCAGCCAACGACCAACAGGAACCCGGCAGACGAGACGTACCCGCCCAGCCAGCGCAGCTACGGGGTGCAGACCTTCGTCAGCTCACCCGCCGCGTCCGTCACCGGCGTGATGTCCGGCGTCTCGTCCCCGTTCTTCACGGCGTCGCGGACATTCGTGACGGCCTTCTGGAGGTCGTCGACGGCCTTGTTCACGTCGGCGTTGTCCGTCTTGTCGCCGATCTCGTCGAGGTTCTTGTCGATGGAGGTGAGCGACTCGTCGATCTGGGTCGGGTCGTTGGACGCGTTCTCGACCGCCTGCTGGAGGTCGGTGACGCTGTCGGCGATGGCGTCGGCGGTCTGGACGCAGTCCAGGGCCTTGTTGACGGCGTCGCACCCCGTGGCGAGACCGGTCGTCAGCGCGACCGCCGCTACGGCGGCGGCGATGGTCGTACGGCGTCGGCGGCGGCTCGCGGCCATGGAACAGTCCTCCTAGTTCAGGCCTGACGGCCCCCGTGCGGTGCGGTTCGGTTCGTTCGGATCGGATCGTGGCCGGGCGTACGGTGGTGTGCCGCACGCCCGTACCGGTAGGGACGCGGGAGGGGTGCGCCGTGGTTGCTCACGGCGCGGACCCTTTCTTGGTGCGTCCTTTACCTTTCCAGGACCGTATCAAGCGTCTTCCGCTGGAGTTCCGCCAGCTCCGCGCAGCCGGACACCGCCAGGTCGAGCAGCGCGTCGAGCTCGTCGCGGGCGAACGGCTCGGCCTCCGCGGTGCCCTGGACCTCGACGAAGCGGCCGTCGCCGGTGCAGACGACGTTCATGTCGGTCTCCGCCTTCACGTCCTCCTCGTAGCAGAGGTCGAGGAGGGGGACGCCGCCGACGATGCCCACGGACACCGCGGAGACGGTGCCGGTGAGCGGCTGCCGGCCGGCCTTGATCAGCTTCTTGCGCTGGGCCCACGCCACGGCGTCGGCCAGGGCCACGTATGCGCCCGTGATGGCCGCCGTGCGGGTGCCGCCGTCGGCCTGGAGCACGTCGCAGTCGAGGACGATGGTGTTCTCGCCGAGCGCCTTGTAGTCGATGACGGCGCGGAGCGAGCGGCCGATGAGGCGGGAGATCTCGTGCGTACGGCCGCCGATCCTGCCCTTGACGGACTCGCGGTCGCCGCGGGTGTTGGTGGAGCGGGGCAGCATCGAGTACTCCGCGGTGACCCAGCCCTCACCGCTGCCCTTGCGCCAGCGCGGGACGCCTTCCGTGACGGAGGCGGTGCAGAGGACCCTCGTGTCGCCGAAGGAGACGAGGACGGAGCCTTCGGCGTGCTTGCTCCAGCCGCGTTCGATGGTGACCGGGCGGAGCTGTTCGGGCGTACGGCCGTCGATTCGAGACATGGCCACGAGCCTAGCCGCACATACGGAGGGGGCCCTCCCGCGATGGGAGGCGCCCCGGTGTCCGGTCGGCCCCTCGGGGGGGCTCACATCATGTCTTCGATCTCCGCCGCGATCGGGTCCGCGTCCGTGCCGATGACGACCTGGATCGCCGTGCCCATCTTGACCACGCCGTGCGCACCCGCGGCCTTCAGCGCGGCCTCGTCGACCAGTCCGGCGTCCACGACCTCGGTCCGCAGCCGGGTGATGCAGCCCTCGACCTCTTCGATGTTGTCGATGCCGCCGAGTCCGGCAACGATCTTCTCAGCCTTGGTGGCCATGTCTGTTCTCCCTGATCCGACTGATCCGAACCGCAACGTCTGCCGACTGGTCTACACCACGGAGCCGGGAGCCGCCAAGCCGTCCCGCTCACCGGCGGCGGCGTCGGGAGGTGTCCGGCCCCGGGAGCCGGGGCAGGCGCCCAGAGGAACAGGGCCCGGGCCCGGGTGAAGACATCGGCGCGTGCGGCGAGTTGGGCCTTCCGCGCCTCGGACCGACCCCGCCTGCCGGCGATTCAGGACGGTTCGGTGTCTTTTCTGACCACCCATAAGCCAACACACACCGTAGTAAATCCGTCACGGAACCCGCGGGTTCCTTTATCTCGCCTTCATCTGCTACAACAGGTCTACACCAGTCAGTGGTGTAGACCACACGGTTGCTGCCCTCCCCGTTTGCCTTCTGTTCAACCTTCCCGTCCCCGGCAGCACCGGTATGCACATGGAGGAACTATGAGCACCGCCAGCGCCACGGCGGCCCCTGCCAAGAAGTGGGGTTCCGGTCTGTTCCAGGGCCTGCAGAAGGTCGGCCGCAGCCTTCAGCTCCCGATCGCCGTGCTGCCCGCGGCCGGCATCCTGCTGCGGCTCGGCCAGGACGACGTACTCGGCAAGGACGGCCTCGGCTGGCTGAAGGTCGCCAAGGTGTTCGCCACCGCCGGTGACGCCGTCTTCGCCAACCTGCCGCTGCTGTTCTGCGTCGGCATCGCCATCGGCTTCGCCAAGAAGTCCGACGGCTCCACCGCCCTCGCGGCGCTGGTCGGCTTCCTGGTCTACAAGAACGTACTGACCGCGTTCCCCATCAGCGAGGCCAAGGTCACCAAGGGCGCCGACGTCGCCGCGACCTACAACGACCCCAAGGTCCTCGGCGGCATCGTGATGGGTCTCATAGCCGCCGTCACGTGGCAGCGCTTCCACCGTACGAAGCTCCCCGACTGGCTCGGCTTCTTCAACGGCCGACGCCTCGTCCCGATCCTGATGGCCTTCATCGGCACCGCCGTGGGCGTCTTCTTCGGTCTGGTCTGGGAGCCCATCGGTGACGTCATCACCAGCTTCGGCGAGTGGATGACCGGTCTCGGCGCGTTCGGCGCGGCCATCTTCGGCGCCATCAACCGCGCGCTGCTCCCCGTGGGCATGCACCAGTTCGTCAACACCGTGGCGTGGCAGGAGATCGGTTCCTTCAAGGACGCCTCGGGTGCGGTGTGGCACGGTGACCTGCCGCGCTTCTTCCACGGCGACCCGACCGCGGGTCAGTTCATGACCGGCTTCTTCCCGATCATGATGTTCGCGCTTCCCGCCGCCGCTCTCGCCATCACGCACACCGCCCGCCCCGAGCGCCGCAAGGCCGTCGGCGGTCTGATGGTCTCCCTGGCCCTGACCTCGTTCGTCACCGGCATCACCGAGCCGATCGAGTTCGCGTTCATGTTCATCGCGCCGGTCCTGTACGTGATCCACGCGCTGCTGACCGCGCTCTCCATGGCCGTCACCTGGGCGCTGGGCGTGCACCACGGCTTCAGCTTCTCGGCCGGTGCCATCGACTACTTCCTGAACTGGGGACTGGCCACCAAGCCCTGGATGATCATCCCGATCGGTCTGGTCTTCGCCGCGATCTACTACGCGACCTTCCGCTTCGCGATCATCCGCTTCAACCTCCCCACCCCCGGCCGCGAGCCCGAGGAGGAGGTCGAGGACCTCACCAAGGCGTGACAGGTCTTCCGTACGGCAGTCACGGCGGTTCCTGCGGTACGGAATGAAGAGAGGCCCCCCGGGACCAGGACAGGTGGTTCCGGGGGGCCTTCGGCGTCCAGCCTACGCGGTCGGGGTTCGCCGCGTGTGCGGATCCCGTACGACGGTCGGCGCGGCCTGCGTGGCCTTGCACCCGTACGCGGTCCGCTCGTTCAGATCTCGTACGACACCCGGGGCGTCGCCAGTTCCACCGGACCCTCGTACACCGCGCGCGCGTCCGCCAGGTTGACCTGGGGGTCCGTCCACGGCGGGATGTGGGTGAGGACGAGGCGGCGGGCTCCGGCGCGGGCGGCCGTCTGGCCTGCCTCACGGCCGTTGAGGTGGAGGTCCGGGATGTTCTCCTTGCCGTGGGTGAACGCGGCCTCGCACAGGAACAGGTCGGCGTCGCGGGCGAGTTCGTCCAGCGCGTCGCTGATGCCGGTGTCACCGGAGTACGTCAGTGTGCGGCCGCCGTGCTCGACGCGGATGCCGTAGGCCTCCACGGGGTGGGCGACCCGCTCGGTGTGAACGGTGAAGGGGCCGATCTCGAACGTGCCCGGCTTGACCGTGTGGAAGTCGAAGACCTCGCTCATGGAGGAGGCGGACGGGGTGTCGGCGTACGCGGTGGTCAGGCGCTGCTCCGTGCCCTCGGGTCCGTAGACGGGGATGGGGTCGCAGCGGCCGCCGTCGTGCCGGTAGTAGCGCGCCACGAAGTACGCGCACATGTCGATGCAGTGGTCGGCGTGCAGGTGGCTGAGGAAGATCGCGTCGAGGTCGTAGAGACCGCAGTGGCGCTGCAGCTCGCCCAGGGCGCCGTTGCCCATGTCGAGGAGCAGCCGGAAGCCGTCGGCCTCGACGAGGTAGCTCGAGCAGGCCGATTCCGCGGACGGGAACGACCCCGAGCAGCCGACGACGGTGAGCTTCATGAGAGCTGGAACCTCCGCGCTGGCAGGTGGTGGGCGACGGGAACGGGGGCGGAACGGTGGGGCGGAACGAGGGTCGTGCGGTGCGTCGAGCGTAAGGCGCAAAAGGCCCGGTCGCTCCTCCAGCACGGGCTGTTGTGGGCGAACTCACCTGTGCTGTCACCGGTTCGGCTGGAAGTTGGGGCGCGCGCCCCCTGCGGTGGGGCGGGTGGGGAGTGGAGTGCGCCCGTCGTGACGGGACCGGAGTGTTTTCGCCCCCGCCGCCCCTACCCGTCCCATCCCGCGGGGCTCCGCCCCGGACCCCACTCCGCGAACGCCGGAGGGGCTGATCTCTCAGCCCCTCCGGCGTTTGCGGAGCCCCGGGGGCGCCCCCTTGCCGCTCACGCCCAGAGTTGCCCCTGTACCCGCGCGATCGCTTCCTCCGTCGTCGCGGCCGTGTAGACGCCCGTCGACAGGTACTTCCAGCCGCCGTCGGCGACCACGAAGGCGACGTCGGCCGGCTCGCCCGCCTTCAGGGCCTTGTTCGCGACGCCGATCGCGGCGTGGAGGGCGGCCCCGGTGGAGACACCGGCGAAGATGCCCTCCTGCTGCAGCAGCTCACGCGTACGGGTGACCGCGTCGGCGGAGCCGACGGAGAAGCGGGTGGTCAGGACGGACGCGTCGTACAGCTCGGGGACGAAGCCCTCGTCGAGGTTGCGCAGCCCGTACACCAGGTCGTCGTAGCGCGGCTCCGCGGCGATGATCTTGACGTCCGGCTTCTGCTCGCGCAGGTAGCGGCCGACGCCCATGAGCGTGCCCGTCGTGCCGAGGCCCGCCACGAAGTGGGTGATGGAGGGGAGGTCCGCGAGGATCTCGGGGCCCGTCGTCGCGTAGTGCGCGCCCGCGTTGCCGGGGTTGCCGTACTGGTAGAGCATCACCCAGTCCGGATGCTCGGCGGACAGTTCCTTGGCCACCCGGACGGCGGTGTTGGAGCCGCCCGCCGCCGGAGACGAGATGATCTCCGCGCCCCACATGCCCAGCAGGTCACGGCGTTCCTGCGAGGTGTTCTCGGGCATCACGCACACCATGCGGTAGCCCTTGAGCTTCGCCGCCATGGCCAGGGAGATGCCGGTGTTGCCGGAGGTCGGTTCCAGGATCGTGCAGCCGGGCGTGAGCCGACCGTCCTTCTCGGCCTGCTCGATCATGTGCAGGGCGGGGCGGTCCTTGATCGAGCCGGTGGGGTTCCGGTCCTCCAGCTTGGCCCAGATGCTGACGTCGGCGGACGGCGAGAGCCGCGGCAGGCGCACCAGAGGGGTGTTGCCCACCGCGGCCAGCGGGGAGTCGTAACGCATGGGAGTCCAGTGGCCCGTCAGGCCATGCCGCCGGCCACGGCCGGCAGGATCGTCACGTTGTCGCCGTCGGCGACCTTGCTGTTGATGCCGTCGAGGAAGCGGACGTCCTCGTCGTTCAGGTACACGTTGACGAAGCGGCGCAGTTCGCCGCCGTCCACGATGCGGGCCTGGATGCCCGTGTGCCGGGTCTCGAGGTCGGCGAAGAGCTCGGCGAGGGTGTCCCCGGTGCCCTCCACCGCCTTCTGACCGTCGGTGTACTGGCGGAGGATGGTGGGGATGCGGACCTCGATGGCCATGGTTGCGGGCTCCTGTCGGAAGAAGTCAGGTCGGTGTGGGCGCGCGGCGGCGCCGTGTGCGTGTCGTACGTGGGTCAGACGCCTCGTACGCGGGTCGGACGCCGCGGCTCACGGCCATACGGCGGCAGGGGTCGGCGTCAACAGATGGCGCTGGCAAGCCTGCACAGATCGACGTGCAGCCGCGCCACGAGCAGTACGCCCGGCGTCTTGTCGCTCACGTCGTGGAGAACCATGGGCTCATCGTATCGATTCCCGGTCGGGGCCCCGGAGTGTGATCTCGCGATACGGACAGTTTTTGACCGTTGCGTGAGATATGCCTGATCAATCGAGTGATCAGTACGCGTCCACCACCTTGACCTCCTCCTCCATGACCTCTCCCTCCACGATCCGGTACGAGCGGAACTGGAAGTCGCCGAGCCCGTCCGTGTCGGCGGTCGAGACGAGGACGTAGTGGGCGCCGGGCTCGTTGGCGTAGCTGATGTCCGTGCGGGAGGGGTACGCCTCGGTCGCCGTGTGGGAGTGGTAGATGACGACCGGTTCCTCGTCGCGGTCGTCCATCTCGCGGTAGAGCTTGAGCAGGTCGCCCGAGTCGAACTCGTAGAAGGTGGGCGACATGGCCGCGTTGAGCATGGGGATGAAGCGCTCGGGGCGGTCCGATCCCGCCGGACCCGCGACGACGCCGCACGCCTCGTCGGGGTGGTCCTTGCGCGCGTGGGCGACGATCTGGTCGACGAGGGCCTGGGTGATGGTCAGCATGTCGGTCAGGATAAGCAGAAGGGCAGCCCCGTACCGAGGGGTGGTACGGGGCTGCCCACATGCTGAACAGGGCGAGGGAACGGCCCTGGTCGGCCCGACCTTGGTCGGGCCGGCCCCGGTCGGCCCGTCGGTCCGGCCCTGGTCGGCCGGTCGGACGGGCACGGCCGGTCGGACGGGCACGGTCGGTCGGACGGGCACGGTCGGTCGGACGGGCACGGTCGGACCGATGAGTCCGGGTCGGTCCGGTCGGACCGGCGGGTCCCGGTCAGTGCAGTCCTCCGGCGGACCCCGGTCGGGCCCGGTCGGACCGGCGGGTCCCGGTCACTGCAGTCCTCCGGCGGACCCCGGTCGGGCCCGGCCGGGCCGGCGGGTCCCGGTCACTGCAGTCCTCCGGCGGACCCCGGTCAGGCCCGGCCGGACCGGGTCGGACGACAGTCGGACCGGTCGGACGGCAGTCAGCCGGCCTTCCCGGCCTTCTCCAACTCCGGTCCGCGACGGGCCGTGACCTCCGGGTTCCGCGCCTTGAGCACGAACCAGCCGACGGCCAGGGCGGCCGACCAGCCCCCCATCACGTAGAGGGTGACGCGGGAGTCGGCGTCGTAGGCGATGAGGCCGGTGACGAAGACGAGGAAGGCGATGGCGATCCAGCTGCCCACCGAGCCGCCCGGGGCCGGGAAGGAGGAGGCCGGCAAGCGGCCCGCCTCGACCGCGCGGCGGTACAGGACGTGGCTGATCAGGATCATCAGCCAGGTCCAGATGCCGGCCGCGGTGGCCACGGAGGTGACGTAGGCGAAGGCCTTCTCGGGGACGACGTAGTTCAGGACGACGCCGATGCCCATGAAGGCGACGGAGACGGTGATGCCGAGGGCCGGCGTCTTGGTGGCCGACAGCTTGGTGAAGGCCTGGGGAGCCTCGCCGTTGGCGCCGAGGTTGCGCAGCATCCGGCCCGTGGAGTACATGCCCGAGTTGCAGGAGGACAGCGCGGCGGTGAGCACGACGAAGTTGACGATGCCGGCGCCGGCCGGGATGCCGATCATCGCGAACGCCTTCACGAAGGGGCTGACGCCCTCCGCGAACTCGGTCCACTTCACCACGCAGAGGATGACGGTGAGGGCACCGACGTAGAAGAGGGCGATGCGCCAGGGCAGGGTGTTGATCGCCTTGGGGAGGGTCTTCTCCGGGTTCTCGGACTCACCGGCCGTGACGCCGACGAGCTCGACGGCCAGGTAGGCGAACATGACGCCCTGCAGGGTCATCAGGGACGAGCCGATGCCCTTGGGGAAGAAGCCGTCGAAGGCCCACAGGTTGGTGACGGAGGCGGTGTCGCCGGCCGCGCTGAAGCCGAAGGTCAGGACGCCCAGACCGATCACGATCATGCCGATGAGGGCGGTGACCTTGATCATCGAGGCCCAGAACTCGATCTCGCCGAACAGCTTCACCGAGATCAGGTTGGCCACGAAGAGAACGACGAGGAAGACCAGGGCCGACACCCACTGCGGGATCGACTCGAACCAGTAGTGGATGTAGATCGCGGCGGCGGTCAGTTCCGCCATACCCGTGACGACCCACATCAGCCAGTAGGTCCAGGCGGTGAAGTAGCCGAAGAACGGGCCGAGGAATTCCCGTGAGTACTCCGCGAAGGAGCCCGAGACCGGGCGGTACAGGAGCAGTTCGCCGAGCGCCCGCATGATGAAGAAGATGATCACGCCGGCGATGGCGTACATCAGGATGAGACTCGGTCCCGCCTTGGCGATGTTCGCCCCGGCGTTGAGGAAGAGGCCGACGCCGATGGCGCCGCCGATCGCGATCATCTGGACCTGGCGGCTGCCGAGCCCTCGCTCGTACCCCTCTTCGGGAGCGTCGCCGCCCACGGCTCCGTTGCGGTCGTGCTCGTCGTACTGCTGGTCGACCTGCGCTGAGGTCATGTGTGGTGCGCCTTTCTCCACGCCGACCCGGGCCTTCGTCGGCCGCGGATCGGGTTCCGATCCCCCCGGATGTGCTGGAGCTGGGCGGACCCGCGGGGCCGCCCGTGCCTGACCGGCGGTCCGCCGGCTGGTGGCGCACCCGACCGGGGCATGGGTGGCGTCCCGGCGGGCGATCGTGAAGATCTATCACGGCCGCAGCACTGATCAACTCGGCGTGATGTGGCGCACGACACAGGAAGCGGAGGACAAACGGCACCTGAAACGCCATACCTGGCCACAACGGTGACGTGATCGTTATCCGGATTTGAGCGTCCCCTGAGCGAACACCGGACCGTCACGAAATGAACGAATGGTGACCGGGGAGCGGAGGGCCGCCGCCCCGGACGGCAGGGCGTCAGGGCGTCAGGACAGGGCGTTTGCGGACGTCAGGGCGTCCGGGCAGGCGTCGGCGAACGGTCAGGGCGTCAGGGCGCAGGAGCGCCAAGACGCCAGAGCGCCAGGGAGGCAGGACAGCGGAGCGCAAGACGCCAGACCGCAGACCGCAGACCGCAGACCGCCGGACCGCCAAACCGCCAAACCGCCAAAGCACAGGACGCCGGAGCACCAGACGCCAGGGCACCAGGACGCCAGAACAGCAAGCCCTCAGTGCACCGGGACGCCAGAGCACCAAGACCTCCAGCGCACAAAACCGCCAGCGCACCACAAGTCAGGGCATCAGCGTCTGCACGAGCGTCTCCTGGAGGCCGCCCAGCCACAGGTACGCCATCACCATCGGCTTGCGCGGGTCCTCGTCCGGCAGCCGGTAGAGGATGTCGGTGTCCTCCTCGTCGGTGACGTCGAGCCGGGAGCCGATGGCCAGACGCAGGTCGTTGAGGCAGCCGATCCACTGGCGGGAGTCCTCGGGCGTGAGCTCCAGCACGGCGCCGCCGTCACCGGCGGTGGTCAGCCGGTCCAGGGAGCGGATCACCGCGAGGGCGTTCTCGCGCTTGCCGGCGCGCAGGTCGTTCTCGGTGAAGCGGCGGAACTCCGCCGAGTACTGGCGCTGTTCCTCGGCCTCCTCGGGCGAGGCGGGCTCGCCGCCGGGTCCGCCGTAGGCGTCGGGGAAGAGGCGCTGGAGCACGGGGTCGTTGGGGGGCTCGCTCGGCCCGTCGGTGAACAGCTCGGCGAGCGGGTCGTCCGGGGCGTCCTCGGCGGGGCCGGGGCCGATCAGCTCCAGGAGCTGTACGGCCAGCGAGCGGATGATGGAGATCTCGACCGCGTCGAGCGCGACGGCCGCGCCGCCGCCGGAGGTCGGTTCGAAGTGTCCTGGCATGGAGTGGGTTCGCTGCTTCCGGCCGGGCTGGAGGTGTGCTGTCTTGTCCCCGGGGAGCACCGGACGGGGCGCCGACGCCGGGGTACCGCTTCGTGCTGTGCTGTCGCGTGCGGTCCTGGCCGCTACTTGCGGTCCTGCTGAAGGGTGGCCCACAGACCGTATCCGTGCATGGCCTGTACGTCGCGTTCCATCTCCTCGCGCGTCCCGCTGGAGACCACCGCACGGCCCTTGTGGTGCACGTCAAGCATGAGCTTGGTGGCCTTGTCCTTGGAGTAACCGAAGTACGCCTGGAAGACATAGGTCACATAGCTCATGAGGTTGACCGGGTCGTTGTGGACGATCGTCACCCAGGGGACATCGGGTTCGGGGACGGCGAAGGCCTCCTCCGCCGACTCGGTCTTTTCGATCTCTAGGGGTGCGGGAGCCGTCACACGGCCCATGCTGCCACCACAAGGGGGTACCCGCACAAACGGACCCCGGAAATCGTCACTCTGACGATTTCCGAGTACGATCGTCCTCGGAGCCGTATGGATCGTTGACCGGGGGGACTCCGCGTCCGATCGCCGCCGCGCGAACGGACCGCCCCTGACATGGAACGCGGGGGGACCACCCCCCGAGGAAACAGGCGGGGGCCATCCCCGCCGACGCAGGCGAGGAGAACTCTGGTGGGCGTAGCGGATCTGGGGCTTCCGGTGGACGTGCCCTCGACGGCGCTCTTCACGGACCAGTACGAGCTGACGATGCTGGAGGCCGCGCTCGCGGCGGGCACGGCCGGCCGGCGCTCGGTGTTCGAGGTCTTCACCCGGAGGCTGCCCGAGGGGCGGCGGTACGGCGTCGTGGGCGGCACGGGGCGCGTGCTGGACGCGGTGGAGAACTTCCGTTTCGACGCGGACGTGCTGCGCTTCCTGCGTGAGCGCGGGATCGTCGGCGAACCGACACTCGAATGGCTGGACTCGTACCGCTTCAGCGGCGACATCTGGGGCTATCCGGAGGGCGAGGTGTACTTCCCGGGCTCGCCCATCCTGCGGGTGGAGGGTTCCTTCGCGGAGTGCGTGCTGCTGGAGACCGTGATCCTCTCGGTCCTCAACCACGACTCCGCGATCGCGGCGGCCGCGTCCCGGATGTCCTCCGCCGCCGGGGACCGGCCGCTGATCGAGATGGGCGCCCGGCGCACCCACGAGCTGGCGGCGGTGGCGGCGTCCCGGGCGGCGTACGTCGGCGGCTTCACGTCCACGTCCGACCTCGCGGCCGGCTTCCGGTACAACATCCCGACCGTGGGCACCTCCGCGCACGCCTTCACCCTGCTCCACGACCGCGAGCGGGACGCCTTCAAGGCGCAGGTGAACTCGCTCGGACGGGGTACCACGTTGCTCGTGGACACCTACGACGTCGCCGAGGCGGTCCGTACGGCGGTGGAGGTCGCCGGGCCGGAGCTCGGGGCCGTCCGTATCGACTCCGGCGACCTGCTCCTGGTCGCGCACCGGGTGCGGCAGCAGCTGGACGAGCTGGGGGCGACCCGGACGAAGATCGTCGTGACCTCGGACCTCGACGAGTACGCGATCGCCTCGCTGGCGGCGGCGCCCGTGGACGCGTACGGCGTGGGCACCCAGCTGGTGACGGGTTCCGGCCATCCGACGTGCTCGATGGTCTACAAGCTCGTCGCCCGCGCCACGTCCGCGGACCCCGGGGCTCCGCTCGCCCCCGTGGCGAAGAAGTCGACCGGCGGCAAGACGTCCATCGGGGGCCGGAAGTGGGCGGCGCGGCGACGGGACGAGCACGGGGTGGCGGAGGCCGAGGTGATCGGCACCGGTGCCGTGCCGGAGGAGCTGGAGGACCGGCTCCTGCAGGTCCAGCTGGTCAAGGGCGGCCAGGTCGTCGGCCGTGAGCCCCTGGACGTCGTACGGGACCGGCACGTGGCCGCCCGTGCGAACCTGCCGATGTCGGCGACACAGCTGTCCCGGGGGGAGGCGGTCATTCCGACGGAATACGTGTGACGCGCCGCCCAGGACGCCTGCTGGGGGCGTGTATCGGCCACCGCGTCGCGCGCCCCCGTGCGACCGTGCGTGGACGCGAGCCGTGCGGGCATGCTCCCGCAGCGCGCCCCGCGCACGGATCCGCCATGCTGTGCCCCCTCCCGCCCCGTGCCCGAAGTCTCTAGGCTCGGTATTTCATCGCGATTCGTGACGCGCCACCGACGCGTGCTCCATGATTCGCAGGCCGGGCCCGCCCCCCCATCCTCATAGTCGAAGGACACCGACCATGCGCCGCGCCTTGATCGTCGTAGACGTGCAGAACGACTTCTGCGAGGGGGGCAGCCTCGCGGTCGCCGGGGGTGCCGATGTGGCCGCCGCGATCACGGAGCTGATCGGGCAGGCCCCCGCCGGTTACCGCCACGTCGTGGCGACCCGCGACCATCACATCGCCCCCGGTGGCCACTTCGCCGACAACCCCGACTACGTGCACTCCTGGCCAGCCCACTGCGTGGCCGGCACGGAGGGGGTGGGTTTCCACCCGAACTTCGCCCCGGCGGTCGCCTCCGGCGCGATCGACGCGGTGTTCGACAAGGGTGCGTACGCCGCCGCGTACAGCGGTTTCGAGGGCGCCGACGAGAACGGCGTCTCCCTCGCGGAGTGGCTGCGCGCCCGCGGGATCGAGGAGGTGGACGTGGTGGGTATCGCCACGGACCACTGCGTGCGGGCCACCGCGCTGGATGCCGCGCGGGAGGGGTTCCGGACCCATGTGCTGCTCGATCTCACGGCGGGTGTCTCCGAGGAGACGACGCAGAAGGCGCTGGAGGAGTTGCGGGAGGCGGGGGTGGAGCTGTCGGGGAAGCCGGTGGTCTGAGCGGCCGGGGGAGCCTGCGCGGATTGGTTTCGCCCCCGCCGCCCCTACCCGCCCCATCCCAGGGGCTCCGCCCCTTCGACCCCGCCGGCGCTCCGCCCCGGACCCCGTTTCGGGGGCCGGCCCCCGGACCCCCGCTCCTCACACGCCGGAGGGGCTTGTTTTGTACGGCGGCGCACCCTGTAAGGGGCGCGGGGAACTGCGCGACCAGCCACAACGAACCCGCAGCCAACGACGAACCCGCAGCCCCTACCTCCGTACCGCAGGGCGCCTCAGCAACGACCTGATCGGCCGCCACAGCTCCGGCGGTGTCACCACGTCGGTGTGCGTGCGCCATACGAGCCCGTCCGGGTGGTGCAGCACCGCTGTGATCTCGTCCGGCGTCGGGGGCGCCGCGTTCCCCCGGAGGTACACCGCTCGCATGCCGAGGTTGCGGAGCCGGGTGAGGGCCCGGGTGCGGTTCGCCGCGTGGACCAGGATGCGGACCGAGGCGGCATCCCGGCCGTCGTCCGGAGACGTGGGTGTGGGCAGGTTCAGCGCCACCACAACCGTGCCGTTCGGCAGCTTGCAGAAACCTCCTGCGGCCATGAAATCACACCCCCGTGCGAGTCAGTGTCAATAAGAAAACCACAGCACGCACCTAAACACGATCGGCCGCGACCCGCCAAGGGGTCGCGGCCGATACGTCTGTGACCTGCGGATATGTGGATTACTTCACCGCGGGGCCCACCTGGAGCGAGATCGTCGAGCCGTCCTTGGCCTCCTTGACGATCTTGATCTTGGTGTTGGTGTCAGTGATCTTGACACCACCCGTGGGGTTCGTCTCGTCGTAGTACGTGTTGGCGTGGTCGTTGAACGTCGACACGCCCTTCTTCGAGACGATCTTCGTCGCGACGCCCGCCTTGTGCAGCGTGATGCCGTCCGTGCGGTACAGGCTGAACGGCGAGTCGTAGGACTGGACGCGGTTGCGCATCAGCGTGCCGTCGGACCACTTCAGCGCCTGCGGGTGGGCGTCGACCGGCAGGACCAGGCCGACACCCGGGTGGACGCTGGTGTTGTTGTCCGCCTGCGAGGTGTCCCACTTCCAGATCAGCAGACCGTTCTGGTACGGGTAGTGCTCGACCCAGTCCGGACGCGTCGTCGAGAAGCCGAAGTTGTACGGGCCGACCTTCAACGTCTTGTCGTACGACACGTACTGGCGGTTCTCGGCGATGTAGTACTGCGCGTAGTCGTCCGTGATGGACGCCCCGATGCGCGAGAAGCCCTTGGCGGTCCAGGCCGCGTCCGCGGTCTCGGCGTTGTCCGTGAAGAGGGCCGAGCCGTCCGCGGTCACGGTGATGGAGTCGGCCGCGAAGCCCTTCTGGGCCACGCCGCCGTCGGTGGCGTAACGGAAGCGCAGGTCGATCTTCTTGCCCGCGTAGGCGTCGAGCGGGTAGACGAGCTTCTTGTACGCGCCCGACGTGCCGTCCAGCGCCGGCTTGTTGCTGCCGTCACGGCTGATGGCCGCGCCGTCCGCCGTGCCGTCGACGGCCGTCCAGTTGGCGCCGCCGTCGGTCGACACCTCGGTGTAGAGGTAGTCGTAGCCGGCCTCGATGTCCCACCAGCCGTCGAGCGTCAGGGAGGCGGAGGACTTGCCCGTGAGGTCCACGGAACGGGTCAGCGTCTGCGAGAGGTTGTCGCCGCTGCCGCTCCACCACTGCGTCGAGCCCTGGGCGGGCTCCACGATCTCGGTGGTGACCTTCTTCTTGGGCAGCTCGACCACGAGGGCCTGCTTGTCCCACGTGTTGTACTCGGCGACACCCAGCTTGTGCGTGGACTGCTTGCCGGCCTTGGCCGTGTCGTAGTTGAGCCAGCCGAGCTGCAGCTTGTCCCAGGCGGTCATGTCGCCGGGCAGGTCGCCGATCTCGTTCTTGCCGGTGCCGAGCCAGGATCCGGACGACATCAGCGTCCAGAAGCCGGTGGAGTTCTCGCCGCCGTTGGTGTCGTAGTGGTCCGGCAGGCCGAGGTCGTGGCCGTACTCGTGGGCGAAGACGCCGAGTCCGCCGTTCTCCGGCTGGATGGTGTAGTCGCCGACCCAGATGCCGGTGTCGCCGATCTTCGCGCCGCCGAGCTTGTTGTTCTCGGGGCCGGTGGCACCCGCGTCCGTGCCGAACGCGTACCAGCGGTGGGCCCAGATCGCGTCCTCGCCCTGCGCGCCGCCGCCGGCCGACTCGTCCTCACCGGCGTGCACGATCTGGAAGTGGTCGATGTAGCCGTCGGACTCGTTGAAGTCGCCGTCGCCGTCGAAGTCGTAGCGGTCCCACTGGTCGAACTCCGCCACGTCCGCCTTGATCTCGGCGTCGGTCCGCCCAGCCGCCTTCTGCTGGGCGACCCACGCGTTGAGGCCGTCGCTGACGACGTTCCACACGCTGTTGCACGTGGACTGGCCGCAGGCGTTGTTGCCGTAACGGGCCTCGTTGAAGGGGACCTTGACCCAGTCCGAGACCTCGCCCTCGACCGAGTAGCGGCCCGAGGACTGCTTCTCGTAGTACTTCTTCATCGACTCGGTCTTGTTGCCGGTGCCGAAGTACAGGTCCTGGAAGTGCTTCTGGTTGTAGTCCGCCTTCCAGGCCGTGCTGTTGTCGTTGGCGCGGTCGGGCTTGGCTATCTGGTTGTGCAGCGGGCCGGGGGTGCCGCCGTACCGGCTGTCGATCTGGTCGCCGAACTCGACGAGGATCGTGAAGATCTTGTCGGTCTTCTCGCGGCCGAGCTCGACGTACTTGCTGTCACCCTTCTTGCTCTTCAGCCGCACGACCTGCGATCCGTCACGGTTCTTGACCGTGGCGTCGCCGGATATGACCTGCTTGAGGGCTTCTTCGCGCTGGGCCGCCTGCGTCTTGCTCAGCGGGCCTTCGAGGTCGTGGTCGTGGTCGGTACGGTCCGCCGGGTCACGGCGGTCCACCGTCGCCGCGGGCGCGCCGTCGTCGGCCTGCGCCACCGCGAAAGTCGAGAACGTCGCGGCCGTCGCGGCGAACGCGACACCGATCGCCGCAGCTCTGAACGTCCAGGGTCTACTGGTCACTTGAGGTCCTCCCCCGCGCCCGTTTCGCGCGGAGGAGGGTCCTTGGTCCTGGGGTGTCCGCGCGCGGTATACGCGTGTAGTCAAGTGACGCCATTCGACCGGAGTTTCGAGAGAAAAAACAGACCTTGACTTGCACAGAACAACTGACTATACGGAGCCGTCGTCCGCTATGCGGACGTCATGTGCCCGCCGAACCGGCGCGTGGCAGTGTCCACTTGGCGGACTCCATGACTCCGTGCGCCCCCTGTGCACCGGCACCGTTAATCAGGTCACGCTTACCCGTCGTTCCGCTCGGGCAGCCTGGCGAATAGAGTCGATTGGTGGAACGCCCGGAATCGGCGGAATGCCAAGCCGACCCCCAAGCTCCCCCTTTGATTCGTATCCGCAGACTCCCCAACGTGAGAGGCACGGGGAGACCCCACCCGAGGACACGATTGACATGCCTCGTCCGACGACCGCACAGCTCGCCTACGGCTCCTGCACCGTGATCCTGTCCACCCTCGCCATGCTGCTGCTGTCGCAGACGAGTTCGGGTGTGGCGATCGCGGTGATCGCCGTCTCGGCACTCGCGCTCGGGCTGCTCGTCGCGATGACCGTGCCGTTGCCGAAGAAGACACCGGCCGCCACCACGGCGCCCGCGGGCGCGCACCGGGTTCCGGTGACGCAGCCCGCGGAGCAGTATGTTCCGGCCGCGCGCGAGCGGGCCTCCCTGTCCGTTCCCGTCTCCGCCGGTTCCGAGCCGGTACGTGAGCCGGCGGGCCCGTGAGTCACGGACCCGCCGCTCGCCGGCACCCGCCCCTGAGTACGCCTCAGTCCTGACGGCCTCCGCGCGACCATGGCCGTTCGCGCCCCACCCGGCGGTCAAGCGGTGCTGACCACCACCGTTTTGGCCGCCTTGTCGTGGAGTCCCTGCTTGTAGGGCTTGTCGAAGACAGTCAGGACGCCCACGATGACGGTCCAGACGCAGGCGCAGCAGAACGCGAACGGGATCCACAGGACGGCCGCGCGCAGCAGCGAGTTCTGCACACTGGGCGTGGAGCCGTCGTCGAGGTTCGCCGTGCGCAGCTTCATCAGCTGCTTGCCGGGGGTCTGGCCGTTCCTGGCCGTGAAGTAGGTGTCGTACGCCATGAGCAGCACGACGGCGATGGCGCTCGTGCCCAGGGAGTCGTCGTACGCGGTGTCGTCCGCGCCCGCGGTGAACCGGACGAGGCCGAACGCCCAGCTCAGCAGCAGCACCACGGCGAGCACGACGATCATGTCGATGACACGGGCGAGCACGCGCCTGCCGCTGTCGGCGAGCGGGGGCATCCCGGCGAGCGGGTCCGTGCCGTACGGGCCCCCGCCGAACGGGTCACCCGCGTAGGGCGGGGGTTCACGCCCGTACGGGGAGTCGTAGGGCGAACCCGACGGAGGCGGGGGCTCCTTCCGGAACTGGTCGTCCGGCGACTGACCGGAGCCGGGGGGCGGCGGTTCGGTACTCATGGCCCGAGTCGACCGCGAACCCTGCGGGTCCGCATCCGGCGCGGGTCCGTCCGGGGTATGGCGCCCGGGATATGGCGTCAGGGGTACGGCGTCCGGGATACAGCGTCCGGTGCGGCTGAGCGGGTTTGCGCCTGTCCGGCTCGCGGCCGGCCGCTGCACGGGCGCGTACGGCCGGCCGCCCTGCGTGCGCGTGCAGCGGCCGGGCGGCCCGCTCCGGTGATCCGGTCCCGGCCAACCCGGTCCCGGCCGGCCCGGTCCGGGCTAGCCCGCCACGAACGTGTGGGACGCCTTGTCGTGCCAGCACTGGTGCCAGGGGCGGTCGAACACGCACCACAGGACGCCGACGACGCCGATGCCGAGCAGGCCCGGGACGCTGTAGACGAGCCAGCGGCGCAGGGCCAGGCCGAAGGTCGGGGGCTCGTGGCCCTCGATGTCGCGGACCTCCAGGCCGAGCAGCTTCTTGCCGAGGGTGCGGCCCCACTTGGCGGTGGGCAGCGCCTCG
This sequence comes from Streptomyces sp. NPDC030840, assembly GCF_055572015.1. Taxonomy (NCBI): domain Bacteria; kingdom Bacillati; phylum Actinomycetota; class Actinomycetes; order Kitasatosporales; family Streptomycetaceae; genus Streptomyces; species Streptomyces sp. NPDC030840. Next base: position 127,671 of record NZ_JBVIEE010000020.1, on the reverse strand, counting down.
TAGAGGACGCCGAAGACCAGCAGCACGCCGAGGATGATGCCGAAGTAGACCGAGGTCGTGCCGTCGAGCAACCAGACGGTGACGGTCTCGCCGGACAGCTTGGCCGCGTCGATCTTCTCGCTGATGTGGTCGATCGCCTTGGTGCCGAGCGGCACGGCGACCGCGCTGGTGACGGCGAGGACGACGAGCGTGTCCAGCAGCCGGGCGGTCAGCCGCTTGCCGAGCCCCGCCGGACGGGCCGCGGCCTGGGCGCGCGCGGCGGCCTGGAACGGGTCCTCGTTGACCGGCTTCCACGGCGCGACGCGCTGCTCCCCGTCCGCGCCCGCCAGCCGGCCCACCTGCTGCGCCCAGGAGGGCTGTCCGCCGCCGGGCCCCGGACTGAGGGGTGTCGGGGCGGGCGCGGCCTGCTGCGGGAAGGAGCCGGGCTGCGCGGGAGCGGGGGCGGGCGGCTGCCCCTGCGGCTGGGCCGCAGGGGCTGGGGCGGACGCGGCGGCCGGGGCCGCGGTCCTGGGGCTCTGGCCGGGGCCCTGCTGGGGGCCCTGCTGCGGGATCTGCTGAGGGCTCTGGCGGGGAGCTGACGGGGTTTCTGGAGTCGCCTGGGGGCTGAGACCCAGCGCCTGCTGCGCGGCGGCCTGAGCGCTCGTCCTCGGGGCGCCGTAGGACGGGCCGGTGTCCTCGTCGGTGCGCGCGAGGGGTGACCGGAACGTCATGGTGCCCTCGACCTCCGCGGGCTCCGCGTTGGCGTTCGCGCCGGCGTTCGCGTTGGCGTTGGCGTTGGCGTTCGCGCGGCGGAAGACCATGGTGCCGTCCGGGGCCTCCTCGTCCGCCGACGGGACCGTCGCCGAACCGTCGGACCGGGCCGCCTGGTCGCCCGGCGTCCGCGGAGCCGCGGTGCGCTGCGAGCCCCAGGAGACACGGCCCTGATCGCGGCCGAAACCGGACTGCCGGGAGCGGTCGGCGCCCCACGCGGACGCGGGCTCGGGCCTGCTGCCGTGCTGGGCCTCGGCCGGAGACGGCCTGTCCGGCTCCTCGGCGGGCGCGGGCGGCGCGGCCGACGCGGGCGGCTCCGGCTCTTCGGGCGCGGCGGGTTCCGGGTCCTCGTCGAAGAAGTGCGGGCCCGTCTCCTCCAGGGAGGCCGGGGTGGCGGGCGCCGCGCCGGGTGCCGCGAGCGGTTCGCCGTCGGAGGGCGCCGGACGGCTCGTCCCCGGCACCCAGGAGGCACCGTTCCAGTAACGGACATATCCAGGAATGGACGGGTCCGGGTAATACCCTTCGCGGGGCCTGTCGTCACCGGGGGCCGGGGTTGGGGCGCTCATGTCCGTCGTCCCGTATCTGCTCGGGGGTTGGTTGGGGGCATCAACATCTACCAGACGTCCGCGACGGTCACCGCCGCTCCCGCCGGACCCACCCCTTTCGAGCACGGTTCTGCTACGGAGCGGTGGGGGTTCGGTGGGTGGGGCTGGGGCCGGGGCCGGGTTTTGTCTCACCCCCGCCGCCCCTACCCGTCCCATCCCCGGGGGCTCCGCCCCGGACCCCGCTCCTCAAACTCCCCCAGCTACCGCTGGGAGGTGCCCCCAAGGGGCTGATTTTCCCCCGGCCGGGGCTTGGTCTTTCAGCCCGTCCGGCGTTTGAGGACGAGGCCGAGGGCCGACAAGCGGGGGTCTGGGGGCGCAGCCCCCAGGGACGGGACGGGTAGGGGCGGCGGGGGCGAAAAAAGTTCCGCAAGTCGCGTAATGCTCCGGCCCCCGCCCCCTCTCCCTCCGTACGGGCCGGTCTCAGGCCCCGGAGAAACCCCTCGGAGAGGAATCCGCACCATGCAACCCACCGTGGTGGAACGAGAACTGGAACTGCAGCTCGTGCTGTCGCCGGAGCGCAGCGTCCCCGTGCGGGCGAGACTCGGGTACCGCAGCGACGACCCGTACGCCGTCCACGTCACCTTCCACGTCGACTCCGACCAGCCCGTCCACTGGACGTTCGCGCGGGAACTGCTGATCGAGGGCGTGTTCCGCCCGTGCGGGCACGGTGACGTACGGGTGTGGCCGACGAAGGCGCAGGGCCGCACCGTCGTGCTGATGGCGCTGAGCTCGCCCGGCGGCGACGCGCTCCTCGAAGCACCGGCCGCGCAGGTGTCGGCCTGGCTGGAGCGCACCCTGCGCGCCGTGCCCCCGGGCACCGAGATCGAGCGGCTCCACATCGACGACGGCCTGGCCGAACTGCTCGCCCCGACCCCCGCCGACGACCTGTGGCTGATGGACCACTGGCCGTCGGACGAGTCGATGGACGGTGAGTGATGGACGGTGAGTGACCTGGGAGCGAGACGCGGCGTGCGGCAGGAGCGGCACGTGCGGCCGTGTGGTCAGAACAGCTTGCCGGGGTTGAGGATGCCCAGAGGGTCGAAGACCGCCTTGACCGCCCGTTGCATCTCCAGCCCCACCGGGCCGATCTCGCGGGCCAGCCACTCCTTCTTCAGGATGCCCACCCCGTGCTCGCCGGTGATCGTGCCGCCGAGTTCCAGGCCGAGGGCCATGATCTCGTCGAAGGACTCGCGGGCGCGCCGCGCCTCGTCGGGGTCGGCCGCGTCGAAGCAGACGGTGGGGTGGGTGTTGCCGTCGCCGGCGTGGGCGCAGACGCCGATCGTGAGGTCGTACTTCTCGGCGATGCGGTCGACGCCTTCGAGCAGGTCGCCGAGCCGGGAGCGGGGCACGCACACGTCGTCGATCATCGTGGTGCCCTTGACCGCTTCGAGTGCGGTGAGCGAGAGCCGCCGTGCCTGGAGCAGGAGTTCCGACTCGGCCGCGTCGTCCGCCGGGACGACCTGTGAGGCGCCCGCGGCCTCGCAGAGGCCACCGACGGCGGCGAGGTCGGCGGCGGGGTCCGGGGTGTCGAAGGCGGCGAGGAGGAGCGCCTCGGTGGTCTCCGGCAGCCCCATGTTGGCGATGGCGTTGACGGCCCTCACCGTCGTACGGTCCATCAGTTCGAGGAGCGACGGCACGTGCCCGCCCTCCATGATCCGGCACACGGCGTCGCACGCGGCGGAGGCGGAGGGGAACTCCGCCGCGAGCACCAGTTGCTGGGGCGGCTGGGGCCTGAGGGCCAGGACGGCGCGTACGACGATGCCGAGGGAGCCCTCCGAGCCGACGAAGAGCCGGGTGAGGTCGTACCCCGCGACACCCTTCGCGGTGCGGCGGCCGGTGGACATCAGCCGGCCGTCGGCCAGGACCACGTCGAGGCCGAGCACGTACTCGGCCGTCACCCCGTACTTCACGCAGCACAGGCCGCCGGAGGCCGTGCCGATGTTGCCGCCGATGGTGCACATCTCCCAGCTGGAGGGGTCCGGCGGGTAGGAGAGGCCGTGCTCGTTCACCGCGCGGGAGAGCGTGGCGTTGACGACCCCCGGTTCGACGACGGCGATCCGGTCGACCGGGTTGATCTCCAGGATGCGGTCCATCTTGGTCAGGGACAGCACGACGCAGCCCTCGGAGGCGTTGGCGCCGCCCGACAGGCCGGTGCGGGCGCCCTGCGGGACGACGGGGACGCGCAGCTCGGTGGCGGTGCGCATCACGTGCTGAACCTGCTCGACGGTGCGTGGCAGGACGACGACGGCCGGGGTGCCCGCCTCGCAGAAGCTCGCCATGTCGTGTCCGTACGAGGCCGTGACGTCCGGGTCGGTGAGGACCGCCTCGGCCGGCAGTCCGGCGAGCAGTCGGTCCAGGAGGGTGCCGGTCGTCACCGTGTTCTCGGCGCTCGGGGCTTCGCTACGGCTCATGATCACAGGTTCGCACCGGACGGCCATCGGTGTGAACCCGTCGGCGAGGGCCTTTCGGGTGCCACTTCGTGGTCTTCGTACCGTCGCACAGTAAGCGGCATGGAGAGCGAAGAGCGGCGGTCCCGGGCGACCGGCCGGAGGATGCGGCGTGCACTGGGCTGGACGATGGCCGCGGGTGCCGTGCTCGGCGGTGTGCTGATGGTGCTGCCGGACGGGGAAGGGAAGCCGCCGGTGGCGCCCGCGCCGGGACCCGAGGCGCGGGCCCGGGCGGCCGTGGCGGCCGGGGTGCCCGCCACGCTGCCCGATCTGGCCCGGCTGATCGGTGACCGCGAGCGCCGGCTGCGCAGGAGTCCGGAGGACGGGCGGTCGTGGGCGGTGCTCGGCGCTGCGTACGTGGAGCGGGGGCGCCGTACCGGAGCGACCGCGGACTTCCCGAGGGCCGAGCGGGCGCTGCGCACCTCGCTGAAGGTCCGTCCGAGCCACAACGTGGAGGCGTACGACGGACTCGCCGCGCTGGCGACCGCGCGGCACGACTTCCGGGCTGCCCTGCGGTGGAGCGAGCGGGCCGTACGGGTGGCGCCCCAGCGCTGGACGGCGTACCCGCTGCTGATCGACGCGTACGACGGCGTCGGCGACTACAGGTCCGCCCGCGTGACTCTGGACCGGCTGCTCGCCCTGCGGTCCCGCATCGAGGTGACGGCGCCCGCGGTGACGGCGCGGGCGGCCCGGGTGTACTGGGACCAGGGCCGCCGCGAGGACGCGGCCGCGGCGCTGTCGGAGGCCATCGCGCGCGCGGAGGGTCCCGCCGAGCGGGCCGCGTACCTGGTGCAGGCGGGCGAGCTGGCGTGGCAGCGCGGCGACGTGGAGGAGTCCCTCGGCTACGGGACGGCCGCCCTGCACGCCGACCCCGGCGAGCCCGCCGCCATGGCCGGGCGGGCCCGCGCGCTGGCCGCTCTGGGCCGCACGTCGGCGGCGGTACGCGCGTACCGGTCGGCGCTGAAGAGGACGAGGTCACCGCAGTACGCCCTGGAGCTGGGCGAACTGTACGAGTCCCTGGGGCGTCAGGCCGAGGCCCGGGCGCAGTACCGCGCGGTGCGCGAGGCGGTACGCGCCGACACGGAGGCGGGGGTGAACCACGCCCTGTTCCTCGGTCTTTTCGAGGCGGAACACGGCGCCGCGGAGAAGGCGGTCGGCCTGCTGCGGGCCGAGTGGGAGCGGCAGCCGAGCCTCCGGACGGCGGACGCGCTGGGCTGGGCCCTGCACCGGGCCGGGGAGGACGAGGAGGCGCTCAGGTTCGCGACGCGGACGACCGACAGGGCCCACGGTGGGGAGGTCCGCAGCGCGCTGTACGCCTATCACCGGGGCGTGATCGAGTACGCGCTGGGGCTGCAGGGCCCGGCTCGCCGCCACCTGGCCGAGGCCTTGCGTCTCAACCCGTACTTCTCGCCGCTGCACGTGCCCGTGGCCAGGGAGGCGCTCGGGGAGCTGGGAGAGCCGTCGGAGAAGGGACCGGCGGAGCTGGAGAAGCGGGGCAGGCCCTCCCCCGGTGCGGTCCGGCGCTCGGGCGGGGCGTCCGCGTAGCTCGTGGTGTCCGGGCAGGGCGGCGGGGCCGCGTGGGACGGCGGGGCTGTGCGGCCCCCCGGCGTCAGTTCCGTGGGGCCGCGGCGGCAGCCCGGCCTGTAGCGGCGGCGCCGCTACAGGTTGCCCCGCTTGGCCTGCTCCCTCTCGATCGCTTCGAAGAGCGCCTTGAAGTTGCCCTTGCCGAATCCCATCGAACCGTGCCGTTCGATGATCTCGAAGAAGACCGTCGGGCGGTCCTGAACCGGCTTGGTGAAGATCTGGAGGAGGTAGCCGTCCTCGTCCCGGTCGGCCAGGATCTTCAGCTCGCGCAGGGTCTCCACGGGGACGCGGGTCTCGCCGACCCACTCGCCGAGGGTGTCGTAGTACGAGTCGGGGGTGTTGAGGAACTGGACGCCCGCCGCCCGCATCGTCCGTACCGTCCGCACGATGTCGTTGGTGTTGAGCGCGATGTGCTGGACGCCCGCGCCGCCGTAGAACTCCAGGTACTCGTCGATCTGGGACTTCTTCTTGGCGATGGCGGGCTCGTTGATCGGGAACTTGACCTTGAGGGTGCCGTCGGCGACGACCTTCGACATCAGGGCGCTGTACTCGGTGGCGATGTCGTCGCCCACGAACTCCTTCATGTTCGTGAAGCCCATGACCTTGTTGTAGAACTCCACCCACTCGTTCATGCGGCCGAGTTCGACGTTGCCGACGCAGTGGTCGATGGCCTGGAACGTGCGGTGGGCGGGCGGCTCGACGATCGGGTCGGCGGCCACGAAGCCGGGCAGGTACGGGCCGTCGTAGCCGGTGCGTTCGACGAGGGTGTGCCGGGTGGTGCCGTACGTGGCGATCGCGGCGAGGACGACCGTGCCGTGCTCGTCCTTCAGTTCGTACGGTTCGGCGACGGAGCGGGCGCCGTGCTCGATCGCGTAGGCGTAGGCGGCGCGCGCGTCCGGGACCTCGATGGCGAGGTCGACGACGCCGTCACCGTGCTCGGCCACATGCTCGGCGAGGAAGTGGCCCCACGTGGTGGCGGGCTTGATCACCGAGGTGAACACGAAGCGCGCGGAGCCGTTCTCGAGCACGTAGCTCGCGGTCTCGCGGCTGCCGTTCTCGGGTCCGGAGTAGGCCACCAGCCGCATGCCGAAGGCGGTGGAGTAGTAGTGGGCGGCCTGCTTGGCGTTGCCCACGGCGAACACGACCGCGTCCATTCCCTTGACCGGGAAGGGGTCGGCCTGCCGTGCGGTGTCGGGAGCGTGGTGTGTGGTCTGTGTCATAGGCGCAGGCTCTCTCCGCTGCGGCAAGGTGCGCAATAGTTTGCTGATTCGCTGGGCAATCTGTTCAGCGGGATGCCCGCTTCGGCGGATGCTCTGTACAGGGTGACCACCCGGGAGGCCCTCTTGGCGATCGATCATCTCGACGGGCGGATCATCGTGCTGCTGGCCCGCGAGCCGCGTATCGGGGTGCTGGAGATGTCCCGGCGCCTGGGGGTCGCGCGGGGGACGGTCCAGGCCCGGCTCGACCGGCTCCAGTCGAACGGGGTCATCCGGGGCTTCGGCCCGCAGGTGGACCCGGCCGCCCTCGGGTATCCGGTCACGGCGTTCGCGACGCTGCAGATCCGGCAGGGGCAGGGCGCGGACGTACGGGCCCATCTGGCGACCGTTCCGGAGGTACTGGAGCTGCACACCACGACCGGCAACGGGGACATGCTGTGCCGGCTCGTGGCCCGCTCGAACGCGGACCTCCAGCGGGTGATCGACCTCGTCGTCGGCTTCGACGGGATCGTCCGGGCCTCGACGGCGATCGTCATGGAGAACCCGGTTCCGTTGCGGGTGATCCCGCTGGTGGAGCAGGTGGCGGAGGATCGGGAGCGGAGGTAGGGCAGGCTCCAAAGGACCGCTGCAAAGAAATCCTTGCAAGGCTTTCTTTGCAAAGGTATCTTTGTATGCATGCCCGACCCGCAGGAACCACGGATCCACAAACTGGACGCCCGCTCACTGCGGGGCCTCGCGCACCCGCTGCGTATGCAGTTGCTGGACGCACTGCGCTTCGGCGGTCCCGCCACCGCATCCCAACTCGCCGAGAAACTGGGCGAGTCAAGCGGTGCGACCAGTTATCACCTGCGCCAACTCGCGACTCATGGCTTCGTTGAGGACGCCCCCGAGCGTGGGAAGGGTCGCGAGAGGTGGTGGAAAGCGGCCGTCCAGGGCCTGGAGTTCGACGAGGCCCTCCTCAAGGACACCAACTCCGCCGTACGCGGGGCCGCCGACCTGTACCTCCACGAGGTCGCCACCACTCAGACCCGTGAGTTGTCGACCTGGCTCGGCACCCGTGAGGACTGGTCCGACGAGTGGAACCGCAGCGCGGACATGAGCAGCATGACACTTCGCCTGAGCCCTGAGCTCACCCGCGAACTCGTCGGCAAGATGCACGCCCTCGTCGACAGCTACCGCGATCTGACCGCCGCGGAGGACGACCCCGAGGCGGAGACGGTCCGCGTCCAGACCCGCGCCTTCCCCATGAACCCCACCTGAGAGGCTCCCCGATGCACATCGAGACCCACCTCGCCTTACACCGCGCCCACCTCGCCGGCCTCCGAGCCGAGGCCGCCGCGTACCGGCTTGCCGCCACCGCCCGGAAGCCGCGCGACCTGCGCGCCCGTCTCGGCTGGACCCTCGTCGAGGTCGGACTCCGGCTCGCCTCCGCGCCCAGGGCGGTGGTGGCCGTTCGCTAACAGCTCGGGACCGTGCCCTTGCCCTTCTCCAGGGCCACCAGGGAGTTGACCGCGCCCTTCAGCGTCGTCACCGGGATCAGCCGCATGCCCTTCGGCAGCTCCGACTTCGCGTCGGAGCACTCGGCCGCCGGGACCAGGAAGACGGTCGCGCCGTCACGGTGCGCGGCCTGGGTCTTGAGGGCGACCCCGCCGACGGCACCGACCTTGCCGGCGGCGTTGATCGTCCCCGTACCGGCGATGACGCGGCCTCCCGTGAGGTCGCCACCGCTGCCGTCGCCGTCGAGCTTGTCGACGACACCGAGGGAGAACAGGAGGCCGGCGCTCGGGCCCCCCACATCGGAGAGTTTCAGGGTGACCTTGACGTCGTCGTCGGACTTGCCCAGATACGCGAGCGCCGCCTGGGTCGCCGTGTTCTGGGACTCCTTCATCTCCGCCACGTTGTGCTTCTCGATCTCCTTGACGTCGCCGCCGGTCGGGTAGACCGCGTCGCGCGGCATCACCGCCCGGTCCGTACGGAACCATCCGTCGACGACGTCGGCGAGGCTGACGTGTGCGTCGGGGCCGGTCGCCACGATCGTCGTCATCCGCAACTGCCCGCGCGTCTCACGGGTCGTCGCGCCGCTGATCGTGATCACCGGCTCGCCCTTGTTCGAGCCGAGCACGTTCGCCGTCATGCCGGGTTGCGCCACGGAGAACGGCAGCGGTGCGAACGCCGCCGTGCCGAGCAGGGCCACGACGGGCAGGGTGCAGACGGCGATGGCCTTGGGGCGCGACAGGCTGGAGAGGCGAGTGAACACGGGATCAATCTAACGCGCGGGTGACTTCCGGCCAGTCGGCGGTCGGCGGACGGCGGACGCCCGCCGACTCGGATCCATCAGCTCGGCTCAGCGCAACGCCTCGGCGACTTCCCTTGCGGCGTCGAGGACCCGCGGGCCCACGCGCTCCGGCACCGCGTCCGCGAGCATCACGACTCCGACGCTCCCCTCGACGCCGGTCACACCGAGCAGGGGTGCCGCGGCGCCGCTCGCGCCGGCCTCCAGTTCCCCGTGCGTGAGGGTGTAGCCGGGTCCGTCGAGCGGCTGCTGCCGGGCGGCGAGGATGGCCCGGCCCGCCGCACCCCGGTCCAGGGGGTGGCGGAACCCGGCGCGGTACGCCACGTGGTAGTCCGTCCACGTCGGCTCGACGACCGCGACGGCCAGCGCCTCCGTACCGTCGACGAGGGTGAGATGCGCGGTCGCGCCTATGTCCTCCGCGAGCGAACGCAGCGCGGGCAGCGCGGCCTCCCGGACCAGCGGGTGCACCTGGCGGCCCAGGCGGAGCACGCCGAGCCCGACGCGAGCCCTGCCGCCCAGGTCACGGCGGACGAGCGCGTGCTGTTCCAGGGTGGCGAGCAACCGGTACACAACGGTCCGGTTCACGCCCAGCTTGTGGGAGAGCTCGGTGACGGTCAGTCCGTGATCCGTGTCGGCGAGCAGCTTGAGGACGCGCAGTCCTCTGTCGAGCGTCTGGGAGGTCTCCGCGGTCACGACGCCCACTCCTTCGTGGTGAGGGCGGCGGCCCCCTCCGCGGCGGATGCGTCACCGGTCCCGTCGGCGACGCGCTTCAGTGGCCGCCGGTCGGCTGAACCCGGAGATGCTCCGGGTGGAGTCGCTTCACGGCTGCGCTCCGGGGCGGCGTTGCCACGGGGCGTATGCGTGTGGGGACAGTAGCGAGCCGGTTCGCTGAGCGGAAGCCTCCGTCCAGAATCCGGTCAGCAAGCGGTACGGACTACTCCCGTTTGCCCTGATAGGTACGGCGCGTGCAGCGCCCCGAAAGGAGCGCGGGGCTGCGTCAATGTGCGCCTCCACCGCGTGGGCGCGCCCAGCCATGGGCGACCCGCGGCCGAAGCACGACAGATGACCCCGGAAAACCGGCTCAGGCACAGCGGCCGGCGTCACCGCATCCGGGTGGCCCACTCCTGCACCTTGGCGATCCGCTGGCGCAGCTGCCCCGCCGTGGCCTCCGCGCTCGGCGGGCCGCCGCACACCCGGCGCACCTCGGTGTGGATCACGCCGTGCGGCTTGCCGCTCTGGTGGGAGTACGCGCCGACCAGGCTGTTGAGCTGCTTGCGCAGTTCCAGCAGCTCCTTGTGGGTGACGACGGGCCGCCGCTCGGCCGGCAGCTCCAGGAGGTCGGCCTCCGAGTCGGGCTTCTTGCGGCTGTGCGCGATCTGCCGTGCCTGCCGCTTCTGGAGGAGGAGCTCCACCTGGTCGGGCTCCAGCAGTCCCGGAATGCCCAGGTAGTCCTGCTCCTCCTCGCTGCCCGGGTGGGCCTGCATGCCGAAGTCGGCGCCGTTGTACGTCACCCGGTCGAACACGGCGTCGGACTCGAGGGCCTCGAAGGGCAGCATGTCCTGCTCGCCGGTGTCCTCGTCCTGCTGCTTCTCGGCCTCCTTGAGGAGCTTCTCCTCCTCGGCGTACGGGTCCTCCTCGCCGCCCTTCTTGGGCTTGTCGAGGACGTGGTCCCGTTCCCTCTCCATCTCGTTCGCGAACGAGAGCAGGTCGGGAACCGTCGGCAGGAACACCGAGGCCGTCTCGCCGCGCCGCCGGGACCGTACGAAACGGCCGACGGCCTGCGCGAAGAACAGCGGGGTGGAGATGGTGGTGGCGTACACGCCGACCGCGAGCCGGGGCACGTCGACACCCTCGGACACCATGCGGACGGCGACCATCCACCGGTCGGTGTTGTGGCTGAACTCGTCGATACGGTCCGAGGCTCCGGCGTCGTCGGAGAGGACGAGGGTCGCCGCGTGGCCGGTGATCTCCCTGATGAGCTTCGCGTACGCGCGCGCCGAGTCCTGGTCGGAGGCGATCACGAGGGCGCCGGCGTCCGGGATGGCCTTGCGGACCTCGGTCAGCCGGTGGTCGGCGGCCCGCAGCACGCTGGGCATCCACTCGCCGCGCGGGTCGAGGGCGGTGCGCCAGGCCTGGCTGATCGCGTCCTTGGTCATGGGCTCGCCGAGCCGCGCCGCGACCTCGTCGCCCGCCTTCGTCCGCCAGCGCATGTTGCCGCTGTAGGAGAGGAAGATGACGGGGCGGACGACGTGGTCGGCGAGCGCGTTCCCGTACCCGTACGTGTAGTCGGCGGCGGAGCGCCGGATGCCGTCGTTGCCCTCCTCGTACGTCACGAAGGGGATGGGGTTGGTGTCGGACCGGAACGGAGTACCGGTGAGCGCGAGCCGCCGCGTCGCGGGCTCGAACGCCTCCAGGCAGGCCTCGCCCCAGGACTTGCTGTCACCCGCGTGGTGGATCTCGTCGAGGATGACGAGGGTCTTGCGCTGCTCGACACGGTTGCGGTGCAGCATGGGCCGCACGCCCACGCCCGCGTACGTGACCGCGACCCCGTGGTACTCCTTGCCGAGCGGTCCCGCGCTGTACTCGGGGTCCAGCTTGATGCCTATGCGCGCCGCCGCCTCGGCCCACTGCTTCTTCAGGTGCTCGGTGGGCGCGACGACGGTCACCTGCTGCACGACGTGGTGGTGCAGCAGCCAGGAGGCGAGCGTCAGCGCGAAGGTCGTCTTGCCTGCACCGGGCGTCGCCACGGCCAGGAAGTCACGCGGCTGCTCCTGGATGTACTTCTCCATCGCCCCCTGCTGCCAGGCACGCAGCTTGCTGGCCGTACCCCACGGGGCACGACCGGGGAACGCGGGCGAGAGGTGATGCGAGTGCGAGGCAGTGCCGGCGGCGGTGGTACTCACGGTCTCCGGTGGTGGGTCGAGTGTGTGCCTGATGGTGTGGCTGGGCCACGAATGACAACCGGGCCACCATATCGGTGGCCCGGTCGGGTGAACGCGGGGACCGCGCCGGGTCGCCCGTGGATGGGACTCAGCTCACACCGCCGGGTGCCGTGGAAGAAGAGGTCCGTGTACGCCGTGGCACCAATCGCCGGTCACGCGGCCCGCAGCCGCGTCGTCACCCACGCCCCCACCAACGCCACCCCCGCCATCGGCAGGAACACCGCCGCGAACGCGGCCGGATGCGCGCCCGAGCCGGAGGCCTCCGTGGCCGTATGGGTGACCGTGCCGCCGCCGAGGGCCGCGAAGGCGGCGCCGCCCGCGGCGAGGAGGAGGGAGTTCGACAGGCCGTCGGAGATCTGCAGGGCGGCGGAGTTGGCGCCGGCCTCCTGCGGAGGGGAGAGCTGGAGCAGCAGGACGCTGCTGGAGGAGATCACCAGCCCCATGCCGAGGCAGCCGAACGCCCAGGCCACGGCCACGGTCCACACCGGCACCGCCTCGATCAGCACGCTCGGCGCCGTCGCGATCGCCGCGGCCACCAGCACCATGCCGGCCGTCATCAGCCGTTCCCGGTACGGCTCCACACGCGGCCGCGACTGCACCCACGACCCCAGCGCCCAGGTCGCCCCGCCCGCCGCCAGCGAGAACCCGGCGAGCGTCGGCGACAGACCCCTCTGGGTGACCAGCATCAACGGCACGAAGGACTCGGCCGCGACGAACGACCCGGCCGCGACCCCGCGCAACAGCACCACGGACGGCAGCCCGCGAGCCGCCCGATAGGTGCCGCGGGGCAACAGCCCGAGTACGGCGGGCACCAGCAGCGCGGTGCCCGCGAGGGCGGGTACCAGGGCGAGCCACCGCAGGTCCTGCGCGGCGTACTGCAACAGGCCCGCGCCCAGCGAGATCCCGAGGGCCAGGCGGATGCGGCGGCGGTCGAGCGGCGCCGGCTCGGTCCCCGCCGCCGGCCCGGCCGCCAGTCGCCGCACCTGCGGCAGCGCGAGCGCGAGCGGCAACACGACCAGCACGGGGATGCCGACGAACACCCAGCGCCAGCCGAGGTGTTCGGTCACCGCGCCCGCGCCCAGCGGCCCCACCACGGACGGCAGCACCCAACTCGCCGCGAACGCCGCCATGATCGCCGGCCGCAGCCGCTCCGGGTAGGCGCGCCCCACGACCACGTACAGCGCGACGATCACCAGTCCACCGCCGAGTCCCTGCACGGCCCGGCCGAGGATGAACAGCCACATCGCCCCCGCGGTCCCGGACAGCAGCAGCCCGGCCGCGAAGGCGCCGATCCCCGCCGTCAACGGCCCCAGCGGCCCACGCCGGTCCGACCACTGCCCGGCGAGCACCATCCCGAACAGGCTCGTCGTGAAGTACCCCGAGAACGCGAACGCGTACAGCGGGATCCCGTCCAGCTCCCGCGCCGCCACCGGCATCGCCGTGCCCACGGCCGTCGCCTCGAAGGCGATCAGCAGCACGACGGAGACGATGCCGATGCTGAGGGCACGGTACGGCCTGCGCAGCACACCAGCGCCGTCGGCTTCAGAGAGGGCGGGCATGGCGTCGGCGACGTCCGCGTCACGCGGTTCCAGAGGTTCCAGGGTGGCCATGGTCGCCAGCGTAAGGGGCACCGCCGACATTGGCTCCTGTCAAAAGGAGTCACCCGCCTGGGACCTTGGTCGTAGGACCACGCCTCTCGTTCATGAACGGCGTATGGCAGTCCCGTTGCGGCGCGGCCGGTTCCCTTGAGCACGACGACGAGCACGGCCTAGGGTCGGTGTACCGAGTTCGGAACGCGCAGTTTGTCCCGCTGCTTCAACCATCCCGCCTGCTCCAACTGCTCCAACTGCTCCAACTGCTCCAACTGCTCCACCACAGCCGTGTGCCCGAGTGGTCAGGGACTCGCCTGCAAAGCGAGTTACGCCGGTTCGAATCCGGTCGCGGCTTCCACACAGGCGTCGCGGTCGGCCACTGGCGGGTGGTCCGGCCGTGACGTCGTCGGCGCCTCACACCTCCGGCGCGAGGACGCTCAACCGTCGCCGCTTCTCCCGGAGTTCGGCCTGTTCGGCGTCGAGACGCCGGGCCAGGGCGTCCAGTTCGGCCCGCAGGCCGGGGCACATCTCGAGGGACGTGCCGTGGTCGCCGTCGCGAGCGCAGTCGAGGTACCGGCGGATGAGCGAGGTGCCCAGACCGGCGGAGATCATCGCCCTGATCCGGGCCACTCGGACGACATCTGACTCGGAGTAGTCCCGGTACCCACTGCTGTCGCGGGCCGGGAGCAGCAGTCCCTGGTCCTCGTAGTGCCGTAGCGCTCGTGCGCTCACGCCGGTCAGTTCGGCGAGTTCGCTGATCAGCACCGCCGGCTCCTCTCCGCTGGCTTGACCTTCACGCTGACGTCAACCCCTACCGTCCTGTGGCATGACCACCGGAACAACTCATCGGCGTGCCTCGATCATCCACGGTTACGGCGCGTCCCCTGAAGATCACTGGTTCGGCTGGCTCGCCGGTCGACTCGGCGCGAACGGCATCCCGACGACCGTCCCGGCTCTTCCGAACTCACAGGACCCGGACCCCGCCCGGTGGGCGGAGGCCGTACGCACCGGCCTGGGGGCCCTCGACGAGCACTCGATCGTCGTGGCGCACAGCCTGGGCTGTCTGACCGTGCTGCGCCACCTGCGGTCGCTTCCGGCTCCCTGGCACCTCGGCACCCTCGTGCTGGTCTCCGGATTCGTCGATCCCCTGCCCGCCCTTCCGGAACTGGACTCCTACATCGCGGACGGCTGTGACGTGGAGGGGCTCGGCAACCGCGTCGGGCGACTGAGGATCTTCAGGTCCGACACGGACCCGTACGTCCCGCTCGGGCACACCGACCGTCTCGCCGGGCTGCTCGGAGTCTCCCCCGAGGTGGTCCCGGGGGCCGGCCACTTCCTCGCCTCGGACGGTGTCACGTCACTGCCCGAAGTCCTGGAAGCCATCACGTCCTAGGCGTACAGCGTGCCGCTTGTCCGGTCCTCGAATATCTCCGGCCAGTAGCGCCAGCCGTCGTCGTCGGGGGCCGTGGGGGTGCGGTCGCAGGCGATGGGGTCGACCGTGGCGAGGGTTTCCGTCATCGTGGCGGCCAGTTGCGTGTAGGAGGCCGTGAAGTCGTACTCGGCGTCCAGGGCCTTCTCGCGGTGGATGAGCCAGACGGTGAACGCGAGGGTGGAGATGTCCGCGTTCAGGGGGCGGAGCGTGCGGTCGCGCTCGCTCCAGCACAGGATCGCGCCCGTGGTGCCGTCGACGACGAGGCTCGTCTCCTCCAGCAGCTGGCCGAGACGGACCAAACGGTCCGCGTCCGCCGGCAGTTCGGCGGCCGCGACGTGGCCGGGGCGCTCCTCCGCGTAGTACTCGGGGAGGGTCGGCAGCGCCACCTCGGTGTCCAGCTGGAACATGAAGCCGTCCTCGGGGAGGCCGACCTCCTTGAGGAAGCGGCGCGTCGGCTCGTGCACGAGGGTGGCGGGGAAGTCCACCTCCTCGAAGCGCATGATCTCGCCCGCGCCGAACTCCTCGTCCAGCAGACGCGGAGGGAGGGAGAGGGCGAGTCCGTCACCCGGCCCCGCGATGCGGGCGAGGGGGCGGATCAGGGCGGCCATCCGCCAGTACGGAGCCAGCCGGGTCAGATCCGGCGCCTCGTCCGCCGCGGTGTCCGCGGCGAGCAGTTCGGTCAGGTGAGAGGTCAGCTGCGAGGTCATCGCCGCCACCGGCTTCGGGCCCACGCGGCCCTCGAACGTCGCGAACCGGCCCCGGCACTCGACGAGTTCCTCCGTGGCCTCCGCGAACCGCAGCAGCGCCTCCAGCGACGGGGCGAGCGGGGAGAGGTCCATCAGCCCCGGGGCGGGGTGGAAGGACGTCGTCGAGATCTCGCCCGTCGCGCCGTCCAGGACGATCGACTCCAGGTCCCTGTCCAGGGTGCGCAGTGACCCGATCACCAGCTGGTCCCGCAGCTCCTGCGCGAGCAACCCCGCGTCGGCGACCAGCTCGGCCACCCTCCGCAGCCCGGCCCCCTCGCGCAGCGGGCCGAATCCCAGCAGCGCGCTGCCGTGCGGCACTCCGGGGTCCGTCAGCCACCGCCGCGTGTCCGCGTGCGTGACGTACGGGCCCATCTCCTCGCCGGTCAGCGTGATCGTCCCGCTGCCCACCGTAGTCGTACTCGTGCTCATGGCTCCCCCAGCACCTGTGCTTCACGTCGTGCTTCCCCCAGCCGGGAACGCCCGCACCAGCGGCGCGGCCATCCCCCACTGACCAAGAACCTTACGCGTCCCCACTGACAACGGCCGCAATCCGCACCGTGGGCCACGGTGCGCGGGTGCCGCGTGCTCCGGGCGCCTAGGACCTGTCGTTTGGATCATGCCTGGGCCGCGGGGCTTGGCACGCACATCTGCGGCGTTGTCGTCGGTTGCCAACTCCCCCACTCTCGGCTGCGCTCGAGCGGGGGGACCCCCATCGCGTTGACGCCCTCCTCCGCCTTGCAGCTGCACGCACCAAGCCCCGCTCACCGGAGGCCATGAGAAGCCCTCACCCGGAGCCGGCATGATCCAAACGACAGGCCCTAGGAGCCCGTCACCACCGCCGCCTGCGGGCGGATCGGCAGGCGGTTGACCGGGCGGCCCGTCGCCGCGCGGACCGCCGAGGCGACCGCCGCCGGCGACGTCACGACCGGGACCGCGCTGGCGGCCTTCGCGCCGAAGGGGGCGACCACGTCGCGTTCCTCGACGAGTTTGACGATGCGGATGTCGGGGGCGTCCAGGGCGGTCGGCAGGGCGTACCCCGTCAGGTCGGGGTGGCGGATCAGGCCGCGGGCCGAGCGGAGGTTCTCGGTCAGGGCCACGCCCACGCCCTGCGTGACGCCGGCCTCGATACGGGCGGCGAGCTGGGCGGGGTTGAGGATCCGGCCGACGTCCTGGGCGACCGCCATCTCCACGACCCGTACCGAGCCCAGCTCGATGTCGACGTCCACGACCGCGCGGACCGCGCAGAACGCCATGCCCACGAAGGCGTCGCCCTGACCGGTGTCGTCGAGCGGTTCGGTCGGGTGGGGGCGGCACTGGGCCGTGGCCCACAGTTCCTTGCCGTCCATCGCCTCGGCGACGGTGGTGGACAGGACGCCGTCGTACGACGTGATCTTGCCGTCGGTGATCTGGAGCAGTTCGGTGGACATGCCGAACTTGTGCGCCAGGGGCTGCAGGAGCTGGGTGCGGACCATCTTCGCCGCGCGTTCCACCGCGCCGCCCGACACCCAGGTGTGGCGGCCGTGGCAGCTCGCTCCGGCGGGGGGCTGGTCCGTGTCGACGGGCGCGACGTGCACCTCGTCGATGCCGAGCGTCTCCTGGACGATCTGCCGGGCCAGCGTGGTGAAACCCTGGCCGGTCTCCACGGCCGCGCACAGGACCGTGGCCACGCCGTCCTGGACCTTGACCGTGGCCGTCGAGACCTCGTCGGCGCCCTCGGCGCCCAGCATGTGCACCATGCCCAGGCCGTAGCCCACACCGCGGCGGACCGCGCTCGGCTCGCCCGCGCCCTCGGGCCCGCCGGGCAGCAGCCACTCCTCCTCGGGCGTGTCCTTGGGGAGCGCGGGGAGCGGGAAGTCCCGTACGGCCTGGAGGAGTTCCGCCACGGGGGCCGGGCAGGTCACCGACTGGCCGGTGGGCAGGACGTCCCCGGTGGACATGACGTTGCGCATGCGCAGTTCCGCCGGGTCCAGGCCCAGCTTCTTGGCCAGCTTGTCCATCTGGGCCTCGTACGCCGCGCACACCTGCATGGCGCCCTCGCCGCGGACGTGGCCCGAGGGGGGGTTGTTGGTGCGTACGGCCCAGCCCTCGATGAAGGCGTTCGGGACGACGTACGGGCCGCAGGCGAACGCCACGGCGGCGGCCAGCGCGTCCGAGGAGGTGTCCGCGTAGGCGCCCGCGTCCAGCAGGATCTGCGCCTCGACCTTCACCAGCTTGCCCGTGGCGTCCGCGTGGTGGCGGTAGCGCAGCAGGGTGGGGTGGCGGTGGGCGTGGCCCAGGAAGGACTCCTCGCGGGTCGCCGCGAGTTTGACCGGGCAGCCGGTCCTGAGCGCCAGCAGGCCGAGCGGGAGCTGGAAGCCCTGGTCCTCGCGGTCGGCCGTGGCGCCGGGCACGCCGGTGACGACGACCTTGACGCGGTCGGGCTCCAGGCCGAAGCAGGCGGCGGCCGTGTCGCGGTCGGTGTGCGGGTCGGTGGAGGCGAGGTAGAGCTCGACGCCGCCGTCGGGGCGGGGCACGGCCAGTCCTGCCTCGGCGCCGATGGGGGCCGGGTCGTGGCGGCCGATGCGGTACAGGCCCTCCACGACGACCTCGCCGAGCGCGTCGGGGTCGCCGTGGCGCAGCGGGATGTGGCGGATGAGGTTGCCGTCGGGGTGCAGGGGCTCGGCCTCGAAGGCCTGCTCGGGGTCGGTCACGGGGTCGAGTACCTCGTACTCGACGATGACGGCGGCGGCGGCCATGCGCGCGGTGTCGGGGTGGTCGGCGGCGACGGCGGCGATGGGCTCCCCGTGGTGGCGTACGACCTCGGAGGCGAACACGGGGCGGTCGGCCCTGCCGCGGCCGTGCAGCGCGGTCCCCGGCACGTCCTCGTGGGTGACGACGGCGCGGACGCCGGGCATCTCGCGCGCGTGGGAGGTGTCGATGGACTTGATGCGCGCGTGCGGGTGCGGGGAGCGCAGCACGGCGGCCCACAACAGGCCCTCGGCCCACAGGTCGGCCGCGTACGGGAACGTGCCCTCCGTCTTCGCGCGGGCGTCGGCGGACGACAGCGAAGCGCCGAGGCCGTGCGTGAGCGGATCGGCGGCCGGTGTGGCCTCCGCGGGGGTCGCGGTGGCGGCTTCGTTGGTCACGCCTGGCCTCCTCCGTCCGGTCCGTACCCCTGGTCATGCTGTCCCGGGGGATGCCCCGGGAGGTCGTACCCGGAAGGGTCCTCGAACGCCGCCGGGTTGACGCCGCCCGCTCCGGGGCCCGCCTGGTGCGGGATGCGCGGTTCCTCGGCCTCCGGTGCGGACTGCGGGGACTGCGAGGACGACGAGGACTCCGCCTTGGCGTGCGTCTCGCGCTCCGCGACGACCTCGCGTACGGCCTCCACGACACCCCGGTAGCCCGAGCAGCGGCACAGGTTGCCGCAGAGGGCCGCCCGGGTCTCCAGGTCGGTCGGGGCGGGGTTGCCCTCCAGCAGGTCGTGCACGGTCATGGCCATGCCCGGCACGCAGAATCCGCACTGCACCGCGCCGCACCGGGCGAGCGCCCGCTGCACGTCGGAGGGCTGCCCGTCGTCGGCGAGCCCCTCGACGGTACGGACCTCGCTGCCGGCGGCGGTGACGGCGGGCACCAGGCAGGACGCGACCAGCCGGCCGTCGACCTGCACGTTGCAGGCACCGCACTCGCCCTGCGAGCAGCCGTCCTTGGCGCCCGCGAGGCCGAGGCGCTCGCGCAGCACGTAGAGCAGCGACTCACCGATCCACGCGTCGGGGACCGGCCGGTCGGTGCCGTTCACCCGCAGGACGTACGAGGCGAGGGGGTGGTCGTCGAGCAGGCGCGCGGCGGGCTCGGCGGGCTCTTCCTCCGCGTCCTCGGCGGCCGGTGCGGCGCCGGGCGGGTCGCCGGCCGGGGCTTCCTCGGGGGCGCCGGACGGCTCCGGGGAGGCCTCGTCGGTCTGCCCCGAGGCCTCGTGAGCACCCTCAGGCGCCTCGCTGGCGGCCTCGGAGGGCGACCCCGCGTACGGGTCGCGCGGCGGTTGCCCTGGCGCCTCAGCGGGCACCTCGGGCGCTTCGGCCGCCGGTGGCCCCTCCGGTTCGGCGGGCGGGTGCCCTGCGGAGGCCCCGTCGAAAGCTCCGGGCGCGTGCTCCTCGACGGCCGCGCCGTGCGCGCGCTCCTCGGTCCGCCCGGGCGGCGGTGCCGTCCACGCGGTCCCGATCTCCTCCGTCGCCCAAGGCGCGGGCGCGCCCCCGGGGAGCGTGGCCGGAGGGGTGCCGCCCCACTGCTCGACGAGGGCCGAGGCGCTGAACTCGCCCGACTCGTCCGGAATCTCGCCCCCGGCGACGGGAATCGACCATTGCCCGGTCACGTCGTGACCCGGAGCGGACCCGGCACCGGTCTGCTCCTGGGGGACGTCCCCGAAGGTCCACTGGCCGGTGCTGCCCGGGTTGTACGTGAACCCGTGCGGCTCCGTCCCCTGGGGCACGGTGTTCGGGTCGGGCCACTGCGCGCCCTCGGCCGGTGCCGTCCAGGTGCCGGTGCCCGCCGGGTCGGTGCCCGCCGCCTCGGTGGGCGTCACCGTTATCTGCGGGGGCACGTAGCCGTGGCCGGGCGCGGCGAGCGGGCTGTCCGACGCCAGCAGCGCGTCGATGCCCCCTTCGGGGAGCTGGACGAACGTCGTCGCGCCGTCGTCGTAGTCCCCCTGGGGCAGCCGCTCCCAGCCGCCGTGCGCGCCCTGCTGGGGCGTGCCCTCCCCGTGCTGGTCGTCGGTCACGAAAGTGCCCTCCCCAATGCTCGTCGGGCCAGTACGGCGACGGTGCGCCGAAGTTGCAGTACGGCGGGCGGAAGCGGTGCCACGGAGCCGTCCTCGGCGGGCGCCGGGTCCGGGATGCAGGCGACCGAGACGTACTCCCCGAAGGCGTTCAGGGCCTCCGGCACGAGCGTGCGCTCGCCGTCCCAGTCGATCAGCTGGGCGACCCATCCTTCGGCGTCCAGGGGCCTGAGCGGCATCGGCGCTATGGCACCGACCGCGCAGCGCACCCCGCGCCGGGCGGGGTCGAGGACGACCGCGACGGACGCCGTGGCGCGTCCGGGGCCGGTGCGTCCGGTGGCCTTCAGGAAGACCTGCGGCGCGTGCAGCAACGGCACGCGCACGTACCCGATGAGTTCACCGGAGCGCAGCATCTCCATGCCGGCCAGCAGGTGCGAGACGGGGATCTCACGGCGGGCTCCACCCGGGCCCGCGATGATCAGCGTCGCCTCCAGGGCGGCCAGCACGGGCAGCGCGTCCCCCGTGGGGGCGGCCGTCGCGATGTTGCCCCCCAGGGTGCCCGCGTTGCGGATCTGCGGCGGGCCCGCGGCTCTCGCGGCGGCCGCGAGAGCCGGGATGAGCGCCGCGAAGTCGGGGCGCCCCATGCGTGCGTGCGTCAGGCCCGCGCCGAGCAGCGCGTGACCGTCCTGGTACTGCCAGCCGCGGATCTCGCTGATCCGGCCGAGGCCGACGAGCGCGGCGGGCCTGAGCTGCCCGGAGTTGACCGCGGCCATCAGGTCCGTGCCGCCGGCCACCGGGACGGCGGCGGGCATGGCGGCCAGCGCCTCCACGGCCTCGTCCAGCGAGCCGGGCAGCGTCACGGCCTGCGCCGCCTGCGGTGCGTGCGTGGTCAAAACCGGCTGCCCCTTCCCGCTGCCCCACCTGGTCCCACCTGTGCTGCCGTACGGTACGTGCTGACAGGGCGGACGTGGCAACTCTGGCACATTCTCGCGAGACCCGAACGCGGGGGTCCGCTAGGAGGCATTCGCCCACCTCACCACGGTGATGGTCCGTTTTCGCACCGCATCACCCGTGAGTACGTATTGCCACTCTTCGACAATCCTTGTGGGACTTTCTCCTCGTGAGGCCGCCTTTTCTGGACCAATGCCCGACTTGCGCCGTTTCGAGGTCGCCTCACACGTTCGGCGGCGCCCCCTCGATCGGGCGTCCGAGCACTCCTGGGCGCCGCTGCCACGGCCGGGGCCCGGCAGGAGGCCGATAGGCCACTCCCAGGGCGTCGAGCCGCCCGTAGTGCGCCGTCATGCGGTACTCGAAGTCCGCGAAGTCCCGCTCCCCGGGGGCGGGCAGGGAACTCCACGCGACCTCCGCGAAGGCCGCAAGGCGCGGGAACGTCTGGTAGTCCACGCGCGCCTGGTCCTCCATCACCTCGGTCCACACGTTGGCCTGGGTGCCCAGCACGTGCCGCGCCTCCTCGGGCGTCAACTCCGGTGGAACCGGTTCGAACCGATAGACGTCCTCCAGGGTGCGTACGTAGCCGATGGGCACCGGCTCGTCGGCGCCGCCGTGCTGCCGGTGGTCCAGGTAGACCTGCTGCTCGGGGCACATGACCACGTCGTGGCCCGCTCGGGCGGCCGTGATCCCGCCGTGGTAGCCGCGCCAGGACGACACCGCGGCACCCGGCGCGAGGCCGCCCTGAAGGATCTCGTCCCATCCGATCAGGCGACGCCCGCGCGCGGCCATCCAGTTGTCGAAGTGCCGGATGAACCAGGACTGCAACTCGTCCTCGCCGGCGAGCCCCAGCTCCCGGATGCGTTTCTGCGCGGTCGCGGACTGGCGCCACTGGTCCTTGGGGCACTCGTCGCCGCCGATGTGCACGAAGGACGAGAACCCCGTGGATCCGGTCGCGTCGGCCGGAAACAGCTCCAGCACTTCCTCGAAGACGCCCTCGAAGAAGCGGAGGGTGTTGTCAGTGGGGGCGAGTACGTTCTTGTTGATGCCCCAGGTGTCCCAGACCGTGAGGGAGGTCGTGTCGATGACGTCGGTGTTGCCCAGTTCCGGATACGCGGCGATGGCGGCCTGCGAGTGTCCCGGGATGTCGATCTCGGGGACGACGCTGATATGCCGCTCGGCGGCGTAGGCGACGATCTCCCGGATGTCGTCCTGGGTGTAGTAACCCCCGTGCGGCTTCTCCTCCCACAGGGGTGAGGCACGGTGACCGAATTTGGTGCGTGCCCGCCATGATCCGATCTCGGTGAGCTTCGGGTACCGCTCGATCCGCAGGCGCCAGCCCTGGTCGTCCGTCAGGTGGAAGTGGAAGACGTTGAGTTTGTGCGCCGCCATCAGATCGAGGTAGCGCAGGACCCCGTCCTTGGGCATGAAGTGCCGGGCGACGTCGAGCATGAGGCCGCGCCAGCGGAAGCGGGGGCTGTCGTGGATGGTGACGTGCGGCACTGCCCAGACACGGTCGCGGCCGAGCGGGGCCCTGCGGTAGGCGTCGGGCCCGAGGAGCTGCCGCAGCGTCTGGGCGCCCCAGAAGACACCGGCCGCGCTGCCGCCCTCGATCAGGACGCCCGTCCCGTCGCTGACGAGGCGGTACTCCTCGGGGCCGAGACCGGAGTCGACCTGGAGCCTGATGCCGCCGCCGAGGCCGTCGCCGCCGGTGCCGTCGAGCTCACGGCCCTCGCGGAGCGGCAGGCCGGTGGCCTGTCCGAGGACGGTGCCCAGCCAGTGGCCGACGCCCTCCGCCGCCGTGTCGGCGTGGAGCCGGGAGTGCGTCGTCAGGCGCACCTCGCCGGGACCGGCGACGACGCTGCGGGGCTTCGGGATCAGTTCGGTCACGTCAGTCCTTTACCGCTCCGCCCAGCCCGGAGACCAGTCGTCGCTGTACGAGTACGAAGAAGACCAGCACCGGAATCGTCATCACCGTGGACGCCGCCATGACGCCGCCCCAGTCGGGATCGTCGGGCTTGTAGAAGACGAGCAGGGCCATCGGGAGGGTCGACTGGGAGGTGTCGCTGATGATGAACGACTTGGCGAACAGGAAGTCGTTCCAGGCCGAGATGAAGGAGAAGACGCTCGTCGCGACCAGCCCGGGGAAGACGAGCGGGAAAAGGATCTGCCACATGAATCGCGTACGGCTCGCCCCGTCGAGGTACGCCGCCTCCTCCAGCGCCTCCGGCACCGCCTTCACGAAACCCCGGAGCATCCAGATCGCGAACGGCAGCGAAAAGGCGATGTGCGGCAGGATCAGCGAGCCCAGGGTGTTGAGTTGGCCGAAGTCCCTCATGAGGAAGAACAGGGGGATGGTCAGCGCCTCCACGGGCACCATCTGCGCCACCAGGAACATGATCAGCAAGGTGGTGCGGAAACGGAAGCGGAATCTGGTCACGGCGGTCGCCGCGAGAAACGCGATGATCGCGGAGGCGACGACCACCGAGCCGGCCACCACCAGGCTGTTGAGGAAGTAACGGCCGAATTCCTGCTGTTCGAAGACGCGCCGGAAGGAATCCAGACTGGGTGACAGGGTCCAGGGCCGGGGCTCGGTCGACTCGATCTCCCCCGCCGGTTTGAACGCGCTGAGCACCATCCAGTACAGCGGGAACGCCACCACGACCGCGATGACCAGCGCGGACGCCTCCGCCGCGAGCCGCCAGGGGCGCCGTACGAAACGACGGGCAACGGACTTCCGCCGAACGGGACTTGAGGAACTCGAGGAAGTCACGGACGTCACGGAACTCATGGAAGTCACAGCTCCTCCCCCTGCCTGCGCAGCAGCCGCAAATAGACGAGCGTGATCACCAACAGAATCAGCAGCATGACCACTCCGATCGCCGAGCCGAGGCTGTACTCGGACGACGCGAACGCCTTCTGGTAGGCGTACACGTTCAGCACGAGGTTCTGCCCGGCGATACCGCCGCCGTTCGTCATGACGTAGATCTGCGTGAAGACCTTGAAGTCCCAGATCACCGACTGGATGGTGACGACGGTCAGGATCGGGCGGAGCATCGGTGCGAGCACCGACCTCCAGATCCGCCACTGCGTGGCGCCGTCCAGCGCGGCGGCCTCAAGGACCTCGGTGGGTACGGCGCGGATGCCCGCGTACACCGTCACCATCACGAACGGGAAGGAGCACCACACCACTTCGAGCAGGACGAGGAAGAAGGCGCTGAACCGCCCGTACGTCCAGGAGTGGTCGCCGAGCCCCAGCATCCGGTTGACGGGCCCGAAGTCGGGGTCGAACAGGAACAGCCACACGGTCGAGCCCGTGATGGCCGGCGTCGCCCACGCACCGAGCGCGGCCAGCATGAGCGCGAGCCTCGGCAGGGCCCGTACGCGCGTCAGCAGCACCGCGAGGGCGCAGCCGACGGCCAGCGTGGACACCACACAGGCCGCTGCGAAGAGCACGGTGGCCAGCAGCACCTGCCAGAACTCCGGGTCCCCGAAAAGCTCCGCGTAGTTGCCGAAGCCCTGGAAGGTGGTCGGCTGCCCGCCGCTGACCTGCGCCTGGGTGTACTCGAGGAACGAGATCAGCCCGAGCTGGTATATCGGGTAGACCAGCAGTCCGCCGAGGACGACGAGGGCGGGCGCGAGATAGAGCCAGGGTGTCCAGCCGCCACGGGACCGGGGCGAACCGCCGCGCCCCCTGGCCGCCCGGCCCCCCTCCGACGGCCGCCCGTGCGAGGAGCCGTCCGTCTCACGGTGCGTGTCACCGGCTGCCGTCCGGTCCATGCCGCCATCCGTCTCACGGCGCGTACCGCCAGCCGTCACCTGGCCCGTGTCGCCGGCCGCCTCCCGGCGCGTACCGCCGTGTTCGCGGTCGGTCGGCCCCTCCGCCGGGACCGTACGGTCCGTCATCCGCGTCACCCAGCGGAGCTGAACGCGTCGTTCATCTTCTTCGCCGCGTCCTTCGAGGCAGCCGCCACGTCCTTCTTGCCGCTGACGATCTCCTGGAACATCGTCGGCAGGACGAGCGAGGCGTCGATCTGGGACCAGGCCGGCGAAGCGGGAACGAACCTGGTGCCCGCGGACAGCGTCTTCACGAAGGGTCCGATGTGCGGCTCCTTCTTGGCGAGGTCCGCGCGCACGTCGGTGTACGTCGGCAGGAAGCCCATCGCGTCGAAGAGCTTGCCCTGTGTCTCCTTCGACGCCAGCTGCTCCATGAGGTCGACGGCGAGCGTGCGGTGTGTGGTGCTCTTCAGGACGCCGATGTTGTTGCCGCCCGCGAAGGCCGGCGCGATCGAGCCCTCCTTGACCCCCGGCAGGGGTACGACCCCGAACTTGCCCTTCACCTTCCCGGCCTCGACCGCCGCGTAGTTGAAGTCACCGCCGATGGCCATACCCGCCTTGCCGGAGGCGAACGCGGTGACCGTGTCGTTGCCGCCGAAGCCCGCGCACTTGGCGGCCGGGCAGTTGTCGTCGCCGAAGAGGGAGGTGTACGCCTTGATGCCCTTCTGGGACGCCGCGCTGTCGATGCTCGACGCGTAGGACCCGCCCTTGCCCACGGCGATGTCACCGCCGTTGGCCCACACGAACGGCATCGCGCCGAACGTGTAGGCACCGCCGACCGCCAGGCCGTACAGGTCGGGCTTCGCCGCGCGGATCTTGCGCGCCGTTTCGATCAGCTCGGCCTGGGACTTGGGGGGTTCGAGGCCCAGTTCCTTGAAGACGTCCGTGCGGTAGTACAGGGCGCGGACACCGACGAAGAACGGCGCGCCGTAGATCCGTCCGTCGACCGTCACGGACTGCTTGGCCGTCGGGTCGGAGTCCTTGGCCTCGTTCCAGGCGGTGAACTCCTTGGTGATGTCGAGGAGGCCGCCGTCCTTCACGTAGCCCGCGGTGTCCGTGTTGCCGAACTCCATGAGGTCGGGGGCGCTCTTGGGGTCGTTGAACGCGGCCTTGATCTTCTGTGCGCGGGTCTCGACCGGGATGTACTCGACGGTGACCTTGACGTCGTCATGGGCCTTCCTGAAGGCGGAGATCGTCTCGTTGACGACCTGTTCCTTCGGCTTGTTGCTGACCTCCTGGAACAGCCAGACGCGCAGGGTGCCGGTCTTCTCGTCCTTGCCGGAGGAGGAGTTGTCGGAGGTCTGGGGGGCGCAGGAGGTGGCGGTGAGCCCTGCGATGACAAGTGCCGCCACGGGGGCGGCCATGCGGGCCGTACGAGACGTCCGGGCGGGGCGGCCCGTTCTGGCAGCGAGCTTCATGGGGCTTTCCTTCGGTGGGGGACAGCGTTGCAACATGCGCAATGAAGGTTTCGCGCTGTACAACACACCGGAGGTTAGGGAGTCCATGAACATGCCCACAAGAGGTCTCAACCACTCTGTGACCGGCGGAAGCGTTCCGTGCAACGGGGTGCGTGTGCGGGCGTGTTGTGGGCTGCGTGGCTCGCCGCGTGGTGCGTGGGTGGAGAGGATGCGGTCAACTACCGTAGGGGTAACGGAAGTTGGGTTTCGCGCGTCGGGGCGGAAACCGGCCGCGGAATCCTGTGGGTCGCGTCTCCTGGTGTTCCCTCGCCCTGGGCGTGCTCGGTCCCGCGATTTCCGTGGGCCCGGGCTCGCGTCCGCCGGCCCACGTGCTCGTCCGCCCGGTGTCGCGCCCTGGGGCCCGGGGGGCGCCGGCTTCTCGGTCGCGTCCGGTTTTCTTCGCCCCCGCCACCCCTACCCTCCCCCACTCTCGGCTTCGCTCGAGCGGGGGGACCCCCATCCGTCCCCTGGGGGCTGCGCCCCCAGACCCCCGCTTGTCGGCCTTCGGCCTCGTCCTCAAACGCCGGACGGGCTGGGTGCACCCGGCCTCGGCCGAAACCCCAAGGTCACAGCCAAAGCCTCAGCCCCGGCCGTGCAGAGTCGGTACCCCCGGCACACGTCCAGCGCGGCACCCACCCTCCACCGCACCGCACACCGAGGAGCGGGAGTCCGGAAGCGGCCTCGGAACGAGCGCCCGGGGGCGGAACCCCGAAAGGACCGGGCCGGGGGACGCACCCCACGACGAACCCGCGGGACCAAGGCACGAAGACCCAAAAGGACCGGGCCGGGGGACGCACCCCACGACGAACCCGCGGGACCAAGGCACGAAGACCCAAAAGGACCGGGCCGGGGGGGGACGCACCCGGGGGGCCAGGGGGCGCAGCCCCCTTGGCGGGGTCGAAGGGGCAGCGCCCCTGGGGATGGGACGGGTAGGGGCGGCGGGGGCGAGAGACCCCCCAGCAGCAGCCCCCGTCGCCCCGGACCCGGCCGCGAACGCGTCACCGCCCCGCACGTCCGCCACCTGAAGCGGCCAACACGGCACAGCACACCGATCCACGCCACCCGCTCACCGTCGCCGATGCCCGCACCCGCACCCGCAGACTCGGACTTGGACTCGGACGCCTCGTCGAGCGCGCCCGAGTCCTCATGAAAACCACTGTGCGCCGCCAGCCCCACCCACCCCGGGCCGTGCACCCGCGATTCCGTCCACCCTCAGGTACGACGAAACCGCGGCACCCGCCCAGGGCACCGCGGCCGTACTCGCGGCGGCGGCTGCGCACGTCCCGTCCGCCTGCCCCGGACGGGCCCCGCAGCCGCCCCACCCTGACGGCGGCCGACCGCTACTTGTCGTCGCCGCCCTCGTCCCCGGCGCCCATGGAGTCGTAGATCTCCTTGCACATCGGGCACACGGGGTACTTCTTCGGGTCGCGACCGGGCACCCACACCTTGCCGCAGAGGGCCACGACGGGCGTGCCGTCGAGGGCGCTCGCCATGATCTTGTCCTTCTGGACGTAGTGCGCGAAGCGCTCGTGGTCGCCATCGCCGTGCGACGTCTGCGGCGTCGGCTCGACGAGGGTCCCCGTACCAGTACCGCGCTCGGGCTCAAGAGTGCTCATGGCTGCAAGGGTACTGAAGAGCACCGACATCAGTTGAGCGAAGGGTCGTCCGGGTAGGTGGCGACCATCGCCAGTTCGTTGCGCTGGCGGCGCAGGACCGAGCGCCAGAGTCTCTCCGGTGCGGGAGAGGAGACGTCCCCGGGCTCCGACTCGACGACGTACCAGGCCCCTTCGCCGAGTTCGTCCTCCAGCTGGCCCGGCCCCCAGCCCGCGTAGCCGGCGAAGATGCGCAGGGAGCCGACCGCCGAGGCGAGCAGCTCCGGCGGGGCCTCCAGGTCGACCAGGCCGATCGCGCCGTGCACGCGCCGCCAGCCCAGGGGGGCGCGCTCGGTGGACGTGCCACCGGGGATCACCGCGACGCCGAGCGCCGAGTCGAGCGAGACGGGGCCGCCCTGGAAGACGACACCGGGCTCGCCGGCGAGGTCCGCCCAGCCCTCCAGGATGTCGCCGACGTCCACGGGGGTCGGCCGGTTGAGGACCACGCCGAGCGAGCCCTCCTCGTCGTGGTCGAGGAGAAGCACCACCGCGCGGTCGAAGTTCGGGTCCGCCAGGGCGGGCGTGGCCACGAGCAGCCGCCCTGTGAGCGAGGACACCTCGGTCATGCCAGACATGATCCCGCATCTTTCCCGCGCGCGGGGAGCCAATCCTCCGACCCACAGGCACGCAGCCATGAATCCAAGGCAGTGGCCCGAAGGGCCCCGGTCAGGGCGGTGGCGGGTGGCGGGCGGGCGCACGGGTGCGCTCCCCGCGCACGCGGATGCCGGTTACCTCGCCGGTGACCGCCCGTGCCCGCTGGGAAACGGTTCGTGTTGTGGCAAACCTATGACGTCTCTTGGAGGCCCTTGGGCTTACTGCGAAGGGGTAGGCGGCCATTACGCTTGCTCATCGGCTCATGCCGGTCCGGCTCCCGCACCACAGGTCTGCCGATCGTCTGCCGACACAACTGCCCGACTCCACGGAACGCGAGATTCATGACCGTCAACGACGATGTCCTGCTTGTCCACGGCGGAACCCCGCTGGAGGGTGAGATCCGTGTCCGCGGTGCGAAGAACCTCGTACCGAAGGCAATGGTCGCGGCGCTGCTCGGCAGCGCTCCGAGCCGGCTGCGCAACGTACCCGACATCCGCGACGTCCGCGTCGTCCGCGGGCTGCTCCAGCTGCACGGGGTGACGGTCCGTCCGGGCGAGGAGCCGGGCGAACTGGTGATGGACCCGTCGCACGTGGAGAGCGCGAACGTCGCCGACATCGATGCTCACGCGGGTTCGTCGCGCATCCCGATCCTGTTCTGCGGCCCGCTGCTGCACCGCCTCGGCCACGCGTTCATCCCCGGCCTCGGCGGCTGTGACATCGGCGGCCGGCCCATCGACTTCCACTTCGAGGTGCTGCGGCAGTTCGGCGC
Source organism: Streptomyces sp. NPDC030840 (assembly GCF_055572015.1). Classification (NCBI taxonomy): domain Bacteria; kingdom Bacillati; phylum Actinomycetota; class Actinomycetes; order Kitasatosporales; family Streptomycetaceae; genus Streptomyces; species Streptomyces sp. NPDC030840. Next base: position 98,059 of record NZ_JBVIEE010000020.1, on the reverse strand, counting down.
GAAGATCGACAAGCGGGCGGACGGGCAGTACCTGGAGGCGCCGCGGCGGCTGCGCGGCACCAAGATCCGGCTGCCGTACCCGTCCGTCGGCGCCACCGAGCAGGTGCTGCTCACCGCGGTCCTCGCGGAGGGTGTGACGGAGCTCTCGAACGCGGCCATAGAACCCGAGATCGAGGATCTCATCTGCGTGCTGCAGAAGATGGGCGCCATCATCGCGATGGACACCGACCGCACCATCCGCATCACGGGTGTCGACAGCCTCGGCGGTTACACGCACCAGGCGATCCCGGACCGTCTGGAGGCCGCCTCCTGGGCGTCGGCGGCGCTGGCGACCGAGGGCAACATCTATGTCCGCGGCGCCCAGCAGCGCTCGATGATGACCTTCCTGAACACCTACCGGAAGGTCGGCGGTGCCTTCGAGATCGACGACGAGGGCATCCGGTTCTGGCACCCCGGCGGCCAGCTGAAGTCCATCGCCCTGGAGACGGACGTGCACCCCGGCTTCCAGACGGACTGGCAGCAGCCGCTGGTGGTCGCCCTCACGCAGGCCACGGGCCTGTCGATCGTCCACGAGACGGTCTACGAGTCGCGGCTCGGCTTCACCTCGGCCCTGAACCAGATGGGCGCCCACATCCAGCTCTACCGCGAGTGCCTCGGTGGCTCCGACTGCCGCTTCGGCCAGCGCAACTTCCTGCACTCCGCGGTCGTCTCCGGCCCCACGAAGCTCCAGGGCGCCGACCTGGTCATCCCCGACCTCCGCGGCGGCTTCTCCTACCTGATCGCGGCCCTCGCCGCCCAGGGCACGTCCCGCGTCCACGGCATCGACCTGATCAACCGCGGCTACGAGAACTTCATGGAGAAGCTGGTGGAGCTGGGCGCGAAGGTCGAACTGCCGGGCAAGGCCCTCGGCTAGGACGCCCACGCGCCCGTCGGCTGGGGGTCCGGGGGTCACCCCCGGGCAAACACAGCATGGAGAAGCTGGTGGAGCTGGGCGCGAAGGTCGAACTGCCGGGCAAGGCCCTCGGCTAGAGCCACGCGCCCACGGGCTGGAACAGCCGACAGCCGTCGTCCGTGAACGCCGATGGGGCGGTCACCCGAACTCGGGTGACCGCCCCATCGGCGTTCTGTGGGCGCTCCTGGAAGGGGCGCGGGGCCGTGCCGCGCAGGCGGCTCCGGCGCGTGGGCGCGACCCGCCACGCGGCGGCCCGCAAGCCGCAGGACGGCCCGCACGGCCCCCGGCGCTCGAAGCGGAGCGCTTAGTTGCCCTTGGCGGCTTCCTTGAGCTTGGAGCCCGCGGAGACCTTCACGCTGTAGCCGGCCGGGATCTGGATGGGGTCGCCGGTCTGCGGGTTGCGCGCGGTGCGAGCGGCACGGTGGGTGCGCTCGAAGGTCAGGAAGCCAGGGATGGTGACCTTCTCGTCGCCCTTGGCGACGATCTCGCCGACGGTCTCGGCGAACGCGGCCAGCACGGCGTCGGCGTCCTTGCGGGTCACCTCGGCGCGGTCGGCCAGCGCGGCCACCAGCTCACTGCGGTTCATGTTGTTACTCCCGTGTTTTCTTGCCGTTGAGGCGTGCCACGCGGCGGAGCCGCATGGTGGGCACAGCGAAGCCGATGCTGCCAGGGCCCTCGGTGGGTCCCCGTACCCGGGTCCCTCGTCAGACCCTCGCGCCCAGGGACGCATCCTGCCTCCACCTGCGGCGGGAACGCCAATCCGGCACCCCTGGGAGTCACACGAACACCCTTGGGAGTCACACGGAAGCGCCACCGCAACGGCATGGTGACGCGCTGTTCGCCACCGGCGGCGACCCGCAGGTCATGGCAGGCCCTGAGCCTGGCCGACACCCTAGAGGGCAGCCAGGGGGCCCCGTCCCGCGACGCGCCGTGTTCGGGGGTGGCCGTGGCCACCGTCACAACCGCCGCGGGTCCGGGCCGGAGCGGGCTCAGACCGTCACGCCCGCGGCCCGCGCCGCGTCCCGGACCGCCCCGGCCACCGCGCCGGCGACCTTGTCGTTGAAGACGCTCGGGATGATGTAGTTCGGGTTGAGCTCGTCCTCGGTCACGACGTCCGCGAGCGCCGTCGCCGCGGCCAGCATCATCTCGGTGTTGACGGTGCGGGACTGGGCGTCCAGCAGGCCGCGGAAGACGCCCGGGAAAACGAGCACGTTGTTGATCTGGTTCGGGAAGTCGGAGCGGCCCGTGGCCACGACCGCCGCCGTCTGCCGGGCGACCGCCGGGTCGACCTCGGGGTCGGGGTTCGCGAGCGCGAACACGATGGCGCCCTCGGCCATGGCGGCCACGTCGTCCCCGTCGAGCACGTTCGGGGCGGAGACGCCGATGAAGACGTCGGCGCCGCGCACGGCCTCCTTGAGGGTGCCGGTGAGGCTCTCGGGGTTGGTGTTGTCGGCGATCCAGCGCAGCGGGGAGTCCGGGGCGTGGTCCGCCAGGTCCTCGCGGTCGCAGTGCACGACGCCCTGGATGTCCGCCACGACGGCGTTCTTCACGCCGGCCGCGAGGAGCAGTTTGAGGATGGCCGTACCGGCCGCGCCCGCGCCCGACATGACGACGCGGATGTCGCTGATAGCCTTGCCCGCCACGCGAAGCGCGTTCTTCAGGGCGGCGAGGACGACGATCGCGGTGCCGTGCTGGTCGTCGTGGAAGACGGGGATGTCGAGGGCCTCGCGGAGACGGGCCTCGATCTCGAAGCAGCGCGGGGCGGAGATGTCCTCGAGGTTGATGCCGGCGAAGCCGGGGGCGATCGCCTTGACGATCTCGACGATGGCGTCGGTGTCCTGGGTGTCGAGGCAGATCGGCCAGGCGTCGATGCCGGCGAACCGCTTGAAGAGGGCCGCCTTGCCCTCCATGACGGGCAGCGCGGCCTTCGGGCCGATGTTGCCCAGGCCCAGCACCGCGGAGCCGTCCGTCACGACCGCAACGGAATTGCGCTTGATGGTCAGGCGGCGCGCGTCCTCGGGGTTCTCGGCGATCGCCATGCAGACGCGGGCCACGCCCGGCGTGTAGACCATGGACAGGTCGTCACGGTTGCGGATGGGGTGCTTCGACGCCATCTCGATCTTGCCGCCGAGGTGCATGAGGAACGTACGGTCGGACACCTTGCCGAGCGTCACGCCCTCGATGCCGCGCAGTTCCTCGACGATCTCGTCGGCGTGCGCGGTGGAGGACGCCGCGATGGTGACGTCGATCCGGAGCTTCTCGTGTCCGGACGCGGTCACGTCGAGGCCGGTCACCGAGCCTCCGGAGGACTCCACGGCCGTGGTGAGCTGGGAGACCGCGGTTCCGCTCGCGGGCACCTCCAGCCGGACCGTCATCGAGTAGGAGACGCTGGGCGCCGTTGCCATGACCGACTTCCTCTGCTTTCAGCTGGAGCTGGGTAGTGCCGTTGGATCGTGGTAGTGCCGTCCGATCGTCGCACCTACTACGGAGTACGTGGTAGCCGCCCTCGGATTGCGAACGTTTTGTTCGTTGATCAAGCAGTGTCCAGCCGGTTCACGGCAACGGAAGAGGCCCACACCACCAGGTGATGTGGGCCTCTCGCACACTCAGTGGCACCGACCCGCCATGCTCGCCTCGCGGCAAGTGGTCGCTCGAAGCGACGAAGGTTGGGCCCGGGGGCTTGGATCGGGCCGGTGCCACATCCAGGCTAACAAACAGATCCCGTAGAGCCATTCCCGTACCGGTAGTTCATCCGAAGGGCCCCGTGGCGGCGCTGTTCGCCCTCAGTCGCGGAGCAGATCCGGCACCCCGTGCGCGTCCGGCTCGTCCCGCTCGCCCGAGACCACGGTGAGCTGCTGGGTCGCCCGGGTCAGCGCCACGTACAGCACCCGCAGCCCGGCCGGGGACTCGTCGGCGATCTCGGCGGGCGAGACGACGACCGTGGCGTCGTACTCCAGGCCCTTGGCCTCCAGGCTGCCGAGGGCGACGACCCGGTCACCGAGGCCGGCGAGCCAGCGGGCCGCCTCCTCGCGCCGGTTCATGGCGACGACGACGCCCACGGTGCCCTCGACCCGGTCCAGCATCCGCGCGGCCTCCTCGCGGACGGTGTGGGGGAGGGATTCCCGTACCACCGTGAAGCGAGGCTCCACGCCCGTGGAGCGGACCGCCGACGGGGACTTCGAACCCGGCATCGCCAGTGCGAGCACCTTGGACGCCAGCTCGGCGATCTCAGCGGGGTTGCGGTAGTTCACGGTGAGGGTGAAGCGACGGCGGGGGCGCGTGCCGAGGGCCTCGTCCCTCGCCTCGGCCGCCTCGTCCGGGTCGGACCAGGACGACTGGGCCGGATCGCCGACGACCGTCCACGTGGCATGGCGTCCCCGTCTCCCCACCATCCGCCACTGCATGGGGGTGAGGTCCTGGGCCTCGTCGACGATGACGTGCGCGTACTCGGTCCGCTCCTGGGCCAGGCGCTCGGCGCGCTCGCGCTGGGACTCCTCGCGTACGGGCATGAGCTCTTCCAGACCGGTGAGCTGGTCGAGGGGATCGAGCTCGCGCTTCTTCTTCGGGCGGGCCGGCAGCCCGAGGATGGCCTGCAGCTCGTCCAGCATGGCCACGTCGTGCACGGACAGTCCGTCCCGCCTGAGCGAGCGGGCGACGCGGCGCACCTCGCCGGGGGTGAGGATCCGCCGGGCCCAGCGCCCGAGCCGCCGTTCGTCGGCCATGGCGTCCAGCACCCGCCGCGGGGTCAGCTCGGGCCACCAGGCGTCGAGGAACGCGGTGAAGTCGTCCTCCCCCGTGATGTCCTCGTCGAACGACGACCGCAGCTCGGCGGCGAGCTCGGGGTCGGTGTGACGCGTCGCCCCGCCCGACCGCGCCCACAGGGCGTCCAGGAGCAGGCGGCGGGCGCGCGGGCGCAGCAGGTTGACGGGGGCGGTCCCGCTGAGCGCGGTGCGCCGGATGCCCTCCAGCTCGTCGGCCTCCAGTTCGAGCCGGCGCCCGAAGGCGACGACCCGGAGCCGGCTCGGCGAGTCGTTCAGCTCCAGCGCGCCCCGCGCCGCCTTCCGCAGCACCTTCAGCATGCGGGACGAGCCCTTGGCGCGGGCCGTGGACGGCGCGTCGTACAGCGTGGCCTCGGCGCCGTCGACCAGGGAGCCGATGGCCCGGATGGCGACCTGGCCCTCCTCGCCGAGCGAGGGGAGCACGCCCTCGGTGTAGGCGACGAGCAGCGGGGTCGGCGAGACGATCAGGATGCCGCCCGCGTACCGGCGCCGGTCCTGGTACAGCAGGTACGCGGCCCGGTGCAGGGCGACGGCCGTCTTCCCGGTGCCAGGACCGCCCTCGACGTACGTCACCGAGGCGGCGGGGGCACGGATCACCAGGTCCTGCTCGGCCTGGATGGAGGAGACGATGTCCCGCATGGTGTGGCTGCGCGCCTGCCCCAGCGCGGCCATCAGGGCGCCGTCGCCGATCACCGCCAGCTCGTGCCCGTCCAGGGATGCCTTCAGTTCGGGACGCATCAGGTCGTCCTCGACGCCGAGCACCCTGCGCCCCTTGGAACGGATCACGCGCCGCCGTACGACCCGTCCGGGATCGACGGGGGTGGACCGGTAGAAGGGGGCCGCGGCGGGCGCCCGCCAGTCGATGACCAGGGGCGCGTAGTCCTCGTCGAGCACTCCGATGCGGCCGATGTGCAGGGTTTCGGCGATGTCGGCCGTACCGTCCTCGCGTACCGCGCCCTCGGCGGGTTCGACGGCCGTGTACGCGCCGTCGGGCCCCTTCTTGCCGTCCTTGCCGAGCAGCAGGTCGATCCGGCCGAAGAGGAAGTCCTCGTACTCGTTGTGGAGCCGGTTGAGGTGGACGCCGGCCCGGAAGACCTGGGCGTCCCGCTCGGCGAGCGCGCCGGGCGTGCCGACCTGGCCGCGCTTGGCGGCGTCGTTCATCAGGAACTCCGCCTCGTGGATCTTCTCCTCGAGGCGCCGGTACACCTGGTCCAGGTGTTCCTGTTCGACGCGGATCTCGCGCTCACGGACGGAATCGTGAACCGAGCCGAGCGCGGTCCCCTGTTGAACCTGAGCGGCCACCGGGCCCCCTTCTGACGTGCTGGGCAGCCGTCAACCGTACGCGAAGGGGACCCCGGGAGGCTACGCGGCCGCCCGAGGTGTGTTCACAAGCCCGCCGCAGAACCGTCACACGGTCTGCGGCGGACCTTGTCCGAGTCCAGCATGTCCTGCATGTCCTACATATCGATCTTGACGAGCTTCTTGCCCGTGAAGGTCTGAACCTCGAAGTGGTCGATGTCATTGGTGTCCATGGACACGCCACCGAACGTGTAGAGCGGCTCCTTCGCCTTCGCGTCCGTGGCGTTCTTGATGCCGTACCCCTGAGCGGGGACCGCCCAGGTGGTCGCCGTCTCGCGCTCACCGTTCTTGCCGACGGCGATCAGGGAGCACTTCTCGGGCCCCTTCACGTTCGCCAGCTCCAGGACGGTGCTCGTGCCCCAGCCCTTGGACTCCAGGGCGACCGTGGCGCTGACGTCGGTCGACTTGTCCGTGGCTGTGACCTTCTCGTTCAGGTTGTCGAAGGCGTCCTTGGCGGGATTGGCGCTCTTGGGCTGCGCCTGGACAGACCTGCCCGGGTTGTCGCCACCGTCCGTCGTCGCGAACACGGCGGTCGGACCGCCGACGATCAGCGCGACGCCGGCCGCCAGCATGTAGAAGCTGCGCCGCTTCTTCGCGGCACGCGCCTGGACGACCTCGCCGACCAGCCGCTTCGACATCTGCTGGCTCGGTTTGACCGCCAGCGACTCGCCGATGGCAGGGGTCCCCTGCGCACCGGGCAGGTCCGCGAGCGCGGCCAGCATCGGTTCCATTCCGGCGAGCTCGTCCAGTTGCTGGGCGCACCATTCGCACGTGGCGAGATGCGCCTCGAACTGGGTCGCCTCGGCGTCGTCCAGTATCCCGAGGGCGTACGCGCCCACGGTTTCGTGGATGTCGCCTGGCCCGCCGCCACCTTGTTGGGCTCCGCCTACTGGCCCGGAGCCCCCGGTTCCGTAACCCCCGTACGTATTCATCATGCCGTCACCCCGCGCTCCTCCAGAGCCAGCTTCATCGACCGCAGGGCGTAGAACACCCGTGAGCGCACCGTTCCGCTGGGGATGCCGAGCGTCTCGGCCGCCTCATTGACCGTACGCCCTTTGAAGTACGTCTCGACCAGGACCTCCCGGTGGGCAGGGGTCAGGTCGTCCAGCGCATCCGAGAGTGTCATCAGCCACAACGCCTTGTCGATCTCGTCCTCCGCGGGTATGACCTCCAGCGGCGACGGGTCGACCTCCTGCGGCCGGGCCTGCCGGCTGCGGTGGCCGTCGATGACGATGCGGCGTGCGACCGTCACCAGCCAGGGGCGTACCGAACCGGTCGCTCGATTGAGCTGACCGGCGTTCTTCCAGGCACGGATGAGCGTTTCCTGCACGACGTCCTCGGCGCGCTGCCGGTCCCCAGCGACCAGGCGCAGCACATATGCGAGCAAAGGTCCCGCGTGTTCGCGGTAAAGCGCGCGCATCAGCTCCTCGTCAGGCTCTGAGGGCTGCGACGCGCGATGTCGTGCCCTGTGCGGGCGTTCATCGGCCACAGCGGAATCCTTGCGCACGGTTACCTCCGGTGTCCGGGGGTTCCCCCAGTCGGTCGCTCATCACGAGTTACGTAGGTAACCAGGTGTGTGTTCAAAGTGACGACACAACTTTCCTGATCGAGATGCGAGTTGGGGGGCAGCTGGGGGACAAGGAGCCCAATTCCGCCCCAATCGCGGCACGGGATGGCAGGAATTGTGAAGAGATGAATCCCATGCTGTGAAACTCGCCACGTTTGGCGCGGCACGCGGTCGGGAAAGCGGCCCAACTGACACGAGTCACAAAGAACTTGATAACTCGTGAGAAGCGCAGTCAGTCAGGGGCAAACCAGGGCAGACCGCAGGTGCGGGAGCGTCCCTTGTGAAGGCCCTATGTCCGGGCCAGCGCCGCCCGCCTCCGGTGGCGTGCCACCCGCTCGCGGTTACCGCACGTCTCGCTGGAGCACCATCGGCGTCGCCGCCCGCGGGACGTGTCAACGTACACGATGGGGCAGTTGTCCCCCGCGCACTGGCGAAGACTCGCGCACGCCACCGGATCTGTGAGCAACTCCACGGCGTCCCGGGCGACCAGGGCCAGCAGCGCGGCGCGACCGGGGGCGCCGTCGAGCGTCCGGACCAGCTGTCCCTCCGCCGTGCGCACGGCTCGCGGTGCGGGGGTCGCCGCCCGCGCGAACTCGTTGAGCCGGGCGAGGGCGAACTCGAACGAGCGGGAGTCGGCGCCACCACCGCCGCCCGGCTCGCGCCGCACCAACTGACCGACGCACGCCCGGAGTTCACCAAAGCCCACCAGCCAGGAGGCGTCGGCGCCCGTCAGTTGGGTCCCCGGCGGCACGCACCCGGCTCCCGCGATCCACGCCCGCAACCGCTCAGGCGAGTTGAGCTGTTCCACGGGGTGCGTGGTGGCGAGGAGATCCAGGCAGAGCCGTCCACAGTCGAAACGCGGCTCGTACGAGGCTGTGGCCGTATCCAATGCCATGTGCCTGTCACCGCCTTGGGGTCACCCCGTGCGGGGGTCGGGTGAGGTGCGGGTGATACGAACGCCGTTCGAGGAATTCGTACCCCCCGCACCGCCCGTCCGCACATGCGCCTCCGGCGGGGGCGGGTGCGTTCTCGTCTGCCGGGTTCCTGTCGGTGGGCGGCTGCGGGTTGGCTGTGGCTGGTCGCGCAGTTCCCCGCGCCCCTTAAAGAGCCTGGGGCGCGCCCGGCATCATCACTGACCGGCACCACGTCTCGCCCGCAGCCGCGTACGCACGGCAGGGGGTGTGCCGGGAGGTGTCCGCCCGCAGCGGCCGGCGTCCGCCGCCGGGCCCGTGACCGCCCACAGAACCGCCGGACCGAGGACGGAGACCTCTCGGCGCGCCCCCGACCCCCCAACGGCGCTCCGGCGTACGGCGGTAGGGGTGGCGGCACCTCGTGCTGCCGGGTCCGCCCACCTCCCAGGGGCGCGGGGAACTGCGCGACCAGCCACTACGAACCCGCACAAACCAACAAACCCCAGGCACCCACCACCCAAACCGGCCCAACCGCCGGAGGCGGACGCACTACTCCGCGTACTTGGAGTCCGTCGCCGGGTCCAGCGCCAGCCGGTACCCCCGCTTGACCACGGTCTGGATCAGCTTCGGGGTGCCCAGCGCGGTCCGCAGCCGGGCCATGGCCGTCTCCACGGCGTGTTCGTCGCGTCCGGCCCCCGGCAGGGCCCGCAGCAGGTCCGCGCGGGCGACCACCCAGCCCGGCCGCCGACACAGCGCCCGCAGCAGGGACATCCCGGCGGGCGGCACGGGACGCAGGACCCCGTCAACCAACACCGCGTGGCCACGGATCTCCACCCGGTGCCCGGCGATGGGCAGCGTACGAGCACGGGCCGGCAGCTCCTGGCACAGCAGTTGCACCAGCGGGCCCAGCCGGAACCGCTCGGGCTGAACCGTGTCCACGCCCCGCGACTGCAACGGCAGCGCGGTGACCGGCCCCACACACGCGGGCAGCACGTCGTGGTTGAGCGCGGCGAGCAGCTCCGGCAGCAGTCCTCGGTCCTCCGCGCGTGACAGCAACGACGCCGCGGCGGGAGCGCTGGTGAAGGTCAGGGCGTCGAGCCCACGGCTCACCGTCGCGTCCAGCAGGCGGTCCACCGGACTCAGATCCTCCGGCGGCATCCAGCGGTAGACGGGCACGCCCACCACCTCCGCTCCCGCGGCCCGCAGCGCCTCGACGAATCCGGGCAGTGGCTCGCCGTGCAGCTGTACGGCGACACGGCGGCCGTCGACGCCCTCCTCGAGCAGCCGGTCGAGCACCTCCGCCATGGACTCCGACGAAGGGGACCACTCCTCCGTCAGCCCGGCGGCCCGTACCGCGCCCTTCACCTTGGGCCCGCGCGCGAGGATTTCCACCTCTCTCAGCCGGGCCAGCAGGTCCTCGCCGAGCCCCCACCCGTCGGCGGCCTCGATCCAGCCGCGGAAGCCGATGGCGGTGGTCGCCACCACGATGTCCGGGGCCTGGTCGAGCAGCTCCTTGGTCGCGGCGAGCAGCTCGCTGTCGTCGGCGAGCGGCACGATGCGCAGCGCGGGCGCGTGGAGGACGGACGCGCCGCGCCGCTGGAGCAGCGCTCCGAGCTCGTCGGCCCGTCGCGCGGCCGTCACGCCCACGGTGAACCCGGCGAGGGGCCCGTGGTCTGGTGGTCGCTGCTGTTCGTCGTACATGTCTCGTCCCGCAGTCGAGTCGTCGCAGCACTGGCGTGCTGAAACCGGAGTGCCGAACGAGCCTGTCAACGGCGCGTGACAGACTCGGTTCGGGTTTATGTCGGCGGTGTTACCGATACCGCCTCATGTGAAATCACCGGATGCGATCAGCCTTCCCACTTTGCTCCGGTTTCTTTGCGCTCGTCCTGTGATGCGCCCCGGGGCGGCTCTCCCCGGGGCGTCGCACCGTCACACCTCGGCGTAGCTGAGCTGCGGCTTGGACTCGCTCGTGGCGGCGGCCGCGACCTTGGCGGCCACCGGGCGGCGAAGGTATACGGCCCAGGTGACCGCGAAGCAGATCCCGTAGAAGGCGAGGAAGGCGAGGAAGGCGCCGGTTCCAGAGCCCACGGAGAGGAAGGACTGGCGGAAGGCGAGGTTGATGCCGAGCCCGCCGAGCGCGCCCACGGCACCGATGAGCCCCATGGAGGCACCGGACAGCCGGCGCCCGTACGCGGCGGCCTCCTCGCCCTCCAGACCCATCGCGAGGGCCTTGGTCTGGTAGATACCGGGGATCATCTTGTACGTGGAGCCGTTGCCGAGTCCGGTGAGGACGAAGAGCGCGATGAACGCCGTGGTGAACAGCGGCAGCGACTTCTGCATCGAGGCGATCACGATGACGCCGGTGGCGGCGGCCATGGCGACGAAGTTCCAGAGGGTGATCTTCGCACCGCCGAAGCGGTCGGCGAGCAAGCCGCCCACGGGCCGGATCAGCGAGCCCAGCAGCGGGCCGATGAAGGTGACGTACGCCGACTGCAGCGGGGTGCGCCCGAACTGCGTCTGGAGCACCAGGCCGAAGGCGAAGCTGTAGCCGATGAAGGAGCCGAAGGTGCCGATGTAGAGGAAGGACATGATCCAGGTGTGTGCGTCCTTCACGGCCTCCTTGGCGGCGCCTGTGTCGTTCTTCATGTGCGCGATGTTGTCCATCTTGACCGCGGCGAGCACGGCGGCGATGACGATGAAGGGGATGTAGATCCCCAGCAGCACGCGCGGACCGCCGCTGGCACCGATGACCGCGAGGCCGACGAGCTGCACGACCGGCACACCGATGTTGCCGCCGCCGGCGTTGAGGCCGAGGGCCCAGCCCTTCTTCCTGAGCGGGAAGAAGGCGTTGATGTTGGTCATGGAGGACGCGAAGTTGCCTCCGCCGATGCCGGCGAGCATGGCGCACACCAGGAACGTGGTGAACGAGGTCCCCGGCTCCATCACGATGAACGCGGCGATGGTCGGGACGAGCAGGAGGCTCGCGGAGACGATCGTCCAGTTCCGCCCGCCGAAGAGGGCGACCGCGAAGGTGTAGGGGACGCGCACGATGGCGCCGACCAGCGTGGCCATCGACACGAGGAAGAACTTGTCGGCCGGGGTGAGCCCGTACTCGGGGCCCATGAAGAGCACCATCACGGACCACACGGTCCAGATCGAGAAACCGATGTGCTCGGACAGCACGGAGAACCACAGGTTGCGCCGGGCGACCTTCTCGCCGGTCTCGTTCCAGAAGGTCTCGTTCTCGGGATCCCAGTGCTCGATCCAGCGGCCTCCCCTGCTGGGGGCGGGGGATGTGCTCGGGGCTGTCATGGCGCCTCCACGGCTCTCCGGTACTCAGGTTCGTATCTCGGGGTGGTGAGGGGTGATGAGTCCCGAAGGTAGGGACGGCGCGTTTCCTGCCTGTGGCACCGAGTGACCGGAAAGGAACTTTGCTCTCACGAGCGGGCGAACCCGTCGGTGAGGACGAGCTCGCGCGGGCCCGCGTCCAAGGTAGGCCAGGGCCTGCCGGGCCGGGCGGGCCTTCCGCCCAGGTCGGAGTGACTCCGCTCACGCCACCCGGCAGGCGGACGGGCTCAGTGGGACAGGAACCGTCAGTTCGACAGCGACCCGATGTACGCCAGGGTGTCCGTCCCGCCGTCGTCCCACGTGATCACCACGTCGTCGCCCGAGCGGCGGACCGTGCCGTAGGTGAGGTCGGACTCCGTGGTGGCCTGTGCGCCCATGCGGCTGAGGACGAGACGGAAGGAGTCGTCGGCGCGGTAGGTGCCGAGGCCGGTGAGGACGCCCTTGCCCTCGGTGTCGATGTAGGAGAGGGCGTACTTGCCCTTCAGGTCACCGGAGGTGTACTTCGCGCCGACCGTGAGGGTCTTGGCGTCCGCGTCCTGCCACTGGCCCTCGACGCCGGGCGCGGGCGGAGCCTTCTTGGAGCCCGAGTCGTCGCCGAAGTCGGGGGTGGGCAGGTCGGGCACCTCCGTCCGGCCGCCCGAGGGCAGGCCGGACGGGGGCAGCCCCGCCGTGGGCACGTCGGTCACCTCGCCGGCCGGGCTCTCGGACGCGCTGGGCCCGGCCGAGACGCTCCTGTCGGCCTTGGCGTCGTCGCCGCCGTCGCCGGTGACCAGGAAGACGCCGCCGCCCACCAGCGCCAGGGCCACGACCGCGCCGACCACGATGAGCACCATCTTGTTGCCGGACCCCGAGGGAGGCGGGGGTGGCGGGTGACTCCCGTACGGCGCACCGTATTGAGGCATTCCCGGAGGCCCCGGCACGCCCCCGTACGGCGGCTGTGGCTGCGGCATCGCGTACGGGTTCGGGGGCGCGCCGGGAGCCTGGGCCGGGGGCTGTGACGGCGGCGGGGGCGGTGCGTACGACCCCGGGTACGGCGGCTGCTGCGGCGGCTGGTCCTGCGGAGCTCCGTAAGCGCCGGGAGATCCGTACGCGCCAGGAGGTCCGTACGCGCCGGGAGATCCGTACGCGCCGGGAGATCCGTCACCGTCGTGCTGCGGCGGCCGGTCGGGAGGCTGGGTCATGGGCTCTCACTCCTCGGTCGCGTCGGCGAGCCGGGCGCCCCCCGCGCGCCCCAAAAAGGTCCACCCGGCCGCACCCGCAGGCAAGCGCGTCCGGCACTCGGTTACGCACTCGGTACACGCCCAACCGCCCGCCGGAATCAGGCCTTTCGCCGGCTCCCCCCGCGCTGCACGCCGTTCGGCCACAGCCTCGGGCTGCGCCGGGCCGCCACGTCCTCGATCCAGCCCAGCGCCACGATCGCCAGCCCGATCAGCGGCCACACCAGCACGAACATCCAGATCATGTACGTCGTGTCGAGTGCCGAGACCGCGCTGTCGCTCTGCATGAACGGGAGCTCGTAGAGGGGGTCGAGGAGCGGGACCGTCGCCATGATCAGGAGGTTGTGCCAGAGGTAGATCGTGACGGCCCGGTTGTTCGACAGGGTGACCAGCTTGTCCCAGCGCGCCAGCCTGCCCGGCAGCTCCTGCCAGGACGGTGAGTACTGCAACAGGATCACCACGAACCCGAAGGACCAGGTGGCCTGGGCCAGCGGGATGTCGTTCAGGTCCCAGCCGTCGGGGCCCAGGTGGCCCGACGCCCACCACAGGCCGAAGGCCATGATCAGTGCCGCGCAGGAGACCGCCATGTAGCGGGGGACCTTCGCCAGGAAGCCCTCCTGGTGGGCCATGCCCAGGACCCAGCAGCTGCCGTAGACCGCGAAGTCGGTGACGGCGTTGCCCGTCTCACCGGGGATCTTGACCAGGCCCGTGCCCACGACCGCCGTCAGGGCGAGCGGCGCCAGCAGCGTCACCCAGGGCACCCTGCGGAACGCCCACAGCAGCAGCGGGGACGCGACCACGAACCACAGGTACGCGCGCAGGTACCACAGCACGCCCGCGGCCTGGACCGCCCAGGTGTCCTCCAGCAGGCCGGACTTGGAGCCGATGAGCCAGGGGAAGGGCGGGGCGCCGACGGGGATCACGTAGTTGACGAGCTGGATCCAGCCCCACATGGGTCCGTCGGACGACTTCCCCGGGTCCCAGCCGCCGGCGAACATCAGCACCAGCACCACCGCGCTGAACGCCCACAGGGGCGGGAGCAGCCGGCGGATCCTGCCCCGGATCACGCCCCACGCCGGGCGGTTCAGCGAGCGCGCCATCAGCGAGCCCGCCAGCGCGAACATCACGCCCATGGAGGGGAACAGGACCGTCAGCCACGCCCAGCCGAAGAGGTGGTACACCACCACGCGGACCAGGGCGATGGAACGCAGCAGGTCCAGGTAGCGGTCGCGGCCGGGCTTCTTCGGCCTGGCGTCCGGCCGCTCGGCATCGGGCTGCCTCACCTCGGGCTGCCCGGCTTCGGGCCCCTCGGCCCGCGGCGCCTGCTCCTCCGTGATCAGCGCCTCGTCCGCCCGCTGCTGCGGTGCGCCGTACGTCTCCCCGTACGAGGCCCAGTACGGGTTCTCGGCCTCGGTGGATCTCTGCTGCTGGTATCCCTGGGTCATCCCACCGGCCTCCGCTCACTGCCACTGCGTACGCGCTGCCCGGGGACGCCCTCGGGCGGTGGTGCTCCCACCACGCCCGTGCGCCGCAGTTTCTGCCAGCGCAGCCGGCCGCCGGTGAGCGCGGTGATCCAGGACTGGAGCAGAACGACGTACATCAGCTGCCGGTAGAGGATCTGCTGGAGCGGGAGCGAGATGAGGTGGGTCATGCGTTCCCGGTCGAGGCGGAAGGCGTAGGCCGCGCACACCGCCTGGATGGCGAGGACGCCCAGCCAGGCCCCGATCGTCTTGCCGGTCGGGCCGAAAACGAGGCCGTACAGCAGGAACACGTCGATCAGCGGTGCCAGCAGTGGCGCCACGACCATGAACAGCGACACCAGCGGCAGGCCGACCCGGCCGAAGCGACCCGACGGTCCCTTCTCGATGAGCGCGCGACGGTGCTTCCAGATCGCCTGCATCGTGCCGTACGACCAGCGATAGCGCTGCGACCACAGCTGCTGGACCGTCTCGGGGGCCTCGGTCCAGGCCCGTGCCTTCTCCGCGTACACCACGCGCCAGCCGTCACGGTGCATCGCCATGGTGATGTCGGTGTCCTCGGCGAGCGTGTCGTCGCTCATGCCGCCGACCCGTTCGAGGGCCGAGCGCCGGAACGCACCGACCGCGCCGGGGATCGTCGGCATGCAGCGCAGGATGTCGTACATACGGCGGTCGAGGTTGAAGCCCATCACGTACTCGATGTGCTGCCAGGCGCCGATCAGCGAGTCCTTGTTGCCGACCTTGGCGTTGCCCGCGACCGCGCCGACGCGCGGGTCGGCGAAGGGCTGGACGAGCTCGCGGACGGTGGACGGCTCGAAGACGGTGTCGCCGTCCATCATCACGATCAGGTTGTACCGGGCGTTGCGCAGGCCGCGGTTGAGGGCGGCCGGCTTGCCCGCGTTGAGCTGGCGGACGACCCGCACGTTGGGCAGGCGCATGTTCTCGACGATGCGGGCCGTACCGTCGCTGGAGCCGTCGTCGATGACGAGGACCTCGATGGGATGCTCGCTCGCCATCAGCGAGTTCACCGTGTTCTCGATGCACTTGGCCTCGTTGTACGCGGGCACGAGCACCGAGACGGGTTCGGTGACGGGTGAGGCCGGGCCCCAGCGGAAGTTCTTCCTGCGCACACGGCGGGCGTGCATGCCGGACAGCAGGAGCATCAGGCCGAAGCGGGTGAAGACGAGGACGCCGATGACGGCGAGGCCTGCCACGAGACCGTCGGTGATGTGCTCCGAGGCCTGGACGAGGACGATCCACGCCTCGCCCTTGAGCGCGTCGAGCCCGTCGACCTGGGTGTGTGCGCTGGGCACGTCCAGGGCCTCGCTGAGGTTGTCGAGCTCGTAGCCCCGTTCCTTGAGCATGGGGATGAACTTGTCGAGCGCCGCGACCGTCTGGGCGCGGTTGCCGCCGGAGTCGTGCATGAGGACGATCGCGCCCTTGCCGTCCTTGGGCATGGAGCGGCGGATGATCTCGTCGACGCCGGGGCGCTGCCAGTCCTCGCTGTCGGTGTTGTTGACGATGGTGATGTAGCCGCGGCTGCCGATGTACTCGGTGACCGGCCACGACTTGTTGTCCATGGCGTCGGCGAAGGACGAGTACGGCGGCCGGAACAGCGAGGTGCGGATGCCGGCCGCGCCCGCGAGCGCGAGCTGGTTCTGGGACAGCTCCCAGTCGATGCGCTTCTTGGACTGGTACGACAGGTCCGGGTGGTTGAAGGTGTGCAGGCCCACCTCGTGGCCCTCGTCGACCATGCGCTGGACGAGGTCCGGGTAGCGGGAGGCCATGGTGCCGGTGACGAAGAAGACGGCGTGCGCCCGGTGCTTCTCCAGCACGTCGAGCACCTTGGGCGTCCACACGGGGTCGGGGCCGTCGTCGAAGGTGAGGACGAGCCGGCGGTCGTCCACCTTCAGGCTCTGGGTGCGGCCGCTGCGGGTGTCGATGACCGGGCCGCCCTTGAGGATCTTCTCCGGCACCTTGTCGGAGGCGGCCGGGGGCCGGACGCGGTGGTCGGCGAGGATCTCGCTGTGCACGTAGCCGCGCAGCATCAGCATCGCCATCAGCGCGGTGAGGACGAGCACGGGCAGCAGGTAACGCAGGGGCAGCCGACGGCGGGCCCGCGGGGCCGGGCCGTGGCGGTTGGTGCGTGCCATCAGGCGATGTTCTCCGGGTTCTCCGGTGAGGAGGAGCTGGGTGCGGTGCCCGTCGCGACGGGGGCGGGCTCGGGGGCCTCTCCGGCGACGGGCTCGGAGTCCGTGCCGGTGCCGGTGCCCGTGCCGCCGCTGGTGTCCGTGGACTCCGTGGCGCTGGGCTCGGGGTCGGGCGACGTGGCGGGGGTGGACGGGTCGGGCCGTGACGGGGACGGGTCGGTGCCCGGGTCCTCCGTGGTGGGGTCCGGGTCGGGCTCGTCGCTGGCCGGCGGCTTGGACGAGCCGGGGGCCGCCGGCGGGGAGGCATCGCCCGACGGCGAGGCGCCCGTGCCGGGTGCCGTCGTGGCGCCGTCCGTGGGCGACGCACCCGCGCTCGGCACGCCTGTCACCTTCTGCGACGGTTCGGCCGACTCGGCGTCCAGGGGTGGCGTGTCGACCTTGCTCGCCGGCTCCTCGTCCTGCTGTCCGAGACCCGGCAGCCAGGGCGCGTTGGAGTTGCCCGACATGAGCGTGGCACCGATGACGATGGCGTATACAGCGCAGGCGAGGCCGACGACAACGCCGATGCGGCGCAGCCTGCTGCGGCGGCGGCCGGACTCGTCCACGAACACCGGGCCGTCGGACTCCGGCCCGGTCGGCGCGTCCTTGGCCTGCCGGACCAGCCAGTCCTCCAGTTCCCGCCCCACACCGTCGAGCTGGACAGTGACCTCGTGGGGGTCGTGGGTGACGGGCTCGCCGGACTCCTCCCAGACCGGCGACGGGTCCGGGTCCGGACCGGGCTCCCGCTCGGTGCCGGCCGGCACCGGCTCGATCAGCCGGGTCTCCGGGGCCTGGTCGCTCCCGGGACCGCCCAGGGCCCGGTCGCTCCCGCGGCCGTCCGGGACGTGCCCGAGCCGCTGGGTGTCCGGGATTCTGAACTGCCGGGTCTCCGAGTCGGTGATCCACCCTCTGCCGGGGGCGTCGACCTGACGGGTTTCGGCTGCCGCGTCGTATCGCGACGGCTCCTCGGCGCGTCCCATGCCGCCTTCCCTGTCGTACTCCGTTGACTCGCGTGAATGACGCGACGAGGAGTACGGGGACTCGGTGCGTGGCGACTCAGTGCCGTTGTCCGCGATCTGGCCGGATGCCGACGGCTGTCTCGGTACGTGGACGTGTTGGGTCCCTTGCCAGGACGCGGTCCGCCCGATCGCATCCGGCCAGTCGGTCTGCTGACCGCTCTGCCGCTCGCCGGCCTCGGACCGGTCCGACGCATCGGTTGCTCCGCTGCCCGGTCGACCGGTGTTCCGCCGGTTCGGTTGGGCGTCTTTCCGCCAGTTGTCCACTCGCACGCTCATCCCCCCAAGGGACACTTTCGGGCGCGCGAACGATCCGGGCACTTTCGCACTTTCTTGTTCGGACCGGGCCCCCACCCGGTCCGAGCGCCCCCCACTATCACAGCGCCCGGGTGATGAATGTAGCGCACGTGGGGGAATGGTGCGGGCGATGTGTCAGGAGCGGCTCACCATAATGAGTGCATCTGTGGCTGGAATCCATCCCTCCGGGGGACGCCTCAGCCAGTCCTCCTCGGCCGCGAGCTCGTCCACGGCGCGTCCGAGCGCGTCAACTCCCGGATGCTGGAACCCCTTGCGCCACACCAGTGACACGGGTGAGAGGGGAACGGGGTCGACGAGAGGCCGGATCACGGTTCCGGGCATGGCCGGAAATTCCGCCACGGCCAGGACGGGGTGTCGGTTCTTGGCCATGATCCGCCGGAACTCCTCGGCGCCGACGGCGAGCGGCTCGGGCGGCGCCACCTCGATGCCGCGCCCCGCGAAGAGCCGGCGCGCCAGGTCGGTCCACTCGGGCGTCCGCGGGTTCCCGGCGCCCGCGTACACGGTCTCACCCGCGAGGGCGGCCAGGGAGACCTTCTCCCGCGGGGCCAGCCGGTGGTCCTCGGGGAGGATCACGGCCATCGGCTCGTACCGCACCGGCCGCTGGGCGAGCCGGTCCCGCACCGCGGGGTCCAGTCCCGCGAACCGGCCGAACGACACGTCGAGCCGTCCGGCGAGGATCTCCGTGGCGGCACCCGTGAGGCCGCTCTCGTAACGGGTCATCAGCTCCTCGCCGGGGACGAGTGCGCGGGCGCGGGCGAGGACGCGCTCCCCGACGAGCCCCGGGCTGTTGACGTCGACGAACAGCGGCCGCCGCGAGCCACCCGCGCCGGCCTGCGGGGCGAACGCCGCGAGGAGTTCCTCCTGCGCCTGGAGCACCCGACGCGCGTACGGCAGCAGCCGGGCACCGTCGGCCGTCAGGGCCACCTGCCGGGTGGTCCGCACGAAGAGCTCGGCGCCCAGTTCCCTCTCCAGCCGCCGGATGTCACGGCTGAGCGCCTGCTGGGCGACGTACAGCCGGGCGGCGGCCCGCGTGAAGTGCAGTTCCTCGGCGACGGCGAGGAAGGCACGGAGGAGACGGGGATCCACGGTCGGGGCGGGCATCCGGCGAACTTACAACGAGGATGCGTCAGTCCCCACGGAGTAGGTGTTGGACGCCTGATCACGCGGCGGACGACGGTGGTGCTCATGCCGCAACCACCGCGACCACCGCGACGACCCACCGGCGCACCCCGCCGCCCCCTCCTCCTCACGGTCACCGCCGACACGCTGGTCGCGGCCGACCTCTCGCCGCGACGACGGCGGTCCTCCGGTAGCCGGAGGACCGGCCCCCTGGCCCCGTACCGCCGCCTTTTCGCCCTCCCCGGCACCCGCGCCTTCACCCTCGGGAACCTGATCGCCCGGCTCCCGATGGGCATGTTCGGCGTGAGCGCGGTCATCATGATCGCCGGGTCACGGGGTTCGTACGCCCTCGCCGGCGCCGTGACCGGGACGGGGCTGCTGGCCACGTCGCTGGTGGCTCCCTGGACCGCCCGGCTGATCGACCGCCACGGGCAGGCGCGGGTGGCCGTGCCCGCCACGGTGGTCGCCGTCCTGGGCAGCCTGGCGCTCCTGCTCTGCGTGCGCCGCGGCGCCCCCGACTGGACGCTCTTCCTCTGCTACGCGGCCACCGCGACGACCCCGAACACGGGGGGCATGTCCCGTGCCCGCTGGGCCCATCTGCTGCGGGAGGACCCGGCGGCCCGGCACACCGCGAACTCCTTCGAGCAGGCCGCGGACGAGCTGTGCTTCATGCTCGGCCCGATCCTGGCGGCGTTCCTGTGCACCGCGCTGTTCCCGGAGGCGGGGACGCTGGTGGGCGCCGTGCTGCTGCTGGCGGGGGTGCTTGTCTTCACGGCCCAGCGGTCGACGGAACCGCCCGCGTCGGGTCGGCCGGTTCCGTCCACCACCGCGCGTTCACCGCTGCGGGCACCCGGCATGGCGCCCCTGCTGGCCGTCTGCCTCGCCATGGGCGCCGTCTTCGGTTCGACGGAGGTTGTCACGATCGCGTTCGCCGACGCGCACGGGCACCCGTCGGCCGCGGGGATCGTGCTCGCGCTGCAGGCGGCCGGTTCGTGCGGGGCGGGACTGCTGTACGGCGCCCTGAAGCCCGGCGGCCCGGCCTCGCGGCGCCTCCCCCGGTGCGTGGCGGCGATGACGGCGCTGATGACACTCCCCCTCCTCACGGCCACCCTCACCGGCTCGCTCTGGGCCCTCGCTCTCGCCCTGCTCCTCGCCGGCATGGCGACCGCTCCCACGATGATCACGACGATGGCCCTGGTGCAGCACCGCACCCCCGAGGGCCGTATGAACGAGGGCATGACGTTGGCGGTGACGGGGCTCCTGGCCGGGATCGCGTGCGGTGCGGGGGCCGGGGGGTGGGTGACGGAGGGCGTGTCCGCGACCGTCGGCTACGGGGTCCCGCTCGCGGCGTCGCTGACGGCCGTACTGATCGCCGCGCGCCGTACACACGACGACAGCCGCCGCACCGTCCCCGGCCGCGAGTGGCCAAAACCCCACGGTGCGTGAGTCGCATACCGCTGAACTCCCCAGCGTCCCCTACGAGTTCGCCTAGGTTGAGTCCTGATCACCGTCACCGATCCGCAGGAGGCCGTCCCGTGTCCGAGTCCAACCCCCTGATCCACGCCGCCGCGGAGACACGGGCCAGGATCGACACCACCAAGCCGCACTCGGCCCGGTTCTGGAACTACTTCGTCGGCGGCAAGGACCACTACGAGGTCGACCGGAAGATCGGGGACCACATCAAGGAGATCTTCCCCGGTCTGGTCGACGTGGCGGTCACCAGCCGCCACTTCCTGGGGCGCGCCGTCCGCCATCTGGCCGGAGAGCGGGGCATCCGGCAGTTCCTGGACGTCGGCACCGGCCTCCCGACCGCCGACAACACCCATGAGGTCGCACAGCGCGTGGCCCCCGACGCCCGGATCGTGTACGTCGACAACGACCCCATCGTGCTGGCCCACGCGAAGGCGCTGCTCACCAGTACACCCGAGGGCAGGACGGCCTATCTGGACGCCGACCTGTACAAGCCGGAGGCCGTCCTCCAGGCCGCCGCGGCCACCCTCGACCTCTCCCGGCCGGTCGCCCTGATGATCCTCAACACGCTCGGACATGTCGCCGACTACGACCAGGCGCGTGACCTGGTGCGCCGGATGATGGCCGGCCTCCCGTCGGGAAGCCACCTGGTGATCAGTGACAGCACCGCGACCAGCGACGGCATGATCGCCGCGTCGGAGGCGTACAA
Organism: Streptomyces sp. NPDC030840; assembly: GCF_055572015.1. Taxonomy (NCBI): domain Bacteria; kingdom Bacillati; phylum Actinomycetota; class Actinomycetes; order Kitasatosporales; family Streptomycetaceae; genus Streptomyces; species Streptomyces sp. NPDC030840. The sequence continues at coordinate 76,627 of NZ_JBVIEE010000020.1, read as the reverse complement.
CGCGAGCGGTGCGGTGCCGTACTACGTGCGGGGCGTCGCGGAGATAGCCGGCTTCTTCGACGGTCTCGAACTGGTGGATCCGGGCGTCGTCCGGGTCCCCGAGTGGCGTCCCGACGCTCCTGCGTCAGCCGCTCGCGGCTCCGCCGTGGACGCGTACTGCGGGGTGGGCCGCAAGCCCTGACCGGCGGCAGGCCTGGAGGGATCACGCCCCCGCCGCCCCTACCCGTCCCATCCTGTCCCTGGGGGCTGCGCCCCCAGACCCCCGCATCGGCCTGACGGCCTCGTCCTCAAACGCCGGACGGGCTGGATATGCCTGACCTCGGCCGAAAGTCCAAGCCCGGCCGGGAAAGCTCAGCCCCGCCCGGAAAAGTTCAGCCCCGCCCCACACCACCCAGCCCCGCCCGCACTACCCAGCCCCTCCGGCGTTCGAGGAGCGGGGGTCCGGGGGGCCGGCCCCCGAAACGGGGTCCGGGGCTGAGCCCCGAAAGGACGGAGGCGGGGCCGCATCCCCGGCGAACCCGGGGGCCCAGGGGGCGCAGCCCCCGTGGCGGGGTCGAAGGGGCAGCGCCCCTGGAGGTGGGACGGGTAGGGGCGGCGGGGGCGAAACACCTACCGGCCCACCACCCGACACCGGGCCGGCCCCTTCGCGATCAACGTGATAGCCGCCCCCAGCGGCACCTCGTCGTCCCCGACCGCCTCGAAGTCGTACCGCTGCAGCAGCACCGCCAGCGCCAGAACCGACTCCAGCATCGACAGATGCTGCCCGATACAGGCCCGAGGCCCCCCACCGAACGGAAACCACGCATAACGCGGACGAGCCGCCTCCGCCTCGGCCGTGAACCGCTCAGGGTCGAAGCGCTCCGGTTCGGCCCAGTAGTCGGGGTGGCGATGCGTCACCCACGGACTGACCAGCACATCGGCACCGGCCGGTATCCGTACACCGTCGATCTCCGTACCGGCGACCGCCCGCCGCCCGATGATCGGCGCGGACGGATACAGCCGCATCGCCTCCTTCACCACCATCGTCAGATACGGCAGCGCCTCCATGTCCTGAGCCGTGGGCGCCCGCCCCCCGGGCCCCCCGAGCACACGGTCCACTTCCTCCCGCGCCCGCCGCCGCTCCTCGGGATGCCGGGCGAGGAGATGCAGCGCGAAGGCGAGCGCGGTCGCGGTGGTCTCGTGACCGGCGAGCAGGAAGATCAGCACCTGTTCGCGCACCTCGGTGGGCCCGAGCCGCCCGTCCTCGGCGTTCTCGGCCCGCACGAGCAGGGTCGCGAGATCGTCGCCGGAGTCCGCCGCTCCGGCCGCTCCTCCCCCGCTGCGCCGGCTCTCGATGATCTGGTCGCACAGCCCGTACAGCTCCGCCTGGCGCCGCGCCGCCCGGCGGTTGGCCGGAGTCGGCCACGTGGGCGGGGTCTTCACCGGGGCGAGGCCTCGCTTCAGCGCGTGGTCCTGGAGCGCGGGCAGGGTCCGTTCGACAACGGCGACCGCCTCCTCCACGTCCGTGCCGAAGAGGATGCGGCCGACCACGCGCAACGCGAACCGGCGCATCTCACCGACCAGTTCGACGTTCCCGCCCGGCGCCGTACGCCAGGACTCGGCGAGCGCGGCGGCCTCGGCGGCGACGCCCTCCGCGTAACCGTTCACCCGGCGGCGGGTGAACAGCGGCTGCACGAGGCGGCGTTGGCGGAGGTAGTCGGCGTCCTGGCTGGTGAGCAGCCCGTTGCCGATCTGGTCGCGCAGCTCCTGGTAGAAGGGCGTGTCCTTGCGGAAACCGGCGGCCTCCGTGGCCAGCACGCGCTGCACGCCTTCCGGTGAGAACACGGCGTGGAGCTCCCGCCCCAGCCCAGGCGGCCCGATCCGGAAGCGCACCACGTCCCCGCGATCACGCCGGGCCCGCAGATACGCCCCCAGCGGATCGCGCATCAGGTCGGCGAGCGAGCCCAGCAGCGGCGTACCCGCGGCTGCGGGCGCCCGTACGGAACTTCGGGTGGTCGTCACGGTCATGGGCAAGCCCCCTCCTGCCGGCCGAACACGAACACGAACACGAAAAGGAACACGAACACGCGTCCAGATCCGGATCCGGATCCGGATACAGATGCGAACACGGATACGGACCACCATAGATCCGCACGGCTGCCAACGCGCCATGGTCGGCGCGCAGTTTCCCGAGCCGCTCTCGCCCCCGAGAAGCCACCCGCCCCATTGACGCGCTCCCCACCCGCACATACCTTCCCTCGTCGAAGCGCTTCGACGTCACGCATCGAAACGGTTCGACTGCGCCGTTCGGCCACCCGGACGGCCACCGCGTGGCGCCCCCGAGAACCATCCGACTCCCCCGGAGGCACAGGATGTTGACGGCACGAAGGCGTACGGCCGCACTGGCCGCGGCGGCTCTGAGCGGGGCCCTGCTGCTGGCCTCCTGCGGTGGTTCGGACGGTGGGTCCGGCGACGGCAGGACGCTGCGGCTGTGGCACTACGAGGCCCCGAACAGCGCGATGGGCGTGGCCTGGAACGCGGCCATCGAGGAGTTCGAGAAGACCCATCCGGGTGTGAAGGTGGAGTTCGAGGAGAAGGGCTTCGAACAGATCCAGAAGACCGCCCCGATGGTCCTCAACTCCTCCGACGCCCCCGACCTCATGGAGTACAACAAGGGCAACGCCACGGCCGGGCTCCTGTCCCGGCAGGGGCTCCTCACCGATCTCTCCGCCGAGGCCGGCGAGCGCGGCTGGGACAAGAAGATCGGCGCGGGCGTGCGCACCACCAGCCAGTACGACACCAACGGGGTCATGGGCTCCGGCAAGTGGTACGGCGTGCCGAACTACGCCGAGTACACGATGGTCTTCTACAACAAGGACCTGTTCACGAAGTACGGCATCGAAGAGCCCACCACGTTCGGCGAACTCACCGCCGCCATGGACGAGTTCGTCGACGAGGGCGTCACCCCGCTCGCCAACGCGGGCGCCGAGTACATCGCCCACCAGTACCTCTACCAGCTGGCCCTGACGAAGGCCGACCGCGCCTGGGTGGACGCGTACGAGCTCTACAAGGGCCGGACCGACTTCCACGACGCGGCCTGGACGTACGGCGCCGAGACCTTCGCCGACTGGGTGAAGAAGGGCTACATCAGCGAGAAGTCCAGCAGTACGAAGGCCGAGGACGCCGGGGTGTCGTTCATCCAGGGCAAGGCGCCGATCCTGTTCTCCGGCAGCTGGTGGTACGGCCGGTTCAAGGAGGAGGCGAAGTTCGACTGGGGCACGTTCCTGTGGCCGGACACGAACCTCACCCTCGGCTCCGGTGGCAACCTGTGGGTCGTCCCCAAGGGCGCGAAGAACAAGGAACTGGCGTACGACTTCATCGACATCACCATGTCGGAGAAGATCCAGAACCTGCTCGGCAACAAGGGCGGGGTGCCGGTCGCCGCCGATCCCGCCGCCATCACCGACCCCCAGGCCAAGGAGCTCATCGCCGACTTCAACTCCCTTTCCCGGAAGGACGGTCTGGCCTTCTACCCGGACTGGCCCGTCGCCGGCTTCTACGACGTCCTCGTCTCCGAGACCCAGAAGCTGATCACGGGCAGCGCGAAGCCGGACGCGTATCTGGACGCCCTGCAGGAGGCGTACGACAAGGGCGCGCCGAAGCGATGACGGTGACCGTCGAACGGGGTGCGCGGGCGGTCGGTGAGCACCATCGCGGCAGCCCGCGCCGCCGCCCCCGTCCCCGCGACTCGTACCTCCTGTTCCTGCTGCCCGGCGCCCTCGCCTTCCTCGCCGTCGTGGTCGTGCCGTTCCTGATGAACACGGGGATGAGCTTCACCGACTGGCAGGGCGTGGGCTCGCCCGACTGGTCCGGGCTCGCCAACTACCGGGAGCTGATGGACGACTCCGCCTTCTGGGCGTCGTTCCGGCACAGCCTGTTCATGGTCGTGGCGATGGCGGTCGTACCGACGGCGATCGGACTGGTGCTGGCCGCCGCGCTGTTCGACTACATCGGCAAGCACTTCGGCAGCAGAACCGCCGCCGTCCTGCGCGCCTGCTTCTACCTCCCGCAGGTGCTGCCGATCGCGGTCGCGGGCATCGTGTGGAGCTGGATCCTCGCGCCCGACGACGGCTCGCTCAACGAACTGCTGAGGGCCGTCGGGCTCGGCTCCTGGCAGCAGGACTGGCTCGGCGACCCCGACATCGCCCTCTACAGCGTCATGGGCGTGATGGTGTGGGTGCAGATCGGCTTCCCGCTCGTCGTCTTCATGGCGGGCCTGCAACGCGTCGACCCGCAGCTGTACGAGGCCGCCGAGCTGGACGGGGCGGGCTGGTGGCGCCGCTTCCTGCACATCACGATCCCGCAGATCCGCCCGGAGATCCATGTCGTCCTGACCTGGTGCACGATCGCCGCGCTGAAGGTCTTCGGGGCGGTGTACGTGCTGACCAAGGGCGGTCCGGGCGGCGCGACCGACGTCCCCTCCTACTTCTCCTTCACCACGTTCTTCGAGAAGACCCAGGTGGGTTACGGCGCCGCGATCTCCACGGTCCTGACCGTGCTCGTCCTGCTGCTGGCGCTGGTCGGCCTCAGGTTCCAGACGCGGGCAGAGGACGCCGAGGAAGGGCTCCGCACATGACGACAGCCGTACGCACCGGAGCGCCGCGCCGCCGCCCCGTCCGCAGCCTCGCCGGCCGCTACCCGGTCCTCGTGGCCCTGGTCGTCGCCGCCCTCTTCATGGTGGTGCCGTTCCTGATCGTCGCGGTCAACGCGGTGAAGTCACCCGCCGAGTACTCGGCGGACGGCCCGCTCAGCCTCCCCGACGGCCTCTACCTCGACGGCCTCCGGAGCTTCTGGGAACGCGTCGACTTCGGCCAGAAGCTCTTCAACTCGTTCCTGATCAGCGGCGCGGTGGCGGCGGGCGCCGTGGTGCTCTCCGTCCTCAACGCCTACGCGATCGGCATCGGCCGCGTCAAGGGCCGCACCTGGGTGCTGGCCTTCTTCGTCCTCGCCAACGTGCTGCCGCAGGAGGCGCTGGTCTACCCGGTCTACTACCTGAGCAAGGAAGCCGGCCTGTACGACACCCGGCTCAGCGTGATCATCGTCTTCACGGTCATCCAGGCCGCCTTCGGCACCTACCTGCTCTCCGCCGTCCTGAGCCGGTTCCCGCGCGAGATCATCGAGGCGGCCCGCATCGACGGTGCGAACAGATGGCAGGTGCTGTGGCGGATCGTCGTCCCGGTCAGCCGGCCCACGCTCGGCGTCCTGCTGGTCTTCTTCTTCATCTGGACCTGGAACGAGTTCCTGCTCCCCCTGGTCATGCTGATCTCCAACGACAACCAGACGGTGTCGGTGGCCCTCGGCGTCCTCCAGGGCCAGCGGCTGATGGACGCCACCATGACCAACGCCGCCGCGCTCCTGGGCGTCCTGCCCGCGATCGTCTTCTTCCTGGTCTTCCAACGCACCCTCACCCGCGGCATCGCCGTGGGAGCCGTGAAGTAAGGAGACACCCCCACATGAAGTTCACCGACGGCTACTGGCTGCTGCGCGAGGGCGTCACCGCGGCCCATCCGTGCCAGGTCCTCGACATCACGGAGGGGCCGGGCGGCACGCTGGAGCTCCACGCGCCGACCCAGCCCGTCCGCCACCGCGGCGACCTGCTGAAGGGACCGGTCGTGACGATCAGCGCGCACGCGCCGATGCCCGACGTCATCGGCGTCACGTTCACGCACTTCGAGGGCGAGGAGCCCCGCGGCCCCCACTTCGAGGTCAGCGGTACGGAGGGCGGGGCGCAGACCTCGTACGACGACGACCACGCGACCCTCACCGCGGGCGCGCTCTCCGTCCGGGTCGCCCGGGGCGGCGCCTGGCAGGTCGACTTCCTCGCGCACGGTCGCGTCCTCACCACCAGCGGCAACAAGGCCATGGGCATCCTGCGCGACGCGACGGGCGCCCACTACCTGCGCGAGCAGCTGAACCTGGGCGTCGGCACATCGGTGTACGGGCTCGGCGAACGGTTCGGGCCGCTCGTCAAGAACGGCCAGGTCGTCGACATCTGGAACGCCGACGGCGGCACGGCGACCGAACAGGCGTACAAGAACGTGCCGTTCTACCTGACCGACGCGGGCTACGGCGTCTTCGTCGACCATCCCGGCAAGGTCTCCTTCGAGGTGGGCTCGGAGGCGGTGTCCCGGGTCCAGTTCAGCGTGGAGAGCCAGCAGCTCACGTACTACGTCATCTACGGGCCGGCCCCGAAGGAGATCCTGCGCAAGTACACCGCGCTCACCGGCCGCCCGGCGCTCCCGCCCGCCTGGTCGTTCGGCCTGTGGCTGTCGACGTCCTTCACCACCTCCTACGACGAGGAGACGGTGACCTCCTTCATCGAGGGCATGCGGGAGCGCGAACTCCCCCTCTCCGTCTTCCACTTCGACTGCTTCTGGATGCGCGAGTTCAACTGGTGCGACTTCCGGTGGGACCCACGGGTGTTCCCGGACCCGGAGGGCATGCTGGCCCGGCTCAAGGCGAGGGGCCTGCGGGTCTGTGTGTGGATCAACCCGTACATCGCCCAGCGGTCGCCCCTCTTCGCGGAGGGCAAGGCCCTCGGTCACCTGCTGCGCAGGCCCGACGGCGGCGTCTGGCAGTGGGACCTGTGGCAGCCCGGCATGGCACTCGTCGACTTCACGAGCCCCGCGGCCCGCGACTGGTACGCCTCGAAACTGGAGGCGCTGCTCGCGCAGGGAGTCGACTGCTTCAAGACGGACTTCGGCGAGCGCGTGCCGCTCGACGTGGCGTACGCGGACGGCTCCGACCCGGAGCGGATGCACAACTACTACACCTACCTCTACAACCGCACCGTCTTCGACGTGCTGCGCAAGCACCGCGGCGAGGAGGAGGCCGTCGTCTTCGCCCGCTCGGCGACGGCCGGCAGCCAGCGCTTTCCCGTGCACTGGGGCGGGGACTGCGAGTCGACGTACGAGGCGATGGCCGAGTCGCTGCGGGGTGGCCTGTCGCTGGGGCTGTCGGGCTTCGGGTTCTGGAGTCACGACATCGGCGGCTTCGAGGGCACCCCGACCCCGGCTCTCTTCAAACGGTGGATCGCCTTCGGGCTGCTGTCCTCGCACAGCCGGCTGCACGGCTCGTCGTCGTACCGCGTGCCGTGGCTGTTCGACGACGAGTCCGTGGACGTGCTGCGCGAGTTCACAAGGCTGAAGCTCCGCCTCATGCCCTACCTGTACGAGGCCGCGCGCACCGCGCACACCGAAGGCGTGCCGATGATGCGGGCGATGGTGCTGGAGTTCCCCGACGACCCCGGGTGCGCGCATCTGGAACGGCAGTACATGCTCGGCCCCGATCTGCTGGTCGCGCCCGTGTTCAGCGACGAGGGGGACGTCTCGTACTACGTGCCCGAGGGCACCTGGACGCACTTCCTGAGCGGACGCACGGTGACCGGTCCCCGCTGGGTGCGCGAGCGCCACGGCTTTCTGAGCGTGCCGCTGCTGGTCCGCCCGGGCGCGGTGATCCCGGTGGGCGCGGTGGACGACCGGCCCGACTACGCGTACGCCGACGGGGTCACCCTGCGCGCGTACGGGCTGGAGCGCGGGGCCCAGGTGACGGTGCCCGTCGGGGACGTGACGTTCACCGTGGTCCGCGAGGGCGACACCCTGCGGGCGTCTTGCGGTGACCCAACGGTGCCGTGGGGACTGGCCGCGGGCGGACGCGAGGTACGGGCAGAGGCGGGAAGCGGGTTCCTGACAGTGGAGCTGGGCTGATGGTGAAGATCACTGATGTGGCACGGCACGCCGGGGTCTCCCCCAGCACCGTCTCGTACGCGCTGAGCGGCAAGCGCCCGATCTCGGCGGAGACCCGGCAGCGCGTCGAGGAGTCCATCCGTCTGCTGGGCTACCGTCCGCACGCGGGCGCGCGGGCGCTGGCCAGCAGCAGATCGAACGTGCTGGCGCTGGTGGTGCCGCTGCGGGCCGGGATCCACGTGCCGGTGGTGATGCAGTTCGCGGTGTCGGTGGTGACCACCGCCCGCGCGCACGACCACGACGTGCTGCTGCTGACGCAGGAGGAGGGCGAGGACGGTCTGCGGCGGGTCGCGGACACGGCCGCGGCGGACGCGCTGATTGTCATGGACATTCAGCTCCACGACCCCAGACTGCCCCTGCTGCGCACCCTGGACAGACCCTCGGTCCTGATCGGTTTCCCCGCCGAGTCCGCCGGGCTGACCTGTATCGACCTCGACTTCAAGGCAGCGGGTGAGGTGTGCGTGGAGCATCTGGTGCGCCTCGGCCACCGCGTGGTCGCCCTGGTCGGGTCGCCGCCGGAGGTGTACGCGCGCGAGACCGGGTTCGCCCAGCGCGTGGCCCAGGGCTTCACGGCCGCCGCCGCCCGGCACGGACTGTCGTCCTCGGTGCACCCGTGCGAGGCGACCCCCGCCGCGGCCCGCACGGTCGCCGAGCAACTGCTGCGCGAACGGCCCGCGCTGACCGGGGTCGTCGTGCACAACGAGGCGATCCTGGAACCCCTGATCGACGCCTTCGAGGACCTCGGGCTACGTGTCCCCACCGACCTCTCGGTCACCGCCATCTGCCCCGCCGACCTGGCCGCCCGCACCCGCCTCCCGGTCACGTCCGTGGACGTGCCGTCGGCGGAGGTGGGCGCGGGGGCGGTGGAGCTGCTGATGAGGAAGCTGGGCGGCGCGGGGGTGCCGGAGGCGACGCTGCTGGCGCCTCGGCTGACGGAGAGGGCCAGTACGGGGCGTCGCTCGCTCGCGTGATGAGGAGCTGGAGTGTGGTGCCATGGCGGGGGCTGTGTGCTGTACTTGGCCGCGAGGAGGGCGCCGCACTGGGCCGGTGATGCATCACCCAGGCGGAGGCCCGAGCTCAACAGGAGCGTGTCGGATGTCCCCAGGCCCTGTGGGGGTATCCGGCTAGCTGCTGAGCCACCAGAGAAGGTGGGCCCCCGCATCGGAGAGGCAAACTCCGAACGAGGGCCCCGGCTCAACAGGAGCCAGTCGGATGTCCCCAGACCGTTTGGGGATATCCGGCTACCTGGTGAGCCACCAGAGCAGCCACCTCCTCGCATACTTCGCAGCCCTCTCCGGCATGAGCCGGATCAGCCGGATGACGAAAGTCGGCTTCTGCTCCTCGTGACTGCCCATGTAGGGGCGTCCTCCCTTCGACGTGAGGCGGCCAGTCACGGTCCCGGGACCGCTCTCGTCGGGCCGGGCCCCGACGAGAAGGGGCCCGGAGTGAAGGGAGGACGCACCCGTCCGGTGCGTCACGCAGCGAGCCTAGACACGACGAAGGCCCCGCTGCTCAAGAGCAGCGAGGCCTTCACTCGCATGGGTGGGAGTGGTCCGTCTGGGTGACAGGACCTCCCGATCGTGGAGATGGCGGGAATCGAACCCGCGTCCAACGGTGCGGAATCAGGGCTTCTCCGTGTGCAGTTCGCTGTGATTTTCTCGGCCCCGGCGATCACGCGAACAAGTCGCCGACGGGCCCAGTCACTGTTTGGTTTCCCTCTTCACCCCGTGACCGGGATCGAGGTTTAGTCCCCTAGCTGATGCCAGGATCCGGGTCGGGAACAGCCCCGGGCTGACACTCCCTTAAGTAAGGGGCAGTTGCCTAGCTACCTGATCAGGCAGCGAGGGCGAACTGCGTCGCCTTGGGAGAATCGCTCTTGATAGTGGCGATTATTTTTTTCGGCCTGTGGTTTACGAGATCATGGCCGCTTCCTCGACACGCTTCCCCTGCTTCGACAGCCGCTGTCGAAACCGATCATCCCCATGTGGTTTTTTCAAGGTGCGCACCCACGGTGAGGTGCTTGTGCCATCGTACGGGATCAACGCGGGCGGGTGCCAGCGTATTCCCGCCGACCGGGTCAGGGCAGACCCTGAGCCCTAGCCGCGCTGCTTCCGGCGCGCCGCCGCGATGGCCCGGTCCGACTCCCGCCGGTCCTGCTTCTCGCGCAGGGTCTGGCGCTTGTCGTACTCCTTCTTGCCTCGCGCGAGCGCGATCTCGGCCTTGGCCCGGCCGTCCTTGAAGTACACGGCGAGGGGCACGATCGTGTGGCCCGTCTCCTGCGCCTTGGACTCCAGCTTGTCGATCTCCTCACGGTGCAGCAGCAGCTTGCGCTTGCGCCGCGCGGAGTGGTTGGTCCAGCTGCCCTGGCTGTACTCGGGGATGTGGGCGTTGTGCAACCACGCCTCGCCGCCGTCGATCTGGACGAAGCCGTCGGCCAGCGAGGTCCGCCCCTGACGCAGCGACTTCACCTCGGTGCCGGTGAGCACGATGCCGGCCTCGTAGGTGTCGATGATCGCGTAGTCGTGGCGGGCCTTCTTGTTCTGCGCGACGATCTTGCGCTTGCCGCCCTTCTCGCCGTCCTTGGCCTTGGCGGCCGCCCCGCCCTTCTTGGGCTGGGCCTCCTTGGGTACGTACATTCCCTTGCTCATAGTGCCGTCCATTTTCGCACTACGGAGGGGGCGTACGGGAAGCGCATTTACCGGGGCGGCGAAGGGGGCGGGCTACTGCCCCAGCCCGCTCAGTACCGTCTCCGCCCGCTCCAGGGCGCCCTCGTCGGCCTCCAGGTCGGGGGTGATGCCGCGGCCGTCGACACCGCGGCCGGAGGGGGTGCGGTAGTGGCCGACGGTCAGTTCGGCGACGGAGCCGTCGGGGAGGCGGCTCGGCATCTGGACCGAGCCCTTGCCGAAGGTGCGGGAGCCGACGACGACCGCGCGCCCGCGGTCCTGAAGGGCCCCGGTGAGGAGCTCGGCCGCGCTCATCGTGCCCCCGTCGACGAGCGCGACCAGCGGTCTCGTGGTGTCGCCGCCGGGGTCGGCGTGCAGGGCGCGCTGGGAGCCGTTGACGTCGTACGTGGCGACCAGGCCGCCGTCGAGGAAGGCGGAGGCGGTGGTGACGGCCTCGGTGACCAGTCCGCCGGAGTTGCCGCGCAGGTCGAGAATGATCCGGGAGTCGGCGGGCGCCCGGTCGAGGGCGGTGCGTACGTGGTCGCCCGAGCCCTTGGTGAAGGCGGCGACCTTGATGACGGTGACCTCGTCGGTGAGCCTGCGCACGGTCACCGGGTCCGTGGAGAGGCGGGCCCGGCGCAGGGTCTCGCTCCACACGCGCTCGCCGCGCTGCAGACCCAGGGAGACCGTGGTGCCGGCGGGGGCGTCCTCGGCGTCGCCGCGCAGTAAGGAGAGCACCTCGGTGACGGGCCGGCCGTCGACGCTCTCACCGTCGACGCTGCGCAGCCGGTCGCCTTTGCGGATGCCGGCCCGGGCGGCCGGCGAGTCGTCCCGGACGCGGGTGATCTCGATGCGGCCGTCGGTCCCGCGGCGGGCCCACAGCCCGACACCGGTGTACGCCCCGTCGAGGGCCTCCTCGAACTCCTCGTACTCGCCCTCGGAGTACACCGCGCCCCAGCGGTCCCCACTGCGGCTGACGGCGCGCTCGGCGGCCTCCACGGGAGACTGGCCCGCGGCCATGGCCTGGGCCGCGGCCTCGGCGACGTACTGGCGGTGGCCCTGGAGCGTGGAACGGGAGGTGGCGGCCGACTCGCGGTCCGGGCTGCCCGGCTCGCCGAACGAGCCGGTCGCGGCGCCCGTCGCGAGGACACTCGCGAAGACGAATGTCAGAGCCGCCCCACGGCGGAGGCGGCGGGGCCGACAGAACGGGTCGTGGCCTGACATGCCGGTGAGTCTAGGACAACACAAAAGGGCCGTACGGCTGCTCGACCGAACGACCCTCTTGGCATGCGTCACACCTTCAGGTACTTGCGCAACGCGAAGAACGCCGCCAACGCGGGCATCAGGAAGCTCGCCGCGAGGATGAGCGGCAGCTTGGTCAGCACCGCGTCCCAGCCGACGAAGTTGATGAGTTGGAGCTTCTCCGACAGGGCCACGCCGTTGTCGATCACGAAGTACTGCCCGAGCACGAGGAACGCGCACGCGATGGTGCCGCCGATGAGCCCGGCGACCGCGGCCTCCATGATGAACGGCGCCTGGATGTAGAACCCGGAGGCGCCCACCAGCCGCATGATTCCCGTCTCACGACGACGACTGAACGCCGAGACACGCACCGTGTTGACGATCAGCAGCAGCGCCACGACCAGCATGACGAACATCACGCCGCGCGCCGCCCAGTTGAGGTACCCGAGCAAGGTGAACAGATTATCCAGGATGCCCTTTTGGTCCTGAACGGACTGCACGCCGGCCCGGCCGTTGAAGGCGCTCGCGATGACCTGGTACTTCTCCGGGTCCTTCAACTTGATGCGGTACGACTCCTGCATCTGGTCCGGCGTGAGGCTGCTGGCCAGCGGGGAGTCGCCGAACTGCTCCTTGTAGTGCTTGTAGGCCGCGTCCTGCGACTCGTACAGCACCTTGTCGACGACCGGCATCTTGTCCAGATCGGCCTTGATCTGGTCCTTCTGCTCCGTCGTGACGGCGCCCCTGGCGCAGTTGGGATCGGACTCCGCGTCGCTCTTGTTGCAGAGGAAGATCGAGACGTTGACCTTGTCGTACCAGTAGCCCTTCATCTGGTTGACCTGGTCGCTCATCAGGAGCGAGCCGCCGAACAGGGCCAGCGAGAGGCCGACGGAGACGATGACCGCGAAGGTCATCGTCAGGTTGCGGCGGAGACCTACACCGATCTCCGAGAGAACGAACTGCGCGCGCATGGCGTCTTCTTCGGGCCTTTCCGTGGACGGGGGGTCAGTGCTGGTAGCCGTAGACGCCGCGCGCCTGGTCGCGGACGAGGAGGCCCTTCTCCAGCTCGATGACGCGCTTGCGCATCTGGTCCACGATGTTCTGGTCGTGGGTCGCCATCACCACGGTCGTGCCGGTCCGGTTGATCCGGTCGAGCAGCTTCATGATGCCGACGGAGGTCTGCGGGTCGAGGTTGCCGGTCGGCTCGTCGGCGATCAGCAGCTTGGGTCTGTTGACGAAGGCCCGCGCGATGGCCACACGCTGCTGCTCACCACCGGACAGCTCACCGGGCATGCGGTCCTCCTTGCCGCCGAGCCCGACGAGGTCGAGCACCTGCGGCACGGACTTGCGGATCTCGCCGCGCGACTTGCCGATGACCTCCTGCGCGAACGCGACGTTCTCACCGACCGTCTTGTTCGGCAGCAGCCGGAAGTCCTGGAACACGGTCCCCAGCTGGCGGCGCATCTGCGGCACCTTCCAGTTGGACAGCCGGGCGAGGTCCTTGCCCAGGACGTGCACCTGGCCGTGGCTGGCCCGCTCCTCGCGGAGGATCAGCCGCAGGAAGGTGGACTTTCCGGAGCCGGAGGACCCCACGAGGAACACGAACTCGCCCTTCTCGACCTCCAGGGAGACATCCCTGAGGGCGGGGCGGGTCTGCTTGGGGTAGACCTTGGAGACATTGTCGAATCGGATCACGGATGCACCACGGGTCGCCGGGGGTAGATGAGCGTGACCATACGCGAACCGGGTACGGGAGTGCAGTCGCCGGTAGGGGTTACGTGGGGGATGTGTGTTTTGTGCGGGGCACGGGGGCGCGGCCCCCGCAAGGGGCGCGGGGCTCTGTCGATATGCGGCTCCGCCGCGTGGGCGCGAGCAACCACGACGAGCCCGCAGTCGCGAAACAATCCAAACCACCCCGCTCGGAGCGCCTCGCCCAAGCCCCGGCAGGGGGGCGAGGCCCTGTCGATATGCGGCTCCGCCGCGCGGGCGCGAGCAACCACAACAGACCTCCAGCCGCGAAACAACCCAAACCCTCCCCAACTCGGAGCGCACCGGCCAGGCCCCGCAGGGACCCCGCGCTCTTTCCGGAGGAACCTGGCACAGTGGAGGGGGAACGGTTGCGTTCCCGGAAACGTTGGGTAGACGAACGCGTGGCGTGCGAGGAGGGCGAGGCGCATGACGTACGACCGGTTGGTGTGCGCGAACTGCGCGGCGCCCGTGAGTGAGGGCCGCTGCCCCGTCTGCCGGGCGAGCCGTGAGCGGCTGCAGCAGGAGAGTCCGTTCGCGGGGCTGAACCCGATGACGCTGATCGCCCTGCTCGCCGTACTGATCGCGGCGGTGGCACTGCTGGCGCACCAGACGGTGTAGGGCGCCGGAGGGCACGAGAGAGGCACAGGAGCACAGGAAAGGGCCCGGAGCGACTCGCTCCGGGCCCTTTCCTGCGCGTACTGCGGTGCGGCTAGCCGTCAGGCTCAGGCCGCGGCGCCGCCGCGGCCGCCCACCAGGCGGGGCAGCAGACGGAAGCCGATACCGCCGGCGATCATCGTGGCGGCTCCGACCAGCAGGAACGTGGTCTCGGCGGCACCCGTCTCGGCGAGCTCGTCGCCGGTGCCCTGGGCCTGGGCCTGGCCCTGGGCCGAGGTGCTGGTGCCGGTGGAGGTGTCCGTGCCGGTGTCGGTCAGGGAGGAGGAGCCCTCCTCCTGGGCCACGGCGTCGTTGCCGCTGCCGCCGTCGGGGTCGGTGTTGTTGCCGCCCCCGTTGTCGCCGTTCCCGTTCCCGTTGCCGTTGTCGCTGCCGTTGCCCGGGTTGTCGGGCTGCGGCTCGGCCTCCTCGGGGGGCTCGACCGGGTCACCGGCCGGCGGCTCCTCCGCCTCCGGCGGGGCGTCCGGGAGGCCGATGCCGTCATCCGGGTTCCCGGGCTCCTCGCCGCCCGGGTTCTCGGGGTCACCCGGGTTGTCCGGAGCCGGGCTCTCGGTGCACAGCAGGCCGAGCAGGCAGTTGTCCGACTCCGCGGCGGATGCGGCACCCGCGGCGGTCAGGGAGGCGCCGGCGGCGATCACGGCACCTGCGGCCACCCGCGCCAGGCGGATCCGCGTCTTCCTGGTCATGTGTTTGCTACCCCCAGTAGCTCATCGTCGATAGAGCAGCGCTCGGGGCGACGGCGTCAGGGGCAGCTCGCTCACTCAGTCCCCCGCGTCACATGCGCCCCGGAGATACGCATGCCACGCTTCACCCTTCCCAGTTTTCACAGCAACGTCAAGGTCGTTGCGCGCGCAATGTCCGCTTCACCATCGTTTGGCCTCGGACAGGTGGTGTGAGTGTGACGTAAAACCCCGACATCCCGCACATACGACGGCAACTGCCGCCCGTGAGGCGGCAGTTGCCTTGTCGATAAAACGCCCCGCGTGACGGAGGCGCGTGCGGCGCTACTTCTCCTGCTGCTTGCGCCAGCGAATGCCGGCCTCCAGGAAGCCGTCGATCTCACCGTTGAACACGGCTTCCGGGTTGCCGACTTCGTGCTCCGTGCGCAGGTCCTTGACCATCTGGTACGGGTGCAGGACGTACGAACGCATCTGGTTGCCCCAGGAGTTGCCGCCGTCGCCCTTCAGGGCGTCCATCTTGGCCTGCTCCTCCTGCCGGCGCCGCTCCAGCAGCTTGGCCTGCAGCACGTTCATGGCCGTGGCCTTGTTCTGGATCTGCGACCGCTCGTTCTGACAGGAGACGACGATGCCGGTGGGGATGTGCGTGATCCGCACGGCGGAGTCGGTGGTGTTGACGCCCTGCCCGCCGGGCCCGGAGGACCGGTAGACGTCGATGCGCAGCTCGCTCTCGTCGATCTCGACGTGGTCGGACTGCTCGACGACGGGAAGGACCTCGACTCCCGCGAAGGAGGTCTGCCTGCGCCCCTGGTTGTCGAACGGGGAGATGCGGACGAGCCGGTGGGTCCCCTGCTCGACGGAC
Organism: Streptomyces sp. NPDC030840; assembly: GCF_055572015.1. Taxonomy (NCBI): domain Bacteria; kingdom Bacillati; phylum Actinomycetota; class Actinomycetes; order Kitasatosporales; family Streptomycetaceae; genus Streptomyces; species Streptomyces sp. NPDC030840. Next base: position 60,981 of record NZ_JBVIEE010000020.1, on the reverse strand, counting down.
AACGTCCCGTACGCGTACGGCACCTGCACGGCGAAGGTGGTGGACTTGATGCCCGCCTCCTCCGCGTACGACGTCTCGTAGACCTCGGTCTTGTAGCCGTGCTGCTCGGCCCAGCGCAGGTACATCCGCTGGAGCTTCTCGGCGAAGTCGGCGGCGTCGACGCCGCCCGCCTCGGCGCGGATGTTGACGAGCGCCTCGCGGGCGTCGTACTCCCCGCTGAGCAGCGTCCGGACCTCCATCTCGTCCAGCGCCTTCCTGACGAGTGCGAGCTCTGCCTCGGCCTCGGCGCGGGTGTCCGGGTCGTCCTCCTCCTCGGCCATCTCGAAGAGGACACCGAGGTCGTCGATGCGACCGCGGAGAGCCTCGGCCTTCCGCACCTCCGCCTGGAGGTGGCTCAGCCTGCTGGTGATCTTCTGCGCCTCTTCGGGGTTGTCCCACAGGGACGGCGCGGCCGCCTGCTCCTCGAGCACGGCGATGTCTGCCCTCAGCTTGTCGAGGTCCAGGACGGCCTCGATCGACTCCATGGTCGAGGAGAGGGACTTGAGCTCTTCGGATACATCGACGACTGCCACGCCTCCCAGCGTAACGGCTGTGGCAACCGACCCGACCCGGGCGCCTGCGGCTGGGCGGACTTGTTTCCTCGCCCCCGCCGCCCCCACCCGTTCCATCCCTGGGGGCTGCGCCCCCAGACTCCCGCGTATCGGCCTTCGGCCTCGTCTTCAAACGCCGGACGGGCTGGAAACCCAGCCCCTCCGGCGTTTGAGGAGCGGGGGTCCGGGGGCCGGCCCCCGAAACGGGGTCCGGGGCGGAGCCCCGAAAGGACGGGGGTCCAGGGGGCGCAGCCCCCTTGGCGGGGTCGAAGGGGCAGCGCCCCTGGGGATGGGACGGGTAGGGGCGGCGGGGGCGGAACAACCCCGGCCCACCCACCCGTCACGGAGACGCAGGCGTCGAGTTCTCCGTGTCCGTGGGCGCGCCCCCCGAGTCGTCGCCGGACGTGGCGGCCCAGGTCCCCACCCCCACGACGGCGACCAGCACCACCGCCGCCGCACCGAGCGTGATCCGCCGCCGCCGGGTCTGGGCCCGGTGACGGGCCGACCCCGGTCGCGGAGCCCCGGCCGCCCGAGGCGCACGAGCCGTTCCCCGCGCACCCCCGGCCAGCTCGTCCGGTCCGGGCACGCGCATCGACGTGTGGGTGTCCCGGTTCGAGTCGGGCTTGGCCCCCGGCACCAGGGGTACGGCCCCCCGCCGCACCCGCTCGCGGGGCGCGGCCGGCTCCGTCTCCTCCTCGTACTCCTCCGGCTCCGCGTCCGGTTCGTCCACGTCCAGCGGCGGCATCCCGGCCAGGGACGGCAACTGTTCCCGCAACCGAGCGCCCAGCTCCGAGGCCCGCAGCCGCGAGGCCGGCGCCTTGGCCAGGCACTGCACGAGCAGTTGCCACAGCTCCTCCGGGATGCCGGGGAGGGGGACCACGGTCTCCGTGACGTGCCGGCGCAGTACCGCCCCGGGGTGCCCGCCGCCGAACGGCGTGAAGCCCGCCAGCAGCTCGTACAGCACCGTCGCCAGCGCGTAGATGTCGACGGCGGCCCGGGGCGGCAGGCCCTCCACGATCTCCGGGGCCAGGTAGTCCGGCGTGCCGATGATCTTCGTGGCGCGCGTACGACGCGGGGAGTCGATCAGCTTCGCGACACCGAAGTCCGTGAGGAGGGCCGGGTGCGCGCCGCCCGGGCCCAGCGGGCCCTGCATGTCCAGCAGCACGTTCTCCGGCTTCACGTCGCGGTGCACGACCCCGGCCGCGTGGGCCGCCGCCAGCCCGTCCGCGATGTCGGCCACTATCGCGACGGCCGCCGCGGGTGCCATCCGCCGCTCGCGGTCGAGGCGGGTGCGCAGGTCCGTGCCGCGGACCAGGTCCATGACGAGCGCCAGGTCGTTGCCGTCCACCACGAGGTCCCGTACGGACACCACGTTCGGGTGGTCGAGACCCAGCAGCGCCGTGCGCTCCTGGACGAAGCGCCCCACGAGCTCCTGGTCGGAGGCGAGGTCCTCGCGCAGCAGCTTGATGGCGACGGGCCCCTCCGGCCCCTCACCCAGCCACACCGTGCCGGCGCTGCCCCGCCCCAGAATCTGGTTCGCGGTGTACCGGCTCCCGATCTTCCGTGCCAAGACTGCTCCTACGGACGCGTGTTGTCGCTAAAACTACGCGTCCGACGAGCCAACCTTCACCGCGGAGACGGAAATCACCCGTCAGATGTCGACAAATCACCAACCTCGGCGACGCATCGCGGGCGCACGAAACCACGTAGGAGACGAACATGAGGTACGAGACGAACCGGAAGCCAAAGCCAAAGCCGGAGCCGGAGCCGGAGCATGCGGCGGCAGCGGGCAGCGGGAGCGTGCGGCGGGCTACTGGCCCGCGGGCTTCTCGCCCGTGCCCGAGGAGTTCTCGCCCAGTTTCTCGATCCATCCGGTGATGTCGCCGACCCAGGTCGAGAGCTGCTCCCAGTAGCCCTTGGTCGTCCCGATCCACCCCTGGAGCGGGCTGAACTCCCAGACCAGCCAGCCCGCCACGAACAGGATGACGATCGTGAAGAGGCATCCCTTGAGGCAGCCGAGCCCGGGGATGCGCATCGGGTTGGCGCTGCGCTGTCGCGGCTGCCGGGGCTCACGAGGCTCGCGCTGCGGGCGCGGCGCGGGCCTCTGGGGCTGCTGCTGCGGAGGAGGCGGCGCGTACCGCTGCGGCTGGGGCGGCGGGGGTGCCTGCCGCTGGGGCTGCCGCTGGGGCTGCTGCTGCGGGTAGCCGTAGTCCTGCCCGGGCGGCGGCGCTTGCGGACGCCGGCCCTGCGGTGGCTGCTGGGGCGGTCGCGCGACCTGCCGCTGGGGGCGGCGGCGCAGCGGGTCCTCGCTCGGGTCGAGGTACTGCACCTGCGTCTGCTCGTTGCGGTCGCGGGCCGCGCGGAGCTGATTCTGCCAGGGGTGCGGGTCCTCGGGTCCGCCGCCCTGCCCCGGCTGGCCGGGCTGGTTCGGCGGCATCGACGGCATGACGGCCGTCGGGTCGGCGGCGCCGCGGTTCGGGAGGACGGCCGTGGGGTCGGCCGCGCCCGCCGGGCCCGAGGTGTGCTGCATCACGCTGGTCGCCGCGTTCGGGTCGTACGTGCCCGCGTTGTGCGGCAGGACCTGGGTGGGGTCGGCCGAGCCGAACGGTGCGGGCGTGCCCGGTACGGGAGCGGGGGCCGGGTCCGGGGCGAGGAGGGCGCCCACGCCCTCGGCGGCGGCGATCTGCGCGGCGTTCGCGTGGACGCCGATGCCCTCGGCGACGACCCGCAGCCCGCGCGCGAGGCTCTCGGCGCTGGGCCGCTCCTCCGGGCTCTTGCGCAGGCAGCGCTCGATGACCGTCCACAGCGGGTCCGGGACGGTGGACGGGCGGCGCGGCTCGGCGCTGAGGTGCTGGTGCAGCACTTCGAGCGCGGAGCCGCCGCCGAACGGCGGACGCCCGGTGACCAGCTCGTACATCATGATCCCGGCGCCGTAGATGTCGACGGCGGACGTCTGGGGACGGCCCTCGGCGCCCTCGGGGGCGACGTACGCGGGCGTGCCGACGAACTCGCTGGTCCTGGTCAGACCCGGGGAGTCGGCGAGGCGCGCGATGCCGAAGTCGGTCAGCATCGGGTGCATCTGACCGCCCTCCTGCTTCAGCAGGACGTTCGCGGGCTTCAGGTCGCGGTGGACCACACCGTCGGCGTGGCTGGCGGCGAGCGCGTCGGCGATCTGGGCGGTGAGCAGGGCGGCGGCGACGGGCGAGAACGGGCCGTTCTCACGCAGGTAGCGGTGCAGGTCCGGGCCGTCGACGAGGTCCATGACCAGCGCCAGCAGATCACCCTCGACGACGAGGTCCCGCACCCGCACGATGTTCGGGTGCGTGAGGCGGAGCAGCACGGAGCGCTCCCGCAGGAACCGCATCACGATGTCCGCGTCGCCCGCGAGCTCCTCCTTGAGGACCTTGATCGCCACGGTCTCCCCGGGGTGGCCCGGGACGGCCGCCTCGGCCCCCGCGGTCTCCCGCTGGCGGGCGCGCCAGACTGTGCCTGTGGCGCCGCGTCCCAGCGGCTCCTCCAGGAGGTACTTGCTCCCTACCGGCCGCACGTCATGGGCTCCCTGTTGCTTGCTTGCCTGGTCGGTGTCGCTTGTCTGCTGGTGATTCCACCGGTCCTGCCGGGGATTCGGGTGTTCCGCCCCACTGTAGTGCCGCCGTCCGGCGAACCGGGGTGTCGTGGCTCTGTGCTCTGCCGCACGCACCTGCTCGGACGACGGTGCGCGCGCCGCCTGCGAGTACGTACGCCTTCCCCAGCGCGTTCGACGGCATTCCCGTACGTGTTCGACAGAAAGACGCTCTCCGGCGGGCCGTTGGTTGCCACCGGGCGAACGTGACCGATCTCAAGCGGGCACCGAGCGGGCATCCGCTGTCCACTGGTCAGGCACTTTTGCGGGCAGAGCCGACCAATCAAGATCACTTGCCCCTCGAAGGCGGGCACGTTGTCAGTGGCAGGTGCGAGGATGCCTTCAGTACTGGCCGATGTGCCCGTGTGGGGTGGGGGAAGTCTGCGGTGGGGACCGCGCAGGCTCGTCCGTCCCCGCCGCGGGTGCCCGCGCGGAAGGGACCGCTGACGGCGATGCAGATCCGGCTGACCGTCGTAGACCCGCTGGGGCCGTCCTCGGAGCCGCGGGGACGTGCCACGGCCTGCGATGTGCTGGTGACGGCACCGGCGGGGACCGCGCTGGCGGCGGTGGCGTCCGGTCTCGCGTCGGCGGCCGGCGGGGACGGGGGCTCCTCCTCCGCCCAGCCGGAGCGCGGCCGGGACCACGGCGGCGGGACCGTCGTGCTGTACGCGGGCGCGGAGCGGCTGGACACCCAGCGCTGCACGCTGGGCGAGCCCCCGTTGGTCGACGGCGCCGTGCTGTCCCTGGGCGCCCCGGAGCCCGGACCCGAGGTGGACGAGTCGGCGCCCCGGCTGCACGTGGTGGCGGGCCCGGACGCGGGCGGCGTCCACTTCCTGCACGGCGGCAGGATCCGGATCGGCCGCTCCGCCGACGCGGACGTCCCTCTCGACGACCCGGACGTCTCCCGCCTGCACTGCGCGGTGACGGTCGCCGAGGACGGCCGCGTCTCGGTCACCGACCTCGGCTCCACGAACGGCACGACGCTCGACGGCGCCCGTGTGGGCGACCGCCCGGTGCGCCTCACTCCGGGCGCGCTGCTGCGCATCGGCGAGTCGGCCCTGCGGCTGACGCCGCCCGGCGGCATCGGTGCCTGCTCCGGGGCGCCGGGGACGGCGCCCGACGGGGAAGGGCACGTGCGGGTGATCAGCGGCGGCGCGGCCGGCGGTGGCAGCGGGCCGGTGGTCCCGGGGCAGGGCGGGGCGCCCCGGATCGAGAGCAGCGCTCGTGGTGGGGGCGGCGCGGCGGGGACCGGCCAGGGCACCACGCCCGCGGACCGCTCCACGCCCCCCGGAGCCGCCCGTTCGACGACTCAGGGAGGTCCGCGGTCCCCGGAGGGCGTGGCCTCCCCGGAAGGGCGGGCGTCCACCGGGCGCGCGACGGTTCCCGGCAGCCCGGCGGCCCTGGGCAGCTCCACCCCGGTGAGCGGTACGGCGTCTCAGGGCGGTACGGCGGCCCCCGGCACCCGGCCCCCGGTCCGGCCCGACGACGTCCCCGGGCCGGGCGGCACCCGAAAGGGCACCCCCGTGCGAGGTACGGACCTGCCGCGGGAGCCCCGCAAGCGCGGCGGCCTCTCGGCCTGGGCCCGCCGGCTGGCCGGCGGACGCGGCGACCAGACGGGCGAGGGGACCGACCCGTACGAGACGGACGAGGACGACTTTTCCGAGGAGCCCCCCGCCGCGGTGACGCAGGCCCCGGAGAAGTGGCCGGACCCCGCCGCGCTGCTGCTCACGGCGCTCGGCCCGGGCCCCCGGCTGTGGGAGCGGGGTCCGGAGCACCCGGAGGCGCTGACGGTCCGGCTGGGCACGGCCGACCGGGCGGCGCCCGACGGCTCGGGACTGCTGCCCGCGGTGCCGGTGACCGCCGGGTTGCGCGAGGTCGGCGCACTGGGACTCGCCGGGCCACGCGCGCGGCTGCTGGGCCTGGCCCGAGCGGTAGTGGCACAGCTCGCCGCGCTGCACTCGCCCGACGCCCTGGAGCTGGTCCTGATCAGCGCGGACCGCTCCCGCCCCGCCGACGAGCGCACGGCCGACTGGTCCTGGCTCGGCTGGCTCCCCCACGTCCGCCCGGGGCACGGCCAGGACTGCCGCCTGCTCCTGGCGTACGACCGCGACCAGGCCACCGCGCGCACCGACGAGCTGTTGCGCCGCCTGGAGGACCACCTGGCGGACACGGGAGCACACGGGGTCGATGCGGCGGGCGCGCGCGGCACGACCGGCCCGAACGGCGCGTACAGCGGAAACGGCACGTACGGCGGAAACGGCTCGTACAGCCCGTACGGCGCGACGGGCATCGGCGACCCGGGCGGCGAGAGTGACGACGCCCCCGGCAGGCGCCCGGTGCGCCGGCCCTCCTGGGCGCGGGACGACGACCCGGCGGACGCCGGCTTCCCCGGGCCGTACACGGTGGTGATCGTGGACGGCGACCCGGGCGGAGCCGACGTACGGAAGGCCGTCGCGAGGCTGGCGGTGCGGGGACCGGTGGCGGGCATCCACGTCGTGTGCCTCGCCGAGACGGAGGCCGCGTCGCCCGCGTCGCCGGTGTCGGAGACGTACGAGGCCGCGTGCGGGGTGTCGCCCGCGTTCCGCGAGTGCGGGGCCGTCGCCCTGCTGAGCGGGGACGTCGCCACGGCGCTGCGGCTGATGCGGGTCGCTCCGGCCCGTTCCGCAGCGCACACGGCGGGAGAGCCCGCGCGGCAGGCACACCCCGAGCCCCCGCAGCACCACGCGCGCGTGTCCGACCCCGCCCACACGCCCACACGCGCCACCGACCACACACCGTCGGCCATGGCGAGCCGTGCCCCCACCGAGCACGGGAGCCGCACCCACCTCAACCTGATGGGCCACCTGCCCGCCGACACCGCCGACGCCAGGCGCCCGGACCCGGCCGAGCGCCCCCCTGCGGCCACCGGCACCCGTCACCCCGCCGGTGGTCCCTCTCCCTCCGGCCCCATATCCCCCGGCACCGTGGCCGCGGTCGACGCGGTCTCGGCGGCGTGGGCCGAGCGGTTCGCGCGGGCGCTGGCGCCGTTGCGGTCGGACGGCGCCCTCTCGGAGCGGCACCCGCGCGTGTCGGCGCCGTTGCCCCAGTCGGCGCGGCTGCTGGACGAGTTGGGGCTGGCGCGGGCCACTCCGGCGTCCCTGATGGCGCGTTGGGCCGACGCGGCCGACGACGCGCAGACGGTCGGCGGGCGGGCCTGGGCCGTGCTCGGCGCCGGTCCGCGCGGGCCCGTGTGCGCGGACCTCGCCGCCGATGGCCCCCACCTGCTGATCGAGGGCCCGTCCGGCAGCGGCCGCACGGAGCTGCTGCGCTCCATCGCCGCCTCGCTGGCCGCCGCCGAGCGCCCCGACCGGCTCGGCATCGCCCTCGTGGACGGACGGGACAGCAGCGGCAGCGGCCACGGCCCCCGCCCGGGTGACGGGCTGGGCGTGTGCACCGACCTCCCGCACGTCGGCACGTATCTGGCGGCCCACGACCCGGTCCGTATGCGGGAGTTCGCGCAGTCCCTGAGCGCCGAGCTCAAACGCCGTGCGGAGCTGCTCGGCCGTCTCGACTTCATGGCGTGGCACACCCAGCGGGGAGCGTCGGGCCGCGTGGTCGCCCAGCGCTCGGCGAAGGGCACGGCGACGGCGAGCGCGCCGGAGGCGCCGTCCACCGGCCCGTCCGGCGTCTCCCCCGGTGCCGGTGCCTCGTCCGGTGCCGACGACCTGGACACACCTCCCAGTTCCACTCTGCGACTGCGCCCGCCCGCGTCCCGTGAGCGCACCGACCCCGGTCCGCCGCTCGCCCGCCTGGTGGTGATCGTGGACGACCTCGACGCGCTGCTGTCGCCGCCGCTCGGTTCGCCGGGCCGCCCCGCGGCCGGTTCCGTCATGAGGGCCCTGGAGGCCGTGGCCCGCGAGGGTGCCCGCCTCGGTGTGCACCTGGTCGCCACCACCTCCGGCGGCACCCGTACGGCGGAGACCGACCTCGCCCGCGCGGCCACACTCCACGTCACCCTGGAGGCACCCTCGCAGGGCCCGGACGAACCGGCACCGGGACGCGGCAGACTGACGATCCGGGACAACGGACACCCCGGCCACCCCTCCCCTGGTCACCCAGCCCCCGACCGCGCCACGCCCTTCCAGGCCGGCCGGGTCACGGGCCGCATTCCCCGCACGGCCACGCTCCGCCCCACGGTCGTCCCCCTGGACTGGACCCGCATGGGCGACCCCCCGACCCGCCGCCCGGTCCGCGAGCTGGGCAACGGCCCGACGGACCTGGCCCTCCTGGCCAGCGCCCTGGAGCGCGCGGCCCGCGAGGTCTCGGCGACGGAGGTGCCTTCACTGCTGTAACGGCCGCGAGCGACGTTTCCGTGACCGGCTGATCCACCATCGCTCGGCTGCGGGGGACAGGCTGCACACCACGTCCGTGATCGACGCACCCCGCCTGATTCCACGTCACGAGGCGGTTACGATCACCGACTTGACTCGGCAGGCGCTCTTGCCGCCCCCAGTGACCCGGCGTAGACCAGTGCCACGGGACAGCGCTCGGACGTTCGACGAAGAACGAAGAACGGGGCAGTGATGCGCAGCACTCTTCGGACACGTAAGTCGCTCAAGCACACGCCACCACACAGGAAACCCGGAAGACCCGGAGCCGCCAAGGCCGTTGCCGCCCTCGCGGCGGGCGTTCTCGCCCTCTCCCTCACCGCGTGCGGCGGTGACGACGACGGAGGCGGCAAGGACGGCGGCGGCACGGGCAACGACAGCGACAGCAAGGTCACCGTCCAACTGCCCAAGCTGGACGGTCAGAAGCTCGAGGTCGCGGCGGTCTGGACGGGCCCGGAGCAGGAGAACTTCACCAAGGTCCTGGACGAGTTCGAGAAGCGCACGGGAGCCACGGTCACCTTCGTGCCGACGGGCAACAACACCTCCACGTTCCTCGGTACCAAGATCGAGGGCGGCAAGCCGCCGGACGTCGCGTTCCTGCCCCAGGTCGGCGTGCTGCACCAGTTCGCCGAGAAGGGCTGGGTCAAGCCGCTGGGCAGCGCGGCCCAGGAGCAGCTGGAGAAGAACTTCTCGAAGGGCTGGGTGGACCTCGGGGCGTACAAGGGCAAGCAGTACGGGGCGTATGTGAAGGCCGCGAACAAGTCGCTGGTCTGGTACAACACCCAGGCGTTCGAGGCGGCGGGGATCACCGAGACCCCCAAGACCTGGGACGAGTTCCTGCAGACGGCGCAGACGCTGTCCGACGCGGGCTCTCCCGCGGTGTCCATCGGCGGCGCGGACGGCTGGACGCTCACCGACTGGTTCGAGAACGTCTACCTCTCGCAGGCGGGACCGGAGAAGTACGACCAGCTGGCCCAGCACAAGATCAAGTGGACGGACCCCTCGGTGAAGGATGCCCTGACCACGCTGGGCGAGCTGTGGGGCAAGGACGAACTGATCGCGGGCGGCCGCAAGGGCGCGCTGGGGACGGAGTTCCCGAAGTCGGTCATCCAGACGTTCTCCGGTGACACCCCGGCCGGGATGGTCTTCGAGGGTGACTTCGTGACCGCGAACATCAACGCCGACACCAAGGCGAAGGTGGGCACGGACGCCAAGGTGTTCCCGTTCCCGGCGGTCGGCTCCGACTCCCCCGTGGTCAGCGGCGGCGACGCGGCGGTGGCGCTGAAGGACAGCAAGGGCGCGCAGGCCCTGCTGACGTTCCTGGCGTCGACGGACGCGGCGGAGATCTGGGCGGCGCAGGGCGGTTTTCTCTCCCCCAACAAGGAGATGGACCAGGGGGCCTACAAGGACGACGTCACCCGTGACATCGCCAAGGCGCTGCTCGCGGCGGGCGACGACTTCCGCTTCGACATGTCCGACCAGGCTCCGGCGGCGTTCGGCGGCACCCAGGGTGTCGGCGAGTGGAAGGACCTGCAGGACTTCCTGCGCAACCCCAAGGACGTGGCGGGCGCCCAGCGCAAGCTGGAGGCGGACGCGGCCAAGGCCTACGGGAACGGCTGACAACCCGGCATGGCGGAAGCCGTTGCGAAGTCGACGGAGGGCGCCGGCGTGCTGCCGACGCCCCCCGTCCCCCCGCGCAAGAGCGTGACGGGCACCCGGCTGTGGGTGGCGGTGCTGTTCCTGCTGCCCGCGCTGGTGCTGCTCGGGGCGCTCGTGGTCTACCCGATCGGGTACTCGGTCTGGCGCAGCCTGTTCGACGCGGACGGCTCGGGCTTCGTCGGGCTCGACAACTACGTCGACATCTTCTCCGACGACTCAAATCTGAAAGCCCTGCGGAACACGGCGATCTGGGTGGCCGTCGCCCCGGCGATCGTCACCGCGCTCGGTCTGATCTTCGCCGTCCTCACCGAACGGGTGCGCTGGGGAACGGCGTTCAAGCTGATCATCTTCATGCCGATGGCGATCTCGATGCTCGCCGCGGGCATCATCTTCCGGCTGGTCTACGAGGCGGACCCGGACCAGGGCGTGGCGAACGCGGTGGTCACGTCCGTGCACGACGTGTTCGCCGACTCGTCGGTGTATCCGAAAGCACGCCCCAACGCGCAGGTCAGCGACCTGAAGGCGTCGGGCGGCGGCTCGTTCACCTCGACCGGCACGGTCACGGCGGGCACCCCGGCCCTGCTCCCGCTGGTCGGCATCGCGCCCAACAAGCTGCCCGGCACCCCTGAGGACGCCAGGGCGGCGACGGGCGACGGCGTCACCGGCACCGTCTGGCTGGACTTCAAGCTGGGCGGCGGCGGGGAGAAGGGCAGGATCGACCCGGGCGAGAAGGCGCTGAAGGGCGTCAAGGTCGAGGCGGTGAAGGACGGCAAGGTCGTCGCCTCCGCGACCAGCGGCGCCGACGGCACCTTCCGACTCCCCGAGTCCGCGGACGGAGCGAAACTCCGGCTCCCCGGCTCGAACTTCGCGGCGCCGTACAACGGCATCGACTGGCTCGGCCCGACCCTCGTGACCCCGGCCATCATGGGCGCGTACGTGTGGATGTGGGCGGGCTTCGCGATGGTGCTGATCGCGGCGGGGCTCGCCGGCGTGGACCGCAACCTGCTGGAGGCGGCCCGCGTGGACGGCGCCAACGAGTGGCAGGTGTTCCGCAGGGTCACCGTGCCGCTGCTGGCACCGGTCCTGGTCGTCGTCCTCGTCACGCTGATGATCAACGTGATGAAGATCTTCGACCTCGTCTACATCATCGCGCCGCAGCCCAGTCAGGACGACGCGACCGTCCTCGCGCTGCAGCTGTATCTCGTGTCGTTCGGCGGCGGCGGCAACGAGGGCCTGGGCAGCGCGCTCGGTGTCGTCCTACTGCTGCTCGTCCTGCCGGTGATGTGGGTCAACATCCGGCGCCTGAGGAAGGAGCGTCAGCGGTGACCGCTCTCGACACACCCGCGTCGGGCACTCCTGCGCCCAAAGCTCCCGTGCCCGGCACCGCCGTACAGGCCAGGCGGTCGCTCGCCTCCCGGGTGGCGAGCGGTGCGGCGGGCGGCGCGCTGCGCGTCTTCCTGCTGCTGGTGGCCCTGTTCTGGCTGGTGCCGACGCTCGGCCTGCTGGTCTCCTCGTTCCGTGAGCCGACCGACATCGCCTCCTCGGGCTGGTGGAAGGTCTTCTCGGCGCCCGCCCAACTGACCGCGAAGAGCTACGAGTCGCTGCTCGAGAACGACGACATCACCCACTCCCTGTTCAACACGATCTGGATCACGGTGCCGTCGACGCTCCTGGTGATCCTCGTCGGCGCGATGGCCGGGTACGCGTTCGCGTGGATGGACTTCAAGGGCCGCGACTGGTGGTTCATGGTCGTGGTGGGGCTGCTGGTGGTGCCGGTGCAGGTGGCCCTCATCCCCCTGTCCGGTCTCTTCCGCGACCTGGGGATCTTCGGCGACATCATCGGCGTCATCCTGTTCCACGTCGGCTTCGGACTGCCGTTCGCGATCTTCCTGTTGCGCAACTTCTTCGCGGAGATCCCCCGGGAGCTCCTGGAGGCGGCGCGGCTGGACGGCGCCGGGGAGGCCCGGCTGTTCCTGACGGTCGTCCTGCCGCTGGGCGCGCCGGCGATCGCGTCGCTGGGGATCTTCCAGTTCCTGTGGGTGTGGAACGACATGCTGGTCGCCCTGGTGTTCTCCGACTCGGGCTCCCAGCCGCTCACGGTCGCCCTGCAGCAGCAGGTGCGGCAGTTCGGCAGCAACATCGAGATCCTCGCCCCGGGCGCCTTCATCTCGATGGTGATCCCGCTGGCCGTGTTCTTCGCGTTCCAGCGGCAGTTCGTGTCCGGGGTGATGGCGGGTGCGGTGAAGTAGGCCCGCACGCAGGGCAGTTACGTCACTCGATCGGAGGGGGCGGGCCGCTTCCGGCTCGCCCCCTCCCCCCGTTCACCTCAGTTCATCCCGCTTCCCCCGTATGGCACGTCCGGCGTAACCCGAACGCTCGGCGGCGCGTTTCCGGGCAGTATGCCCGCGCCGACCCATGGATGTCCCCTGTGCCCAGGTTCAGTGTCATCGTCCCCGCTCACGAGGTCCAGGCGTACCTGCACGAGTGCCTGGACTCCGTTCTCGCCCAGTCCTTCCCCGATCTGGAGCTGATCGTCGTCGACGACCACTCGCCGGACGGGTGCGGTGCGATCGCCGACGAGTTCGCCGCCCGTGACGCCCGCGTGCGGGCCGTCCACCTGCCGGACAACGGGGGTCCCGGCCCCGCCCGCAACGCCGGGCTGCGCCTCGCCACCGGTGACTACGTGGTCTTCCTGGACGGCGACGACACCCTCACCCCGGGTGCCCTCCAGGCGATCGCCGACCGCCTCAAGGAGACCGACGGCCCCGACGTCCTCGTCTACGACCACGCGCGCGCCTTCTGGTCCGGCGAGACCCGCCGCGACGAGCACGCCCTCGAACTCACCGAGGAGGCCCCGGCGCCGTTCCGCCTCGACGAGCGGCCGGGACTGCTGTCGGTCATGGAGGTGGCGTGGAACAAGGCGTACCGGCGTGAGTTCCTCGACCGTGAGGGCTTCACCTTCCCGACCGGCTGCTACGAGGACACGCCCTGGACCTACCCGGTCCTGATGGCCGCCGAGTCGATCGCCACCCTCGACCGGGTCTGCGTCCACCACCGCCGGCGCCGCCTGGGCGGTATCTCCCGCACGACGAGCCGCCGCCACTTCGACGTGTTCGAGCAGTACGACCGGCTGTTCGCGTATCTCGACTCCCGTCCCGCACTGGCCCACTGGCGTCCGGTGCTGTTCGGGCGCATGGTCGACCACCTCGCGGCCGTGTACGCCCGGCGCGGCCGGCTGCCGCTCGGCACCCGCGCCGAGTTCCTGCGCCGGGCCCGCGCCCACTACGCCCGGTACCGGACGCCCGGCGGCCCGGTGCGCCGCGGGAACCGGCTGCGGCACGCGCTCGTCCGGCTGGGCAGCCACCGCGTGTACCGGGTGCTGTCGGCCGGGAGGTGGGCGCTGCGGCGCACGGGCCGGTTCGTCTCCCTTCTGGCGCGGGGGAGTCGGTGGGCGGCGCTCCGCGTCCACTACCGCGTCCAGCGTCTGCTCCCCCTGCGCGAGGACTGTGCGCTGTTCTCCTCCCACGGGGGACGGGGCTACGAGTGCAACCCGGCCGCGCTGGAGGACGCGTTCCGCTCGTTCGTCCCCCGGATGCGCACCGCGTGGGTGGCCCGTCCCGAACACCACCACACGCTCCCGACGGCCACCCGACGGGTGACGCCCGGCTCGCTCGCGTACTTCACGGCGCTGGCCCGCTCCACGTACCTGGTCGCCAACACCGACTTCGACGCCCGGCTGGTCCGGCGCAGGGGCCAGGTGCTGGTGCAGACGCGGGCGGGCACCCCGCTGAAGCGCATGGGCCTCGACCTCCAGGACCGCCCGGCCGCCGCCGGGTGCACGGACTTCGCCCGGCAGCTGCGCGGCGCCGACCAGTGGGACTACGTGCTGTCCGGCAACCGCCACTCCACGCTGGTCTGGAACCGGGTCTTCCCGGCCCGGTACGAGACGCTGGAGTACGGCCAGCCGCGCGACGACGTGTTCCAGCGCGCCACGTCGCTGGACGTGGACCGGCTGCGCGCCTCGCTGGGCATCCCCGAGGGCGCAATCGCGGTCCTGTACGCGCCGACGCACCGCGACTACCGCCGCGCCCGGGGCACGGCCCTGGACCTGGAGCGCGTGCTGCGCCGCCTCGGCCCCCGCTTCGTGCTGCTGGCCCGCGCCCACGACGCGGACGGCGCCCCGCTGGTCGAGTCCCCCGGCGGACGGGTCGTCGACGTCACCGGCCACCCGAACGTGGGGCACCTGTGCCTGGCCTCGGACGCGCTGGTCACCGACTACTCGTCCCTGATGTTCGACTACGCCAACCTGGACCGGCCGATCGTGATCCACGCCGCCGACGACGACTGGGCGGCGTACGAGGCGGCTCGCGGCACCTACTTCGACCTGCGCTCCTTCCCGCCGGGTGCGGTCGCGCGCAGCGAGGACGAGCTGATCGACATCTTCGCCTCCGGTCACTGGCGCGGCTCGCGCTCCACCCAGCTGCGGGCCGCGTTCCGGGAGCGTTTCTGCCCGTACGACGACGGGCGTGCCGCCGAGCGGGTCGTACGGCGTGTGGTGCTGGGAGAGACCGGCGGCCTGCCGCCCTTCGTGCCTCTCGCCGAGCGCCACCCGGTGCCGTCGGCCGCGGCGCGGCGCAACCGGTCCCTGAGCGATCTCCCGCCGTCGTCCCTCGTGCCGTCCCCGCTCACCACGGTTCCGGCACCCGGCGGCCGGGTCCGCGTTCTGTGAGGCCGCGCACCTGGGTGCTGGCCCTGGCCGCCGTCTTCGCGCTCCTCCAGCTCGCCAACGTCACCGGCCGGGACACGCCCGACAGCAGGAACTACGTGTCGTACGCGCTCGCTCTGCGCGGTGACGGCAAGCGGGAGGCCGCGGGCGCCGCCATCGACTGGGTGTGCGCGGGCGAGGCGTCCGTCGCGCGGCGCGAGCAGAGCGTGCACGTCGTGCGCTTCCGTGCGCCGGACACGGCCGCGCGGGTGGCGGAGAAGTGCCGGGTCGGGCTGTGGCGGGGGGTGGACCGGCGGCTGCGGGCCGGGCAGACGGGCGGGTACACCGCGCCGTTCCTGTCCGAGCGGTTCATGCGGATCTTCGAGGCGCGGCCCGGCTATCCGGCGCTGCTGGTGCCGTTCGTCACGGTGCTCGGCGTGACGTGGGGGGTCTGGCTGGCGAGCGTGCTCGTGGCGGCGGCCGGTGGCGTCCTGGCGTTCCTGGTGCTGCGGACTCTGGGCGCTCCCCCGGTGGTCGCGCTCACCGGTCAGGCCCTCTTCTATGTCCTGCCGTGCGGCACGACCGCGATGCGCCCCATGACGGAGGGGCTGCTGCTGGCGCTGACGCTGGCCGCCCTGTGGGGGTGCGCGCTGGCCGTCGGCGGGAGAGCACGGGAGGGGGCCGCCCTCGTCGGGGGTTCGCTGGGGCTGCTGTTCGCGGTGAAGCACTCGCAGGCGCTGTTCCTCGCGGTGTGCCTCGCGGGGGTGTGCGCCGCCATCGCCGTACGCCGCCGGGGGCGGCTCGACCGGCCGCTGCTGCTGGTCGGGGCCGTGGCGGGCGGCGGGGCCCTGGTGACCGCCCTGCTGGCGTGGCTGCTGCGCTTCCCGTCCGCCTCCGAAAGCCTCCAGGACCTGCTCACCGATCACTTCCGCCTGCCCGACCGGGCCCGGCCGTGGCCGGAGTTCTGGGAGCTGGAGGTCAACTTCTGGGTGGAGTGGCTGCGCCGGCAGTTCCGGGAGCCGCTGTTCCTGGCGGCGCTCGTGGCGGGGGCGTGGGGTGCGGTGCGGCAGCGGCCGGGCTTCGCGGGGTTCCTGTTCGCGGCGGCCGGCACGGGGTTCCTCACCCATGCGGCGCATCCCGACATCAACATCTGGGGCGGCCGGCTGATCGTGCTGGCGTGGCTGCTGCCGGTGATCGGGCTGCCGCTGCTGCTGGAGCGGTTGGCGGGCGCGTCGGCGGTGGGTGCCGTGGCGGTGCCGGATCCGTCCAGGCGGGACACGTCTGTCGCCCGATGAGGTGACGGTGGGCTAAGCCGTCGGCGCCCCACGGGAATAGACGGCAAATGTCGCAAACAGCGCAACCCGGGCAGCCCGACATCCCCGCGGGTTCAGGCACCCCCGCGGGCGTGCGGCACCTCACGCGCGGCGCCACGGCGCTGCGCGGCGGCCGCGCCTGGCGGCCGGGTCCGTACGCCGTCCTCGGCGGCCTGTTCTGGCTGGTGATGACGCTGGCGTACTGGCGGATCCCGCTGTGCTGCGACGCCGGGCAGCACGCGGCGGTCGTGGAGCGCCTCAAGGCCGACCTGCTGCACCCCGCCCACCCGATGGCGGACCTGCCGGGCGCGGGCAGCCCGTACTACTCGCCGTACACCGTCGTGCAGGGCGCCTTCGCGCGGCTGACCGGGCTGACGGGCTGGGAGGCGGTCAGACTCGCCGGTCCGGTGAACCTGGCGGTGCTGCTGACAGGGATCGGCCGCTTCGTACGGACGCTGACGCCCCGCCCGTGGGCGCCGGTCCTCGCCGTGCTGTTCATGACGCTGCTGTGGGGCACCGAGCGGGTGCTGTGGAGCGGCTACCTCGGGCTGATGTCGATGACGACGAACCTGGGCTATCCGTCGTCGTTCGCCATCGGGCTGACCTTCTGGGCGTGGGCACTGACAGGCACCCACGCGCGGGGACGACGGGGGTGGTGGAGGTACGCCGGGCTCGGCGTCCTGTACGGCCTGATCGTGCTCGTCCATCCGATCACCGCGGTCGCGTCGACGACCGGGGCCGTCGCGATCGTGGTGGCGGGGCAGCGGGGGTGGCGGTGGCCGGCCGTGGGGCGGTGGGCCCTGACGGCGGCGGCCGCTGTCGCGGTCGCCGTGGCGTGGCCGTACTACGACGTGCTGGCGCTGCCGGGGAACCCGGCCGTCGACGCCATCCACCGGCGCCTGTACGAGCGAGTGGGCGACCACCTCTGGCTGGCGCTGCTCGGGGTGCCCGCGCTGTGGGCACGTGCCCGGCGCGCGGCGGGCGGGCACTGGTGGCGGGCGGGGCGGGACCCGCTGGTGCTGATGTTCGCGCTGGACTGCCTGGTGCTGGGGTACGGCTGGGCGAGCGGCCACTACACCTACGGCAGGATCCTGGGGCTCACGGCGGTGCCCGCGCAGTTCGCGCTGGCCGTGGAGTTGTCGGCGCCCCGGCCGTGGAGGTGGGCGAGGCGGGCGCTGGGCGCGGCGGCCGTGGCCGGGGCAGGTGTGGGGTTCGTCGTACAGGCCGGGGCCGTGGTGCCGCGTTCGCTGGACCCGGTGGGGTTCGCGCAGCCGCCGCGCTGGCCGGGGTACGGGTGGGCGGCTCGGCACATCGGCCCCGGCGAGGTGGTGATCGCCGACGGGTACGAATCCGGTCACGCCATCGCCGGGTACGGGCCGAACCTCGCCGCACCCATCTGGCCCGACCCCGCCCTGGACGAGCGGGAGCGGGCGCGCCGCCTCGCCGACGTCCGCGCCTACCTCGACCCGGCGTCCACCCGTGCGCGGCGCTCCGCGATCGCTCGCCGGTACCAGGTGCGGTGGCTGCTGCTGACGCCGGGGCGGAGGGTGCCCGAGGAGGCGGTGGTCGTGGACTGGAGCCGGCGGACGGGCGAGGTGCTGGCGCGGCTCGGCCGCTGAGTGCGGGGCCGCCGCGGGTACGGGGTGCGGGCGGCTTCGGGTCCGTCGGACGACCTCGCGCGGGCTCTCGGACCGGCTCTCGGACCGGCTCCCGGACCGGCTCCCGGACCGGCTCCCGAAAGAGCCTTCCCACGGGCCGAGCCCCGTGTACGGCCCGGTGGCGCGTACGGGGGCTCGGCGTGCGGGGAGGTGTCCCGGGAGACGTGTCCTTGCCGGGTGCCCTTGCTGGGTGCGTTTACTCGACGACGAGCTCGACCGGGACGTTGCCGCGGGTGGCGTTGGAGTAGGGGCAGACCTCGTGGGCCTGCTCGACCAGCTTACGGCCGGTCGCCTCGTCCACGGAGTCCGGGAGCTCCACGCGCAGCGTCACCTTCAGGGCGAAACCCTCGCCCTGCTTGCCTATGCCGACCTCGGCGGTCACCGCGGCGTCGCTGACGTCGACCTTCGCCTGGCGGCCGACCAGACCCAGGGCGCTGCCGAAGCAGGCGGCGTATCCGGCGGCGAAGAGCTGTTCCGGGTTCGTGCCCTGGCCGTTGCCGCCCAGCTCCACCGGCATGGCCAGCGCGAGGTCGATCTTGCCGTCGGAGGTGACGGCACGGCCCTCACGACCGTGGGTGGCGGTGGCGACAGCGGTGTAGAGCGCGTCCATGGAGACCATCCCTCTCGAGTTCACAGCCGGCGGCCGGGTCCGGCCGCCGCACGCCACGATTAGAGCACACAATTCAATTGTGCACAACTGAATGGCGCACGGAGGTACCCTGGCCCCATGACCCCGACCCCGACTCCAGCCAGCGACTCGACCTCGACCGCGGCGGCAGGCGCCCACACGGACACCCACGCCGACACTGACACCGGCACTGGCACCCGCACCGGCACCGGCACCCGCGACGGCACCGACACCGGCACCCGCGACGGCACCCGCGACGGCATCCTCGACGGCGTCCGCGACAACGACCTCCTGCGCCTCGACCGCCAGATCTGCTTCTCACTGCACGCGGCCTCGCGCGCCTTCAACGGCGTCTACCGGGTACTCCTGAAGGACCTCGGCCTCACCTACCCGCAGTACCTCGTGATGCTGGTGCTGTGGGAGCAGGGCGAGCTGCCCGTGAAGAAGCTGGGCGAACACCTGCGCCTCGACTCCGGCACGCTGTCACCGCTGCTGAAGCGTCTGGAGGCGGCCGGCCTGGTGCGGCGCGAGCGCAGCACACGCGACGAGCGGTCGGTGGAGGTACGGCTGACCGGGGAGGGCCGGGCCCTGCGCGAGCGGGCGCTGGAGGTGCCGCGCCGGATCGCGACCGCGACGGGTTTCGACCTGGACGAGCTGCGCGACCTGCGCACCCGCCTGGACCGCCTGACGACCGCCCTGGACGAGGCGGAGCTGGAGGGGCAGCCGGGCTGCGTCCCGTAACGGGCACACGGCACCGGTGTCGACACCGCCCTCAGGGGCACCCTCAACCGAACGGCTCCGAATCCAACAACTTCGAACGGAACCCGGAGCCCATTCCTGCCATCTTCCACACGGGGAGCCCAAGTGCCTCTAAACGGTAAATTAATAAGAAGACCTACTATTCCGACTCGTGGGAGCCATGGATCATCCTCACCCCTCGCAGGTCAGCGTCGTCGTCATCGGGTACGACGACGCCGCGCACGTGGCGGACGCGGTCCGCTCGGCGCTCGCGCAGGGCCCGGCCGTCCGTGAGGTGATCGCGGTCGACGACTGCTCGACGGACGGCAGCGCGGAGTTGCTGGAGCGAATAGCAGTGGGCGAACCGCGGCTGCGGGTCATCCGTCGCCAGGTCAACAGCGGCGGCTGCGGCACTCCGCGCAACGACGGCATAGAGGCCGCCGACGCCCCGTACGTGATGTTCCTGGACAGCGACGACGTGCTGCCGCCCGGCGCGGTGGACGCGTTACTGCGCGCGGCGGTCGAGCACGAGGCGCAGGTCGCGGCGGGGCTGTGCGTGCGCCGGGAGCTGCCGTCCGGGCGGGAGACGCCGTGGCAGCCCGAGCTGTACACGAAGCCGGCCGTGATCGCCCGCCCGTCCCGGCTCACCCGCCTCGTCCACGACACGCTGTGCGTCAACAAGCTCTACCGCACCGACTTCCTGCGCGAGCACGGCATCCGCTTCCCCGACGGCCGCTTCCCGTACGAAGACTTCGTGTTCACCGCGCGCGTGCTGGCCGCCGCCCCGCGCATGGCCGTCGTCCCGGACACGGTCTACGTCTGGCACGTACGGCGCTCCGCGACCCGGCTGTCCATCTCCCTCGACCGCGCGGGCATCGACAACTGGCGGGCACGGACCGAGGCGCACCGACTGTCGTACGACATCCTGCTCGGCGCCGGCGAGAAGCAGCTGGCGCGGGCCGCGCGCGCGAGGTTCCTCGAACACTCGCTGCGGATGTACGCGCGCGAACTCGACCAGCGCGGAGACGGCTACCGGCGCGAGTGGTGGACCCTCACCCGCGCGTATCTTCAGACCTTCGACGCGGCCGACTTCGCGCTGGCGCCCGCGCCGGGGCGTGTGGTGGCGCGCGTGATCCTGGCCTCCCCCGAGCCACGCGACATCTCCCGCCTCAAGGAGCTCGCGGCCCGTCCGGCCCGGCTGACCCCTCCGTACGCGCGCGCCGCCGACGGCACCCCGGTGTGGTCCGCGGACCTGCCCGAGGTGGAGCTGGACCACGTCCTCGAACGTCCCGTGCACCTGCTGCCCGCGACCGTCGACGCCGAGCTGCGCCCCCGCGCGCGCACCACCCTGCTCCGGCTGCGCCTGCACGAGCTGTACGGCCGGATGGAGCAGGCGGGGCCCCACACGGTGGACGTGGAGTGCACGCACCGGGACACCGGCCGAGTGGGGCTGACCCGCACGGCCTCCCTGACGGCCGAGCCCGAGTCCGAGAGCTGGTCGGCCGACGTGCCGTTCGAATTCGGCGAGCTGGGCTCGGGCACCTGGGACCTGCGGCTGCGGCTGCGCTTCCGTGACGGCACCAGCCGGGAGACCACGCCCCGCGCGCTCACAGGGCCCGGCCTGCTGCGGCGCACCGCCGTGCCGAGCGCACGCCACGGGCTCCTCCTCGTGCAGCCTTACGCGACCCACTCGGGGGCGCTCGCGGTGCGGCTCGCGCCGGGTTGGCGAGGATTGACAGATGTGGTGAGCCGACGCGTCAAACGTCTGCTGCACAGGTGAGCGCAACCACGACCATGAAGGGACAGCAGTCCATGACCTGGCTGATCACCGGCGGCGCCGGCTACATCGGGGCGCACGTCGTCCGCGCGATGCGCGAGGCGGGCGAGCGCGTGGTGGTCTACGACGACCTGTCGACGGGGATCGCCGAGCGTGTGCCCGAGGGGGTGCCCCTGGTCGTGGGCTCCACCCTGGACGGCGACCTGCTGTCGCGCACCCTGGCCCGGCACACCGTCACCGGCGTGGTCCACCTCGCGGCGAAGAAGCAGGTCGGCGAATCGGTCGAACAGCCGCTGCACTACTACCGGGAGAACGTGGAGGGTCTGCGGGTCCTGCTCTCCGCCGTCACCGACGCGAAGGTCCCGTCCTTCGTCTTCTCCTCCTCGGCGGCGGTGTACGGCATGCCGGACGTGAACCTGGTGACGGAGGAGACGCCCTGCGTGCCGATGAGCCCGTACGGCGAGACCAAGCTCGCGGGCGAATGGCTGGTGCGGGCCACGGGCCGGGCGACCGGCCTGTCCACGGCGTCTCTCCGCTACTTCAACGTGGCGGGGGCGGCCTCGCCCGAACTGGCGGACGTCGGCGTCTTCAACCTGGTCCCCATGGTCTTCGAGAAGCTGACCGAGGGCGCGCCGCCGCGGATCTTCGGGGACGACTACCCGACACCCGACGGCACGTGCGTGCGGGACTACATCCACGTGGTGGACCTGGCCGAGGCCCACGTGGCGACGGCCCGGCGCCTGCGGGCCGCCCCCGGTACGGACCTCACCCTCAACATCGGGCGTGGCGAGGGAGTCTCGGTCCGCGAGATGATCGACCGCATCACCACCCTCACCGGCCACGACCTGCCCCCGTCCGTCACCCCCCGCCGCCCCGGCGACCCGGCCCGCGTGGTCGCGTCCGCGGACCGCATCGCCACCGAGCTCGGCTGGAAGGCCCGCTACGACGTGGACGACATGATCTCCTCGGCGTGGGAGGGCTGGCTGAGCAGGCACCCCGAGGCAGGCTCACCCGCCTGAGCCCCTCGCCCCTGCCCACTTCCGTCCCGCCCCCCTCATCCCGCCAGGGAGAGGGCAATTGGCTTCTGAGTCTTACCGACACACCGCCTGCACGGCGTGTCGCTGAGACTCCGGAGCCACTTGACGGTCCTAGGCCGGAGCACTCACTCCCAAGGTGCTCTCACGGGCCGCCAGGGTGGGCTCGAGCATCTTGGCAGTCATCTCCGCTCCGTCCATTCCTGCGAGCAGGAGACTCATGGCCTCGGTTCCCATGTCGTGAAGCGGCGATCTGACCGAACTCAGCGGCAGGGGCAGTTCACTGGCCAGCGAGATGTCGTTGTACCCGATCACGGCGACGTCTCTCCCCGCGGTCACACCCGCCGACCGGAGCGCTCCCAGTGCGCCGATGGCGGCGAAGTCGTTGACGACGAAGATGCCTGTGGGCGCGGCGCCGGACGTGTTCAGGATCTGTTGACATGCGCGCCGTCCTCCGGCGACGTCGAAGCGGGACGGGACGACGAGTTCGGGCGCCAGGGGATGGCCGGCTTCGCGATAGGTGCCGGCGAATCCGCGCATGCGGTCGAGGGCGGTACTGGCGTACTGCTCCCCGGCGATGACCGCGACCCTGCGGTGTCCCAGTTCGAGGAGGTACCGGGCGGCGAGGCGGCCGCCCGCGTAGTCGTCGCAGGTCACGCTCGGATGGTGCTGAGACCGTCGGCTGACCAGGACGAACGGCACGCGGCGAGCCTGGAGTTGTTCGATGATTTCGTCCTGGTCGACGCGCGCGTCGCCGAGCACGATCCCGTCGACCTGGCGGGCCAGCAGCATGGCGAGCTTGGAGGCGCGTGCGGCATCGTCGTCGTTGGTGTTGGCCACGAACGTCTGGTAGCCGCGGCGGCGCGCCTCTTCGTCCAGGCCTTCGTAGATCGTCGCGAGCACGAGATCGGTGAGGCGCGGGACCAGGACCCCGGCAAGTGACGTGCGCTGCGTCCGCAGCCCGGCCGCATGAAGGTTGCGGGAGAACCCGAGTTCTTCGGCGATCCTGCGAATCCGCTCGACGGTGTCGGAGGATCCGACGCGCACGCCGCTCCTGCTCGGCTACACCGGCGGTAACCCCGCAGTCCGTTGAACCGGCAGCCGAGCAGGCATCTCCACCCATCGAACACCAGCAGACCCTCCGAGCGGATCCACGATGACGATTCCGGCCCAACTCCCGTCTCCGACACACTCGACCCGCACGACCGAGAACCGACGTGAACTGGCGCTACCCGGGCTCCTGCTCGGCGGAGCGCTGACCGTTGGGGCCTTCGCGGCCCTGCTGGCCGTCCTGAACGCGGTACCGTCCGGCCACAAGGCCCTGCCCGACTACCCGTACTGGACCTCGGAAGTCCCCCACGAGCTGGGTCGCGCGACTGCAGTGGGCTCTCGGAGACGTCACCGAACCGCAGTTCTACAAGTCCTGGATCGCCTCACTCGGCCTGCTGGCGGGAGCCACCGCCGGCTGGTGGGCCCTGCGGGCGAAGAAGCGGTGGGCCGAGGAGCCCATCGCCTACGGCACCGGGCTGTGGCCGTGGATACGCGGCGCGGCCGGCCTCAGCCTGATGCTGTCCAACGTCCTGTTCGGCGGCAGCCTCGACAGCGGTTGGCAGCCGACCTTCGTCCCCTTCGTGTGTGTCGCCACCTCCGTGGTCCTGGTCTACGGCCACGGCTGGACGAACCTGTTCACCGGCGCGATCCTCGGTGCGTTCACGACCCCGCTTGCCATGGTGCTCATCGACCATGTCACCGGGCCTCTCTCGCTCCCGCCGGTCGTGGCGAACACCACCTCCATGAGCGTCGGCGCCAGATCTTCATGGCAAACCTTCCCGTTCGCCGGGCATCCGGCCGCCGCTGAGACCGGGCAACCCTGTGGGGGGGGTGGCGCGGCTTCGGCGAACTTCTTCACGTCGTCCGTTGAGGGAGTGAGGTACGGGGGATCAACTGCGGTGGCGCGGCCATCCAGTCCGATCGCTTCGCGTCAGGTCGCCGGGCGGCGACAAGGCGCCGTGAATAGCGTTGTTGGCGGTTTGTCAGCTCGACGGGGTCCGGGCGTGGCTGGTCGCCCATTCGAGCGCGTAATCGGCTACCTGTTCCCAGCCGGGCTCGACACCGGTGAAGTGTGAGCGGTCCGGGAACTCGTAGATCTCGGTCAGCGCCTCGGAGTTGCGGTACTTCTTCGCGTTTGAGCGGATCACCGAGGGCGGCATCAGGTGGTCCTTCCCGCCCATGATGAACAGCAGCGGCGCCCGGTCGTCCAGGTCGTAGTCGATCCAGGTCTCCTGGTGGCCCGGCTTCCAGTTGGCTATCAGGCCGTAGGCCCACACCCAGCTGCCGGGCGCCGGGATGTGGAGGCGGTCGTAGGCCGCGTCGGACTCCTCCCGGCTGCAGGTGTTGGCGAACGCGTAGTGGAACTGCTCCTTGGTGAAGCCCACCGCGCGGTGCCGGTTGGCTGGGTTGGCGAGGATCGGGAACAGGGACTTGATCTGGGACGGCGGGTTCACCCGCACACCCTCGGGTGGCGCCGAGTCGATCGTCACGGCGGCGGCGCCCAACCCTCGGTTGACCAGGAGTTGGGTAAAGGTCCCGCCGAAGGAGTGGCCCATGATGATGGGCGGACGGCCCAGGTTCTCGACCACGTCGCTGAGATGGTCGAGGGTTTCGGGGACGGATGCCGCGGCGATGATCTCGGGCCTTTCGCGCAGCGCCTCCACCTCGATCTCGAACCCCGGGTACGTCGGCACGACCACCTCGTAGCCCTTCGCCCGGTAGTGCTGCGCCCAGCGATCCCAGCTTCGGGCGGTCATCCAAAGCCCGTGGATCAGCACGATCGGCGGGGCATTGGTCGTCGGCTCGCTCATGGCCCTCCTTCCGATTGCAGGGCTGTAACAATCGTCGACCTCGAACAGTGGTCGTACAACCGCAGCGATGATGTGGCGGCCCGTCGGCGGACGCTCTGCACCGCCGCCCCCCGGTGGGCGATCGCTTCCGTGGCTTCCTGGCTGTCCGCACATCGGCACGACCGGACGCCCAGTGTCGCGAAGTCCGCATTACGGTGCGTGCTGCTCGGTCCCCGGCAGATGAGGGCGAAACTGCACCAGTTCCGGGGCGACGTGGACCTGGACGGGTGTCCCGGACAGTCGCTTCGACAACGTGGCGTACCCAGGCTGAGCCCGTGATCCGAGCCCGTGATGGAGGTAGATCCGGTGGAAGGGGCCGCCTGGCCAATGGTGCCCGGAAGACTCGCATTCGATGATCTGCCCGATCGCGACCGAGGTGCGTGACTGATCTGGGCCCCGCAGCCGGCCCTCCACCTGCTTCGGCCTCGGCTCGGGCAGCAACAGCGCAGTGGTGGTACGGGCCGGGTGTGCGACTGCACGGATGCGATCATGCCTCGGAGGGACGAGGCTGCTTGGGGTAATGCTGCGCTGCCTGCCCAGTGGCGGGACGCGTTGACGCTCCGCGGTCAGACCGTGCAGGAGTGCGACAACGACCTCCGACGCTGTTCGTGCGGGTACTCGCGCCCGAGCTCCTCGCCCCGCGGGCCGCGCCCGGCGGCTGAGCACCCCCTGACCAGGCCTACAGCGCCCGCAGCGCCGCCGCCGTCGCCCGTGCCAGGCTCCCCAGGTACTCCTTCGGCAGCTTCGGGCCCCGTACGACCACCGCCCGCCAGTACAGCGGGCCGGAGATCAGGTCCAGGGTCAGGTCCTCGTCGATCCCGTCCCGTACCTCCCCGCGGGCGACCGCCGCCGCGACGATGCCGCTCGCCACGCTCTGCTGGCCCTCGCGCAACGCCTTCTGCATGGCCTCGGCGATCTCGGGGTTGCGGGCCGCCTCGGCCTGGAGGTCGGGGATGATCTGGCCGGCCACCGGGTGGCGCAGGGCGCGGGACGTGACCTCGTAGAGCAGGCGGAGGTCGCCCTCCAACGAGCCGGTGTCCGGCATCGGCAGGCCCTGGACCGCGACGGCGGAGACCAGGTCGAGGACCAGGTGCAGCTTCGAGCGCCAGCGGCGGTAGACCGCCGTCTTGCCGACTCCCGCGCGCCGGGCGATGCCCTCGATGGACATACGGCCGTAGCCGACGGCCGCGAGCTCCTCGAAGACCGCCGCCCGGATGGCCTCGGTCACGTCCTCGCGGAGCACGGCCGCCCCGGCGGGGGCCCGGCGGCGCGGCTGCCGTGTCGGCTGCGAGGGCGGCCGCGTCGACCGCGCTGCGGGGGCGTCGGCGTTCGAAGTCATACGGACCAGCATAGGGGCGTTACGACGAGACGGTTGCGTTCCGACGTATCTTCGGCCTACGCTCGCGTTACGACGATACGGTCCCGTCCCGACGTAAGGGCAAGGCAAGAGCAGGGCAAAGGCACCCCCAAGCCGCAGCCCCCGACGAAACGGGACGCCACCCCCCTAGCCGAAAGCAGCGGATGTGAGCAGCCAGGTACTCCACACACCGCCACCCACCACGCCCCTCCCCCAGGCACCGGCGGGCGAGTCCCCCGCGATGCTCGCCGCGCGGTACGGCCTGAGCGTCAGCGGCGCCCGCCCCTCCCTGCCCGAGTACGTACGGCAGCTGTGGGCGCGCCGGCACTTCATCACGGCGTTCGCCACGGCCAAGCTCACCGCCCAGTACAGCCAGGCGAAGCTGGGCCAGATCTGGCAGGTGGCCAACCCGCTGCTCAACGCGGCGGTCTACTACTTCATCTTCGGCGTCCTGATGGGCACCAGCCGGGGCGTGCCGGACTACATCCCGTTCCTGGTGACCGGTGTCTTCGTGTGGACGTTCACCCAGAGCTCGATCATGGCGGGGACGCGGGCCATCTCCGGCAGCCTCGGACTGGTCCGCGCGCTGCACTTCCCGCGCGCCGCGCTCCCGATCTCGTACGCGCTCCAGCAGCTCCAGCAGTTGCTGTTCTCGATGGCGGCCCTGGTCGTGATCCTGCTCGGCTTCGGGGTGCCGGTCACCGCGTCCTGGCTGCTGATCGTGCCCGTGCTCACACTGCAGTTCGTCTTCAACGCCGGCGTCGCGATGATCATGGCCCGGTGGGGCGCCAAAACCCCCGACATCTCCCAGCTGATGCCGTTCGTGCTGCGCACCTGGATGTACATGTCGGGCGTGATGTTCAGCATCAGCAGGGTGCTCGACCACAGCGACCTGCCCCACTGGTCGCGCGTCCTGCTGGAGTCCAACCCCGCCGCCGTCTACATCGACCTCATGCGGTTCGCACTGATCGACAGCTTCCACGCGAGCGAGCTCCCCCACCACGTGTGGGCCTACGCCCTCGGCTGGGCGCTGCTCGCCGGCATCGGCGGGTTCATCTACTTCTGGAAGGCTGAGGAGACGTACGGCCGTGGCTGACATCACCCTGACCCCTGAGGCCATGGCGCGGGCCGACGCCCCCGCCGAGCGCGTTCCCACCGTCATCGCCGACCGCGTCGACATCGTCTACCGGGTCAACGGCACGGGCGCGGGCCGCGGCAGTGCCACCGCCGCGCTCAACCGCATCCTGCGCCGCAGGCAGACCGAGAAGGCGGCGGGCGTCCGCAAGGTGCACGCCGTGAAGAACGTGTCCTTCACGGCGTACCGGGGCGAGGCCATCGGGCTCATCGGCACGAACGGCTCCGGCAAGTCCACGCTGCTGAAGGCCGTGGCCGGGCTGCTCCCCGTCGAGAACGGCCGCATCTACACCGACGGCCAGCCCTCCCTCCTCGGCGTCAACGCCGCCCTGATGAACGACCTCACCGGTGAGCGCAACGTCCACCTCGGCGGCCTCGCGATGGGCATGTCCCGCGAGCAGGTCAAGGAGCGCTATCAGGAGATCGTCGACTTCTCCGGCATCAACGAGAAGGGCGACTTCATCACGCTGCCGATGCGGACGTACTCCTCCGGGATGGCGGCGCGGCTGCGGTTCTCCATCGCGGCCGCCAAGGACCATGACGTGCTGCTCATCGATGAGGCCCTGGCGACGGGGGACCGCTCCTTCCAGAAGCGGTCCGAGTCCCGGATCCGTGAGCTGCGCAAGCATGCGGGGACGGTGTTCCTGGTGAGCCACAACAACAAGTCGATCCGGGACACGTGCGATCGGGTGCTGTGGCTTGAGCGGGGTGAGCTCCGCATGGACGGGGCGACCGGGGAGGTTCTGGAGGAGTACGAGAGGTTCACAGGCGGGAAGAAGTAGGGGCGCCCGAGAGCTCGGGGGAGCTGTCGTCCTGGCGGTGCGGGTTGTTCGTGGTTGCTCGCGCCCACGCGGCGGAGCCGCACATCGCTACAGCCCCGCGCCCCTTGGCAGGGGCGCACCCCCCGGCCTTGAGACGTCACCTCTCCAGGAACGCGAACAGCTCCTCCCAGCGGCGGACGATCTCGTCCGTCGTGTAGCGCTGGATGTTGGTGCGGGCCGTGTCGCCCATGCGGTCCCGCAGGTGCTTGTCCGACATCAGCACGTCCAGTTTGCGGGCCAGTTCGCCCGTGTTGCCGGGGGCGGCCAGCAGGCCGTCCTCGCCGTCGTGGATGATCTCGTGGACGCCGGGGGCGCAGTCGAAGGCCGCGCACGGGACGGCGGTGGCCATGGCCTCCATCAGGGCCAGGGGGAAGCCCTCGCCCCGGGACGACTGGACGAAGACGGAACCGCCGCGCAGGGCGCCGGGCACGTCGCTGGTGCGGCCCATCCACTCCACCGAGTCGTCGAGGCCCAGCTCGGTGCACTGCTTGCGCAGCATCTCCTCGTCCTCGCCGGAGCCGTAGATCCGCAGGGTCCAGTCGGGGTGGCGCGGTGCGACCTCCGCCCAGGCGTCGAGGAGCATGTCGATGCCCTTCTGGTCGTGCAGCCGGCCGATGCTGACGACGGCCTTCTCGGTGCGCGGCGAGGGTTCGGCGGGTATGAACGGCAGCGGGTTCGGCATGAAGGATGTGTTGTTGAGGCCCTGGTTGATCCACAGGTCGGCGTCCTCGCGGGTGAGGACGAGCATGCGGTCGACGTCCTGGTAGTGCTTCAGTACGCGCCGGAAGCGCGAGCTCCTCTTGCTGTACTCGAACGACTCGTGGCTCATCCCGATGACGGTCAGGCCGGTCGTGTCGGCGAGTTCCACCCACTCCATCGCCCACACCTGCGTGACGATCACGATCCCGCCGGGGCGCGCGCCCCTGAAGAGGGAGGTCAGGTGGGCGGCCTTCTCCCGCATGCTCGCGTCCCGGGCACGGCCGGGGCGCGGGGGCTGCCCTTCGTACAGCGTCGTGGTCGGGTACGGGAGGTCGCCCAGCTCCATGGGGACCTCGGGCGGAGTGATGCCGACGACGTGGACGCGGTGCCCGCGCTCGCTGAACAGCCGGGCCATCTGGTGCGTCCAGCTGGCCACTCCGCCCAGCTCGTTGACGCTGTTGGCGACGAGGAAGACGTCCCTCGACGGGTACGGGTACGGGGTCACGCTCGCCTCCACTGAGCGAAGAACTGGTCGACGATGCTCCGGGCGGCATGCCCCTTGTCGTACTCGCCGAAGTCCGCGAGGAACCGCTCGCGCGCTCCGGAGTGCTTGGCCGACTGCTCCTCCAGGGAGCCGAGCGCCGCGTACAGGTCGTCCTCGGTGCGGACGACGGGGCCGGGAGCACGTTCGAGCAGGTCGAAGTAGGTGCCGCGGCCCTCGTGCACGTACTCCTCGTAGTCGTACGTGAAGAAGAACATCGGCCGGTCGAGGAGCGCGTAGTCGAACATCACGGACGAGTAGTCGGTGATCAGTCCGTCGGCGAGGGCCAGCAGCGGGGTCACGTCGTGGTGGGACGACACGTCGATGACGCGGCCCCGGACGGACGGCGGGAGCACGACGTGGTTGAGGTAGTGGGAACGGACGAGGAGGACGTACCGGTCACCGAAGGTGTCGGCGAAGCGCTCCACGTCGAAGGGCAGCTCGAAGCGCCGCTGCCCGCGCTGACGGAAGGTGGGCGCGTACAGGAGGACCTTCTTGTCCTGCGGGATGCCCAGTTCGGCGGCGAGGGGCGGGCGCTCCGAGGACTCCCGGGCCCGTACGAGCGCGTCGTTGCGCGGGTAGCCCACCCTCAGCAGCGTCTTCTCCTTCAGGCGGAAGGCGCGCGCGAGGGTGCGGACGTCGTGCTCGGAGCGGACCAGGAAACGGTCGAAGCGGTCCAGGACGCGCTGCTGTTCGGCCTGCTCGGTGCGGGAGCGGAGCTTCCACTCGGGCTCGTCGAACCCCATCCGCTTGAGCGCGGAACCGTGCCAGGTCTGGATGTACGTCGTCTCGGGACGCTTGGTGAGCTTGAGCGGGTAGCTCTGGTTGTCGATCCAGAACTCGGCGCGGGCCAGTGCCTTCAGGTACGGCATCGACCAGCGGCGGACCAGGACGGCGTCCTTCGGGAAGCCCTCCGGCTTGTCCGCGTACGCCCACACCGCTTCGAAGTCCAGTCCCTGGCGGCGCATCTCCTCGTAGAGGGCGCGGGGGCTGTCGCTGTACTGCCGGCCGAGGTGGCTCTCGAAGACCACCAGGCGCTTCTTCACGGGCAGCCGGCTGAACGCCTCGTGGTAGAGGCGGATTTTGGTGTCCCCGGAGGCGAGCGTCTTGCGCACCTTCTTGGCCTTGCGGTAGCCGGACTTGGCGAGCCGTCCGGGGGCGCCGTGGATGCCGCGCTCGACGAGGGCGTTCGCCTTCTTGTCGGGGACGAGCCGGAAGGCGAGGTGCCCGCGGGAGGAGATCTGCGGTTCGATGCGGTCGGCGACCAGCCGGGTGAGCCGGGGACGGACGGGCAACTGCCCGGTGGCGAGGCCCGGTTCGGAGGCCGTGAGCCGGGTCGTGGTGCGCACGCCGTCGACGCCGAGGTGGAGCCGTACGTCCCACACCGCGTCCACGATGCCGACGGGCCTGAGCTCCCGCGTGAGGTCGGCGACCGCCTCCCAGGCGATGAACTCGCCCTCGTGCCGCAGGTCCGCCACAGGAAAGCGGAAGACCTGGAAACGGACGCCCTTGCGGCGGGCGCCGAACTCCAGCTCGCCGGTGAGACGGGCGCCCGGCGGGACCACACCCAGCGGGTTGGTGATGCGCCCGGCGAGGCGGACCGTGCCGCCGGCGCCGCCGTATGCGCCCTGGTACTCGGTCAGCTCGTTGCGCAGGAACAGCTTCTCGACCGGCTTGGTGTGGTAGCCGAGCTCGGTGACGTCCAGGACGCGGCGGGCGAAGTCCCCGTCGGCGGGGTCGTCCAGGTGCTCGGCGCACCAGTAGATCCGGCCGTCGCGCTCGACGAGCGGCGCGGAGACCTTGTTCCGGTTGGTGAGCGTGTCCACGGCGGGCAGCAGGTTGTCCCAGTCGCTCTTGCGCAGCAGATAGGCGCAGATGGCGTGGATCGGCTCGGTCTCGTCGTACGCGGCCGGGTCGATCGACTCCAGGTACTCCCGGGCGATCGCGGCGAACTCCTGCCGGTAGGCGGCGTCCCGGAACGGCAGGTCCCGCAGGTGCAGCACGAGGTCGTGCTTGAGGAACTTGACGTCCTTGTGGAACTTCAGCTGCTCCAGTCCCCGCTCGACGAGCAGCTGGTCGACCCGGCGGTGGATCTCCATGCGGTGGGTGAAGTTGGCGATCTCGGCACGCCGGTTGCTGATCGACTTCGTGACCGCCTTGTCGACGACGTTCCAGTCGTAGACCCGGTTCGGGATGAGCGTGATGCGGCGGGCAGCGGTGTACGCCTGTGCCGAGAACAGCAGGTCCTCGTAGTGGATGCCGACGGGGAACTCCAGGCCGTTCTCCAGCAGGAAGTCACGCCGGTAGCACTTGTTCGTCGACAGCGTGTCGAAGACCAGCAGGTCGGGGAGCTCGGAGATCGACTCCAGGGTGCGGGTGGCCGCGTACAGCCAGGGGTACCACTTGACCTCCTTGCCACCGCGCGAGTCCACGTGGACGCGGACGCAGAGCCCGGAGACGAGGTCGGCGCCGGTGGTCTCGGCGGCCTCCAGCATGTTGCGGCAGGCGTTGCGCTCCAGCACGTCGTCGCTGTCGAGGAACAGCACGTAGTCGCCGCGGGCCTGCTGGATGCCGTGGTTGCGGGGGGCGCCGCAGCCGCCGCTGTTCTCCGGCAGCCGGTGGGCCTGTACGCGTCCCGGGTACTCGGCGGCGAGGCGCTGGGCGACCTCGTACGAGCCGTCCGTGCTCCGGTCGTCGACGATGACGACCTCCACGCTGCGCAGCGTCTGGTCCAGCACGGAGCGCACCGCCGTGGGAAGCCGGGCCTCGTCGTTGTAGACGATCACGACGACGGACACGGCGGGCGGTGCGGCGGCGGGCGGTGCCTCGGGCTCGGGTGAGCTGCGATCCACGTTCATCCCATTAATCGTAGACATACCGGTTTAGATCGACTACGTGGAGTAGTCCACGTGCGGTCCATCTGAGGGCCACTTGGGTAGATGTCACGAGAGCTGGGTGGGTTGCTTCCGCGCTGCGCTTCCGAAGGGGTAGCCGGGTCCGTTTCGCGGCTGCGGGTCGTTCGTGGCTGCTCGCGCAGTTCTCCGCGCCCCTTGAAGGGGCGCGGAGAACTGCGCGAGCGACCCCCACGGGCCCGCAGCCGCGAAACCAACATGAGCCACCCTCGACGGGAGCGCACCCTACGAATGCGTGCGCAGCAACGTCCTCATCGTCCGCATCGCCACCGACAGATTCGCCAGATCGAACGTGTCGGAGCTCTGGATCTCCTCCAGCGTCAGCCGCGCCCGGCCCAGGATCGCCGCGTTCTTCTGCTCCCAGCCCTTGTAGCGCTGCTCGGGCGTGGCCTCGCCGTCGCCCACGGCCAGGACGTCGGCCGTGACCGCCGCGTGGGCCGCGTAGAGGTCCTCGCGGATGGCCGCGCGGGCCATGGACTGCCAGCGGTCGGCGCGGGGCAGCTCGATGATGCGGTCCATGAGCTGGGTGATCCGCAGCCGGTCGGCGAGGTCGTAGTACACCTCGGCGACCTCCAGCGGCTCCCGGCCCACGCGGTCGGCCACGGCGACGATGTCGAGCGTCGGGAAGGCCGAGGAGAACCCGGCGACCCGCGTGGCGAGCTCGGCCGGGACGCCCGCGTCGGTCAGCTCGTCGTAGATCTTCTGGTACCACTCCAGGTCGGCGCCGCGCAGCAGCTTGGCCAGCTCGGCCCAGACCCGCTCCACGCCGTCCTTGAAGAACGCGATGGTCCCGGTGAGCTCCAGTGGCTGCGGCCGGTTGTTGAGCAGCCAGCGCGTGCCGCGTTCCACGAGCCGGCGGGAGTGCAGCCGGATACGGGTCTGGACGGCGGCGTCGACCTTGTTGTCGAGCGCCTCCACCGCGTCCCACACCGCGCTGGAGTTGAAGATCGCGCGGGCCGCGGTCTGTGCCCGGACGATCTCCTCCAGGGAGGCTCCCGTCTCCTCCCGCAGACGGTGCAGGAAGCTCGTACCGCCCGTGTTGACCGTGTCGTTGACCAGGACCGTCGTGACGATCTCGCGGCGCAGCGGGTGGCTGTCGATGTTCTCCGGGAACTGTTCGCGCAGCGCGGTCGGGAAGTACGCGTACAGCAGGCCGGCCAGGTACGGGTCGTCGGGCAGCGAGGTGTGCAGCAGCTCCTCGGCGACCGTGATCTTCGTGTAGGCGAGGAGGACGGCCGTCTCCGGGCCGGTGAGCCCGTGCCCGGCGCTGAGCCGCTCGCGGATCTGCCGGTCGGTGGGCAGGAACTCCAGCGCCCGGTCGAGGTGGCCCTCGCGCACCAGGTGGCGCATGAAGCGCTGCTGGGCGTGGAGCATGTCCTTGGACTGGGCGAGGGCGTTGGCGATCGCCGTGTTCTGCGCGTAGTTGTTGCGCAGCACCAGATGGCCGACCTCGTCGGTCATCTCGGCGAGCAGCTTGTTGCGCTGCTTGACGGTCATGTCGCCCTCGGTGACCAGTCCGTTGAGCAGGATCTTGATGTTCACCTCGTGGTCGGAGGTGTCCACGCCCGCGCTGTTGTCGATGGCGTCGGTGTTGATCTTCCCGCCACGCTGCGCGAACTCGATCCGGCCGAGCTGGGTCAGGCCGAGGTTGCCGCCCTCGCCGACGACCTGGACCCGGAGGTCCCCGCCGTCGACCCGGATGGCGTCGTTGGCCTTGTCGCCGACGTCGGCGTGCGTCTCGGTGGACGCCTTGACGTACGTGCCGATGCCGCCGTTCCACAGCAGGTCGACCGGTGCCTTGAGGATCGCCTTCATCAGGTCGGCCGGGGTCATCTTGGAGACCTTGCCCTCGATGCCGAGGGCCTCACGGATGTGGCTGTTGACCGTGATCGCCTTGGCCGTACGGGGGAACACGCCACCGCCGGCGGAGATCAGCTCGGTGTCGTAGTCCTCCCAGGAGGAGCGCGGCAGCTCGAAGATGCGGCGCCGCTCGGCGTAGGAAGTGGCCGCGTCCGGGTTCGGGTCGATGAAGATGTGCCGGTGGTCGAAGGCGGCGACCAGACGGATGTGCTCGCTCAGCAGCATGCCGTTGCCGAACACGTCACCGGACATGTCGCCGATGCCGACGACCGTGAAGTCCTCGGTCTGGGTGTCCACGCCCAGCTCCCGGAAGTGCCGCTTCACGGACTCCCAGGCACCGCGGGCGGTGATGCCCATGCCCTTGTGGTCGTAGCCGGCCGAGCCACCCGACGCGAAGGCGTCCCCGAGCCAGAAGTTGTAGCTGTTCGCGACCTCGTTGGCGATGTCCGAGAACGTCGCCGTGCCCTTGTCGGCGGCGACCACCAGGTAGGTGTCGTCCTCGTCGTGCCGTACGACGTCGGCGGGCGGCACGACCTCGCCGGCCACCATGTTGTCGGTGATGTCGAGCAGCGCGGAGATGAAGGTCCGGTAGCTCCTGATCCCCTCCGCCATCCACGCGTCGCGGTCCACGGCCGGGTCCGGCAGCTGCTTGGCGACGAAGCCGCCCTTGGCGCCGACGGGCACGATGACGGTGTTCTTCACCATCTGCGCCTTGACCAGGCCGAGGATCTCGGTGCGGAAGTCCTCACGCCGGTCGGACCAGCGCAGGCCACCGCGCGCGACCTTGCCGAACCTGAGGTGCACGCCCTCCACCCGCGGCGAGTACACCCAGATCTCGAACGCCGGGCGCGGCGCCGGAAGGTCCGGGATGGCCTGCGGGTCGAACTTCATGGACACGTACTCGTGCCACTTCCCGCCGTGCGTCTCCTGGAAGAAATTCGTGCGCAGGGTCGCCTTGATGACGGTCAGGAAGGACCGCAGGATCCGGTCCTCGTCGAGGCTGGCCACCTGGTCGAGCGCGCTGTCCAGCTCCTCGAAGAGCGCGTCGACGAGCTCGAGACCGGCCCGCTGCCGCTCCGGCGACATCCGCGCCTCGAACAGGTTCACGAGCAGGCGGGTCGTGTGGACGTTGTTGCGGAGGGTGTCCTCCATGTAGTCCTGGCTGAAGGTGGAGCCCGCCTGGCGCAGGTACTTCGCGTACGCCCGCAGCACCATGGCCTCGCGCCAGGTGAGCCCGGCGCTCAGCACCAGCGCGTTGAAGCCGTCGTTCTCGGCCTGCCCGGTCCAGGTCGCCGCGAACGCCTCCTGGAACCGCTCGCGCCCGTCGTCGCCCAGGACGTCGCCGGTGCCGCTCAGCGACTTGGGCAGGCGCAGCCCGAAGTCGTAGATCCAGGCATTGCTGCGGTCCTCGCAGCGCAGCTCGTACGGCCGCTCGTCGACGACCTCGACACCGAGCCGCTGCAGGACCGGCAGCACCGCGGAGAGGGAGACGGACTCGCCCCGGCGGTAGATCTTGAACCGCCGCTCGCCGGGACCGGCGCCCACGGGCTCGTACAGGCTGAGCGCGAAGTCCTTGCCGCCCTTCTCTCCGTCACCGAGCTTCTCCAGGTGGACGAGGTCGGCGACGGCTGCGCGCGGGCTGTGATCGGCCTTGTATCCCTCGGGGAGGGCGTTGCCGTAGCGGCGCAGGAGCTCGGCGGCCCGCTCCTCGCCGAGCTCGGCGTTCAGCGCCTCGGAGAACCCGTCGGACCAGGAACGCGCGGCCTCCACCAGCCGGTCCTGGATGCGCTCCTTGTCGGCGTCGCTGAGCTGGGGCAACTCGGTGCCCTGTGGAACGCGGACCACGAAGTGCAGGCGGGAGAGGATCGACTCGGTGTTCCAGGCCGTGAAGTCGACGCTGGTGCCGCCGAGTTCCTCCTTGAGGATGTCGATGATGCGCAGCCGTACGCCGGTCGTGTACCGGTCGCGGGGCAGGTAGACGAGGGCCGAGTAATAACGCCCGTACTCGTCCTGGCGCAGGTAGAGCCGCAGCTTGCGCCGCTCCTGCAGGTAGAGCACGGAGGTGACGATGGACTGCAGCTCGTCGACGGGTGTCTGGAACAGCTCGTCGCGCGGGTAGGTCTCCAGGATCTGCAGCAGGTCGCGCCCGTCGTGGCTGTTGGGCGAGAACCCGGCGCGGGCCAGCACCTCGTCCACCTTGCGGCGGATGACGGGCACCCGCCGGACGGACTCGGTGTAGGCGGCCGAGGAGAAGAGCCCGAGGAACCGCCGCTCCCCGACCACGTTCCCGTCCTCGTCGAACTTCTTCACGCCCACGTAGTCGAGGTAGCTCGGCCGGTGGACGGTGGCGCGGCTGTTGGCCTTGGTGAGGACGAGCAGCTTGTGCTCGCGGGCCTTGGCGCGGGCGTCGGCGGGGAGGCGCTCGAAGGAGGGGCTGACGGGATGGCTCTCCTCGGCGTGGTGCTGCGGGTCGGACCGCAGGATGCCGAGACCGGTCCCCGGAACGGCGGCCAGCGAGTCGTCCTCCCGCAGCTCGTACTCCCGGTACCCGAGGAAGGTGAAGTGGTCGTCCGACAGCCAGCGCAGCAGCTCGCGGGCCTCCTCGACCTCGTCGCCCCGCAGGTCGTCCGCGGTGGGCTCGGCGGGCAGCTCGTCGGCGATACGGACCGCCGCGTCGCGCATCTTCTCCCAGTCCTCGACGGCCTCCCGCACGTCGGACAGCACACGCAGCAGGTCATGGGTGATCTGCTTCAGATCGGCCCGGTCGGTCTCACGGTCGATCTCGACATGAATCCACGACTCGGTGTGCGCGTCGTGCGGCAACTCGCCGACGGACGGCGTGGGGAGCACCTCGATGAGCTTGCCGGTGACGTCACGCCGCACGATGACCTGCGGGTGGATGACGACATGGATGCCGCGCCCCTGCCGCGACAACTCATTGGTGACGGAGTCGACGAGGAAGGGCATGTCGTCCGTGACGACTTCGACGACAGAGTGGCTGCAGGTCCAGCCGTTCTCCTCGACGGTCGGGGTGTGGACCCGCACGTTGGCCGTGCCCTGGGGGCGGTTCTCGGCCAGCCGGTAGTGGGAGAAGGCTGCCCCGATGATGTCGACCGGGTCGCGGTCGGCCAGGTCCTCCGGGGCGGTGTGCAGGTAGTAGCGCTGCAGGAACGCGAGCATGGTGTCCCGGTCCGAGGTGCCGGGAGTGCCCTCGCCCGTCGTCCCGGTGGGTAGGTGCCCCCCGACCGGGCTGTTCTCAGCTACCCGAGCGGCCCTCTCCAGCAACTCGGCCTTGGCTTCGTCCAGCTTGGTCTGCATTGTCCTCTGGCTCCTGTCGCGCGCCGTTGCGTGACGTAGAAGGAAGTACGGTCCCTTCCCTGCCGACGTGACGCCGTGACGCGGGGTGTCCGGTCCTGATCCGACGCTATGCCGCAAGGGGAGATGTGCGGGGGTTTCTGAGCCATTTTTGAGCTCCCCGACGGGTGTGACGCTGCTCTCGGAGGCGTCACGGTCGAGGAAGTGCTCGGCGTCCCGGGAAACCTCGATGTCCCGCCCCGCCCGCGAAGACCAGCGACCGCCGCCCGGTCACGGCTGTCGACCGTGCTCTCCGGGCGCAAGGCAGGGACGACGAGGCCCCCGCGAGATATCGCGCTGATCACGCCACAAGGCTATCGCTCTGGACGGGTGCCCCGTCATGAGCCGTATGTGTACAAAACCGGGGCTGAAAGTTTGACGTTCTGCACACCTCACCAAGGCCACCGCCCCACCCACTCCGACAGCCACGGGTTCCGCACCGTCCCGCGGCCCGGCGCTCCGGGGCCCTCGGCGGAACCTGGAGGACGCCAGGGGCAGGGGGCGGGCCCGGAGGGAGAAAACGCCCGGCCCCCACCGAAAACCGCCCGGCGTTTGATGACGAGCCGCACGGAGGCCAACGGCCACCCGGCCGACAGCCGTCAGGCCGCCAACCGCTCGGCCTCCGCGACCGCCTCCTCCAAGGTGTCCACCACGGGCACCCCCACCACCTCGAGGCTGGCGCGACTGTGGGAGCCCCCGGTGTACAGCACCGCCTGCGCGCCCACGTGCCGCGCGGACACCGCGTCGTCGGCCGCGTCCCCGATCACGACCACCCTGGCCGGCTCCACACCGGTGAGCGCGCCCACGTGCCGGACCATGTGCTCGGCCTTGCTGCCCCCGGACGGCCCGGTCCGTCCGTCGACGCGCAGGAAGTGCGGCTCGATCCCGAACCCCCGCACCAACGGGACCAGCTCCTCATGCCCGTACATGCTGAGGATCGACTGACTGCGCCCCGCCGACTGCCAGTCCGCGAGCAGCGTCGGCACACCAGCGGTCAGCCCGCAGGCCGTGCGGTGCTCCGCGTAGTACCGGTGGAAGACCTCGTCCATGATCTCCCACTCCTCGTCCGTCGGCAGCCGCCCTATCAGCCGCTCGTAGAACTTCGGCACCGGTACGCAGTACAACGCCCGGTACTGCTCCAGCGTGAGCGGCTCGATGCCCAGCTCCGCGAACGCCGCGTTCGTCGCCCCGATGATCGCCTCGTTGTCGTGGAACAGGGTCCCGTTCCAGTCCCAGACGATGTGCGCTGCTCCGTGCTTCCCCATACCAAGAACGTACCCGGCACGACTGACAACGCACCGTGACCACACACCGCACGCCGGTGTGTGGCTGCCTCACGCCGGTGCGCAGGACCGGTCCGGTCGAACCAGCGGACCGGTCGCCGCAGGTCAGTCCCCCAGTCCCACCAGGCTGGCGATCTCCTGCGTGGCGAACCACAGCAGCTCGTGGTCCTCGGCGCCGTCCACGACGAACTGGGCGTCGTCGTCACCCTGATCGGCCGCGCCCAGCGCGTCCGCGGCGGCGGCCACATCGGTCTCCGCCTCGTCGGAGTCGACATGCACGGCCGCCGCTTTGGCCAGCGGGACCGGACCGGCGACCCGTACCTCCCCGAGCGCCGCCGGATCGAGACCTCGGTCGGGATCGGCCACGGCGGCCCCGTCTGCGACGTCGACGGCGACGACCACCCGCCGCC
The DNA here is from genome assembly GCF_055572015.1 of Streptomyces sp. NPDC030840. Taxonomy (NCBI): domain Bacteria; kingdom Bacillati; phylum Actinomycetota; class Actinomycetes; order Kitasatosporales; family Streptomycetaceae; genus Streptomyces; species Streptomyces sp. NPDC030840. The sequence continues at coordinate 21,619 of NZ_JBVIEE010000020.1, read as the reverse complement.
GGGCCACCCCGGGCTCCACCGCGAGGAGCCGCAGCGAGGCGAGGGCGGCACGGCTGAGGGCCGCGTACTCCAGTTCCTCGATGTCGTCGGAGAGGTACCACTCGCGCAGAGCGGGCGTGACGGCGTACGCGGCGAACAGCCCCTCTCCCAGCTCACCCGTCTTGTACGCCTCGGCGAGACCGGGAAGGGTCAGGGGGACGTAGACGCGCATGACGAGCCGCTTTCGTAGTCGGGAAAAGGCGGGAGTGGTCAGGAACGGCCACCGGAAGGGCACGGGGGAGGCTCCGGCAGGACCGGTCCGTGGTCCCGCACCTCCGGTGAGTCACCCCAGGATACGTGCGGGTGTCCCCCATCGGGTTCCCACCCGGGTCGTCCACGGCGTCCACCCACCGCTCCCGGATCACCCGGTGCACCCCCGTACGCCCAAGGGTTCCGCCCCTGCGAACCACCCTGATAGGTGAAGATTCCGGCCGCCCCGACACAGCCCCGTCTTCGTTGCGGCGCCCTCCTCCGACCCCGTACAAGATCCCCGACAGCGAAGTTACCGACCGGTACCAAGAAGCGGTCGGCGCACGGAACGGATCGGGGACTCCCATGAACAAGGTCATGACCAGGACTCGGCGTCACACCGGCACCCGCCCGCCCGTCCGGCACGACACCCGCCGCCCCGGCGGCACCCCGACCCGCACGGCTCCGGGCCGCAGCCGCCCCTCCACGGCCCCCGGCGCGGGCTCCGCCGCGGCGGCCGGCGCGGCGCTCCTCGGCAGCCGCGTCCGCTCCACGCCACCCGGCGCGGCCCCACTCCGGCCCGTCCCTCCCCAGCTGCGCCCCACCGACCACTTCGCCGAACTCCTGCTGGCGGTCCTGAGCGGTCAGCGTCCGGTCCACAGCATGCTGCGCCACACCGTCGGCCGCGCGTACGACGAACTGGCCTGGCTCGCCGAGCGCGGCCCCCTGCGCACGACCCGCGGCACCCGCCCGGTCGTCCGTGACATCGGCTACTTCGAGCCCCGCCCCGGCGCCCTCGAGGTCTTCGCCCGCATCGGCGCCGGTGACCAGCTCCGCGCCATGGCCTTCCGCCTGGAACACGGACCCGACAACCGCTGGCGCTGCGCAGCCGTGGAACTGGGCGGCCCGAGGATGCCCGACACGGACGACGACTGACCACACGGCCACCCACCGCACGACCACCGACCACACGACCACGGACCACCGGCCACCGACCACACGACCACCGACCACCGGCCACCGACCACCCGCGCGCACGCAAAAGGGCCGGGCACCCTCAAGTGCCCAGCCCTCCACACGGCTGTCCCGCCGAGCGTATCCGCTACTTCTTGCGGCGCCGCCCGCCCTTGGCCTGCTTGCGGCGCTCCGCGCGCGTGAGGCCGTCGGCCTCGGAGCGGACGGGCTCGTCCTCGGCGAAGTCGCCCTCGACGATGCCGCCCTCACCGTCCACGGTGGGCGCGGAGAAGTGCAGCCGCTCCCTGCGCTGCGGGGCCTCCAGGCCCTTGGCGCGGATCTCGGGACGGGCACCCGCCTGGGCCGGCACCGCGTCCTCCTTCTTCTCCAGCGACGGCTTCGCGTCCTCGACCGGAACCTCCTCGACCTGCTGCTCGACCTGGACCTCCAGGTTGAACAGGTAGCCGACGGACTCCTCCTTGATGCCCTCCATCATGGCCTGGAACATGTCGAAGCCCTCGCGCTGGTACTCGACCAGCGGGTCCTTCTGGGCCATCGCGCGCAGGCCGATGCCCTCCTGGAGGTAGTCCATCTCGTAGAGGTGCTCACGCCACTTGCGGTCCAGGACCGACAGGACCACCCGGCGCTCCAGCTCGCGCATGATCTCGGAGCCGAGCTGCGCCTCACGCGCCGCGTACTGCTCGTGGATGTCGTCCTTGATGGACTCGGCGATGAACTCGGCGGTCAGCCCGGCGCGGTCGCCGGCCGCCTCCTCCAGCTCGTCGATGGTCACCTTCACCGGGTAGAGCTGCTTGAAGGCGCCCCACAGCCGGTCGAGGTCCCACTCCTCGGCGAAGCCCTCGGCGGTCTCGGCGCTGATGTACGCGTCGATCGTGTCGTCCATGAAGTGCTTGATCTGCTCGTCCAGATCCTCGCCCTCGAGGACGCGGCGCCGCTCGCCGTAGATGACCTCGCGCTGGCGGTTGAGGACCTCGTCGTACTTCAGGACGTTCTTACGGGTCTCGAAGTTCTGCTGCTCGACCTGCGACTGGGCGGAGGCGATCGCGCGCGTGACCATCTTGTTCTCGATCGGCACGTCGTCCGGGACGTTCGCCATCGACATCACGCGCTCGACCATCTGGGCCTTGAACAGCCGCATCAGGTCGTCGCCCAGGGAGAGGTAGAAGCGGGACTCGCCGGGGTCGCCCTGACGGCCGGAACGACCGCGCAGCTGGTTGTCGATACGGCGCGACTCGTGCCGCTCGGTGCCCAGCACGTAGAGCCCGCCGAGCTCCTCGACCTCTTCCTTCTCGGCCTTCACGGCCTGCTCGGCCCGCTCCAGGGCGTCGGGCAGGGCGTGGGCCCACTCCTCGATGTGCTCCTCGGGGTCGAGGCCGCGCTGGCGCAGCTCCGCCTCGGCGAGGTCCTCGGGGTTGCCGCCGAGCTTGATGTCCGTACCACGGCCGGCCATGTTCGTGGCGACCGTCACGGCGCCCTTGCGGCCGGCCTGGGCGACGATCGTCGCCTCACGGTCGTGCTGCTTGGCGTTCAGCACCTCGTGCTGGATGCCTCGCTTGGAGAGCTGCTGCGAGAGGTACTCGGACTTCTCGACCGACGTCGTACCGACGAGGATCGGCTGGCCCTTCTCGTGCTTCTCGGCGATGTCGTCGACCACCGCGTCGAACTTGGCGACCTCGGTGCGGTAGATCAGGTCCGACTGGTCCTTGCGGATCATCGGCTTGTTGGTCGGGATCGGGACGACGCCGAGCTTGTAGATCTGGTGGAACTCGGCGGCCTCGGTCATCGCCGTACCGGTCATGCCGGAGAGCTTGTTGTAGAGGCGGAAGAAGTTCTGGAGGGTGATCGTGGCGAGCGTCTGGTTCTCGTCCTTGATGTCCACCCCTTCCTTCGCCTCGATCGCCTGGTGCATGCCCTCGTTGTAGCGGCGGCCGGCGAGGATACGGCCCGTGTGCTCGTCGACGATCATGACCTCGCCGTCGATGACGACGTAGTCCTTGTCCTTCTTGAAGAGCTCCTTCGCCTTGATGGCGTTGTTCAGGTAGCCCACCAGCGGCGTGTTCACCGACTCGTACAGGTTGTCGATGCCCAGCCAGTCCTCGACCTTGGTGACACCGGACTCGTGGATGGCGACCGTGCGCTTCTTCTCGTCGACGTCGTAGTCGCCGGTCTCCTCGACGCCCTTCAGCGGGTTGCCGGCCTCGCCGCGCTTGAGGCGCGTGACCAGCTTGGCGAAGTCGCCGTACCACTTGGTGGCCTGGTCGGCCGGGCCGGAGATGATCAGCGGCGTACGGGCCTCGTCGACGAGGATGGAGTCCACCTCGTCGACGATCGCGAAGTTGTGGCCGCGCTGGACGAGCTCGTCCTTCGACCAGGCCATGTTGTCGCGGAGGTAGTCGAACCCGAACTCGTTGTTCGTGCCGTACGTGATGTCGCAGTTGTACTGCTCGCGGCGCTGGGCCGGCGTCATGTTGGCGAGGATGCAGCCGACGCTCAGGCCCAGGAACTTGTGGACGCGGCCCATCATCTCGGAGTCGCGCTCGGCCAGGTAGTCGTTGACCGTGATCAGGTGCACGCCGTCCCCGGACAGCGCGTTCAGATACGCCGGCAGCGTGCCCACCAGGGTCTTGCCCTCACCGGTCTTCATCTCGGCCACGTAGCCGAGGTGGAGGGCGGCGCCGCCCATCAGCTGCACGTCGTAGTGCCGCTGGCCGAGGACGCGCTTGGCCGCCTCGCGGACGGTCGCGAAGGCCTCGGGCAGCAGGTCGTCGAGGCTCTCGCCGTCGGCGTAGCGCTGCTTGTACTCATCGGTGAGGGCCCGCAGCTCGGCGTCGGAGAGGTCGACGAAATCCTCTTCGATGGAGTTGACCTGGTCCGCGATGCGGTGCAGCTTGCGCAGGATCTTGCCTTCGCCTGCACGCATGATCTTCGAGAGGACGGACACGGGGGTTTGTCTCCTTGCCGATCGGGCCTGGGACGGTCGGTTTTCCAATGACAGCTTCAATGACAGCTTCAATACCAGTTGAGCAACGGCCATCGTAAGCGAGGACCCGGCCGTGCCGGGAGGTCTGGCCGTGACAGCCACCAGGACAACGGACGCGCGAGACGGATGGTGCCGCGTTCCGTCCGCGAAATGCGTGAATTGTGACCAGTCCCTCACACACCGCGAACAACGCGCGCATCAAAAGAGATCCGACTGACCGGGCACGGGCCGACCGCGCCCGGCATCGACCTACCCGACAAACGACCGGCCCGACATCGGCCGGCCCGACGGCGAAAAGGATGGCGCCACTCCGCCCACCGGGCCAGAATCGCCCGATGGACCCCGTCACCCTGACCACCGACCGGCTCCTCCTGCGCACGGTGGGCCCGCACGACACCGACGCGGTGTACGCGGCCGCGCAGGACCCCGAGATCCAGCGCTGGACCGTGATCCCGTCGCCGTACCTGCGCGAGCACGCGGAACAGTTCGTCGGCCGGATGGCGCCCGACGGGTGGGCGGACTCCTCGATGTACACGTTCGGCGTCTTCCTCCCCTCCGGGGAGCTGGCTGGCATGCTCGGCCTCACCATGCGCTCGCTCGGCACCGGTGAGATCGGCTTCTGGGCGGCGAAGGAGCACCGCGGCAACGGCTACATCACCGAGGCCACCCTCGCCGTCTCCCGCTGGGCCTTCACCGCCGCGGCCATCGACCGCGTGGAATGGCGCGCGGAGGTCGGCAACACGGCCTCCCGCGCGGTGGCCGAGAAGGCGGGCTTCACCCTTGAGGGCACCCTCCGCTCCGCGATCGACAACAAGGGCGTACGCCGCGACTGCTGGGTGGCCTCCCTCCTCCCCTCGGACCTGGGCCTGCCGTCGACGGCACCGTACGTGCCGGGGCAGTCGTAGCTTTCGTGGGCTTGCTCACCGGGAAATCCGAGCTCGGGCCCCGTTGTCAGTGGCACCCCCTATCGTGCGGGACCATGACGACCCTGCCGCGCCCCACCGCTGAACTCTCCGCCGACGAGGCCCGCCGCATCGCCCTGCGGGCCCAGGGTTTCCTGGGCGCCCCCGACCGCAAGGGCGGAGTGCGGGGCGTGCTGCGGCATCTGGGCGCGGTCCAGCTCGACACCATCTCGGTCCTGGCCCGCTCGCACGAGCTCATCCCGTACGCCCGCCTCGGCGCGGTGGGCCGGAAGACGGTGGACAGGGCGTACTGGTCGACCGCACCGGGAGGCGCGACCCCGCCACGCCCGCACGCCTTCGAGTACTGGTCGCACGCCGCCTGCATCCTCCCCATCGAGGAGTGGCCCCACTTCGCGTTCCGCCGCCGCGCCTACCGCGCCCGCCCACACTGGAACCACGCGTTGCCGGACGGCGCGTACGACCGCGTCATCAAGCAGCTCCGCGCGGAAGGGCCCCTGACCGCCACGGAGTTGGGCGGGGCGAAGCGGACCAGCGAGTGGTGGGACTGGTCCGGCGAGAAGGTCGCCGTCGAGCGGGCCCTGATGTACGGCGAGGTGGTCTGCGTCGAACGCCGCGGCTGGAAGCGGGTGTACGACCTCGCCGAGCGCGCGATCCCGGACGAGTTGCTGCACGACGAGCTGGACGACACCGAGTGCCTGCGCCGCCTGGTCCGCCTCGCCGGCCAGGCCCTGGGCGTGGGCACGCGGGCGGACATCGCCGACTACCACCGCCTCAAGGCCGAGCAGGTCGACGCGGTGATCGCGGACTCGGGCCTGGTCCCGGTGACCGTCGCGGGCTGGGGCAAGCCCGCCTGGGCCGATCCCGCTGCCCTGGAGACGGCACCGCGCGGCCGCCACCGTACGACGCTGCTGTCCCCGTTCGACTCCCTGATCTGGGAGCGGGCCCGGACCGAACGCATCTTCGGCTTCACCCACCGTCTGGAGGCCTACGTCCCCAAACAGAAGCGTGTCCACGGCTACTTCGCGATGCCGGTCCTCGCCGGAGGCCAGCTCGTCGGCCGTGTCGATCCGGCTCGCGACGGCCGCACCCTGGTCGCCAAGCAGATAAACCTCGTGGGCCCCAAAGCAGTCCCCGCGGTGGCCCAGGCCCTGCGAGAGGCAGCGAGCTGGGTGGACTGCACGGACGTACGCGTGGAGCGGATGGACACCCCGGAGCTGCGCGAACCCCTCACAAGGGAACTGGACCGCGCCCTCGCCTGACCCCCACCGAGGCCCGTACCCCCGGTACCCCCGTACTCAGGTACCGCGCTCAGGTACCGCGGCACTCCTACCGGATCTCGAGGATCTTCTCCCGCATCGCATACACCACGGCCTCCATCCTGGAGTGCAGCTGCAGTTTCTCCAGGATGTTGCGCACGTGGTTCTTCACCGTGTTCTCGGAGATGAACAACTCCTTGGCGATATCACGGTTGTTCATTCCGGTCGCCACGAGTTTGAGGACTTCGAGCTCCCGGTCCGTCAACCGCGGCGCCGGCACGAGTCGGCGCTCATCGGTCCGCTGGATCATGGACTTGAACTCGGTGAGCAGTTTCGACGCCATGGAGGGACTGATCTGCGACTGCCCGTCGGCGACCGCGCGGATGGCCGTGGCCACCTCGTCCGTGGAGATCTCCTTGAGGAGATAGCCGGTCGCGCCCGCCTTGATCGCGTCGTAGAGGTCGGCCTCCTCGTCACTGATCGTCAGCATGATGATCTTCGCGCTGGGGGCCACCTCCTTGATGGAGGTGCACGCCTCGATCCCGCCGCGCTTGGGCATCCGCACGTCCATCAGCACGATGTCGGGCAGCAGGTCGGCCGCCTTGTCGACCGCCTCCGCCCCGTCACCGGCCTCGCCCACGACCTGGATGTCCTCCTCGGCCGCGAGCACGATCTCCAGACCGCGGCGGAAGAGCGCGTGGTCGTCCACGACGAGCACCCGGATGGGCTCCTTGCGTGGGGAGCCCGCCTCCGGGCCCATGCCGACGACGCCGCCGTCGGCATCCTCGTCACGCATCGGTCCGAAGCTGTCCGCCATCGTTCCTCCCCCTAGAAGGCCGTGGCCTGTGTTTCTGTGCCATCGCCAACCAAAAGGCAACAGCCCACCGGTTGGGGCCGGTTCAGCCATGATTTCATGCCTGGGCTGCGAAGCGGTGACAGAGCGGTGCATCGAGGGGTCGCACACGGGTGCCCCCGGGGGCGCACACGCGCGCTCCAGGGGCACCCGGATCGGCTGTCACCCGGCGAGATCAGCCGCCGAGCGCACCACCCGCGGCAGCCGAACGCCCTTCGGTCACCATCGGGTCGGTGCTGAGGTGGATGACGCCGTAGTCGTAGGCGTGCCGCCGGTAGACGACACTGGGTTCCTTGGTCTCGGAGTCGATGAACAGATAAAAGTCGTGCCCGACCAGCTCCATCTCGTAGAGCGCCTGGTCGAGAGTCATCGGGGACGCGACGTGGGTCTTCTCGCGGACGACGAGGGGGCCTTCACCCTTGACCTCCAGCGAGCCGATCTTCTTGGTGGGAACGTCGTCCGGCTGCTCTTCCTCGTGGACGGCCTTGCCGTTCCCGTTCAGCGTCGCCACGCCCGGAACATGGTCGGCGACCTCGGCTGCCGTGAGCCGTCGGGCTCCACGGCGCGTGAAACGCTTGTCGTGCTGCCTGCGCAGCCGGGCTTCCAACTTCTCCGCCGCCAGGTCGAGCGCCGCATACGGATCGCTGGCCGCGGCTTCCGCCCGGATCACCGGACCGCGGGAGTGGAGCGTGATCTCCACTCGATCCGACCGGTCGGCCTGCCGGGGGTTGGGCTCCTTGGACACCTCGACGTCGAGGCTGATCACCTTGCCGTCGAGCTTCTGGATCTTCTCCAGCTTCAGCTTTTCGGCCACGTGCTTGCGGAACCGCTCGGGCACCTCGGTCTTGCGGCCCTTGACGACGATGTCCACGCAGAACTCCGTTCCCGGATCGCCCCGCGCCAGTGCGGAGCGTCTCCCTTGTGCATCACCAGGCCCCGGTACGTCCCGGAGCCTCGGACTTGGTGACTGCCACCTCCTCCTCCCCCATGGACGAGATCTCCACCCTGTCGTCGCGGGTGATTACAGAAAACCCGCAGCACGGCATTCGGATTTGCGAGGAACGGCCACTGCCTTTCCCTCACAACCGAACATATCTCGCCCGGACGGATGTCGTCACCCTCTACTGCGACGTACCTCCGTTCAGGTGATTTGACCCTCTCGTTACCTGCAACGACGCAAGTTCTCTCTCAGTTCCGGATTATTGGAAAGATTCCGGTGAGGCAGCGACCACCGCCGCACGGACCGTGTATACGGCACCGTTCCCAGCCGCCTTTCCCGGTGCTGTTCGGCTGTGGTCCACCGCCTCCCTGCCGGCCCACCGCACCGACCTCACGGGGGTCGCCGCGGTCGCACCCGCGATCCGTTGCGCTCTTACTTCCCCTGTCACGCCGCCGTACACAGCCGTTTCCTCCAGCGCTGCCCGTACGGCACGCGCCGCTTCCCTCAGCGAGGCGCCCGTCGTCATCAGGTCGTCGACGAGCACGACCCGGCCCCCCGCCAGCAACCGGCCTCCCCCGCCCGCCACCTCCAGGGCGCCCGTGAGGTTGTCCAGCCGCTGCGACGCGTTGAGGCCCGACTGGTCGGCCACGGCCCTGCGCTGCCTCAGCACACCGACCACCCGGGACGGCGTCCCGGTGCGCCGCAGCTCGCCTGCGGCTGCGAGCGCGATCCGCCGCGCGGGGTCGTGCCCGCGTGATCGCACTGCCGTGCGCGCCGACGGCACGGGCACGAGCAGCACACGCCCCGGCACACCGTCCGCCTCGCCCAGCCCCGCCCGTACGGCCCCTGCCAAGGCCGCTCCGAGAGGCGCCGCGAGCGTCAGCGCGCCCCGCTCCTTGTGAGCGAGGAGCACCGCCCGTACCTCGTCCTCGTACCGGGCCGCCGCATGCACGACGGGTAGCCCCGGCGGTTCCGGCACTGGTCGCACCCGGCGCGGTGCGGCGCCGCTCAGAGCTGCTCGGCACTCCGGGCAGAGCACCGTGCGAGGCGTCCCGCAGCCTCCGCACTCGGCCGGCAGCACCAGGTCGGTGAGGTCCTGCCACCACCCGCGCATGCCCACCACTGTGCCAATCCCGGCGCGACCCGGCCACCCCTGTGGACAACCGCCTGTGGACAACCGTCGGGACAACTCTCCGCCACGGCGACCGAGAACGTACGCAAGCCGCCGCTACCCCGGGTAAACCGGCGCCGACCCCTCGCTGACCACCTTCTGCCACTGCGCGCCGGACGACAGCCGCACGATGCCGTCCTCCGAATGGGCCACCAGTGGCAGCCGCTCGTCCTCGGAAGCGGCGATCTCCTTCACTCCTGTGAGCGACACGGGTTGAGGGCCGTCCGGCACGGAACCGTCGACCTGCACGTACCGCACCTGCTGCACACCGCGGGACTCACGCCCCACCACCACAAGCCGGCTGTCCCCGGCCCACGACATGGCCGTGACCTCCTCCATCTGGGGGGTGGCCGAACGCAACGCGACGATCGACACCGCTGTGTCACGACCCGAGTCGGACTCCCGCTCGATCCGCCCTATGTACAGGGCCCGCTTGCCCCTCTTCTCCACGATCAGCGCGATCCGTACCCCGTCCGCGGCCACGCGCACCGCCTCGATGCGCCCGTCGAGCTGCGGCGTCGTCACCTTCAGCGGATCGCCCGCACCGTCGTGCAGCACCAGCAGCCGCTGGTTGTCCGGATCGCGGTCGGCCACCCACAGATCGCCTCTTCCGTCCCAGCTGGGTGTCGTCAGCCGGTCGTCCTCGGAGGGCCCCTCGCTGCGCACCACCGGGTCGCCGAGCGAACCGCCCGAGGCGAGCGACCCGACGTACAGCGCGCTGCCGTCCTTCGACACCCCGGCCGCCCGGTCCTCGTCGCGCTCCACGGCAGCCGACCGGAGCTGTGTCTCACCGGCGCCCAGGGCGCCGGGAACGGGCTCGGGCTCCCGGTCGGCACCGCTCGCGAGCATCCGGACGAGCCTGCCCTCGCCGTCGATGAAGTACTCGAACTCGGAGGGCCTGTCCGCGCCGCGCGAGGCGCTGCTCTCGTCGAGCACGCACAGCTGCGTACCGTCCGACCGCTGCAGCTCCACCTCGTTCACCCCCGTGGGCATCAGGTCCTGGAGCGTGAACAGCAGCTGCGCCGCCATCTCGTCGCACTTGCCCCGCCCGACATGGTCCGCCTTGCCGTTCAGCGGGACGACGAGCTTGTTCTGGTCGTCGGGCGTGAGCGACTTGACGCCCTTCTTCAGGGCGGTGCCCGAGGGGAAGCTCGTCCGCGCCACCGGGTTCAGCCAGCTGGTCGGGCCCTTCAGAAGTGCCCGGACCGTCTGCGTCACGGGGTCCACCTCACGGCGCACATAGACCGGATCGGCCACGGTACCCAGCTGACCGGACTGCGCGGACGAGGTGAAGTAGTACGTGTTCACGGACACGTAGGTGCGCTGGAAGTCCGACCTGCCCATCACCACGCCCGGCGGCAGCCGGTCGATGCGCCACTGCTTGGTGCCCTTGGAGTCCTTCACCTGGGTCAGGTGCACGGTCTCGTTGTAGTCGGCGTCGGCGGGCTCGTAAGCGTGCTGCGCGTCCACCCGGGCGACCTCGTGGCCGGTCAGCCGGTAGAGGAAGTCACCGTCGGCCTCCCTGGTCCCCGAGGGCTCGACCAGGGCGTTCGGCGCCTCGGCGAGGACCGTGGTGGACTCTCCCGGCTTCCAGTCCGAGCGTGCCCTGCCGGCCAGGTACATGCGGGCCGTCTCGTAGTTCGGGTCGTCGCTGGTGAGGGCCTCCAGGAAGCCCTGCACGATCTCCGAGGGCCGGGCGTCCTCGCGCGGCGGCAGCGCGTAGACCCGCACCTGCGCGTCCTGTCGCGGCGTGGACTCGACACCGCGCAGGTCCCCGCTGTCCGGCATCGAGGCGCACCCGGACAGCAGTACGGCACCGCAGCCGACGTACACCCCCACGCGCATCCCCCGCCGACGGCCGCGCTTCTCGCGGTCAGCGCCCACGGAATGCCTCCCCCTGCTCGTGTCCCTGCGCACCGCCCTGCGGCGGCTGTTCCTCGCTGTCCCCCGCCGTCCCCTCGGCCGGGTCCGCCGGCCGGTCGACGGGCCCGGTGGGCCGGGGCACGACACGTGCCCCGTCGCCGGGCAGCGCCGTCAGGTCCACGGTGGGCGTCGCCCCCGTCGACCGCAGCCCTATGGACGCCCTCACCTGGACGTTCTCCCCGGAGGACTGCAGCGGGACAGTGGCGAGCTTGCTGCCACCACCACGGGACGGACCGGCTTCGCCGAGTCCCCGGTTGCGCCGCGAGTCCTTGGGTTCGAGGGGTATCGGGGATCCGCGCAGCGGCTCGTCCGCGGTCCGCGGCAGCGTCAGCCGGAACTGGGAACCGCCGCCCGGCTCACCCCACGCCTGCAGCCAGCCACCGTGCAACCGCGCGTCCTCCAGGGCGATGGACAGCCCCAGACCCGTACCACCGGTGGTACGCGCGCGTGCCGGGTCCGCACGCCAGAAGCGGCTGAACACCCGGGTCGCCTCGCCCGGCTTGAGCCCGACCCCGTAGTCACGTACGGCGACCGCCACGGCGCCGCCCGCCGAGGCCAGCTTGACCACGACGTCCCTGCCCTCCCCGTGCTCCACGGCGTTGACGACGAGATTGCGCAGCACCCGCTCCACGCGCCGGGCATCCGCCTCGGCCACGATGGGCTGCTGATCGCCGACGACCCGTATCCGCGTGCCCTTGCGCTCGGCGAGCGGTTCGGCACCGCTGACGACCCGCCTCACGACCTCCCTGAGGTCGATCGGCTCGGCCTCCAGGGCCGCCGCGCCCGCGTCGAACCGGCTGATCTCCAGCAGGTCCGCGAGCAGTGACTCGAACCGGTCCAGCTGGTCGGCGAGCAGCTCCGCCGACCGCGCCGTCACCGGATCGAAGTCGACGCGCGCCTCGTGGATGACGTCGGCGGCCATACGGACCGTGGTCAGCGGGGTGCGCAGCTCATGCGACACATCGGAGACGAACCGCCGCTGCATCCGCGACAGGTCCTCCAGCTGGTTGATCTTCAGCTGCAGGTTCTGCGCCATCTTGTTGAAGGCCTCACCGAGCCGCGCGATGTCGTCCTCACCGGTGACCTTCATACGTTCCTGAAGGCGGCCCGCGGACAGCCGCTCGGCGATCCCGGCCGCCATCCGCACGGGCGTGACGACCTGGCGCACCACCAGCCAGGCGATGGCCCCCAGAAGCACGACGACGAACAGTCCCGCCGTCGCCAGCGTCCCCTTGACCAGGCTCAGCGACTTCTCCTCCTGGCTGAGCGGGAAGAGGTAGTACAGCTCGTACGGGTTGCCGTACGGATCGTTGACCTGCTTGCCGATGACCAGCGCGGGCTGCGACTCCTTGCCGGTGCCGACCTCGTACACGACGCGCGTGTAGCTCTGTGCCGCGCCCGCGCCGTCGTCCACACGATCGCGCAGGTCCTCGGGCACGCTGAGGGTCGGCTCCACCCCGCCGGAGGCACGGGGACCGAACCCACGGGCGTCACCGGCTCCGCTGCTGCTGAGCGTCACGACGTCGAACGCGCCCTGGCCGCCACTGGAGAGCGACTTCACGAGGGTGCTCATCCATTCGCTGACGTTCCTCACCGCTTCGCCGTCCGGGGCGGGGCTGTCGTTCCCGGCCGCGGTCGCCGCGCTGTCGGCCCGCTGAGCGGCGGCCGTGAAGCCGCCCGTGGCCTGGCTCTGCGACGCCTTCACCTTGGCGTCCAGCAGTCCGTTGCGCACCTGTCCGATGACGACGAAGCCCAGCAGCAGGACCACGCCCAGCGACATCAGCAGGGTCGTCACTACCACCCTGAGCTGGATGTTGCGCCGCCACAACCGCATCACCGGCAACAGCGGACGGCGCACCCAGCGCAGGAACAGACGCAGAACCGGGCTGCCGTGGATCCCGCCCTGCAGCAGCCCGCCGTCGAGGAGGCGCCCCCAGCCGGCCCCCGCCGTCTTCCGGCCGACAGGCCGCCCGGCGCGGGTCCCCGGCTGGCCGGGCGCCGAAGCGGCACTGTCTCCGCTCATGTCAGCTCGGCCCCGCCTTGTACCCGACGCCCCGGACGGTCACCACGATCTCCGGCCGCTCCGGGTCCTTCTCCACCTTCGACCGCAACCTCTGCACGTGGACGTTGACCAGACGGGTGTCCGCCGCGTGGCGGTAGCCCCAGACCTGCTCCAGCAGGACCTCGCGCGTGAACACCTGCCACGGCTTGCGGGCCAGCGCGACCAGCAGGTCGAACTCCAGCGGCGTCAGCGCGATCGACTGCCCGTCCCGCTTCACGGAGTGCCCGGCCACGTCGATGACGAGGTCGCCGATGGCGAGCTGCTCCGGCGCCGGCTCCTCCGACCTGCGCAGCCGCGCCCGGATACGGGCCACGAGCTCCTTCGGCTTGAACGGCTTCACGATGTAGTCATCGGCACCGGACTCCAGCCCGACCACCACGTCCACCGTGTCGCTCTTGGCCGTGAGCATCACGATCGGCACCCCGGACTCGGCCCTGATCAGGCGGCACACCTCGATGCCGTCCCGGCCGGGAAGCATCAGGTCGAGCAGCACCAGATCGGGCTTGCTCTCCCGGAACGCCGCCAGCGCCTTGTCGCCGTCGGCTACGAAAGACGGCTCAAAACCTTCACCACGCAGCACGATGCCGAGCATCTCGGCCAGTGCGGTGTCGTCGTCGACGACAAGGACTCGTCCCTTCATGAATGACATCATCCCATTCTCATAACGCGACCGAAGCGGGTGGTGAGGGAGGTCACGGACCTGTGACGTTAGCCGTAGGCAACCGCCGGTGTCTGCCCGTGTGCGTGGATGTTGATGTCAGTAACGGACGTCAGGTGGTGTCCGCCTGGTCAGTCTGCCCACACGATCGACGGAGCCTCCATGCCCAAGCAGGGGGCATCGGCCCCGCACCGGACCTACTCGCCGCTCACCTGGTCGGCAGAAAGGGTCGGGGGCTCCGGTGACCGTTCGGCCCACCGAATCCGGTACAAGATGGCCCATCCCAGGATGGCCGCTGCGAGGGTCATGCTGCCCAGCGCGATGGGGTTGCCGTGCGCTGCCTGGGCCCAGAACCCTCGCGACAGGTAGAGCTGACTGGCGATGAGCAGCAGCATCCCCCATCGGCCCCGCAACCGGCTCAGCTGTCGACGGGTTGCTCTAGCAGCGGCTCGCATGTCCATGACCCCTCCGGCTCGGAGGGTACCGCTGAGGTCGGCGTAGCGGCCTTGGCCAGGAGCTGCGCTTGGACGTCACGGCCCCTCCGTGCGGATAGTCGCAGGTGGAGGGGCCTTCGTCGTCGGTCAGCGCGGCATCATCCCCTTGACTCGATCGTTACCTGGCGTGACCTGCCACACAGCTCGGCAAGTGCCTCGGCGGTCACGGGCGACACAGCGCCCTCCTCGGTGACGATCGCCGTCACCAGCTCCGGCGGGGTCACGTCGAACGCCGGGTTGTACGCCTGGGTTCCCAGGGGTGCCACAGGAATCCCACCGCCCGCCTCCGCTCCCGCCACCGGCACCTGGGGCGCCGCTATCTCCGTCACCTCGTGCCCGGCCCGCTGTTCCACCTCGATGGACGCGCCATCGGGGGTGTCCGGATCCACCGTCGTCACCGGCGCCACCACGATGAACGGCACATGGTGATACCGGGCCAGCACCGCGAGCGGATACGTCCCCACCTTGTTCGCCACCGAGCCGTCGGCCGCGATCCGGTCCGCTCCGACCAGCACCGCGTCCACCTCCCCCGCCGCGAACAGCGAACCCGCCGCATTGTCCGTGAGAAGCGTGTACGCCATCCCGCTGCGCGCCGCTTCGTACGCCGTCAGACGGGCGCCCTGCAGCAACGGCCGCGTCTCGTCCACCCACAGCCGGCGCAGCCGCCCCTCCCGGTGCGCCGCGAGGGCCACCGCGAACGCCGTGCCCTCCCCGCCCGACACCAGCGAACCGGTGTTGCAGTGCGTGAGCACCCTGTGCCCGCCACCCGGCAGCAACTCGTCGAGCAGCGCCAGCCCGTGCCCGGCCATGCGGGCACTCGCCTCGGCATCCTCCTGGTGCAGCGTCCGCGCCGCCGTGAGCGCGGCCTCCGCGCCCCGCTTCTGGTCCCCGCCCTGGGCGAGCGCGGCCCGGTACGCGTCCCGGGCCCGGCGCACACCCACAGCAAGGTTCACCGCGGTCGGCCGGGCACCCGCCAGCCCGGCGGCCGCATCCTCCACGTCGAACCCACGCGCGGCGGCGAGCGCGACGCCGTACGCCCCCGCGATGCCCAGCAGCGGCGCCCCGCGGACCGCGAGGGTACGGATCGCCTCCACCAGCGCGGGCGCGTCCGTGCACACCAGCTCGACCTCCTCGGCCGGCAGCCGGGTCTGGTCGAGCAGGACCAGAACGGGGCCTTCGGGTGGCTCGTCCCAACGGATCGCGGGGATCTCCGTCGGCCGGTTGTCGTCGCTGGATTGCGCCTGCTGATCAGCCATCCGTCCAGTCTGCCCCCTACCGGGCGGACAATTGAAGGTGCACAGCCCGCACCACCCCTGGTCACTTGACGGACGCACCGTGGCACGATGGGCGCCAACCTGCCACCGCGACCGCGGAAGGGCATCGTGAAGGAGCGACGATGAAAGACACTCCGGGCTGGGCCTCGCCCGGATCCGCCCCCTCGGACGGCCAGGAACCCGCCGGCTCCGCCGCCGCCCAGCCCCCGGAGCAGCCGGACCAGAGTGGCTCGAACCCGTCGGAGCCCCCGTCGAAGTGGTCCAAGGACCAGCCTCCTCCCGGCCAGTGGTCCGCTCCCAGCCCGCAAAGCCCCGGCCAGGCTCCGCCACCCCCTCCCCCCGGCCCGGGCTGGGGCGGCCAGCAGCCCGGCGGCCCCGGAGGCTACGGAGGCCAGGGCGGCGGTCACGGCGGCTGGGGCCCGCCCGGATACGGCGGTCCCGGAGGCTGGGGCGGAGCATGGGGCGGTCCCCCGCCCGCCGCCAAGCCCGGCGTGATCCCGCTGCGCCCCCTCGGCGTCGGCGAGATCCTCGACGGCGCGGTCTCCACCATGCGCACCTACTGGCGCACGGTCCTCGGCATCTCGCTGACTGTCGCCGTCGTCACGGAGATCGCGGTCATCCTGTTCCAGGGCCTCGTCCTCAACGACACCGCCGGCTCCGAGGCCCTCAACGACCCCAGCGCCTCGCTCGACGAACTGACCCGCGCCCTGGGCACCACCCTGATCAGCTCGGCCGTCGTCCTGCTCATCAGTCTGCTCGGCACCATCGTGGCCACCGCCCTGCTCACGTCCGTGACCAGCCGCGCGGTGCTCGGCAAGCCCGTGACCACGGCGGAGGCCTGGCGCGAGGCCCGGCCCCAGCTGGCCAGGCTGTTCGGCCTGACCCTCCTGCTGCCCCTCATCGCCATCGCCCTCGTCAGCGTCGGCATCCTGCCCGGCGCCCTCGTGGCCGCCGCGGGCGAAAGCGGTGGAGGCGCCGCGCTTGCGGTCCTCGGCGGAATCGCAGCCGGCATCGTCGCCCTGTGGCTGATGATCCGCTTCTCGCTCGCCTCGCCCGCCCTGATGCTGGAGAAGCAGGGAATCCTGAAGTCGATGAGCCGCTCCGCGAAGCTGGTGCGCGGCTCCTGGTGGCGGGTCTTCGGCATCCAACTGCTCGCCGCGCTCATCGCCAACATCCTCGCGTCGATCATCGTGATCCCGTTCACCTTCATCGCCGGGGCACTCAGCGGAGGCGGCCTCTCCGGCTTCCTCGACAGCACCGGGGAGGTCGGCTGGACGTTCCTCATCGTCAGCGGAGTCGGCTCGGTGATCGGGTCGATGCTCACGTTCCCCATCACCGCGGGCGTCACCGTGCTGCTCTACATCGACCAGCGCATCCGCCGTGAGGCCCTCGACCTCGACCTGGCACGCGCCGCCGGCATCAACGCCTACGGCACCGACTCGCCGGGCACGACTCCAGGGAGCTGACGGCATGACGGGGGGAGTTCGCACAGCGGTCCTGGCGCTGCCGATGTCCGACGACGCGCCGCCGCTCACCACACCGCGTGACCCCGCCCGCGAGGCGGCCAGGCGGGAGCTGTCGAAGCGGATGTACCACGAGAACGACCCCAGCTGGTTCCAGCGCGCCCTGGACGCGTTCTGGGAATGGCTCGACAAGCTGTTCGGCGCCGCGTCCGCCGCCACCCCCGGCGGCACGCTCGGCCTCGTCGTCATCGTCCTGGTGGTTCTCGCGCTCCTCGGCGCACTCTGGTGGCGCCTGGGGACCCCCCAGCGCACCCCCACATCGTCCGCCACGCTCTTCGACGACCGCCCCCGCAGCGCCGCCGAGCACCGCGCGACCGCCGAGGCGCACGCCGCGCAGGGCCACTGGAACCAGGCCGTCCAGGAACGCATGCGCGCCGTCGTGCGCTCCCTGGAGGAACGCGCCCTGCTCGACGTACGCCCCGGCCGCACCGCCGACGAGGCCGCCTCCGAAGCCGGCCGCGCGCTCCCCGCCCACGCGGAACGACTGCGCGCGGCCGCCCGGGACTTCGACGACGTCACATACGGTGGCAGGTCGGCGGAGGAAGGAACATACCGCCGTCTCACTGCCCTCGACGACGAGTTGGAGCGCACCAAGCCCGTGCTGACCAACAGCGCCCACAGCACGGCCAGGACGACCGAGACGGCCGACAGCGCACGCCGGGGAGCCGCCGAATGACCACCGAGGTCACGCTCCCGACCACCGAGGACTCCACCTCCTCCTCGCCCACCGCCCGCCAGGTGTGGACCCGCGCGCGAGGTGTCGTACTCGCGCTGGTCCTCCTCCTGGCGGCGGCCGTCGCCATCGCCTCGGTCCGCTCCACCTCCCAGCACGGCATGCTCGACCCGCGCTCGGCCGACCCCTACGGCAGCCGCGCGATCGCCGAACTCCTCGACGACCGGGGTGTGTCCACGCGCATGGTCACCACCCTCGACGAGGCCCGCGCCGCGGCCGGCCCCGACACCACCCTCCTGGTCGCCGTCCCCGACCTGCTGACGGACCGCCAACAGACCCAGCTCCACGCGGCGACCCGGAGCTCCGGCGGCCGTACGATCCTGCTCGCCCCCGACACCCCCTCCATCGGTACCCTCGCCCCCGGTGTGAGCGCCGACCGGGCACGAAGCCTCGACTCGACGCTCTCCCCGCGCTGCGACCTCCCGGCAGCCCGCCGAGCGGGTACCGCCGACACGGGAGGCATCCGCTACCGCACGGCCGACCCGGACGCCGACACCTGCTACCCCAGCGACGGCCTGCCCAGCCTGGTACGTCTGCCGGCACCTCAGGGAGGCGGCGACACCATCGTGCTCGGCGCCCGCGACATCCTCTACAACGACAGCCTCGACGAGCACGGCAACGCCTCGCTCGCCCTCCAACTCCTCGGCTCGCGTCCCCATCTGGTCTGGTACCTCCCCTCGCTGTCCGACGACGCCCTCACTGAAAACGGCGAGCGCGGCTTCCTCGACCTGCTCCCCTCGGGCTGGCTCTGGGGCACACTCCAGCTCTTCGTCGCCGGCGCCCTGGCCGCCCTGTGGAGGGCACGCCGACTCGGCCCCCTCGTACCCGAACGCCTTCCCGTCGCGATCCGCGCCTCCGAAACCGTCGAAGGACGAGCCCGCCTCTACCGCAAGGCCAACGCCCGCGACCGCGCGTCCGCCGCCCTGCGCTCCACCACCCGCACCCGCCTCGCCTCCCTCGTAGGCGTCCCCCTCGCCCAGGCGCACACGCCCGAGGCCCTGCTCCCCTCCCTGTCCGCCCACCTCGACAACGCAGACGGACAGGCCCTGCACGCCCTCCTCTTCGGCCCACCACCCGGCGACGACGCAAGCCTGACCGCCCTCGCCGACCAACTCGACGCCCTCGAAAGAGAGGTACGCCGTCCATGATGGACCCGACCACTGACAACGCCGGGTACGCCGGGGACCCGGGCGCCGCCCGCTCCTCCCTGGAAGCCCTGCGCGCCGAGATCGCCAAGGCCGTGGTCGGCCAGGACCCCGCGGTGACCGGCCTTGTCGTCGCCCTGCTCTGCCGCGGCCACGTCCTCCTCGAAGGAGTCCCCGGCGTCGCCAAGACACTCCTCGTCCGCACCCTGGCGTCCGCCCTCGAACTCGACACCAAGCGCGTCCAGTTCACCCCTGACCTGATGCCGAGCGACGTCACCGGGTCTCTCGTCTATGACGCCCGCACCGCCGAGTTCTCCTTCCAGCCAGGCCCGGTCTTCACCAACCTGCTCCTCGCCGACGAGATCAACCGCACCCCGCCCAAGACCCAGTCGTCCCTGCTGGAAGCCATGGAGGAACGTCAGGTCACCGTCGACGGCACCCCACGTCCACTGCCGGAGCCGTTCCTGGTCGCCGCGACCCAGAACCCCGTCGAGTACGAGGGCACATACCCGCTCCCCGAGGCCCAGCTGGACCGTTTCCTCCTCAAGCTCACGATCCCGCTCCCGTCCCGCCAGGACGAGATCAACGTCCTCACCCGCCACGCGGAAGGCTTCAATCCGCGCGACCTGCGCGCCGCCGGCGTACGCCCCGTAGCGAACGCCGCCGATCTGGAAGCCGCCCGCGCCTCGGTCGCCAAAACCACGGTCTCCCCCGAGATCACCGCCTACGTCGTCGACATCTGCCGCGCCACCCGCGAATCCCCTTCTCTCACCCTCGGGGTCTCACCGCGCGGCGCCACGGCCCTCCTCGCGACGTCACGCGCCTGGGCCTGGCTCACCGGCCGGGACTACGTCATCCCCGACGACGTGAAGGCCCTCGCCCTGCCGACCCTCCGCCACCGCGTCCAGCTCCGACCGGAGGCCGAGATGGAAGGCGTGACCGCCGACTCGGTCATCAACGCGATCCTCACCCACGTCCCTGTCCCCCGCTGATGGCACTCACCGGACGCGCCGCGCTCCTCGCGGCTCTCGGCTCCCTCCCCGTCGGCATCTGGGAACCCAGCTGGGCGGGCATCCTCGCCGTGAACGCCCCGCTCGCCCTGGCGTGCGCCTGCGACTTCGCCCTCGCCGCGCCCGTACGCCGCCTCGGCCTGACCCGCTCCGGCGACACTTCGGCACGCCTGGGCGAAACGGCGGACGTCACTCTCACCGTCACCAACCCGTCCAACCGCCCCCTGCGCGCCCACCTCCGCGACGCCTGGCCTCCGAGCAGTTGGCAGCCCGGCACGGAGGTGGCCGCCTCCCGTCACCAGCTCACCATTCCCGCGGGCGAACGCCGCCGCGTCACAACCCGTTTGCGCCCCACGCGCCGGGGCGATCGCCAGGCTGACCGCGTCACCATCCGCTCGTACGGTCCGCTCGGCCTGTTCGCCCGCCAGGGCAGCCACAAGGTTCCCTGGACCGTACGGGTCCTGCCCCCGTTCACCAGCCGCAAGCACCTGCCCTCCAAACTGGCCCGCCTACGCGAACTCGACGGCCGAACAAGCGTCCTGACCCGAGGCGAAGGCACCGAGTTCGACAGCCTCCGCGAGTACGTCCCCGGTGACGACACCCGCTCCATCGACTGGCGCGCCACAGCCCGTCAGTCCACGGTCGCCATCCGCACCTGGCGTCCCGAACGAGATCGCCACATCCTGCTGGTCCTGGATACCGGCAGAACCTCAGCAGGACGTGTGGGCGACGCTCCCCGGCTGGACGCCTCCATGGACGCGGCCCTCCTCCTGGCCGCCCTCGCGTCCCGAGCGGGCGACCGCGTGGACCTCCTGGCATACGACCGCCGCGTACGCACCCTCGTCCAGGGCCGCACGGCGGGAGACGTCCTCCCGTCCCTGGTCAACGCGATGGCCACCCTGGAACCCGAACTCATCGAAACCGACGCGCGCGGCCTCACGGCCACGGCACTGCGTACGGCGCCGCGCCGCGCCCTGATCGTCCTTCTGACAAGCCTGGACGCGGCGCCGGTCGAAGAAGGTCTGCTTCCTGTACTCCCCCAGCTCACCCAGCGCCATACGGTCCTCGTGGCATCGGTCGCGGATCCGCACATCGCCGGCATGACCAAAGCACGCGGAAACCCAGAGGCCGTGTACGAGGCCGCCGCAGCGGCACAGGCCCAGGCAGAACGGCAACGCACAGCCGAGCAGCTGCGCCGTCACGGAGTAACGATCGTCGATACGACCCCGGACGACCTGGCGCCGGCGCTGGCGGACGCCTATCTGGCCTTGAAAGCGGCGGGACGTCTGTAAGGCATGTCCCTCTCGGAGGGGCAAGCCTCATCTGGTCTGAGAAAACAAAAAGGCCCACACCGTAAGGTGTGGGCCTTTTTTAATATTTGTTCGGCGGTGTCCTACTCTCCCACAGGGTCCCCCCTGCAGTACCATCGGCGCTGTAAGGCTTAGCTTCCGGGTTCGGAATGTAACCGGGC
>NZ_JBVIEE010000019.1:0-186212 GCF_055572015.1 Streptomyces sp. NPDC030840 | reverse complement strand
CTCAACTCCCTCGCCGACTACCTCACCAAGGTCGGAACCACCGGCCAGCAAACCGAGCAGAACTAATCCTCAGGATTTCTGGCGCAGCACACTAGGGACCATCCCCGCGGGTGCGGGGAGCAGACCGTGCGGTCGTTGCGGGTGACGTCCGCGTCGGGACCACCCCTGCGGGTGCGGGGAGCAGCGTACGTGAAGTCGGTGGCGTACGGCGGCCGTCGGGACCATCCCCGCGGGTGCGGGGAGCAGGGCACGCTTGACGTCGACAACGGCACCGGCGGGGGACCATCCCCGCGGGTGCGGGGAGCAGTGGCGTCTGCCGACCGTGGCGCCTGCTCCGTCGGGACCATCCCCGCGGGTGCGGGGAGCAGGCGGTCATGGAGTCGTTCTTCGCGGCGAGACGGGGACCATCCCCGCGGGTGCGGGGAGCAGGACAGCCTGCTCGGATGGCCCGTGAAGGCAGGGAGACCATCCCCGCGCCCGCGGGGATGGTCCCTCGTCACCACGGTGGCCAGCCCCACCGCAGGACTGCTCCCCGCGCCCGCGGGGATGGTCCCTACCGGCTCCACCAGACCACGGCGGCCGTGGCCTGCTCCCCGCGCCCGCGGGGATGGTCCCTGAAGGACCAGGACATCGGCCGCGCTCTGCTCCCCGCACCCGCGGGGGATGGTCCCAACTCGGCACGCCAGAGCCCTCAAATCCTACGTCGGCTCAGCCCCGATCACCCGCGCCTGCGGCAAGAAACGCTTCGTCGGCCGCCGCTTCGTCAAGAAGAACCGACTCATGCACGCTGGCTTCCTCTGGGCCTTCTCGGCCCTCCATGCCTCACAAGGAGCGAACGCCCACGACCGCCGCCGACGCGAGCACGGCGACTGGCACAACGCCGCCCAGCTCACCTGCTCAACCGCTTCCTCGGCCAGCTCCACCACTGCCTCCGGACCCGGCAGCCGTTCGATGAACAACGTGCCTTCACACCGCTGCTTCAAGTATCCGCGTGATGTCGGCGTACACATGAATGTACTCAGCCGAGTATGGATGTACGTGCTCACCTTTCGGTAGGACTGATCAAGAGAACCTGAAGGAAGGTTGCTCCCTCAGTAACGGAAATTGGTGGCCCGTTGCTGAGTCGAGCGGATGAGGATGAAGACCAGGGCAGCGAGGTCTGCCGCCCCGGCGGCGTCGTCCGCATAGCGCGTGGTCTGCAGGGGGCCGACCTGGTCCAGTCGGACTCCCTCCAGCTCCAGGACGTAGGCCAGCGTGAGCATGGCGAGGCGGGCGTTGCCATCCGGGAAGGGATGAAAGAAGGCCACGTCCAGGTAGACCCTGGCCGCGCGGGAGGCCAGGGGGACTCGCGGGTCGGCACTTTCGCGCAGACAGTGTTCGAAGTTGCGCTGGGTGTGTGGCGTCAGTGCGTAGCGTTCCCGGCCGCCCTTGGCGAAGGCGTCGCCTTGTCGGAACTGGACTTCAGGCATGCCAAGGACCAGCTGCTGCCATTCAGTCAGAAGCGCGCAGGTGAGGGGGTGTCTACGGGAAGCGTCTGTGCGTGACTGAGCCAGCGCCGCGAGCAATCGGTGGCCTCGTGCAAGGTCCGAGGAGCGGCCCCCCTCAGCGCACCAGGTGGTGAGGCCGTCCACGATGGGCTCGACCGGGGCTGGCATCTGGCCGGCTGCGGAAGTCCAGTCGATCTGGTTTCTGATCTGGCGCCATGCAGCCAAGGCGTCAGTGGTCACGGTAGGGCCGCGCTCCGGTCAGATCTGCAGCGATCTTCTCTCCCACTGCGTCGATCAGGGTCCGCGACGGCATGGTCCAGCTCTTGAACCGTCCGCCGATCGCGGTGTCGACCGCGTTCTTCGCGTCTTCCGGTGCCATGTCCGTGGAAGAAAGGAACCACGTCAGCACTGTGTGGCAGAGCCCGTACCAGCCGCATTCGGCACCCGTGCGGTCCACGACCACAGTCACGAGCCGGGTAGCTGCCCGTTCCAGGTGCCAGCTGCGATCCTCGGCATCCGCGCCAATGGGGGGAGCCAACTGCTCAAACCGTTCCGCCAACTCCTCCAGCCAGTCGCGCCACTCCAGCAGCGACGCGACCACGTTGGCGGCCGTTGCTGCGGGCCTGCCCACGGAATGGGAGGTGCAGCACCAGTTGGTGACGACGCCACCACCACCGCCCTCGCCGACCGCCCAGTGCCATCCGCAAGCCCACCGGCCGTACCGGGCTGCCAGGAGCGCTGTGACCTCGGTGGTGAAGCGATGTTTCTCTTCCCACCCGGCACCGTCAGGAGGCACCATCGAGGCGATCACTGTGGTGATCTCAGATGCCTCCGCTTTGTTCCAGGCGAAGGGGATGAGGTCGGGATCGACGGCAGACCACGGCAGCCAGGCCGGAGCGAGCTCGTAGTTGATGGCCGTGGTGTTCCTCCAGAACCGGGCAGGGCAGGACGACTGAGCGATCTTGTCAAAGGCTCGTGGCTTCGTCACGCAAGTTTCTGGCATTGGCGATCTACTGCCGGGGCACACAGCGCGACGTTGCCGGGCCATCTGCTTCGTGCGATGCGGCACTCGGCTGGGTACGTTCATCCGTACGCGGCTGAGCACTTCGAGGAGTACGGGGCAGTGAGCGGTAAGGCGGGGGGCCGGTTCGGCCGCCGCTGCCGCGCGTCGAGCACAGCAGGGCACCGGCCTTCTCGGCAGCGTTCAGGGCGCTGCTCCAGCTCCAGCACGGTCCGGCCGTCGCCCTGCATGACTATGCCGTGCCATTGTTGCCCCCGCATTCCTTGCCAAGGAGGTACTCTCTGATGAGCCGACCCAGCACGTCCCCTTCGTGGGCGCGTTCGTTGAAGACGGCTCGTCGGAAGGCGTCGCGCTCCTCGCGCTCCAGGAAGGCCACCATGTGCTCAGCCTTCGGGTGCTGGTAGCCGCAGCACATCAAGCGGGTACAGACGGTCCGTGACGTGCCGAGCTTCGGTGTGCGCCAGGGATAGTGGGGGTACCCCCCGCAACTCCGCCTGGAGGCGCGCAAGGATCTTGGACAGCTCGGTTTTGTTCCGATGCCGCTCGCTCCCATAGTGCATGCGGAACCACTCGCGGCGATCCATGTCCGCTATCTCCCGCTGTACGCGCTCCACGCGCCTCGTGATGCCGGCGTAGACCGCGGGCCGCATGGCCCGCGTTGCAAAGCCCGCCTTCGGGTACCTGTGGTGCAGATCCATGTCCGCTACCCAGCGACGGGCGCTGCGGCCCTTCTTCCAGCGATTGCAGTCATCGCAGGCCGGAACGAAATTCCACCAGATGTCCGGTCCTCCGTCAGCGATGGGCTCCTCGTGGTCGATCGTCGTAGCAGTCGACCGGCCACAGTAGGTACACAGTCCTCGCTGCGCCGTGAGGACCATGATCCATTGCCAGGTCTTCTGCTTGCCCCGCTCTCCGCGACGGACCACATCCACCACGCGCCCTCCTCCTGGTTAATCGCCAGGATCGTAAGGGGAGGTACTGACATTCGACACAAGGGCGGACGACCTCCATCCGATTGTGAAGATTCCCGGCTTGGCAGACGGTCTCGACTCTCCATTGCGCGCTGTACGCGCGTTGTGGCGCACTGAGCGCGCTATCCATTAGCCCTTACGGCTAATATCCGATCTTCCGCCCGTACGTCGATGCTGTGCCTCCCGCTGCCCGCCCCGCCCGAACTGGCCAGCTGCGAGCGGTCGGCAGCGGAGCGTGGACGTTCGCGGCCTGGACTGGTGGGTGGTCTATTCGATGATCCGGTCGAAGTAGAGGGTGGCTGCGGCCATCGCGGCGGCACCGGTGGTGACGGCTACCGGCCACGGGTCGGTGGCCAGGAGGGTCAGGCAGCCCGCGCCAATGCCAGCCAGGGCGCTGAACAGGAAGATCATGGCGGAGCGCTGGTTGAGCAGCGGCCTGTTCCCCTCGCCGTGGTGGGGTTTCTCGCTGGCCATCTCGGTCTCCTTACGGGGGAATCGGTGTCGTACGGGCATGCCGGGCAACCCCGGAACGGGGGCGCGGCAGGGCGGAGGGGCCCGGCCGCCCTGCAGGGGGCGGCCGCGGCCGGAAGTGGTACGGCCGGCTTCTACACGGCCTGATCGAGGATCGTGGTCAGGTCATCATCGAGGGGTACGAGGGCGATGCCGCGCTCGTACTCCCTGCGGGCAGTCTCCAGCAGCCGGCGCCAGGAGGTCACGGACGGGCGACGGCGCAGCAGGGCTCGGCGCTCGCGTTCGGTCATACCTCCCCAGACGCCGAACTCGACCCGGTTGTCCAGGGCGTCGGCGAGGCATTCGGTGCGCACCGGGCATCCCGTGCACACAGCCTTGGCCCTGCTCTGGGCGGTGCCCTGGACGAACATCTCGTTCGGGTCGCTGGTACGGCAGGCGGCCTGTTCACTCCAGTTGATCACCCAGCTGGAGGAGTACTCCTCCAGCTCCTCCCAGTGTGTGTCCGCCTCGGCCTGGGCGGTGTCGGGGATGTCCTCGACCTGCGTGCGGGTGATTGCTGCGCCGATGGCTTCGTCCTCCAGCCGGGCCAGGCCGGGGGCCGGGTCGTAATCGGCGTACTCCTCGTCCAGGGCAGCGCGTGCTGCCTGTGTCAGCTCGTCGATGTTCATGCGTGCTGCTCCTTTCCGGGGCCAGGGCGGGAGGGTCGGTAGTTCTTCAGGTGCTCCGCCAGTCGCGGACGTCCGGCGGACAGGTGCGAGGCCACGGTTGAGCGGGTGATCCCCAGGTAGTCGCCGATCTCGGGGGTGGGCAGGTCCAGGAAGAGGCGCAGGCGCAGGCAGTCGGCCTGCTGGGGTGGCAGCAGCTCAAGGGCCTTTTCCACGTCGAGGCGGCAGATCAGTTCGCTGATACCGCCGTCGCTGGCCGGCCGGTCGCTGGCGGCGTCCAGGGGCAGGGCCCGGGGTCTGCGGTCCGCTGCCCAGAAGTGGTCCGCGAGCACGTTTCGAAGGATTTTGAAGCCGAACGCCCGCGGGTTGTCCGCTGACAAGAACGCCTGTCCCGCTTTGTAGAGCAGCAGGAACGTCTGGCTCACCACGTCTTCGGCCTCGGCGCGGGATATGCCGCGGCCGCGCGCGTACTTCAGGAACGTCACCCGGTGAAGGTCGTGGAATTCGGCCAGCGCCTGAGGAACGATGCGCGGCTCGCTGCCTGGTTGCGCCACGGACGCAACTGCCCAGGGGCAGGTGCGGCAGTCCGGTGCGGCATCCGTACGTCGGCAGACCGTCTGGGTGCAGACAGGATCGGAGGTGATCGTCATCCTGTGGCCCACCCCCTGCTCCCCGCCCCTGCCTGTTGACCCCGCATCCGGTCCCTCCCGAGATTCCCGTGTCGCTGTTGAAGCGCCGTACACATAGGGATGCCGTCAGACGGCGGCGAAACGTCCAGCGGATCTGCAAGATTTTTTCCCGCACTCGTCCATCCTCATCCTGCAAAGCCTCGCGCTGGCCAGCCGCGCACGCCGATTACCGCTGCTCGTGGGTCTGTTGGGGTATGGCGGATCCGCGATATCCGTACGAGGGGCGTGGCCCTCGGTCCATGGTGCCGGGGGGGAGAGAGCGACGACGTTGTTGTGGCGTCGGCTGGTGCGAGCATGCAGCCCGAGGTCGACGATGTCCTCGCGGACGCCCACGTGGCTCAAGGGCTGGCGGGCGTACGGGGTTGGGGCTGCTGCCCGGGACTCCCACGGGTGCTGGCGGGTGCTGGGTTAAACCTGCTGGCCGCGGTGGACGCCGTCCCGGCCACCCCACCGCCATGGCCTCCCGGCCGGACAAGTCGGCCGGCCCGCCCGGCGCTGGGCCCCCAGCTGGCGAGGCATCTCCATCCGATGGGCTGGCTGGCGACACCGGTTCGGCCCATGCCGCCGACGTCGACGACGCGGTCGGTGGGCTCTCCGGCTCGTCCGCGCAGTGGCGGGCGGCGTGGGAGCAGGTGACGGTGAGAGGGGACGTGCTGCGCGATGAGCTCAACCGCCCAGGCCGGTATCACCAGGCGCGGGCGCGGGGCATCGCTGAGCGGGTGATGAAGGTGGAGCTCGGCACGGCCGAGGAGACAGCGTTGGATGTGTGGGGCACCGTCGACGCGGTAGCGACGGGCATCTTGCACGGCCGCAGCGCCGGCTCCGGCGAGGCTCACCCGCCTGTACATGGCCGTCCTTGGCACAGCGCGGGAGTTGCTGGTGCCGTAGCCCCGGCCGCAGGGCCCGCCTCCTCGAGCTCGCCGTGCTCAAGGATCTGGGCGCGGCCGATCGGCGGGGCGTGAAGTCCGCCAGGTCGAGCGATACTTCCTCGCCCGCGTCTCCGGCCGCCGTCGACCCGGCCCGGGACACACAGCCAGGGCGTTGTGGCGGCGGCCCGCCGGGCGGGTGCGCCGAAGGCAAGAACGATCTGTTCACCAACCCGTTCCTGGGCAAGATCGCAAGAATCACGGCAAGTCCGTCGCACAAGTCGTGTTCCGCTGTCTGACCCAGCGCGGCGTCGTCGCGATCTCCACGTCCGCGCCGAGAGCATGGCCGAAAACATCGACACCTGCACCCGGACGCTGAGACCGCGCACAGTTTTGGATCTAGGCTCAGCCGCCGGGCGATCGCATTGATCGTTCAGTCCTTCCCCAGCAGGCTGTGGATGTCCTCGGAGCGGTGGCGGGTCTGATCGATTGCACTACCGACGCGTGCGCAGCTTGGCCAGGAGCCGCTGCAGCTTCGCCTGATTGCGGGGGTCGGACGCCGCACGACGGGCCTGGGCAATGGCGCGCTGCCCCTGCGGGCTTCGCGTGAACCTCTTGATCCGTTCAAGCATTCCGGGCACGGCGTTCCTTCCCAGGTGAGTCGATTGGAGCAGTCCTTGAGTTCCGCCTACCCCTCGAACCGTCGATCGATCCCGGTGAGGAAGGCGATGGTGCGGTACGTGGCCCCAGACGGGCGATTAAGGCACCGTCCCAAACAGAGCCTTGACTCCCACTCCTGGATACGGGTTATGCGGCTGGTGTCAGCGTAGTTGGTGTTGTTCGGGACGCTGTTTCGTAGGCGATCGGCTGCGTTGTCCGAGGCTGGGACGGCGTCGGGTGTTGTAGCGGTTCAGCCAGCGGAACGCGTCGAAGTGGAGCCACGGCGGCCAAGCCCACTCCGACCGTCACCGTTACGGCCACGGCCACGGCCACGGAGACAGCGGAGGCGAAGGTAAAGGCGGCGCCGACCGTGACGGCGACGAAGACGGTGAAGGTCACGAAGACGGTCACCGCTGAGCCCGCCGACGATGGCGGCAGCGGCGGCAGCACAGGAGGCGGCGACGTGTACTACTCGAACTGCAGCGAAGCCCGGGCCGTCGGCGCCGCACCCGTCTACCGCGGAGAGCCTGGTTACGGCAGTCACCTTGACCGTTGTTGAGGCTCTCTGAAAATCCCCACCGGCGCTCACCTCGTTCGCCAGACCTGCTCTTGTTCCCCATCCGGCGACGGGGCTGAGAGGGGCGAGGCGGGGCCGCCCGGCGCCGACGGTGCAGCATCGCCACAGCCGGGTCAAGGGCAGTCTTTGAGCGTCGCTCCGCGATGGCCCTCGGCCACCCTAGCGGCCGCCAGGCGCACACACGGCGGGTCATTCTCCTCGGATGTGCCACCTGCTGGTCCCGGGATGCCACACGAGGCGCACCCTCCCCTGGTCCGGTCTGCGAACGGTCAGCTCCTCCATGTCGAGGTAAGACAGGGCCCGCAGTGCCTCGTCCGAGGCATTCGACCACACGAAGAGGGTGATCCCTGCCTCCGCGTCGTCGGCGATGAGGAGCCCGGGTTCCTCATCGCCAGCGGCCTCTCCGACGGGTTCGCCGGCCGGTTCGATCGTCTCGGCGGCAGGTGTTGGCTGCTCGTTTCGGCGTAGCATTCGGCGGACGAGGCCCCTGACCTGCCCGTAGGCATCCTCGGCGGCCTTGGCGATGAGTGCCTGGATGAAGGGCACCACGGCAGTGGTGACCAGCGCGGTGACGGCGACCGTGGCGAGCTCCGGAGCGGCGTGGGCAATCGATTTGCCGCTGCGCTCGAGTTCCTGGGCGCGCAGATCCTCGTACGTTTTCCGCCAGGCGGCGGCCTCCTGGGGCCGGTCGAGCTTCTGCAGTACGTCGGCCAGTTGCCCGGCACCTCTCACTGAGCCTGCCTCGGCTTCTGGCCTTACGCACTCCTCCGCCTCGCTCAACCGCCCCTGCGTCATCAGCAGGTAGGAGAAGCCGGTACGCAAGAAGGACATGCCCTGGGCGATGGCCATCCGGTACCAGTGCTCAGCGTCGTCGGGCCGTTCCCGCCTCTCGGCCAACCATGCCAGGGAGGCCATCGCCCACCGATCCCCGCCCTCTACTGCGCGCCGAAGCCAGAACTCACGCTCGTCGTCACTGATACCGCTCTTCCCACCCATGGCACTCACCGCCTCGGGCCAGCCCGCCTGCGCGGCACGCCTGCACCAGTCAGCTGACCTGGCCTCATCAGATTTGCCGAGGCGAAGGCTGTGGCGAGCTGGTCGAGCAGGGGCGCTGTGGAGGGGTGGGGGCGCGATGTCACTCCGTGGCTGGCGGATAGCCGGGTGGTGCTCCTTGCGCTGGGGTGGCCGTTTGTGACGCGTAGCGACTAGGGTCGCGATAAGCGATCGCTTAGCCGCTTCCGGTCCAGTACGGCCGGCGGCGCCGGGGGAGAGGTAGGGAGCCTGTGCCGGTCATCGATGTGTGGATGCAGCACCCGACGCTCCGTCACTCGAACCACGAGATGTTCGAGTCGTTGCGCCGGTGGACGAAGCGCGGGCTGCTGGATGAGCCGTTGCCGGTCAAGGCCACGGTGGCCGCGATGACAGCGGCCAATGTCGGGATCGGGCTGTCGGCAGCCTGGTACGGGCCGCAGGGGCCGTTGATCAGCAACGACGAGGTGGCCGAGTTTGTGGCCCAGTCCGACGGACGCCTGCGCGGAGTGGCCGGCGCGGACCTCACCCGGCCAGTCCAGGCCGTGCGGGGACTGCGCCGCGCCGTGGAGGAGCTCGGCTTCGTGGCCCTGCGGATCGTGCCCTGGCTGTGGCAGCTTCCGCCCACCGACCGGCTGTACTACCCGCTGTATGCCGCCTGTGTCGACCTGGGCATCCCCTTCTGCACCCAAGTCGGCCACACTGGTCCGCTGCGCCCGTCCGAGACGGGTCGTCCGATCCCGTACATCGACCAGGTCGCCCTCGACTTCCCCGAACTGACCATCGTGTGCGGGCACATCGGCTACCCATGGACCACCGAGATGATCGCTGTGGCCGACACTCGGCCAGCAGCACCGACAGTTGGGCGGGCCCGTCCTGCTCCGGGTGCAGCACGGCGGCCGGCACGCAGCCGCTCGCCTCATCCAGCGCGGCCGTCACCGTCACCTTCACCCCGGTCCCGTCCTCGCCGACCACGCCGGCTGACAGGCGGGCGGTGGCCACCTGCACCCGCTGTGCGGGCCGCAGCGCGGCCGGCGGGCCACCGGTCCGGCCCGCCGCGGTGGCGGTGCGTGCCGGGCTGCCCGGCGGCTCGGCCGGATCCGCTAACGCCTTCACCAGCCGGTACAGCGACGAGCGGGCAGGCAGCCGCACCTGATGCGGCCCGTGGGTGTCCGCCACGATCCGCTCCGTCAGCTCGATGACGTGCCGGGTGGTGGTCTTCCTCCGCCCCCGGCACCGGCGCAGCGCCTCCAGCACGGCGGCCACCACCCGCTCGTCCGTACGCCCGGTGGGCGACGGGCCGCGCAGGTGGCGCTTGTCGACCAGCCCCCACAGCCCCTGCCTGCCGTAGACCAGCCGCATCCGCTGCACCGTGGTCCGGCTGGCCCTGGCCCAGCCCAGCCCTGCGAGCTCCTGCGCCTTGGCGTGCTCGCGCTCTGCGAGGGTGAAGCGCTGCGGGTCGTACTCGGGCCTCGGCGCGCCGCTTTGGGGGCCGCCGGGCAGCCCGGTCTCGACCTCGCGGATGTGCCGCTGCCAGGCCAGGGCCCGCTCCTGCGCCGCCAGCGGAACCGTCTCCCACAGTGCCGGGGCGACAGGCTGCGCGGCGGCCGTGCCGATCACCGAGAAGCCGGGCGCGGCCACCAGGTGCGCGGCCACGACGCAGGCGGCGGCCCCGTCATCGGCCGCCAGGTGCACCCGGCCATCGACCAGGGCGGACACCTGCCAAGTGCGGTCCTCGAACCGGACCTGCCCTCCCACCTCAACGCACCGCCCACCAGGGCCGGCTATGACCTGCCTGCTCAACTCTCCTGCTGCTCCCGGTCAACGCCTGCCGCTACCGCGTCAGGGAGATGACGGTGTGCTCGCCCAGCGGTCGCTCAAGGTCCGCGGTCAGCCGCCCGCTGCACAGCGCGTGGTAGAGCACCGGCAGCGCGGTGAGGACCTCGCCCGCCGCCGCGGCCCCGGACATCAGCGGCCGCGGGGCGGCGAACGCCTCGAGCACCGCCTGCTCAAGCCCGCCTGCGTCACGGTGGCGGGGGTGGCGGTAGCCGGCCAGCCACCGCACGTTCGCCGCCACCACCTTCTGTGGCGGCACCAGGCGCCGGTAGGTGAACCCCACCACCGCACACGCCGCGGCAAGCACCGCGGCGGCGCGCGCGGCCCGGCCTGCGCCGGGCTCACAAGTGGCGGGACAGTCGGCGAGCAGGGCGCGCCCGTCGGCGTAACGAGCGAACAGCTGGGGCACCCACGTCAGCACCCGCCTGCTGTCCGGATCACGCCAGATCAGCCGCACCGGCCGCGCCGACAACCCCACCACTTGCGGATCGCGGTCCAGGACCATCAGCTGCATGCACATCGCCTGCGAGCCGTGCATCACATGCCGCCCAGTCGTGGCCGACCACCACCAGCCCGGCCCCCACCGCCGCCCCGGCACCACCGGGAACGCCGCCACCGGCGCCAGTTGCTCGAAGCGCACCGCCACGACCGCCTCCACCCAGCGGCGCTGCACAAGCGTGCCGTCCACCCCGGTGAACTCCGCCTCCACCGTGCCGGGTTCCGGTACCCGGTAGACGCTGCCGGCGACGGCGGGTAAGTCGGCCGGCGCGCCGTCCTCGCTGCTGTCGATGATCACGTACTCCAGACAACGTCATACCGGTCGCGCCGCGCAGGCGAACCGGCCGGTAACCAGGACACGTTCTTCTCGGCTCCCGGCCCCTCGCCATGAGTGTGCCCCACGGTGCCACCTGTTGCCGCCCGTGTCAGTGCGGGTCTCTGCACCTTCCCGCCCGCCCTGCGAGCAATATGCGCGCTACGCGGGGCGGCTCTCCGCTGCACAATGAGGCATCTTCAGCCACCTGGAAGGAAGACGTGCCGCCGATGCCGCCAACGCGCATCCCTGTGGTCGCAGTGGACACCACAGAGTTCTTCACAGACCTCACCCTCTCGAAAAGTGCCTGGTCGCAGATGCGTGTCTGGGCCCTGAAGGGACATGCCGAGCTGTGGGTCCCGGAGGTCGTGATCCAAGAGGCAACGCGGCACTACCGGGGCCACCTCGACGACCATGTGAGGAAGCTGAGCGACGCCGACAACGCTCTGTACGAACTGGCCTGGGACCGGGACAGCCAGTCCTCCGTCGAGCGACGGCACGACGAAGTCGCCGCTCTTCAGAGCGGCTACGAGAAGTGGCTTCGAGCGCGGCTGGACAGGGTCGGCGCGGTCATCCTGCCCCTCCCGCGCATGTCCCACAAAGAGATCCTGGGGCGCATGCTGCGTGAGGAGAGGCCTTTCCGCGCCAGGGCGGCGGAGGGAAGAAGGGCTCGGACGGGTACCGCGACATGCTCATCTGGGCGAGCATCGCCGAGCACGGAGCCGAACACCTCGGCCCCGAGGACACGCTGTACTTCATCACCAGCAACCACAGCGACTTCTGCGAAGACCAAAAGACCGACACGGTCGCCCGTGCCCTCCTCACGGACCTCACCGGACAGCCCCCGCAGGACAAACAGGTGTACGCCATGGGCTTGCAGCCCCTAGACGGCAAGATCCCGGCCGTACAGCGCCTGGACAGGCTCGCGGACCTCGCCAAGATCCTGCCGAAGAGCGCACAGGACACCGCCGAGCTGACGTTCCAGGACCGGCTGGCGACGGATGTTCACCTGCGCACCCGCCTGCAACAGGCTGTCAAAGATGCGTGTGACGAGCTGGCCGGCAGGGAGATCGACGATGTCGACAGGGTCGAGCCGTACGGAGCCGGCTTGGACTTCGACGAACTCCGTCTCCCACTCGACGATCCACGCCTTGCGGCGATCGACGTGCAGCCGGACACCGTGCGAGCCGCTGTCTACGGAACCGACCCCGACGCCGAGCCCGTTCAGCTCCTCGCCACCGTCACCGCCGAGGCCGAAGCCCACGTGGAGGGCTTCCTCCACGTCTCCGACCACGACGAGGACTCCGACTTCTCGGTCTCCCTCGTCAACGACTACACCTACGAAGCGGAAGGCACTCGCCCGGTAGTTCTCCACTTCAACGCCCGCTTCGACCCCGACCCCGAGAACACCATCGAGCTCGACCTGGAGAAAGCCACCCCATTGGGCAACTAATGTCCGCGTAGACCGCCTACGAGACAGCCCTTCACAGCCCCACGGCACCAGCCCTCGGGGCGTCAGCCGTCGACCTGGCCCGCGGCAAGAACCTCTGCCAGCTCCTCGGCGGGCAGAGGGGACCACTGGGCCACTTCCTGAAGCGCCACGCCGGCGGCGACGGCCGCGGTGGCGGTGTGTACGAGGGCCTGGTCGATCAGGGCGGCGCTGTGGCTGAGGTGCTCCAGCAGCGTGCGGGCCACCTCGGCGGTGGTGCCGCTGTGCACACCGCGCAGCGGCGCCAGCTGTTCGCGTGCCTCGTCGACCAGCCGCGTGATGTGGAAGCGGTGTTCGGCGCTCACCGTGGCCCGCCACCGGGTGCCCGAGCCGCCCGACTGGGCCTCCGCTGCCATGACGCGCAGCTGGCCGGCCATCGTGGCGGGCTGCTGTTCCCGCTTCAGCCGCCACGGATCGCCCCACCCCGGCGGCCCCGTCTCGTGGCGGCGGGCGCGCACGAGCGCGCCCCTCCAATCGTTCAGCGGGCTGCCGTGGTCGGCCGCGAGCTCGGGTCCCAGCCAGGTGCGGCCCACCCGCTCGCCCAGCTGGCGACGGAACGCATCGTTAACGGTCCGCGCCCGCGGCTGCATCCTGCCGCTTGCCTGCCAGGCCACCTCAGCCATGGTCGGCTCCAGCAGCGCCTGCGCCACGGCCACCACCTCCGGGAAGATCGCCGCGTCCCGGCTCACGATCCGCCACCACTCAAGCTGTGATCCCGCGTTGCCGCCCGCCAGTTGGTGCAGACGGTGCGGCCAGATCTCCTCCTGCTCCCCGTACAGGGCCTGCTCCCACCAGCGGGCCACCACCGCATGCGCCACCGCGAACACCGCTTCCGGCTGCACCCCGGCCCGCACCGCACGCCGGGCCACGCCCGGCCACCGCCGCTGCGCGGCCACCACCTCCGGCAGGTGGCGCAGGTCGAGGTGTTCCAGCGGCTGGTCGGCGTCCGCGTCCAGCAGCCACCGCCCGTGCCGGACACACACCCGCTGCCAGCGCGGCAGATACCGCACCGCCCGCACGGTCTGCCCGGTGCGCCGCGCGGTGCACGACCGGCAGGCGAACGCCGCTTCTCCCGCCACCGCGCTCGCCGCCCGCCACCGCGCCTGCGCCAGGGCGGCCTCCCGCCCGGTACTGATCTTGGGGTCGTCCATGGTGAATGCGGGCAGAGCGCGCGCCGGCACCGCCGGTTCCACGCCGCACAGCTCGGCGAGCACGCGCCGCCCAGCTTCGTTGAGCACGATTTCCGCGTCGGCCCGTACGCCGCCGCCGTCGTGCCGGGTGGGGGAGTTGCGGCACGTCCATAGCCGCAGCACGCCGGCGGCGGGCAGGCCGTAGCGTTCCGCGGCCCGGTTGATCAGTGACGAGGTCAGCTCCCCGGCCGGCGGCACGGTCCGCAACACCCCTGCTGCCACAGCTCTCCTTGACTCTCTTTCCTGCTTCCTGCTCCTGCGCCCTGACCGGCTACAGCTCGAACTCGAGGTCGAGGAGGTCGGTGAGCTCCACTTCGAGGCCGTGGGCGCGGCGGCCGCTGTCGCGGAAGTAGACCTCGCCCAGGGCCTCGGCGGCGATCTGGCGGAGCTGGTCCTCGGTGAGACCGGCCTCCTGGGCCTGGAAGAGACGGGCAGCGTGGCCGGGCGGCAGCGCGAGGGTGAGGTGACGCACGCGGGCGTCGTCGGTGCTGCCGGGGGCGGCGGTGTAGCCGAACCTCGCCTGCACATCGATCATGATGCCGCCGGTGGTGGCCGCGGCTTCCTTCGCCCTGGCCCTGACCTGTGGCTGCCAGCGGACGCGGACCTCACGCTCCAGCCGGTCGGCGAGCTCGGGCCGGGGCTTTTTGATCTGGTTCTTCACATAGCGTTCGACGGTGCGCTGGCTGATGCCGAGCAGCTCGGCCACGCGCCGGGTGCTGCCGTGGTGCTGGCGGACCAGGTAACGCATCTGCGCCCCGGCCGATTTGGGAACGGGACGCGTGAACGCGCCCTGCACCGCTTTGTCGAGTTCTTCCCCGACCGTGACCATCGGCGTAACTCCCCTACTCTCCGGTGTCCTTGGCGGTGACCTCGCCGGTCTTGATGTAGCGGGCGAGATTGGCGGCCTTGCCGTCGGCGCCGAGCTGCTCGAGGACGTCCGCACCCCACAGCACGCTCTGGGTGCCCTCGTGCTTGACCATCCCGGGCGACACCCCCAGCCGGAAGCTGCCCGGCACGGTCTTGCCGTTGCTGTCGTAGGGCAGCACGTCCAGCGGGCTGGGCCCGTCGGCGGCGTACACGGCGCAGTCGGAGAGGACCGCGACTGGGTAACGGCCGGTGGCCGCCGCCAGGTGGAGCATCTTGCGGTGCATGTTGATCCGGGCCCGGGAGATGACGGTGGCGCGGATGTCCGGGCGCCACGTCGGGCGGGCGAGGGCGGGCCAGGCCTGCCCCGGCTTCCAGCCGCCGCCGCGCGCCTTCTCCTGCAGCTTGCCGATACCGCCCTTGACGGTCATCTTGACGGCGTCCACCACGAGTCCCAGCTCCGCATCCCGCTGCTTGTAGCCCTCCATAGCCTTGAGGAACTCGGCCGGGGGCAGCTTCTCCCCGACACCCAGATCCGCCATGGTGGCGACGTAGGCGTCGCGCAGCCGCTTGTACCAGCCGTCCAGGAACCGGCCGCTCTCCGGGCGTACCCACGCCTCCAGGGGCGCGACGTCGTAGCCGAGCTCGACGGCGTACGCCACGGTGGGCGTGGCGTACCAGGCGGGACCGGTGGGGCGTTCGCCGGTCGGCGTGAACGGGCTGGGCAGCAGCGCGGCGTCGAGCTCGCGCCACTGCTTGCCGGCCTTCACCCGGCCCAGGTCGACGTGGGAGAGGTCGACCAGCCAGGAACCGGGCAGGGCCGCATCGAAGGCGGGGCTGGTGACGTGCATGGGCGGCGAGGCCAGGCCGACCACGGCGCCGTTGGCGGCGGCACCGAAGGCCAGGTTCACGTCGATGCCGACCAGGTAGCGCTGCATGCACTCGGTATCGGTCAGATCCCGCGCCCAGTCGTAGGCCTCCTCGTGCAGCTTCTCGCCGGGGCCGCGCACGTGGAAGCGGGGCAGGTGGGCCAGGACGGGGTGTCCGTCGGTCGCCTCGCACGGCGGCGGGTCCACCGGCTGCGTGCCCAGTGAGCCGGGGCGGTGCTCGGCGTGCCGCTTTCCGGTGGCGTCCGGCTGGCTCGCGCGGGTCGGCGGGTTGAGCGCGGTCATCAGCTGCAGTCCCGTCACGGCGGTGGAGCCGACCGGTGTCATCACCCGCTGCGCGTACACGCCCAGCACCCGGGCGAGCTCTGCGGGTTGAAGGTGGGCGGCGTGGCCCCAGGCGCGGTCGTCGAGGGCGTGCCAGGAGGGGATGCACAGTTGTACGCACTGCCGACGGCCGCCCTGGACGGGGCGGTAGATCCGTGCCCACGGCCCGAGCCCTCGTTTGGTGAGCTGCCAGTCGGCGCGCTGCAGCTGCTTGATGACCTTGTGCCCCTCCGGCAGCCGCCCGGCAAGCCGCTCGGACTCCGACAGTGCGGCGGGCAGTCCGTAGCGTGCGCACGCCGCCTCGGTGAGCACCAGCAGCGGGTCGGCGTCCTTTGCCGAGCCGTGCAGCCTTTCCGCCCCGAGCTGCGCCTGGGTGAGCGTCCACTCCACCAGCGCGGGCAGCGACTTGGCGGGCACGTCCAGGATCAGGCCGCCGATGCCGAAGCCGGTCACGTTGCGCTCGGTGTCGGCGTCGAGGACGAGCAGCGGGCCGTGCGCGTACGGGCTGCCGGGCGTGGGCGTGCCAGCGGGAGCGGCCTTCGGCGCGCCCGGGCGGCGTGAGGTCTGCGGCGGCCGGACGGCCCGCGCCGGACGCGATGCGGCGGCCGGTGCATGAGCGGCTACGGGCGAAGCGGACGGGGCGGCGTGAGGCGTGACGGCGCCGCGCGGGGTTGCGGCCGCAGCCTCAACAGTCCCACCCGCGGGCTGGGTCTGCGCCGTGGGTGCCGGGCCGCTGTCCGTCTTCGGTGCCGGGGTGTTCTCCTGCGGGGCGGGCGTGCTCTCGGCAGGGGGGTAGAGCTGCGCGAGCTGCTTGAGCAGGCGCGCGTACGGCTCCCGCTGCGGTGGCCGCGGCTCGGTCTTGCCCGACTCCCAGGCGCTGACGGTTGCCCGCCGTACGTCCAGGGCGGCGGCCACCTCGTCCAGGGTGAGGGCGTGGGCCTGGCGCAGTCGCTTGCGCTCTGCCGGGGGCGGCAGGGGGGACCGGGACGCGACCAGCGCGTCGACCGCGTCGAACAACTCGGACATGGGATACCTCCACCCCCACCCTACCCCATGAACCGCACCTATCGCGTACGAATGACGTACTTCTAGCGTACGGATGGCGTTCGCGGGTGGTAGGGTGCTCGATCGGAGGGTGCCCTCTTCGGTGGCCTCGCCGCCTTTCCGGCCCGTCTGCTGCCCGGATGCCGCCCGCTTCGGATCGAGGAAGAGCTGTATGACTGTGGTCGAACTACCGCGGCCCGGCCGTCCCGGGAAGCCGCAGCTCTTCCCCGACCAGGCCGAGGCCGTCAAGCGGCTGGCACGGCACCTGCGGCGCGCGGGGACGCGAGGACTGTTCGTGTCGGCGACGGGCACCGGCAAGACGCTGGTGTCGATCCGGGTGGCGGACGAACTCCGCGCACGGCTGGTGCTGTTCGTAGTCCCCACCCTGGACCTGGCCGCGCAGACCGCACTGGCCTGGCGCCGCGACGGCCATGGCGAGCACATGGTGATCGTCTCCTCGCTGGACGCCGCCGGCCGCGATGACCTGGTTGCCGCGCGCGTTGGCTCGACCAGCGACCCGCTCGCGCTGGCGGCGGCGATGTCGGTAGTGGGGGAGGGGCCCGACCAAATCCAGGCTTTGACGGTGATCTGCACCTACGACTCCCTGGACAAGATCGAGCAAACCCAGAGCAGCGGGTACGCGGTGCCGCCGTTCGACCTGGCGGTCATGGACGAGGCACACCGCATCGCGGGCCGCGCCGACAAAAAGTGGGCCATCGCCAATGACGCGAAGCGGATCCGCGCGGACCGCCGCCTCTACATGACCGCCACCCCCCGCATCTTCGGCGCCCCCGAGCTGGCGGAATCCGCCGACATCACCCGCCCCCGCCGCCGGCGCCCGCAGGGCCCGGAGCTGGACGCGTTCGCCAACTCCATGGACAACGAGGCCGTGTACGGCAAGAAGGTCTTCGAGTACCCGCTCGCGCAAGCGGTGGAAGACGGACGGGCTGCGGACTACCGCATCGTGGTGCCGACCCTCACCGACGCCGACCTGCGCCGCCGCCTGAACCTGACTGCCCCCGGCACCACTCCCGCTCGCGGGGAGGGCGGCGGCGAGGAGACGGACGGCGCACTGCGCACCACCGCCCTGCATCTGGCCGTCCTGCGCGCGATGACCGAACACGGCCTGAAGAAGGTGCTGGTCTACTTCAACCTCGTCTCCGACGCTCGTCGCTTCGCCCGCGAACTCCCGCATACCCTGCGCCTGCTTGCCAGGACCGATCCCAGCCTGTGCCCGGACATCACCCCGCGCCTGTTCTTTGCCCACGGTGAGCACACTCCCGCCCAGCGCGCCGAGACCTTCGCCCATTTCGCGGCCGCCGACTGCGCGGTCCTGGCCAATGCCCGCCTGATCGCCGAAGGAGTCGACATCCCCAGCGTGGATGCCGTCGTCTTCGCCGACCCCACACGCAGTGTCATCCGCTGTGTCCAGGCTCTTGGCCGCGCCCTGCGCCTGGACGTCTCCGGCAAGACCGCCTCACT
The DNA here is from genome assembly GCF_055572015.1 of Streptomyces sp. NPDC030840. Classification (NCBI taxonomy): domain Bacteria; kingdom Bacillati; phylum Actinomycetota; class Actinomycetes; order Kitasatosporales; family Streptomycetaceae; genus Streptomyces; species Streptomyces sp. NPDC030840. The sequence continues at coordinate 167,849 of NZ_JBVIEE010000019.1, read as the reverse complement.
GATCGTCCCCGTCTACGTCCCGCCCGGCGCCGACGGCGAGAACATCCTCGGCACCGCCTACGAACCCGTCTGGGCGATCGCCTGCGCACTGGCCAGCCACGACCACCGCATCCTCGAACGCCTCCCGGACAAGGCCAACCGCCTTCCCCGCGAGACCAGCGACGTCATCGAACGCCGCTGGCACTTCGACTTCACCGTCCACCCCGAGCGCATCGCCCGCGCCATGGACCTGGCCTGGTTCGACCCCCGCAACCCGGCCGTCTCCCGCTCCCGCCGCCTCGGGCTCGCTGCCGCCCAGTCCTACCGCGACCAGTACGGCCACCTCGACGTCCCCGCCGACTACACCGACCCCACCGGCTACGCGCTGGGCACCTTCGTCACCACCATGCGCGACGCCCGCACCGCAGGCCGACTGGAAGCCGACTGGATCGCCGAACTCGACGCGCTCGGCATGATCTGGGACAAGCACGACGCCGCCTGGCGCGCCCGCCTGGCCGCCGCAGCCGAGTACCACCGCATGCACGGCCACCTCGCTGCCCCCGCCACCACCCCCGTCGGCGCGTGGCTGGCCGAGCAGCGCCACCTCGCCGCCAAGAACACGCTCGATCAGACCCGCGCCGACACGCTGACCGCCCTCGCCCCCGACTGGCGCCTGCCCCACGGCGCCGACTGGCACCGCAAGTACCACCTGCTGCGCGCCCACCTCGCCGACGGGGCCGACCCGGCCACGCTCACCCCGGGCACCCTCCTGGCCGGGGTGAAGATCGGCTCCTGGCTGCACCGCCAGCTGGCCACCTGGCAGACCCTCCACCCCGGCCAGCACCACCTGATGAGGTCTCTCGGCCTGACTCCCGAAAGCAATCCGCTCATCCCCGCCCGCCGCACCCGCCGCACCTTCGCGCAGACCGTCCAGCTCCTGGAACTCTTCCTGCACCGCGAAGGCCGCGCCCCCGCCGCCCGCGAGACCATCCGCGTCGACGGTGAGAGCGTCAAGATCGGAGCCTGGCTCGCCAAGGCCCGCACCAAGCACCGCACCGGCCAGCTCCCCGACGCGCACGTGCGCCTGGTCGCCGCGCTGTTCGACGGCGACTGGACCGATGAGGGCGCCACCCCGGCCGTACTCGCGTAACCGCCGTCCCCCAAGCGGCCCGCCCGCCGTGCCGTCAGCCCGATGCCTCCCACGCCATGCTGAACAGTGCGCACTCGAGCAGGTCGGGGCCTGCACCGGAGGGCCAGCCGGCGCCTGTGGCCAGCTGGCGGGCGGCGGCGTGCAGGAAGGAGAGGTAGATCCCGTAGCGGTGGGGCGACCAGTTCCCGTCCGCCCACACCCAGGCGGCGATGGAGCCGTCCAGGTCGTGGCCGCTCTCTCGGCCGGCCGCAGCGGCCATCGACCGCAGGCCCGGGTGAGCCGTGCTCGCGCAGCGCGGTGACCGCACACGCCAGCGCCGCATCCAGGCCCTCGACGGCCAGGATCTTTCCCAGGGTGGCCGGTCCGCTGCCGCCGGGGGTGCCCCGCTTGCCCTTACCCCACACGTAGGTCGCGACCAGGGCCTCCCTGAAGGCCTTACGCCGCAGCGCGTCGGCGACGGCCGAGGCCACCTCCGCCCGGCTGATTGCGGCATCACCGCCGGCGGAGGTGAGGGTCAGCACCGACGGCCACGGAGCGGTCTGCGCCCACCGGCTGGGGGTGTAGCGGACCGTGTGCGCACCCGGCGTGCCGTCCGCGTAGACCAGCGCGTTCTCCTTCCACCAGCGGCCCAGCGCCCGCACGGCGGCATCGGGCAGCAGGCGTGCGGCCATTTCCCGGTCCACCGCGTCGGCGCGATCTTGTCTGTTCACCCCTCCACCCCCAGGACGCCTCCCCTGACAGGCCGCCAGCCGCGCCGCTGTCTGTGCCAGGCGCTGGTCCAGCGGCGCCCGCTTCCCGCGTGGTCGGCCCCCGGCCCCGGCTCACCAGTGTCCTTTACGGGAGCGGTCTGGAAGAACCTCATTGCGCTAGAAGCATTTTTTGCGATTGTCGTAAACATGGATTTGATCGGTGACCTCGCAGCCATCCGCGTCCCCCTGCCGCAGCCCGGTGACGTCACGCCGGAGGAGCTCTACCCCGACGCTTTCGAAGAGGCCGAACAGGCCCGTGAGAACTACGCGTTCGCCCTCGAAGCCCAGTGCGGCAGCCTGCGGGAAGACCCCCTGCTGATCGCTCTCGGCAACGCCCGCGCCGCCCGCGAGGCCGCCGACACAGAGATCCGCCATCTCCTCGCCTACGGCCGGGAGTTCCACGGCGACCGCCCCTACAAGCTCGAACCCCTCGCCCAGGCCAGCGGCATGACGCCCTCCGGAATCCGCACCGCCTACGGCAGCAGCGAGATCGAGGCCGTCGCCCGCGAGATCGGCCGCACGCCCGACAGCCGCCGCGCCCGCCCCCCGGCCGCACCGGAGCCCTCATGACCCACCCCCGCCGCGCGCCCGCGGCGCCGCAGGCTTGCACCTGCCTGCCCCCGTGGCCCGCCCTGACCACCGTCATCGAGGGCACTGCTCATACGGTCGTGCCCGCGCCCGCCCACACCCCCGCCTCCGCCCTCTACCTCGCCCACTGCACCGGATGCGGCGCCGCCTACACCGGCCCGTGGAAACGGCTGACCTCCACATCCCGCGCCGCATGAGGACACCGCGCGTGGCAGAGGGGCACAACCTGCCTACGGCTGCGCCCTGTTGGGGCGGCCCGCTACCGCCCCCCGTCTGAGCGCACGGCCCTTGACCGGGCCGGGAGAGGGCCAGGGCGGAGGCGACCAGTGAAGCGCAAGGCAGTGCTGAGCGCGGGAGTCGGGGCGTGCCGCCGTGACCGTAGCGGGACGGACCTGGGCCGGTGAGGCACCCGCGCTGCGCGCCGAGGCCGCCACCACGGGCAGCTGCAGCAGAAGCTGTGCGGTCAGCCTGGTGGCAGGCGATTGGCCTCTAGTAGGACTCCGTTAGGTCTTCCCGTCGGCCTTGTTCGGGAGCATGTTGGGTGGGGTGGACGCTCATGAAGTGAACCGTGTCCGGGCGAAGTTGGCGTTGTTCGTGGCGGATGTGTTCGCCTCGGTGCCGCGCAAGGACCAGCGGGCCAAGGGCGACTGCTACCTGCGCGGACTGATGCTGGACGGCCGCCGCAAGTCCATTCAGGCCATGGCCTCGCGATTACCGGACGGCAACGAACAGAACCTGCAGCAGTTCGTGAACCAGTCCACTGGGATCCGGTGCCGGTGCAGCGGCGGCTCTGTGAGCGGATGCTGCCGCTGATCGATCTGGCGGCCTGGGTGATCGATGACGTGTCGGTGCCCAAGGACGGCCGGATGTCGGCCGGCGTGGCTCCGCAGTACTGCGGAGCCTTGGGAAAGAGGGCGAACTGCCAGGTCGCGGTCAGCGTCCACGCCGTGACCGATACCGCGTCCTGCCCGCTGCAATGGCGCCTGTTCCTGCCCAAGGAGTGGGCATCGGACACCGCTCGCCGGGCCCTCGCCCGCATCCCAGCGGATGTCACGCACCGCGAGAAGTGGCGCCTCGCCCTGGACATGCTCGACACGCTCGCAGGCTGGGGCATGAAGCCTCCGGTCGTGGTGGCCGACGCCGCCTACGGCACCAACGCTCACCTGCGGAGCGCGCTGTCCGAGCGCGGACTTGCCTACGTCCTGGCCGTCCGCTCGGACGTGAGCGCCCACCCCTTCGAGACGAAGCCCGTCGCTCCGGCCCGCAAAGGGGCCATCGGCTGCTGGCCCCAGCCCCGCTACCGGCAGACCGCACCGTCGGTGGCAGCCCTGTCCGCCGGCCTCAAGCCGGAGGCATTCACCCCGCTCACCTGGCGGCACGGCTCGAGAGGCGAGTTACGCTCCCGCTTCGCCGCCGTGCGCGTGCGACCGGCCGGCAAAGCAGTCGAGCGCCCCATCAAAGCCGCGGCCTCGGCCGAACAAGGCTGGTGGGACGGTGTCCTGCCCGACTGCTGGCTGCTGATCGAGTGGCCCGCCGATGCCGAAGCACCGACCGATTACTGGCTGTCCAACCTGCCGGCCGACACCCCGATCGCCGACCTGGGCCGTCTGGCCAAGGTCCGCTGGCGCATTGAGCACGACTACCGCGAACTCAAGCACGGCCTGGGCATGGACCACTTCGAGGGCCGCTCCTGGCCCGGCTGGCACCACCACGTCACCCTCGTAACCGCCGCCCACGCCTTCCTCACTGAACAGCGCCTGGCCCCAAAAGTGCCCGGACCGGTCTCACCCTCTACCAAGTCCTCGACGCCCTCCAGGGCGTCCTGAGGTGCTGGACCGGCGTCTGCACCACCTGCCACCAACCCCTGCCCAGCGGGTCGCACTCAAGGCCAAGATCGAGACGGACCTAACGGAGTCCTACTAGGGGCTGTCCACCCAAGAGATCTACCGAGGGTTGTCGGTCAACCTGAAAGCGGTTGGCCATGAAGGTCCCCTCGTGGGCTCGGCTCAGCTGGCCCGGCCTCGCCGTTCTGTCAGGAAGCCGGCGAGGCGGGCGGGGCGGCGACCGTCGGGCTTTCGCCCCGACGGCAGTGGCGCGCATTTCGGTACCTGTCGAATCCGTTCTGCGCGATGCGGGGGTGCGACCATTGACGAGGAGAGCCCCGGGCCGACGCGCCCCGAGAGCGCACGGTCAGAGATCGGGCACTGCGCGCAGGACCTCAGAAAGACGCGCGGGATGCGAGCAGCTCGGCCACCGCCTGGGAGGCCTGAATGGCGCGGGGGAATCCGCCGGGGATGGTGGTGAGGTAGACGATCTCCTTCAACTCCTCCTCCGTCGCACCCGCGTTCAGTGCGTAACCTCCGTGGATCTTGATGAAGTCGCCGAGGCCGAGGGCTGCGAAAGCCGCGACGAGAGCCAGCTGGCGGGTGCGCACGTCCAGGACGTCCCGGGCGAAGAGCTCGCCCACGGCGTAGGAGTTGACGGCGTGGGACAGGAAGGGGAAGTCGCGGTCGAGCGCGTCCAACGAGGCTGGCCGCTGCCCTCCGCTCAGCGTCTGGACGATCTCCTCGCCGCGCCGGCGCCGGGCGGCCGTCGTCTCGTTCGCATCGATGCTGTTCGCTGCCATGGGTGGGTTCCTTTCAGAATCAGACCGCGCGAGGCCGGTCGAGGTAATCGTGGGCCTGGACGATCAGTCCGTCCCGGACCCGCCAGACGAAGCACGCGGCCATCTCGAAGCGCCCGTCGGGACCCGTACCGTCGTACACGAACTCGGCGACGACGACTTCCGGGTCCGTCGTGTCGTGGAAGACGACACCACGAGCCCTGAGCTTCAAGCCGCTGTGCTTGAAGTGGTCGAAGTGACGGCGCAGGGCCTCACGGCCGACGAGCCGCCTCGACTCGTCACGGGCGAAGGGGTGAATGACGAGGGTGTCCTCGGCGTACAGCTCGTGCAGAGCCTCCCAGCGGTCGACGCTGACGTCGTCCACCAGCTGGGTGAGTACGTCACGTGGAGTGCGGCTCGCGGGGGTGTTGCTCATGTCCTCTCCTACCTCGATCAGGAACCGAGCTGCTCAAGCGCAGCGGTGAACTGCTCCCGCTCGAATGTCTCCTCCTGGGCGCCGAGCTCCAGCAGCAGACGCATCCGGCGCTGGGCCTCGCCCCCGACGAGCGTCTGGTGCAGAGTGTGCGTCTCTTCGAGCAGGCCCAGCTGGATCGGCAGCTCCGCGGCGTCCACGGCCACCTTGTTCAGCGCGATCGCCGGGCCGGGGAACGACGCGATGCGCGCGGCCAGCCGGTCGACGAAGCCCCACATCTCCTCGGCGGGCAGGGCGCGGTTGACGATGCCGTACCTCTCCGCGAGATCGGCGTCGAACTCGTCGCACCCGAGGATCATCTCCAGAGCGCGCGAACGCCCGAGCAGCCGCGGCAGCCGCTGGGTTCCTGTGGCCCCCGGCAGAACGCCCACCGCCACCTCGAACTGGCTCAGCACGGCCCGGCCGCGCGTGGCGAACGCCATGTCGCAGGAGGTGAGGAGCTCAGTGCCGGCGCCGGACGCTCGCCCCTCAATCACCCCGATCGTCGCCTGGGGAAGAGTGCGCAGATCTTCGAAGAGGGTCTGCAGCGCACCAAGCTTCGTCGGCTTGGGCGGGATCTCGTCCACGGGGTCGAGGAAAAGGTTGAGATCGGCGTGACCGATGAAGAAGTCCGGGTTGGCGCTGGAGAAGACGACCACGCGGATGTCACGGCTCTCGGCGAGCTGAGACAGCAGACGACGGAAGTCGCTGATCACCGTCGGATCGAACAGATTGATCGGAGGATTGTTGAACGTCACCCGGGCTACGCCCTGCTTCACGGTGACGTCGAGAGTGCTGAACTCCCACGTCATGGGTTCCTCGCTTCGGTGTCGGATCACGGCACGCGCCGAACCGGCGGTTGGCGCGCTCGTGATGTCGACTCTCACAGCTGTGCTGAAGTGCAACCAGACCGGACCGTGAGGGGGAGTCACACACCCAGGCACCCGAGAGCGGCATGACCTAACGTGCAGGGCATGACTGATCGTAGGAACGGGGCATCGGGCCTCGGCGCCTTCCTGCGCGCAGCGCGGGCGCGGGTCGATCCGGACCGCGTCGGAATGCCCAGCTCGGGTGTCCGCCGGGTGCCAGGTCTGCGCCGAGAAGAAGTGGCGGTGCTCGCCGGCGTCAGCGCCAACTACTACACACGGCTGGAGCAGGGACGCGAACGGCACCCGTCCCTCCAGGTTCTCGACGCCCTGTGCCGGGCACTCGACCTCGACCGGGACGCCCGCGAGTATCTGCAGCGCATGGCAGGGGCGACACCACCCCAGCGCGGTTCTCAGCAGATGGTCGTGCGGCCCGATGTACGTGAACTCATAGAGGAGTGGACGACCACTCCGGCCATGGTCTTCAGCGAGACCCTGGACGTCCTGGCGGGCAACCGCCTCGCTGTGGCAATGCACGCGGGATTCGAAGATCCCACGAACATCGCCCTCATGACGTTCGCCGACCCTGCGGGGGCCACCTTCTACACGGACTGGCACGAAGCAGCCCTGGCCGTCGTCGCGCGGCTGCGCTTCGCCCAGGGCCGCCGTCCCCACGACCCGCGGCTGCTGGGACTCGTGAAGCGCTTGTCTGCCGAAAGTGCGTATTTTCGAGAGCTCTGGGACACCTACGAGGTGCGGGGGCGGACCTACGAGGCGAAGCGTTTCCAACACCCCGTCGTCGGAGCTCTGGAACTGACCTACCAGGCCTTTGACGTCCGGGGCTCCGACGGTCAGCAGCTCGTGGTCTACCGAGCTGCGCGCGGCAGTCGTACCGAGGCCTCGCTCAGCCTGCTGGCCAGCCTCTCGGCGCCGTACGCCGCGGCGGGCGAGTAGCGGCACATTCATCCGGTTCGCGACCGAGGCTTCACACAGGGTCACCTCCTGCCTCGGAGGCCTCGACGCCGCCTGCGCCAGCCCCGCCGGACCCCACAGCCGCCCCCGGCACCGCCGACCGCGCGGCAAGTCACCGGCTGGCTCACCCGTCGGCCGAGCTCGCTCTCCGAGGACGAACACCAGCGACTCAAAACGGTCCTGGACACCTGCCCCGAGCTGGCCATCGCGTACCAACTCGTCCGTGACTTCGGTGACATGCTCACCCAGCAGACCGGCGCGGCGTCCTCCTGCCCTCCTGGATCGACAAGACCCTCACGGCCAACCTGCCCGGCCTGACCGGCTTCGCCCGCGGGCTCACCAATGATCTCGACGCCGTCACCGCCGGGCTCACCCTCCGCTGGAGCTCGGGCGGCACCGAGGGCGCCGTGAACCGCATCAAAAAGATCAAGAGGCAGCTGTATGGGCGCGCCGAATTCGAACTCTTCCGGAAGATGATCCTGCTCGCGTGACCCGCCGCTACGGCTGCCTGCGCCGGCGCAGGCTGGGCATTGTCACCGGAGGTTGGTCACCAGTAGGTTCGAGCCGCTGACGTTCGAGCGACAGAGGATGCGGGGCCTCGGGTGGCACTGCTGGACACACTGGTGACAACGGCCGCCGGGGCGCTGTCCGCCACGATCGGGGTCCTGGTCGGGGGCATCGTCACACACCGTGCCCAGGACCGTCAGTGGCTGCGGGACAAGCAGCTGATCGCCTACGAGGAACTGATCAGCCACTACGCCAAGTTCACGATGACCATCAGCCGTGCCCATGCCGACCGGCAGGGCTGGGACTACGACTGGAGCGAGTGGAGCGCAGCCCTGACCCGTGCCGGCCTGGTCGCCCCCGCTGACGTCGCCGGGGAGATCGACAACTTCGGCAAGGCCATCAACGTGCTCCTGAACCAGGTGGCGCGTGACCCGGCACGCGACCCGTTGCACAATCCGTTGAGCGTGGAGGAGTTCGCCCAGGCCAGTAGAGCGCCCGCCCAAGCGCAGGTGCAGTTGGTCAACGCCATACGACGGTCATTGGGCAAAGACCAAAAGGCACTGCCCTTCTGGATAGGCGGATCCCTCACGGGCAGTCCCGACGACACCTGATAGACGAGGCACGGCCGGGAAGCCCATCCACCGCCCACGATCGCACGGCGCATCCCGGCGCTCATCAAGGAATCGAACACGCCCTTCACCGACCGTGACGGCTTCCCGTGATCGCTGCCAGAGCCCTGAGGGGGTCTGGCACAAGTTCCGTGAGCCGGTTGCTGACCGTGACGTCAGTGGCATGTGTTGAGATGACGGGACTCTGTTCGCCGACTTGCTGGGAGATCGTCTCGATGCCTGGTGCGTACCCCTCCTTGACGCGAGCTCTGGCCGAGGCTCTGGTCGATGTCCTCTGGTTCGTCGAAGGCTGTGAAGACGAGCAAATGGATCCAGACGACGCCGTCAAGGTCCTGGAGGGCGTCGCTCACGTCGTGAGCAAGCTGTCGCGTGAGCAGCAGGACGAGTTCCTCGGCCTCCTCGCCACCATGGCCCGCGAGGAGTCTGATCCGTCGCGGCGAGCGTTTCTGGAGGAGTTCCCGGTGGGCTTCGGACTGGTGGAGGACGCGGTCTGACCGCAGCCTCAGGAGAGCAGGACCCGTTTACGCAGCAGGCCGAAGCCGGCACGGCCGAACATCTGCCTCTTGAGCATCTTGATCCGGTTGACTGCTCCTTCGACCGGGCCGGAGTTCCAGTCGGTGGTCAGTCCCGCGGTCACCGCGTCAAGATCGCTGTTCAGGCCGGCGGCGAAGCTGCTGACGCCGGGCAGGTTGGCGTCGGTGGCCTCGGTGATCCACTCGGGCAGGCGGTCGCCGCTGAGGGTGGTGAGCATCTCCGCGAACGAGCTGGTCAGCTCTGCGGCGGAGGCAAGCTTCGGGCAGCGGTCGAGTACGGCCTTGCGGTGCAGCTTCTCCTCTTCGGTCAAGGTGGCGGGATGCCGGGTGAGCCAGCCGGTCACCTGTCGTATCGACAGTGGTGGTGGGGCGGCCGTGAAGCCTTCCTGCTGCGGCAGGTCGCGGCGGATCCAGTCGCGGACGGTGGAGTAGTGGCCGCGGAAGCCGCGTGCGGTGCTCTCCCGGTGGAGACCGAGGATGGTCACGTGCCCGTCGGTCTCGGCCCAACGGTCGGCCAGGTAGGGCTTGAACGGGTCGAGTTTGCTGGGGAGTTGCCGTTCGCGGCCCTTGACCATGTCCTGCCAGCGGGCGGCACGGGCGTACCGCTGGACGGTGTGCCGTCCCCAGCCCAAGTGGTGGGCGATGCCCCGCAGGCTCATGCCTTGGGCGAGGAGGTCGTGGACGAGGGTGTGGTGGGCGCGGGCCCGTTCGGCGAACTTGCCGGTCGGGTCATCCGTTTCGGCCTCCTGGCCGGGTGCCGCCTCGGCGGGTGTCTCCCATGCGGGCTCGGGTTCTGGGCTGGGCGGCGGTAGGTCGCGCAGGCAGGAGCGGTGGTCGGCGACGGTTTTCTCGACTGCGGTGGCGATGTTCTGCCAGAGGTGGAACCGGTCGGCGACCTGCAGGGCCTGCGGTGCGGCGGTGTCGGCGGCCTCGGCGTAGGCGCCGGCGCGGTCGCGGCAGATGACCTCGATTCCGGGGTGGGCTGCGAGCCACGGGGCGAGGGTGGCCGCGTCGCGTTCGGGCAGCAGGTCGAGGACCTGATGGGTCTCGGCGTCGATCACGACCGTTCCGTAGACGTGGCCACGCCGGAGCGCGAAGTCGTCCACGCCGACGGCGCGGGGCTGCGTCGCTATCGGGTCCGGCAGGTCCATCACCCGTCGCAGCAGCGTGGTGCGGCTGGTCGCGATGCCCATGACCTGGGCGAGGCGGGCACCGGCCCGGCCCGCCAGGGCCAGCCCGATCGCACTCATCGCCTGGCGCAGCCGCTCGGTGACCCGGCCGTGGCGGCGGGTCAGTCCCGGCACCTGCTCCACGAATGTCCGTCGGCCGCAGGCCGAGGCCGTGCAGAAGAACCGCCGGACCCGCAACGCGAGCTGTGCTCGTCGCCCGGCAGCTGGCAGATCTGCCGGAAATCGCAGGTAGGAACTGTGGACCCGTTCCGTCCAGTGGGCGCAGTCGGGACAGGCGGCCCCGGCGGGCGTGCACCGGGCCTCGACTCGTATCGCCTCGCCGTGCGCATCTACGGCCACGACGGCGATGCCGGGGGCCGACGGGAACAACAGCTCCTGGAGCCAGGACAACACCTCGTTCACGGTCACCGAATGTCGGCCGCGTCACCCGCACAAGGAACGATTTCAGGGCGACTTCCGCACCCACCACAAGAAGATCAACAACTACAACGCGTGACCGGCTCACGGAACTTGTGCCAGACCCCGAATCAGAGCGTTAAAGCCAGACCAGAGAGCCCACTTGCCGATTTCCCACGTCCGCCGGGATTCAGGGCCTCACAGGTGTTCGTTTTGGTGCCGGGCCATCTGAGGCGGCGGGAACAGGTACGTTTCGCGGGGCAAGGCGCCGGCGGGAGTGCTCCCAGGTGAGGTGGTCCGGGCCCGGTGTGCAGGGCTTGCAGCTACATGGCGGCGTCCTCCTGGTGGGTGCCGTCGCCTGACCGGGCTTCGGCGTCGAGTCGGTCGGCGGCCTCGGCGAGTTGGCGGGCGCTGTCCCTGAGCAGGCCCCAGTCGTGGTTGTGGGCTGCCTGGATGCAGGCGGCGAGATGAACCTGCAGCGCGGTGTCCGCGTCGGCGGGATGCTCCGTTGACAGCGTGTGCTGCTCCGTCCCGGCCGGGGGCGCCACCGTGGGGGAGTCCTGGCGTGCGGTGCGGCGTTGCTCGGCGGCGCGGATGGATTCCCGGAAGCGTTCGACCTCGCGCAGGCGCGCGGCCCGCGAGGCCTTGCCGCCCAGGGTGGTGGACTTGCGCGCGCCCTTTGGCTTCTTGTCCTTCGGCCCGCCGTGGTCCCCGCTGGTGAGCTGCACGCGCTTGGCGGAGCCGTCCCGCCGCTGCCGTCCGCTGCTGGTCATGCTTCCACGCTACCCAGGGCATACCGGAGCTGGGCATGCCTGCGCCCGGGCTGATCACGGGAATCCGTCCGCGAGGCGGAGCGGCTGACCGCTCCACCCGGCGGTTCGTACGGGCAGTGCGTGGCTGTTGGGTCAGCGTCTGCGGTGGCGCCAGCGCTGGTGGACCTTGAGGACCTCGTAGCTCCATGCCGTTCGCTGCTGTGTGGTGTTCGTGCCGCAGGGCAGGCCGAGGTGTTCGGCGATGACGGGGAAGCGCGGGTGCATCTGCCGGTTGCCGGTGGTGACGAGGGCGGCCAGGAGTGGTTCTCCTTCCTGGCGGTCCTCGTCGACCAGCCACAGGATCACGGACTCGTCGTCGGGGTGGAGCCGGGGCAGACCGGGCAGGCGCTTGCGGATCAGGGGCCAGCCGGTGGTGGCGCCGGCCTTCGCGGTCTCCTCCAGCAGCGGCCGCAGGCCGGTCGCGATCTCGTACAGCTGCGCGGTGTCCAGCAGGACGGGCTGACCTGGGCGAGAGCGTTGTTCGGCCGTGACTGCCGTGGGGGTGGGCTGCGCAGCCGGCCGCGTGCGCGGGAACAGGGGCTTGCCCGGCCGGTCCTGCTGCTGCGAGGACCAGGCAGGCTTCGGCTTCTCCGTCCGGCCGGCAGACGTCGGCCGGGGCGGTGCAGCGACGCTTCGGCCGGGACGCGAAGTGACGGCTGGCGGGGCGGATGACGCCTGGAGCCGTTCCGCCTCCTGCCACCGGCGGGAGGCGAGGATCTCCTTGTAGGACTGCAGGAGTGCCCGCTGCTGCCTGGTCTCGCTTGGCGGTGCTCCTGCCGCTTGCTGCCAGGCCAGCGCGTACAAGTCGGCCGCAGCCGCGACGGAGTGCCGGTCGATGGCCCGCTTCAGTTCTGTCAGCGTGTGGTTCAGCGTGCGGCGCACCGTGGCGATCTCCATCGCAGAGCGCGGCGCACGGCCGGTGGTACGGCGGCGGAAATCCGTCTGCCAGCCGGTGCCGCCGCTCAGGCGCACCCGATTCCTCGTCATGTTCACTCCCCCCCTCAACGCCCCCTGGAACTCGGGGCATCACGCGTGCGACTGCACGCCGCAGCGGCGTCCGGCCGTACATGAGAGCCCTGATTTACCCGGGGTTGGCCGTCGCCAATCCGCGCGTACGGGGGCGGGGGCGTACGCGACCGCGAGCAGCATGAATTGCAACGGCCAACCAGGCGGCACCTGCGGTGAGGTGTGCTTCGCGGTGCCTGCTGAGGCACTGCCCGCCGGGAGCACATCCTCCGACGCCGACCGGCTCCTCGCCGTCGCTGGGCCCGGCGACGGCCCGCCTTAGGATGCCGACCGTTTCGCGGCCGGGTACGCCGCTTCTGACCGGTGGGTGGTGCGGGCCGGGTGGGGTGTGTGGTCGTTGGTGAGGGTTATGCGGGTGCGGCGAGCGTGGCCGGGGGAGCGGCCGGGGCCGGGAGTGCGCGGCCGGGCGGGTGCGCTGCTGGTTGCGGGTGACTCGGGGCCGGTGCCGTTTGCGGGCCTCGACGCGGAGGATGTGGGCGAGGGGCGGGGAGAGGAAGGTCTTCCGGCCGGCGGTGCTGAGCCCGTCCGGCGCCGGTACGGCCGCTTCTTGGCCCGGCGGTCGGGCGCCACGAACGTACTGAGACAGGCTCGCATCCAGCAGTTCCTCCTCCCACCCCGGACGCAGGCACCGCGCCTCACGCGTTGCCGCCGTCTGTGTGAGCATGGCCGCGGCCCGCGCCAGCTCCTGGAAGACCGGCTCCTGGAACGTCATCTGTTCCCCGGAGGTGCGCAGCAGAAACCGGCCCAGAGCGTCCTCATCGCTGTCGTGGTCGCAGAGGTAGTGGTCCTCCAACTGCGAGTACATGTCCAAGATCTTCAGCAGATCCGCGTCGCCGGCGTCCTTGCGGTACTCGGTTCCGCACGCCAGCGAGACCCGGGCGGCATCAGCCAGCGCCCACGGCGTGTACTTGCGGTACGGGCTCTGAACCCATGAACCGCCGAGGCGCGCGCGATCAGCGGCAGCAGGGCACTCGGCCGGTGCCTGAGTACCCGCGCCACATAGTCCCGGTCCCTTGTCGCCCTACTGCCTCGTGCCCGCATCATGGGCTCAAGGAACACGCCCCCGACCGTACGCTGTCCTGCCGATTACCGCCCGGCCCCACACGCCCCCCTGCTCCCTCAGGGTGGGGATCCACATCTCCATGAAGCCGGCCGTGCCCCGCTCGTCGCCGGGGATGCGGAAGACATTCGGGTCGGCCGCGAGCTGTTCCATGAGCGTCTGACAGGACCAGCGCGGGACGTGCACCAGCTGGCTGGTGGTGGCGGCACCACAGCCACCACTGTCATAGTCCCTGATCTCCCGATCTCCGCCGATTCGGCCATTTCCCTCGCCGCAACTCCGCCGGTCCGGGACGATGACCTTGACCTGCGGAGGGCGCGGGTCGAGGGGGAGGCGGGACGTGGAGCACGTCGGCAATGCGGACCATACGTACGCGGTCAAACTGGCGGAAGAGGCCGGGGCCGGGCCCGGCGGCGACGGCGAGCTCGCCGCGCTGGCGGACTGGCTGCGTGAGGACCCGCACGTGGGGCGGACCACCCGCCTGGACCTGATCTCCCCGCCTCCGGAACCCGGCGAACTAGGCACCCTGCTGGACACGATCGCAATCGTCGCCTCGAGCGGCTTCAGCTCGGCCTCGCTGGTGGTGGCCGTCCGCCAGTTCCGTGCCGTACGACCAGGCCCCGCCGTCACCATCGAACGTCCCGGCGGCCGGAGGGTGACCGTGACGGGCGCGTCGGCGGAGGAAGTGCGGCGCGTTGTGGAGGAGTTGGAGCGGACCGGGGATGGGGCCGGGGACGGCGAGCCGGGCGAGGGGGACCGTTAGCGATGGTCCGGCTGCCCGATCCGGCGCGGTCGCGGGCCTTGCTGATCGGTACGGCCAGATACCCGGCCGGGCAGCCCGACGGCGGCTTCCCGGACGTCCCGGCAGTGACGGGAAACCTGGCGAGCCTGGGCGCGCTGCTGAGCGACCCCGAACGGGGCGGATTCTCCCCCGAGCACTGCACGGTCGTAGCGGACCCCGCGACACCCCGGGACGTGCAGAATGCGATCCGCGCGGCGGGCGGCGCGGCGACCGACGTCCTCCTGGTCTACTACGCGGGCCACGGCCACCGCCCGCAGGGCCGGGAACTCTTCCTGACCTGCGCGACCTCGACGCCGGACACGGTCGAGACGACGGGCGTGTACTACCCGTTCCTGCTCGGCTGGTTACGCCAGTCCCAGGCGGCCGTCACGGTCCTGGTACTGGACTGCTGCTTCAGCGGAAAGGCGGCGCAGGACCTCCGCCCTGCGTCCGGGACCCTGGGTGGCGCTCCCGCGCCAGCCGTGCTGCTGGAGCGCGGGGAGGTGGAGATCGACGGGGTGTGCGTGCTGGCGTCCAGCGGCCCCACCCAGCTCTCCGGGGCGGACGACGGCACGGGCGGTCATACCCTTTTCACCGGCCATCTGGTCACCGCGCTCCGTGAGGGACTGCCCGACGAGGGCCGGCTGCTGCGCATCCGGGCCCTGTACGAACGTACCCGCCGCGCGATGGCCGCCGCCGGTACGGCCCCGCAACTGCCCTTGCTGGGCGCCACGGGTACGGCGGACGCGCTCGCCCTCGCCCTGAACCCGGCGTTCCGACAGGAGCGGGACGGCGGGGACCCGGCCGCGCGGGCCGGCGGCGTGAGCCTGCCCGAGCTGATGCGCGCGCAGGTGCGGGCGGCCCGGGAACTGCCGTACCGGATCTTCGGGTCCCGTACGCAGCTCCTGCCGGACATCTACGTACGGCAGTTGCTGCGGGAGCGGGCGGCGGAGGGCGAGGCCGAGGACCGGGACGAGGAGAAGGCGGCCAAGGCCGAGAACCGGGCCTGCAACCGTCACGGGAACCGTGCCGAGGACCTTTCCGAGGACCTTTCCGAGGACCGGCAACCGCGTCCCGGTGGACGCCGCCCGCTGGCCGAACTGCTGGACGGTGACCGCCACCGGATCGTCGTAGCCGGACCGGGTGCCGGGAAGTCCACGATGACGCTGCACCTCACGGCGTCCCTGGCACAACGCTGGCTGGACGGGGACACGACCACCCGGCCGGGTCTGCTGCTGCCCCTGCGCGTCACCGCCCGCCGCCTCGCGGCCCACCTGGACACGGACCGGCAGGCGGCGCTGGCCGCCGCACTCACCGCCGAGTTGGGTTCGCATCTGCGCGACCGGATCGCTCCGGCACTGCTGGCGGCTCCGCCGCCGGGCACCCGGTGGCTGCTGCTCGTGGACGGCCTGGACGAGATCACGGTCCCCGACACCCGCGCGCGACTGATCGAGGTGCTCGAGGGCTTCACCGACACCACGGCCGCCACCGGTCCTGCGGAAGCGGATGACGACCGGCAACTCCGCCTCCTCGTGACGACCCGCCCCCTCGACGGCTCGGCGTGGAGCCGGGTCCTGCGCTTCAGGGACACGGACCGGTACGCCCTGGAGCCGTTCGACCGGGACGCGTTGAACGGCTTCGCGCAGGCGTGGTTCGGCGACGACGGCCGCTTGCTCGCCCAGGAGTTCCTGCGCAGACTGGCGGAGCCCCGGCTCGCGGAACTCGCCCAAGTGCCGCTGCTCGCGACGATCGCGGCGGTCATGGTCGAACAGAACCCGGACCGGACACTGCCGACGAACCGTTTCGCGCTGTACGAGGCGTTCATCGCCCAGTTGCTCGCGCGGGGCGGCGCGGAAGGGCCGGGCCATCAGCAGCCTTCTCCCGGACCGGCGACGGAACTGCGCGGCCGCAGAGTCGAGTTGCTCGAAAGCCTGGCGGTGGCCCACCTCAAAGGCATCACCGAACTGACCTCCTTCCTACGGGACTGCGCGCCACCCCCCGACAATTACGAGATCCCGCTCGGCGCATGGCACGAGTTGCTCACGGCGACCCTTGCGGACACCGGTCTGGTGACCGAGGCGTCGGGTGAACTGCATTTCCTGCACCAGTCGTTCGCCGAGCACCTGGCCGCCCGGGTCCAGGCCCGAGGGCTGCCGGAGCGCTACGCGCCGGGCGACCGCCGATGGAAGGAGGCCGTGCACGCGGCCACCCCGCGCTCCTACCACCTGGCGTCGGCCGCTGGTGAGGCCGGGCTGGTCCTGGAGCACCACACGCACCGCCACCCTGACAACGGACTGATCCCCGCGCTGCAACGCTCCCGTTCTGCCGACCACCGCCTGCTTGCCGGACAGTTGCTGGCGTCCGGCGTGGTGGCGGCCCCCGAGTGGACCGCCACCTTCCTCACCGATCTCGGCGGCTGGTGCGAGCGGGCGCTGCGCTCCTGGCGGGACGACCCGTACCGGAGGATGGCGGCCGGACTGGCCGTACTGCCCACCATCCCGCACCGGGACCAGGTCACGAGCTGGCTCCGCGCCACCGTCGCCACCGCCGCACTCAGCGCCGACACCCGCCGGTCGGCGGCACGCCAACTCGGTGCGATAGAAGCGGAGTACGAGGAGGAGGCGGCGGAGGTGCTGGAGAGCCTCGCGACCACCGAAGGCGCCTTCACGGCACCCAGAATCTGGGACGAGCTGGTGGAACTGGGGCCGGAGGGGAAACGCCGGGCCGTCCGCCTGGCCGAGGAGACATGGGCGTCCCGTCATGCGCCATACGCCCTGGCGTTCCTGGCCAGCCTCAGCCCCGAACACCGTCCGGGTGTCCTCGCGGCGCTCTCCCAGGAGACGGCCCTCTACACGGACGGCCCACACGGCAGATACCTCTTCAGCGGGCCGGCCTTCGTGTCCGTGTTCGACGGGGTTATCAAGGTCCTCGGACAGGACACGATCCCGTTGCTGCGCAGACTGGCCGACGAGCAGCCACCCGGCTACCACCGGGACGAGACGGTGTCCGTGCTGCTGCGCCTGTCGTCCCGCCTCGATCCCACTCAGCAGGTCACCTTGCTCAAGCCCTTCGCCGCCGACCGGCAGACAGAGCGAAGACTACGGGTCGATCTGGTCAAGCGCCTGGTGAGCCATGGCGACATGGCTGCTGACCTGCTGCTCGACCTGCTGGCGGATCCGACGGAGGACGCCGACGTCCGCTTGACGGCGCTCGACATGACGGCGACCGGCCCGCGCCTGGCCGACATCCTGCTGGCCCTCGCGATGGAGCCGGCGTCGGACAAGGAGGAACGGCCGCGCGCCACCCAAGAAAGGCGCGCCAGCAACGCAAGGCGGGGCACCGGAGGAAAGCGCTACATCACACAAAAACGCGACACGAAAGGACTCCTTCGTACTCAGGCCGCGCACCGGCTGATCGACATCGCCGATGCCACGGTGGCCGACCGCCTGATGACCCTGATGGAGAGCGAAAACGTCCTGCGCGGCACCCGGGTGACGGCGGCACAGACCCTGGCTCAGGCAGGGACGGACGAGCAACGCCGGCGCGCGATGGCCGTGCTGTGGAAGACCGGCGCGGACCCGGACGCGGGTCCGTCCCTGCGCTGGTGGGTAGCCGACTGGCTCCTGCGCGCGGACCCCGGCCATCGGGAGCAGGCCGTAGACATCTTGATCGCCGTGCTCCCGGACATCGACGGCTACTCCTCCATGGCGCACGTCGAACGACTGGAAGAGCTTGGACTGGCCCAGGATCCGAGGGTCGTCCGCACCCTCGTGGGCTGGATCGGCGACCCGTGGCGCGGCGAGACCGCGCCGCTGAGCGACCACTGGAAGCGCCGAGACACCGCGACGAAAGCCCTCGCGCAAGCCGGTCCCGAGGAGCGCGCCGCCCTGGTCCAGGCGTGGACCGCCCTGTTGCAGGAGCCGGAGTCCCTTCTGAATCCCCGTGACACTCTCCGCACCCTGGCCGAGCACGACCCGGACCTCGCCCAAGAGTTCGCGCTGAGCATCCTCCGCGACGAGGAGATGGAGTTCGGCCCCCGGCTAACCGCCGCCATCGAACTCCGCTGGCGAGACACCCCGCACTCCCCGGAGGCGGTGGCGGTGACCCTGGCCCTGGCCGCGAAGGGCCCGCCATTCCAGCGCCGCAGCGCGGCCCACACCGTCAGGCTGCTGTATGAGTACGGCTTCGGACTACGCCGCCGGCTCCGCCGCCTGCTCCCGCCCAAGAAGGTCTGGCAGCTGCCCCCGCCGCGCCGCCGCCGCGCCCTGTACGACTTCGTACGGCTCCGGGTGCGCCAGACGGCCCGGGTGCTCGGCTGGCTGACCTTCCTGGCGGCGACGGCGTACGGACTGTATCTGTTTCTGTGGTGAACGCCCGGGATGGCGAGCTACCTGTCTCCCGGGCGACCGCCTGGGACAGGGGGTTGGGATCCCAGCTGCGGAATTCACGAGCCCGAGGGGCGGGCGAAGGGCGCAGCGGTACGGCTGCCCACGCGATCCGTCTCCTGCACGGGCCCGACACAAGACCTGCGGCGCCCTCGCAGCGGCATCCGGACGACTGGGATGCGCACTGCGGAACCCGCTGCAACAGCCCTTTTCAGGTACGGGGCTTGGCCGGACGACTGCAACGATGAAGACACGTGCCGGAGGGACGCGGTCGGCTCGGCCCCGCGGTCCGACGCCACGTCCTCAACCCCGTCGGGCCCCGCTGCAGGAGCCCCTGTCGCATCCAGGAGCCAGTTGTGATGTCCCCCGAGGACAGCCCCGTGTCCCCTTCCCAGCGTGCGGATACCGCAGTCGACGTGCCCCCGGCCGGCCCGGTCTCCTCGCCCGGGAGCAAGAGGAGCAAGCGGTTCAACGGGGCCGAGGCCGCCATGATGACCGTCGTCTTCGCCACAGCGGTGGTCCTGCACCTTACCGGGTCGACGTTCGGCGAGGTCATGCGGATGCTCGCCGCCGTGGGTGGGCTGGGAGCAGTGGTCCTGGCATCGGTGACGGGCCGGATACCCGTACGCGCCTGGATCGGGAAGCTCGGCAAACTCGCCGGAGAGGAGTGATACGGCCGTGTGTGATGTCTCACCAGTGTTGCGGTGATTGCACTCCGTTGACCTGCGGTGCTGCACGTCGGCTGAGACGGTTTCCGGACCCTGTGCAAGCCGTTTGACCTGCGGTCCTGCAGATTGGGTGAGACTGCCGCAAGTGCAATGAGAATGCCTGCTGTGGCGGCCCCGGGGGAGCGCTCGGGATGTTGATCATGGCCGCAGCTCGGGGCACGGTTCACCAGTCGTCGGGAGCGCTGCCCACCCACGCGATGGGCCGCCGTCGCGGTTGTGTCCCAGTGCGGGTCCTCCGACGACCTCTCGTGCCCCTCGTCCAGGACGCAGACTCGTCCCCAGCGGCCGTGATTGCCCGGGCAGATCCGGGTGAGCACGGGCAGGTCACCGTCGCGCACAGCCTTCTCGTAGCGGTCCTGGAAGGGCTGGAGGCGGGCGCGCAGCTGGCCGAACTGCGTTTCCGCCGCATCGAGTTGTGCTCTCACACGCCGCACCTGCGGGTTGCAGAGCACGCTCGAGATGGCCTTCTCTGCTTCTGCGAACGCCCTGGTGCGGGCGCGGCGCCGTACGGCTACGTGCACGCGGTGTTCTTCAGTGGCGTCACCGGTCATCATGCCGTCACTTTCCTCTGGTGACAGAGGGTTGAGTGCCGGACGGCCGTCGTCTGTGCGGGGGTCTGCCTGTGCCGGCGTGCCTGCAGCCTATGCAGGGACCCGCCGGGCTTGGCCATCGGCAGTGAGACCTGCCGGTTGTTCAATCTGTTGCCTTTGAGGCAGCTGGGTGTCTCATCGCCGTGATGTGAGGCTGGGTCAGGACTGGAGCAACGCGAGCAGCTCCCGAACGTCGGCCGCTTCGCTGGCAAGACCAAGGTCTTCAAACATGCTTGCCGCACGTGTGAGATGAGCGGCGGCCTGGTTCCTGTCGCCCGCGGTGATCCATGCTCGGCCGATGGCGCCCAGCGCGTGCGCGTACAGATCGTGGGCGTTGGCGCGTTCGCACGCGGCTTGGGCCTGCAGTATATAGGTGATCTTCTGTTGGGGCGTGAGCTCGCTCAGCAACTCGGTGCAGGTCATCAGGATCGCCGCTTCGTCGCGGGGGTTGCCCACGGCGCGGCTGGCAGCTTCGATGGCCCGCTCGCAGACCGCCTCTGCTTCCTTGGGCTGTCCCGATGTCTGGAGTGCGAAGGCTGCCGTGCACAGCGCTTTCGCTTCGTTGGTGGTGTCGCCGAGTTGCCGGAACAGCGAGGATGCCTCTTCTGCTGCGGCGCACGCCTGTGCGACGTACCCCAGCTCCTGGTGGTCCAGGGACAGGTTGTTCAGTACCGCAGCCTGTTCCTGTAGGTCTCCACAATCCCTTTGGACCGTCAGGGCTTCCTGGTGGATCTGTAGTGCGTCAGCAGGTTTCCCTGAATCGCGCAGGGCCGAGCCGAGCCCGTTGAGTGCCTTGCCACGCTCATTGTGGTTGTCCATTGAGGCGAAGAGTTCGGCGGCCCGCCTGTGAGCGAGGACAGCTTCCTCGTAGCGTGAGGCCTCGGTCAGGGCGATGCCGAGGTTGTTCCATGCCCCTGCCTCGGCCGCGAGCGCTCCCACTTGGTGAGCAACGCCGCACGCGGTCGTCGTCACGGCGATCAAGTCGTCGAAGTATCCGTGCCAGATGAGGTAGTCGTAGAGGATCACCGGGAGTTGGACAGCGATGTCCTGGTGCCCGATGGCGGCTGCGGCGGCCACGGACGCGGTGAGGTTGACACGCTCACTGTCCAACCAGGCCATGGCCTCGTCTTGATCGGTGAATTCGCCTGCCGCAGACGAGCGTGCTCCCATGGTGAGGTGGGCGCTCGCCGCGAGGGCGGTGGTGGCGTAGTGCTCGAGCAGTCGACTGCATGCCTGAGCGTGGGGACTTGCCGTACCCGGCGTCTCTTCTCCTCCAGCATTGTTTGCTGCGGCCTGCTGGGTGCCGTGCACGAGCTCGGTGGCGTAGTCGCGGACGAGGTCGTGCATCGACCAGCGCCTGTTCACGCAATCGAGCAGATGCGCCTGGACGAGAGCGCGGAGGATGGTGCGGACGGTCGGCAGAGGGCGGGCGGCCAGCACTGCCACTGCTTCAAGACCAATGTCGGGACCGGGGTTGAGCGCCAGGAGACGAAAGAGCTCGGCATGATCCGGTGGAAGCCGACGGTAGGAGAGATCGAAGGAGGCCCGGATAGCCCGCTCTCCGTCGTTCAGGAGGCTCAGCCGTGACCGGGCCGTGGCCAGCTCGGCCGCGAGTCCGGCGACGGTCTGATCGGGTTCGAGGATCAGCAGGGCGGCGCTGATGTGCAGAGCCAGTGGCAGGTATCCGCACAGGCGAGCCAGTTCCTCAATGCCGTCTCCGGTCTCGAGGACGCGTCGGTCATTGGGGTTGGCCTGCTGCAGGGCATGCCGCAGGAGTGCCGCCGCCGCCTCGGGGCTGAGCACGGCAAGATCCACGAGCCGCGCGTTGAGTGTCGGCAGGGTATGCCGGGAAGTGATCAGGACCTGGTGCCGACGGCTGCCGGGAAGCAGGAGACGGACCTGATCGGCACTGGCGGCATTGTCAGCCACGATGAGTAGACGTTGCCCCTGGTCGGCCCGCTCTTCCAGCGCGGACCGGTACAACGCTGCCCGTTCCTCAGCGGCTGCAGGAAGACCGGCCGAGTCGACGCCGAGGGCCCGCAGGAGCGCCTCCAGAGCCTGACCTGGCTGCACCGGGCTCTCGTCATATCCACGCAGGTCGATGAAGAGGCTGCCGCTGAACCACCCTGCCTCGGTTGCGGCATGCCCGCAGGCCAGGGCAAGTGCCGTTTTGCCCACACCGGCAAGCCCAGCGACCGAGGCCACCAGCACGGGCGGTACGACATCATCCGCAGCCGAGGCAGCGATCGGCCCGGCCCCGGAGTAGTCCACCTCCCGCTGCGGTGACACGGCGTGTGGACGCAGGACCGACAGAACCTGCTCGACCTCTGTGTCCCGGCCGCTGAGCTTTGAGGGCGCTGCGGGAAGGGAGGCGAGTGCAGTCGGCGCTGGCGCGGGCGGATACACACTGACCGTCAGAGGGCTGTAGTCGCCGGTGGTGACTGCGCCGATGCTCCCGGAGGCCGCAACAGAGCGCAGGCCGGACGCCGTCACGCCAGCATCCGGCATCAAGGACTGCCGGTCAGCAGGCGAGTTCTGCGATCCGGGAGTTGCTGCGGGTTTCCTCCACCACGGATTCATGCGCGCGAGTCGTCTCCGGTGAAGGCCTCGCCGACCCCGCCAGCCGCTGCGACGCCTCGCTCACCCGTCGCCTGCGCCGAACCTGAAGTCCCTGCTCTTGCCGGTGGTGTCACAGGGGGTGTGGTGAGGGTAGCGCGATCGCCGGTAACCGCTCGGCCGATGCTGCCGGCAGCCGCGACGGATCGTGCTCCCGCCGCTGTCACGGCCGCCCCACGACTGCCGGCAGCAGACGGCCGCAGAAGCGTGTAGCAACTCAGCGCAACCCCGACCAGACCTGCGACCGAACCAGCCACGCTCGCCACCTGACCAGCCGTGTCGAGATCGGCCACGGCCGCGACGACGCCCAGCCCCACCGCCGCCAGGCCGCACAGCACCGCCAGCAGCCACACCACAATCCTCGCCCGTCCCGTCACGCCCACATCATCGCACTGGGGACTGACATCCCCGCCGCGAGAGCGCGAGATACGCAGACGGTCCGTGCCCGGCGTCCCGGCACGGACTCTGCTGCAGCACTGCTGTGCCTCGCCCGCGGTAACGGGCGGGGCGGCCGAATGTCAGCGGCGAGCCGTAGGGTCACTGCCATGACTGACGAGGAGGCTGGCCACAACGGGCGGATCCGCAGGATGGAGAGGAACCACGAACTGCTTGCGGCTCCGCCGGCGACGGCCCGGCCGCTCACAGTGTCAGCGCCGCTCCTGCTCAACACCGGAGATCTCCAGTGGGAGAGCGTTGAGCACCTGGTGGCATGGCTGGCACGGCGGGTGGAAGGCTGGGAGGAGACCTGGCTCTATGGGGAGCGGGGACAAAACCAGCACGGCATCGACGTTGTCGGTGTGACAGGCAGGGAGGCGGCGGTCTTCCAGGCCAAACGGCTGAAGGAGTTCACCCAGCTTGATCTCGAACGCGCGGTGAGCCGCTATGCACGGGGCAAGCGGCCCTTCGGGGCACGCCGGCTGGTCGTGGTCACCACCCATGACGCGAACCGCACGGAGATCAGCGAGAAGCTGTTCGAGCTGCGCGGCACATACCCGGACCTGCAGATCGAGTTGTGGAACCGCAAACGCCTGTCGGACCTGCTGCACCCGCACCCGGACATCGTGACCGCGTTCTTCGGGGCGGCTACCACCCAGTTGTTCTGCCCGGTACCCCCGGCGCCCGCCCTCTCGCCTGCGGAGGCGAACGAGGGGCCCGATGCGCAGGCACTGCTGCGGGGTCCGGTAGCCCATCTCGGGCTGGACGGGGACCTCGCCGCCGCAGACCAGGCCCGGCAGGAGCATCCCGCGACGGCCGCCACTGCATACGGCCGGATCGCGGAACAGCTCGAACAGACCCTGTACCGTCCCTACGCCCGGGCGCTGCGCGCCCGGCAGGCCGCGGCCCTGTACGCGGCCGGTGACCCCGACGCGGCCGTGCGTGTGGATGTGGCCCGTATGGCCCGCGATCTGGTCGAGGACCGTGCCTTCGAGGCCCGAGCCACCCTGATCCGCCTGGCGGAGGAGCAGGTGGAGGCGGACGATGCGCTGGTCCGCACGGTGAACACCCTGGGCAGTCTGGCCCAGTTCGAATTCGAGCACCAGGTCACCCTCGACGACGTCGCCGCGCACCTCGACCTCCAACTGGACGACGATCCCAGCGTGCTCCAGGCAGCCACCCTGTTCGCCGAGCACGCCCTGGCAGAGCGCCGGACTGAGCTGGTGACCCAGCGGGTACAGCGCTTCACCGCGATCGCCGAGACCAGCGGCACCAGCGACCTGGACACCGCCCGTCTGCAGGCCTGCCTGGCCGACGCCGACCCCAGCGGCGACGCCTGGCGCGAGCTGCACCGCACCGCCCGCCACACCTACCCGATTCCCGTCCGTGGCCTGCTCGCAGCACGCCGCGCCCGCTTCCTGGCCACCACTTCAGACACGCACGGTGCCGTCGACGGGTACTACGACGCGGTCGAACTCGCGCTGGCCGCCCGCACCCACCAGGACGCCGGGGAGTGGCTCGCCGCCCAGCGCCTGGTCCTCAGCCGCAGCGCTCAGGCCCTTGCCGAACGCGAGAAGATCTTCAGTGCCCACGGCTTTGAGCAGGTCCTGCGCCAGGCCAGTCGTGACAGCGTTCTGCCTGCCCTCCAGGACACCAGGGCATCGGCCATGTTCGACCTGGTGCGGGAGAAGTTCCATGACGCCCGCCAGCACCTGCTGCAGTACCGCCGGCGTGCCGTCGCCATGGGCAGTTGGGGACACCAGCGCGAGGCCGAACAGCTCCTGGCCCGGCTGCACATGAAAGTCGGGAACACCACCACGGCGATGACCCATCTGATGAACTCCGGCGTAGCCGACACAGCCAAGGCCGTACGCACCTTGATCCCGGACCTGCCCGCCCAGGAACTGGACTGGCCCGCGCCTGAGGACCTGGGGGGTCGGCCGGTGTGGGAACGCACCTGCGCCTTCTCCATCACCGAAAGCACGGCCGACGCGCTCACCGACACCTCGGCCAGGACCTGGATCGACGCTGCCCTGCAGGAACTGACCACTGAAACTGCCCGTGCGGCCGACCTGACCGCTCTCACCGACGCCGCCTGGGGCGCCCTCGCCAAACTCGCTCCCGCGGCCACACCCTCCCAGGCGCAGCTCGCAGCATCCCTGGCCGATCCGTTGGCCACTGACGCCCGCTTCACCACGGTGCGGGCACAGGCGTGGGCCCTGGCCGCGGTATCCGAGGCACACGACACGCTGGCCCCCGCAGCCGTCAAACGGCTGACCCGGGCCGTACTGAGCAACAGCGACCTCATCAGCACCGTCGTCAGCCACGGCGAAGACCTGTTCAACCGCCACCCGCAAATCGTCGCCAAGGCCTGCACGGCCCCGGCACGCCAAGGAAGCCTCGACGCGCTGCGCCTGCTCCTGCTGGCAGGAGCCGAACCGGTAGTGTGCCGCGAGGTCATCACTGGCCGGCTCAGCCCGGACGCCGACACCGAGCCCGGCGACCGCCCGCAGCTCGGCCCCGCCGAACTGGTCCTGCTGGGCGAACAGGTGCTGCCGCCCAATGAGCTCGCGCCCTGGGCGCCGCAGCTCGCCGCACAAGTCCAAGAGCCCACCGGGCAGGGCGAACAGCGCATGGTCCTTGACGCGATGACCGTGGCCGCAGCGGCCCTGCCCCCTGACGAGCAACAGCCTTACGTGGAACTCGCTTTGCGGGCTGCCCGCAGCGAACTCGCAGCCGACCAGGGCGAGGAGCTCACGCGGGAGCACCCTCTGGACCGTTTCCGCTTCCGGACGGGGCCGTCCCTGCTGCCCCAGCAGGGCTTGGTGAGTGCCGCACGGCTGGCCGGCACCGACCCGGACACGGCGGACACCGTCGTCACTCTGGCCCTGACCCAGCTCCGGTATGCCGCCGACGCGGAAGCGCGGCTGATCGCGAGGGCTCTCGATCACCTCGCACCCCACCTTCTTCCCCCGCTGACCACCCTGACCGTCCACCACCAGCCATGGATCCGCTGCCTGGCGACCTCCCTCAGCAGCGCTGACAGCGCCGGACTCAGCCTGTGCAGGAGCCTGCTCGCCGACGACCCGGACTGGCGCGTGCGCGTCAATCTCGCCCGAAATCTGCCTGGCGGACACAGCCTGCTCGCCCGGATGCGTCAGGACGTCAACCGTCAAGTCCGCCAGGCAGCCCGACGGACCGCGCGGCTGCCGGCCCTCAACGTCACATAGAGCGCTTCCCGCCGACTCGTCGTGCACACTGGGCCCTTTCCTGCGCGCCGGCCACGGGGGCTGTGGGCGGGGGAGTGCTACTCCAACACGGCGATGAGGGGTGCCCACAGTGGGTGGGCGTTGGCCGGGACGACAAGGTGTGCCTGGTGGCGGGCGCGGGTCATGACGACGTAGAGCAGGCGTGAGTTGTTGGGAAAGGGCTCGCCTTCGTAGCCGTACCATTCGCTGTCGGCGAGCAGCAGGATGGTGGTGTCGGCTTCGCGTCCCTTGGTCTGGTGGAGGTTCATCACCTGTACCGGCTGCGGGCGCGGCCGGGTGTCGCCCACCAGGGTTTCGTCGCGGGCGCGGTGGAGTTCCTCGGCCACCGCCGTGATGCTCTGGCCCTGCTTGAGCAGGCGCAATGCGCGGCGGGTGGTGGCGGCGGCCTGGAGCCAGGCCTCCTGGCCGCGGAAGGTACCGATGCGCGCGTAGGCGCCCGTGACGATCTCGGCCAGGCGGTCGATATCGGCGTTCGGACCGATCCCCGCTGAGCGTAGATCCAGCGCGAGTGCCCGCAAGGCGCGTTCCAGCACAGGGTTGGACTTGTCCAGCATCTGGCGTGCGAGATCAGGGAGCCCACGGCTACGCAGGCACGCGGTGACGAACACGGCCAGTGCCCGTCGCACCTGAGACCCCTTCTCCCTGAGCGCGAACCTGACGAGGGCGAGTTGGGCGGAGAGCGCTTCTGCGTGGGCCTCCGTGAAGCCGACCTGTTCGTGGACCAGGCCAGCTGTGGTCAGGGCGTCGGACAGGGAAGTGGTGGCGATATTAGTGTGAGTGAAGATGCTGACGGTGTGCTTCTTCAGGCGGGCGGCCCGGACGAGGTCGATGACCTGCGCGTAGCCAGTGTCGTCCGTGATCCGGGTGACGGTCAGGCGGCCCTGCTGGGCGGCTTCGCGGAGGGCGGGGTCGGAGAAGCGGCGCTGACGGGCGGCTTCCGCGGCGGCGGGCAGCACACCGGAGGGGTCACGGTAGCTGGCGGCCTGCAGATCGATCCGGCGGGCGCCGGGCAGGGCCATGGCCTCCGCGATCCGGGCAGCGGGATTCACGCCGGGTTTGAACGAGCCCTCATAGATGCTCTGGTTGACGTCGCCCAGCAGGATGCGACGCGCTGCGGGGGCGATCTGCTGAAGGAACGCCCACTCGGTGGCGTCGGTGTCCTGGAACTCATCGCAGATGACGAGGCTGTAGCGCCCGGCGTAGTGGTCGCGGACCTTGGCTAGCGCCAGCAACCGGCGGGCAGCTGGCATCAGCTGGTCGTACGTCAGCCCGGGAGGGGCCCCGGGCACGGTCTGGTTGGCCTGGCTCAGCACGCTCTGCGGTGGCGGATAGCCGTGGTGCGCACCGAAGCCTGTGATGACCCTCCAGGCGAAGCCGTGGAAAGTCGACACCTCCAGCCGCAGCCGCAACTCTCCGATGACGTTCGCAGCCCGGTCGATGATCTGGGCGACGGCGGTACGTGAGAAGGAAAGAAACAACACCCGTGTCGCAGCGGGCAGTCGCGCGCGCTGCCCGCGCCGGGCCGCTTCCTGCCGCAGCCGCAGCAGTTTCTCGTCCGCTGCCTCCAGGTGAGCGCGGGCGGCGGCTACCGCGGTCGTGGTCTTCCCCGTGCCAGCGCCACCGCTGACCACCAGCACCGGCGCAACGCTCTCGATCACCGCACGCTGGTCCTCGCGTGCCTGGTAGGCCATCAGGCGCCTGCCGGCCTGGACACGGCGGGCACATCGATCAGACGCTGCCCGCTGTAGGAGGGGGCGGCGGCCAGTTCCAGGAGGGCCAGAGTCATGGAGATCACCGGCGGGTGTGGTGCGTTGGGCTCGGCGTAGAGGGCTTCCAGGAACTGTTCGTGCAGGCCCTGTTTGTGGATCACCTTGCACAGGTTGGTCACCGCGTCCTCGGCGAGCTGGCCGCCCATGGGGTCGGGAATTCCGTACTCGGTGAGTGTGGCGCTGGCGTCGGCGAGCGCCTGCAATGGGAGGCCGTCGGCCATGGCGCGCTCGATGGCGCCGGGCGGCAGCCGTACCACTGCGTCGCACGCGGCCTGGATCTTGGTGAGCTCGTCGGTGGTCTGGGCGCTGTCCTTGTCGCGGTCGATCACCGCCAGTACGCGGAAGCCCAACTGGCGAGCCAGGTTGGCGACGCGCGGAATCTGGCTGATGCCCCCCTCGCCGCCGGTGCCAGAGGCGACCAGGCGCACACCGTGGGCGGACAGAGGAAGGGAGGAGGGGGGCTTGCGGCGGTCGACCATGCTCAGCACGGCCACGTCGTGCGGGCCCTCGGTGATGGCGACCGTGGGTGCGGTCAGCGCAGCCAGGAGCTGGGTGTGCCACTGCCGCATCGCGACCAGTGCTTTGCGGTCCATGATCCGGGTCAGCTGATGGTGGGAGCGGACGCCGCCGTGACGCACCAGCCGGATGACCTCGGTGGGCTCGAAGGCCCTGGCGGCCTCCGGCCGCCGGGTGGACAGCCACACCTGCCCGGAGCGGGCGCGCAGCAGGGCCGCCAGGTGCTCGGTAGCCGGAGCATCCAACTGGTCACCGAAGTCGTCAGCCAGCACCACGGCCCCGGGCACAGTGGCCAGCAGCATCGCCTCGGCCATCGACAACACCGCGCTGACCGTGCTGCCATGCTGAGCCAGCCCGAGCATGCCGCCCGCGTCCAGGTGCAGCGCCGCGCGCAGGGTCCGCAGCAATGCGGCCACCGACCCGTCCTCGGTGCGGAAGCCAACCTGCTCCGCGGTGAGCGGAGCATCGCCGATCCGTTCCCCGGTCCCGCCGACCGCGAGTACCGCGTTGACGGCCTCGGCCACGGCCGGATCGGCCGACAGCGCCGACACAGCCTCCGCGACGGCCTGGGCCAGTGCATCGAACGCCGCGGCACCGGCCTTGGCGTCCCGTTCGTCGAGGATGCGCCGCAAGCCAGCACCCGCACGCAACTGCAGGGGCTGGCCGGCATCGAGGGTGACCACCGGCAGCATCCGCCGGGTGGCCGCAGGAACCCGCACGTACTGTCCGAGCGCCGGATTGCTGCGCGCCGGGAAGTACACCACCGACTCCAGCGACTCGGCTTCCTCGTCATAGCTGAGGCGATAGGTCAGCCGCGCGCACAGCGGAGCATCCGCAGACGCGTCAGGATCCTCGCTCGCGCACCCGGAGTCCTCTAACGGCTCCAGGACCCCATCGAGCAACTGCTGCACATCGGGATCGAAATCGGTCAGCGTCACCTCGACCTGCGCGGCCTCCACCCGCTGCGGCACCACAGAGAGGACTTGCGGTGCCGCGCTGTTGTCGCCGGACGCGCCCTCTTCCGCCGCATCATCCGCACCGACAACACGGGCGGTTGGGGATTGCACGACTGCCTGTCCCCCGGCCGTGTCATCGCCCGCGTCAGCCGGAGCAGAGTCAGCGCTGTCGGGGGTGACCGGCCGCTGATGCAGATCGGACAGGGCGGCGCCACGCGCGGCATCAGGATCCAGGACCCGGGCAAGGGCCGTGATCAAGTCGGTGCGTCCGGCGCGGGGGACCCCCGCCACCAATACATGGTTGCCGGGACGCACATCAAGGTGTCCCCAACCTCTGAAGCCTTCAATCAGCACCCGTGTTACACGCACACAGGCATCTTTAACACGGCATGTCCCTGCAGTGTGCCCACTACACGAAATCACCCGGACACGAACGTGCCTCCCGGACGAGACGCGGCTGTCGAGGGTCGACGTGGGGTACCCGGCAGCGCAGCCGGGTAGGGGGCGGCCGTTGTCAGTGGCTGCTGTCAGGATCTGCCGTCATGGGCAAACGGCGAAGCGCTACCGAGGTGGCTGCGGTTCGGGCTCGGCTGAAGGCCGACGCCGGCTACGACGTCACCTACCTTACCCACGCCCTGGCCGACCTGCCGGTGACGCTGCTCGGGCGCCTGCGCTCGGACCGGGTCATGCTCCGCGACCCGGGCCCGACCCGTTCCGGTCCCAAGCGCGGGGCGACCCCGCCGGCACGGCGGTGTCCTCACTTTCGCCAAGCCCGACAGCTGGCACGAGCCCGACGTCACCACAGCTACGGACACCACCCGCTACGGCAAGGCCGAGACGATCGCCTGGGACCGGATGCACCCCAGGCTCACCCACCGAGGCCCCTGGCTGAACCACGCCAAAGAGGAACTGCCCATCCTGCACGGAACGTTGATCCGTCTCAAGGTCGAGCGCCTGCCGGGCGACCGCGACCCGAAACCGGTCTGGCTGTGGTGCTCCGCCAACGCCGCCACACCGGTGGACGTGGACCGCTGGTGGCAGTCCTTCCTCCGCAGATTCGACCTGGAACACACCTTCAGGCTCCTGAAGCAGACCCTCGGCTGGACGGCACCGAAGGTCCGCCACGCCGACAGCGCCGATCTGTGGACCTGGCTCATCATCACCGCCCACACCCAACTCCGCCTCGCCCGCCCTCTCACCGAGGACCTGCGCCGCCCCTGGGAGCGCCCCGCCGAACCCCGCCGCCTCACCCCCGCCCGCGTCCGCCGCGGGTTTCGCAACGTCCACGCGACGGCGGCCCGTCCGTCGGCCGCACCGAAACCGTCCAAGCCGGGTCCGGGACGGCCTCCCGGCTCGAAGAACAGGCAGCGGGCCACACGGCACGACGTCGGCAAGACGGTCAAACGTGCTGAGTCGATCAAGGAACACCAAGCCCGCCGAGGATAAATGCCAAGCTCAGAAGCAGTTGTTTTTCCGAATTTGACGTGCGGGTTTCGTAGGTCAGGCGTGATGATGTCCGGGCTGCGGAGGCCACGAGCCCGCCGAGTCCGCAGGCAGCTCCGCAGCGCTCAACTTTGAAGACAGGGGTATGGGGGCAGCCACTTTGAAGACACGGTATGGGGGCAGCCGCGAATTGATCTCGACTCGGAGAATGCCGTTACGGAGAGCGTAGTTCCGTACGAAAGTACGACTATGCCCTTAGAGTCCGGTTCCCGCACGTCACGCCCGCCGGAGGATCCACCCCAGCACAGGAACCCTCTGGACACCCGGGGCGACGCGTTACTGACTTCGGCTCGTCAAGGTGACACTGGCTCGTCGAGAGCCAGGCCGGTGCCCGCTATGAAGCCGTCGAGGATGCCGGACCGGTACTGAAGGCGCTTGAGCCGGTTGCGGACGAGCGCTTCCAGGCGGTCGAGGGCGACGACGGCGAGGTTGGCCAGGCTGCGCTTGACGTGCGCCCACACGCCCTCGACGGGATTGAGGTCGGGTGAGTACGCGGGCAGCAGGAACACCGTCAGCCATCCACGCTCGGCGATCAACTCACGTATGGCGTGGGAGACGTGAGTGTTGAGCCGGTCCCACACCAGTATGATCGGCGCCTTGACGAGCTGATGGACGCCGTCGATCAGTGCGATGAAGTCACGCTCGCCCATGCTGCGGCGCTTGCCTTTGCCCGCGGGGTGGGTGCGCAGACGGTGGCACAGCCGGGTGCGGGAGCCCGGGCGCCAGGCGATCAGCCCAGCCACCGACAGGCGCCCCGAGCGCCGCCCGCTCACCGTCACGACCGGGGTGCGGCCCCGTCGGCCCCAGGTGCGTCCTTTGGGCGGCCGACGGGTGAAGCCCGCCTCGTCCTCGAAGCAGATGTAGCCCCCGCAGGCCGCCCGGGTCCTTTTACCTCGACCCAGGTCGCCTCCTTCCAGCCGGTCACGGCCTCTTCGTCGCGCTCGGCCGCCCTGCGTGCGGGCATCTGCGGAGTGAAACCGAGTCGGCGCATGAGCCTCGTCGCGCCCGAGACGCTGTAGGAGACATGGAACTTCCTGCCGATCAGCGTGGCCACGCGTGCAGCCGTCCACACCTGGTCCTCAATCCAGCCGTGCGCGGCCGGTCCCTGCTCGAGATACCTGGCGAGCTTCTCCAGACAGCGCGGCGAGAGGCGACACCGGCCCCCGCTCGGCCCTCGGGAAAGCAGCGCGTCGGCACCACCTTTCCGCCACAACTGCTGCCACTGGTAAGCCGACTTCACACTCACACGCAGCTGCCGGGCCACCTCGGGCGGTTTGACCTGCTGAGCGAACATCTCCGCCGCCTGCATCCGCACCGCTTCCCGGCGCCGCCGTGCTGCAGGCGTCAGCCCGCCCCCATCCGCATATCTCACGCACCACGGACTACCGGCAACACCACACCCACATCAGGACGTTCAGCAAACATCACCCTAACGAGCCGAGATCAGTAGTCCGTGAGGCGGGGCTGGGGGTGGAGGGCAGCCGGGGCTGCCACCGGGTTGCGGATCTTCGGTGGGGGTGGGCCGGCGTCAGGGCTTGTTCGCCTGGTGGCTCGTCAGCCGTGCGTGGAGGACGGCCCGTTTCGGCTGGGCTGGCCGGGTGACACCGGTGTGAGCGTGCACCGACCAGCCCCAGGCCAAAGCCGTGGATGCCGACCCCACTTCCCGCCGGTTCTCTTGCGGTGGCAGGATGCCTGATCACGGAGGAGCACGCGGGAGATCCCATGAACGATCAAGGCGCCTCTGGCTCGGCAGAAGGCTTCAGCGCCTTCGCTGTCGACGCCAACTGGCCAGAATCACGGCAGATCACGGGTCACGGCTACAACCGAGTCACCGGCGACATCCATGTGTACCTGTGGTTCGGCTCTCCGTACTTCGACCCCGAGGTCGAGCACGTCACGGTCTTGAGCGCTTCCTCCGGCAATGCGGAGGCTGGCGATGCGCTGGAGCGGGCTTTCGAGGACTACTACCACCCCGGCGAGGATCCGCCGGCCAGCCTGCCAGCCTCCGAACCCGTCACTATCACCACCGACGGGAAACCCATGACGTTCGAACTCTGGCGCGACAGCAGCAACCGTTGCTGGGTCGCACGGGGATGCGTCGGGAGCACTGAACTGGTCCTGTCCGGTGCCGAGATCGAACCCAGCGAGCTCAGTCTGGTTCGCGTGAGCGACCTGACCTCGTTCTCGAACCCATTCGCGCCTGGGGTAACTGCAAGTGAAGTCATTGCGTGGCTGGGATGAGCCCGGTTTCTGCAATGAAGCCGTCGAGCAGGCTGGGCTGATACTGCATGCGTTTGAGGCGTGTGCGGGCCAGCTCGGCGAGCTCGTCGATGTTGCACGGGGCGAGGTTGCCCAGGTTGTTCTTCAGATGTGACCACACGCCCTCGGCCGGGTTGAGGTCGGGCGCGTAAGCGGGGAAGCGGAAGACGGTCAGCCACTGCCGGGCCTTGATCAGCTCGCGCATGGCCGCATCGACGTGATGGGTGTAGTTGTCCCACACGAGCACGACGGGCCCGCTGAGCTGCTGGTGAGCTGCGTCCAGCAACGCGGCGAAGTCCTTCTCCCGAAACCCTTTCTTCTCCCCCCTTGCGGCCGCGGTGCACCAGCATCCGGAAGATGAGCCTTGTGCGTCGGCCGGGCCTGCGGCACACCGTGCCCAGCCAGCGAGATGCGTCCCGAGCCTGCGGCCCTGACCGTGACGCAGGGCGTGCGTCCACGCCGGGACCAGGTGCGTGCTTTCGGCGGCCGCAGCAGCTGCCCCGACTCGT
Source organism: Streptomyces sp. NPDC030840 (assembly GCF_055572015.1). Taxonomy (NCBI): domain Bacteria; kingdom Bacillati; phylum Actinomycetota; class Actinomycetes; order Kitasatosporales; family Streptomycetaceae; genus Streptomyces; species Streptomyces sp. NPDC030840. The sequence goes on along the minus strand of NZ_JBVIEE010000019.1, from coordinate 134,002 downwards.
CCGCGAAGCACAGCCAGGCGTCCTGGTCCCTTACCGTCTTTCCACCGCCGGCCACATCTCCTTGATCCGCGTGGCAACCGCGTGCTCATCGCGTTCGGCGGCCCGGCGCATGGGGACCTGCACCGTCCGGCCCATCTGGCGCTTAGGATGCGCGAGGTCTGCGCCGGGCTGAACCGCACGTGGAAACGCCGCGCGATCATCGTGGCAATGCGAGCCAGCGTCCACTGCTGGTCCTCCACCCAGCCGTGCGCGGCCGGCCCTTTCTCCAGCTCGGCGGCCAGCCACTCCCGCCAGTCGGGCTTCATTCGCGACGGCCGTCCGGACGGTCCCTTGGACCGCAGGGCTTCAACACCGCCCTCCCGCCAGCGAGCGTGCCAGGCATACGCGGACTTGCGGGAGACCCGTAATCGCCGCGCGACCTGCGAAGGCACCACACCTTGCGCGAATAACTCGGCGGCCTCGAACCGTACTTGCTCCCGCTGAGCCCGCTGCCTCGCGGTCAGGCCACCTCCATCGGGATACCGCATGACACCGGGATACACCCACCAGCCAGATCACCGTCACCCTAGGCCGAAAACCTCAGTAGCGTGAGCCGCCGGCGTCATTGCGTCCCGCCTCGTCCGCAGCGGACGAGCGGGCAGGGCCAGGCACATCGGGGAACTCGGGGGCGGCCTGGTGTCCGTGGAGCCGGTAGACCATTTCATCGGGTGCTCGCAGCATGCGTGCTTGCCGCCAGGCCGTGTCGTAGGACAGAGGTGTCTTGCTTCGCCGTTGCAGGAGCAGGGCCTGCAGACTGGTCAGAGGGGAGAGCAGGGCTCTCCACAGGACAAGCTTCATCGTGACAAGTCCTTGTTCGTGGACGTGCCGGGCCGTGGGGTGGACGTCAGCCGGCGTTCGCCTGCGCGGGTGGAGTGCCGCCGTTGAGTGTGGTGACGGCGTTGAGCAGGGCGAGCATCGCCAGCTGCTGCTTGCTGGTGTCGTTGAAGCCGTCGCCGAGCTGTTCCCACTGCTCCAGCAGCGGATACCACCACTGGTCACAGGCTTTGATCATGCGGGCAAGGCGCTGCAGCGCGGCAGTCTCCTCATCCGGCAGGCCTTCGGGATGGTTTTCGAGGCGGTCGAGTACGACGAGGCCGGGGTGGTCGTAGAGGTGTGCCTTGAGGAACTGCAGACGCCGGACGCGTTCGGTGTCCGCAGTGCGCTGCGCGAGACGTTCCCGGGCGTCCGGCGACAGACGCAATACCACCTGGGCTGTCAGGATCCGGTAGTAGCGGTTGCTCTCGTGCGGAGCGCCCAACGTGGCGTTCAGGGCGTCCTGGGCAGCGGGCAGATCGGAGGCGTCCCAGCGTGCCGCCGTCTCGGCGGCCTTCTGATGGATGCCGGTGCGCACAAGGTCTTCGAGGTTGGCGTGTTGGCGCAGCGTGGGGCGCCAGCGCAGCGTGTAGGTGGCTTCGAACGGGATGCCGGGGGTCGCGCTGGCCAGCAGCCGTGGAAGCGGGCACGTGGTCGTGCGCAGTGCCCGCTGCCAGGGCCACCTCATGTCGGGGTCTTCGTAAGAGAGAACACCTGCTGCAGGCGAGGATCGACCAGGTGCTGGTAGAAATCCTCGGCCGCGTTGACGCCCTGGGGCGTCGTGATGTCGGCCAGGGCTCCCATCAGCTCCATGCCGGCGTGGAACAACCTGTGATCGCGCAGGGCCGGCAGGAGCTGGTCGCGCAGACGGTCGTAGGAGACGGGGTCGGGCGCGCAGGTGCGGATCCATCCGGTGAGGTACGGGATGATCTCAGCCGTCGTCTCCTGGGTGCTGAGAAGGTCCTGCAAGGCCCGCTGGACGTCGATGTCTGGGGCGTCGTCGGACATGAGCCAGGGCACGCCGTCGGCCTGGAGCGGCATCAGGGCCATGAAGGCCAGACTCCCGCTCTTCGGGGACGCTTTGGACTCCTGCCAGTCGCGGACCTCTGCCACCAGGCGGCCGGTGCCCGAGGGGCGGTCAGCCAGTTCTTCGAAGGTCTTGAGCACGTCGCGGCGCAGGGCCGACTCGTTCGTGGTGTGCGCGATGCGCCGCAGCCGCACCATGGCCCTCTTCGCCGTCGATGCATTGGCAGAGTCGTCGTGCAGGACGCGACGGCAGGTGGAGATGACGGTCGGCGCGTAGTCCTTCTGCTCGGCCCAGCGGTACAGGACGTCCCAGGCCTGGCGGCCGACGTGTTCGTCGTGCACGGCCACGACCAGGACGGCGCTGAGCAGGTCCGGGCGGGCCTCGCGGGCGATGCTGCCGAGGGTGTTGAGGTGGGTGGCTGTGCCGTGGCGCAGGGCCAGGGTGGAGAGGGCGGCAACCGAGGGATCTGCTGTGTCGCTGCCGGCGCTCTGCACCAGCCAGGCAAGCATCGCCTCGCGCATCGCCTCGTAGTTGTCCCAGACGTACTCGAGGATGGCCCGGCCGTAGGCGGGCCGGTCAAAGAGCACGGTGTCGTGGGAGCCGACAGCAGCGCCGACATCTTGGATGCGCCGGCGTAGCCCACGTCCGGCGAAGGCACTCTGAGCGGGGGAGAATCCCGACGGGTTGCCGACGTCCTTCGGGGTGAGGGCCTGCTGCAGGGCGCGCGCGGTATTCGCCACAGCGGGCAGGGGAGCCGACTGGTGCACGGACAGGGCCAGCAGCAGGCAGCGGTCCTCCAGCGTCAGGGACGGGTTGGCGGCGTCGTGGGTAGTGGCCAGCTCGCCAAAGAGCCGGTCCAGGTGCTCCCTCCAGTCCGACAGCGCCGCGGTGATGCGGTCCTCCAGACTGAGGTCGGCGTCGGCCGGCCCGGACTGGTAGGAGGTCGATGACGTGCGCGCGTCCTGCAGGCGCCTGTGCTCCTGCCAGGTCATGGCGATGGTGCCCGCAGCACGTACGGCCGCGACCGCGTGCAACCCTTGCAAGGAAGCCCTGGCCTTCGGGAAGGACCGGAGTTCGGCAACGAGCGGTGCGTGCCCGGCGGCGTTCAGGTGTGCCTCCACCACCCGCTGGGCATTCGGAGGTTCGGTGAGAGACACGACGTGCATGCCCTTGCGGGTGGTCAAGCGGTCGTCCCAGAGTTGCTCGGCGACCGTGAGCACCAGATAGGAGCGGCAGGTCTCGAGGTCGTCGGCGAATCCGCTGAGGGAGTTGAGGAAATCGGCCGACGGCCGGTCGGTCTCGGGATCCTTCAGATCGAGCTGGTAGGCGTGCTCCTCTTCCAGCGGCAGCCGGCCCTGAGTCGGAGTGCTCCAGTCCGCATCCAGCTTGACCAGTGCGGTCGCCCTGTCGGTGTGCTCGGCCAGCAGCCGCAACGCGAAGGTGGTGGCACCGAAGGAACGGGGCGCCACCACGACCGTCACTCGCTGCCGCGGCCGCGGCACGTCCGGGGCGAGCGCCTGCTGCCAGGCTTCGGCCCATTGCCCCTCGCGTACGAAGGGCTGGCCCAGGACATCCTCGCGGTCGAGCTGCCCGCCCTCCAGCAGGTCCCGCTTGCGTGTTTCCTTGATGAGCTTATGGATGCTGCCTGCGACCACATCGATATTGCCGTGCAGATGGGTGCCGGGTTCGTTGACGAGGATGACGCCCGGCACAACCTCCTCCAGACGGCTGTCCCCACGCGGGCTGTCAGGGACGTACGCCTGCGCCGGCACACCGCCCGAGGGATGCTCGTCCGGCCGTTTCGGTTCCTGCCGCCGCCAGGGCGGCCGCCAGCCGCCGGATCCGCTCGACTCCTCCCCAGGCAACTGGGAGGTGCCCGGCTGGTCGGGCCCTAACGACCCGAAACCCTGTTCTGACATGCGTTACCTCGTCTGTGGTGTAGGTGTGTTGCTTACGCGGCGGCGGGGTCAGCGCCGAGGGCTGTTGTGGTGGTAGGTGCCGACGTTGCCGATGACGTTGGTGTCCTTCATGGAGCCGAGGAACTGCATCGTCGTCCCGGAAACTGCGGGGACCGGCGGCGGATCAGCCGTGCCTGCTCCGCCGTTCGGGGCCGGCTCGGTGACGTAGCGCTGCAGCGTTTCGGCGGCCATCCCCGGGACATGGAGCCGGCAGTGTTGCTCGAAGCCCGTCTTGCCCTCAACGCGTGCGACAGCCTTCAGGAACTGGGTCTGCAGCAGGTTCGGCGTGCGCCCGGCGTGCACAGTGCGGTCAAACACCGGGGTGGACAAGACGGCCGCTACATAGGCCCCGTGATCCGTCGCCGCGGTCATGGCCTGCCGCACTGCCTCGCTGTTGACCAGTCGGCATGCGTCGTTGATGGCGTCGCCTCGGTGGTCGGGCAAGGACAGGGGGCCTACGTGGACACTGACGCGCAGCCAGATCGTGGATCCGCCGGGCAGCCGCGTCTGGTCGTAGCGACCGAGTGCCGCGTTCAGGTACCCGAGTAGGGGGTCCACCAGCCGTGCCGTGTCACGAGCTGGTACCACGCAGATGGCGCCGTCACCGGTGTCCTGGTAGGCGCCCTCCCGCGACCGGGGGTCGTCGAGCCCGCACTGCGGGAAGACGGTGCTGAGGAGGATGTCGTCCAGGTCGGAACGGATCGGAGCCATCTTCGCTTCAGGCAGCTGGCTGTAGTTTTTCATGTCGACGACCAGGAGCGCATGCTCCGGCGGCACATCGAGACGGTCCGGAGGGACAGAAGGGTCCATGGGCCGGGCCTTTCAGTCATGGCGGTCACAACAGGCGCCATGCTGATTTAGACCCTCTGGCGGTGGTGCCCAGAAATGGGCACCACCGTGATGCAGTGCGTCACGTCCCCGCGTGGGCGTGCGTCTGGATGGCTGCGATGTCGCGGATGACGAGCCCTCCACCGGGCGCCGTGTCCAGCCAGCCCTGCTCGCGCCACGGCCTGAGAGCCACGCCGACAGCATTGCGGGAGGCGCCGATCATCTGGGAGAGCTCTGTCTGCGTGAGACGAACCGGCAACTCGCGCGCCGCTGTGGAGGAGACATCCGCTAGACGGGCCAGGGCCGAGGCCAGCCGGGCGGGAACCGACGCGGTGGCCAGCTCGAGCCGCACCGACTCCGCCTCTCGCACACGGGCAATGGCATGCCGCAGCAGCGACGCCAGCAAGTCGTACTTGTCCACGAAGGCAAGGAAGTCCGCGGCCGGGATGATGTGCACGCGGCAGGTTTCCGCCGCGATGACCGACGCCGTGCGCGGCTGGGAGTCCAGCACTGCCAGTTCGCCCAGCAGTTCACCGGCCCCCCGCACGGCCAGCAGGGTCCGTTCCCCCCTCAGGCCCGTCAGCGTCACGAGGGTGGAACCGGAGTCCAGCAGAATCACATGCGTCCCGGGATCGCCCTGGCGTAACAGCACGCTGCGCGCCGGCCGCACCCTCCGCGGTGCGAGATCACGCAACTGAGACCACAACTGCTCACCGATCACTGTGACATGCGGCTGATACACAGTCCCCCCTCTGCGACGCCCTTCACGCCCAGATGGTCTCAACATGGAATGTAGGTGATCAACAGCCCAATTCCGGCCATCGCCAGGGCGGCCATCACCAGGTCCGCTGCAAGACGGACCGCCCGGAACTTCCGCCGTGCCAGGACAGCCATCACTGACAGCCGTCGCTCCTCCAGGCTCTGCTGGCTCACGCTGCTCATCGCAGCAAACGACGCCACCAGCGGCCCGGCGTCCGCTCCCCGCCGCAACCCGAGTAGCTCGCCAGGCGTACCGGCCCGGGGAAGGACCGGACGAAGAGCCCACAAGGCCGCGCCCACCGCCGCTGCCAGCAGCACCGACGCCCACACCAAGGCCATGGCAAGGCCTTGGGGGGCGTCAATTCCGGACAGCATCGCTACAGCAGCCGCCAGAAGCCCCCCGGCGGCCCCGCACAGCGCAGTGGCCTTGCCATCCGCCCGCTGCAACTCAACCACCATGTCCGCAGCCATGGCCCGCAGTCGTACCAGCGGCTGCTGTCCGCCCGTTGCCACCGTGCCACCTGCCCTGTCCTCCATGAGCACCCCCTGCATCTCAGGCGAACCCCATCGCCGTGCCGAGGTCTTGACTGTCCTCCGATCCGGCACCGGGCAGTGCCCACCACCGGGCACCATCCAGGCGTCATGGGCCACCGCAACGGCGGGTCCTGGCCGGGTACGTCCTGCGGCGGCGACGGACGACAGGGGCGTTTCAGAACCGCCACGTCTCGTCTGTTTCGCCGGAGGGCCTCACGCGAAGGGCGGGGCAGAAGCGCCCTCGGCATCCCACAGGTGTTCCGAGACAGCACGCAGCCACGCGCCCCAGCACGTGCTGGCTGCTGCCGTGCCCGGCGGGCTCAGGACGCCGTGCCATGCGTGTCGTTGTCCCAGTGGTGTGATCGGCTGTGCGCCTGTGGGTGATCGGCAGGGGCGGCAGGCAGCGAGGACGACAGCACGGACGGCCGGGCGCTGCCGTCGACATCGCGCCCAGCTCGGAGGAGTTGGGCAAGGACGGCGGCGGCTGCCTGTCGGCGTGCGGGCTGCGTGGACCACACCGCGGGCAGCACGACGCCCGCGAACACGGAGAACACCAGGGCCAGCACCAGAGCCGGGACAGGGGCGATGAGCCAGGACATGCGCACTCCTCAAAGGGGATGGGGTTGTGTCGCATCGACCGTGACGGACGGCAGGCCCGGGCCGGGGTTTCGCTGAAAAGTCCCAAAGCAGACGGGAGTTGACGCAGGTCACTGCCTATGCTGCCAGAGATCACACTGAATCAGCGTGAACGGCGGGGGTGGGTGCGTGAGCGTGGGGGAGACCTCGGGACCGGTAGCGGTCTTCTGCAAGCTGCTGGGACGCCTGGTGAGCGAGTGCGGCGTTCAACAAAGCGACCTGGCACGCGCCGTGAACCGCAGCCCCGCCGTCCATCTCCATGCTCCTCAACGGGCACCGCTCTACCCTGCCCCCCCTGGGACGATGTCGCCCGCATCGTGGAGTACTGCCACCAACGCGCCACCACCACCCCGCCGTCCGGACTCACCCCCGACCTGGCCTACTGGCGCCACCGCCACCGCCACCGCCACCATGAGGCGGAAACCGACGCCGACCAGGCGCCACCGCGGCCACGCGCCGCCAAACCGCCTGCTCCGCCACGCGCCGAGACCATCCCCGACGACTTCGTGAGCGCCGTGAACGTCCTCATCGGAGAAAGGACGGGCTTCGACCGGCTGACCGCAGAACTGCTGGAGCAACTGAAGCTGCACGGCGCCGTCGTCACCGATCTGAACGCCGTGCTGGAAGGGTTCGCCGACCGGGTAAGGGCTAGCTGCGGCACCACCCGCACCGCCCTGCTGCGCGCGGCCGATCTGGTCATCCTGGTGACGGCGTTCTGCGAGGCCGTGGGCACCTCCGGCATCTACTACACGACAGAACTCGGGCACGAGCAGGTAGACCTCACCGGCGACGTGGTGGCCGAACTGGAGCGCGTCATCCTGGGATCACAGCGCGTGCGGCATCCCGCCGAGCTACGCGCGGAAATCGCCGCCGCCTATGCCTACGCGGCCGACACCGTGTGCGACGAAAGCGGCGTGGGCGGCCAGCAGCCAGACAAACTCGCGCACCGCGCCTGGCGCCGCTACCAAGCCCTGCTGGCCCAGGTGACGTGGGAATGCCCCGAACTGCGCCTGACCTCCCAGACGGAAGACCCGCCCGAAGCCCTGGACCCGCCCGAGGCCGCGACACCGGCCGGCCCACCCGGCCGGGGCCTGGCCGGCCTGTCCCGGCTGCTGGAGACCTTCGCCCAGGACAACGCCGCCCCGGCCCCCGCGCACCAGCAGCACCTCCGTGCCCCGCTTGCCCATGTCGAGGAGCCGGGCCCCCGCATCCCTCACCTGGAAGCCGGCTACATCAACCCCGCCTTCCGCGTGGCCGGCCGCTCAGGCGACCGCACCCTGGCCCGTGACGACTGGTGGGAGGCCCAGCCGCTGTGGGGCGGCCTGGAGGACTTCCTCGCCGCTCATCTGCTGACCGAGGACGCCACCCGCGCGCCGCTGCTGGTCCTGGGCCATCCCGGATCCGGCAAGTCGCTGCTGACCAAGCTGATCGCCGCACGGCTGCCCGCGGCGGAATTCTTCTGCCAGCGCGTCGAACTGCGCCACCTCCCCGCCGACCTGGACATCCAGGAACAGCTCGAGGAGGCCCTGCTGCGCTCCACGGGCCGCCGCATCCCCTGGCCGGACGTCGCCGACCCGGACGCCGGCGTCGTCAGAGTCGTCCTCCTGGACGGCTTCGACGAACTGCTCCAAGCCGCGGCCGACCACATGGATCCCGCACGTCACTTCACCTACCTGCAAAGCGTCCAGCAGTTCCAGCAGCGCGAGGCCGACCACGCACGCCCCACGATCGTCATCGTCACCAGCCGCACCGTGGTCGCCGACCAGGCCCTGACCCCACATCCCAGCACCGTCATCCGCCTGGAACCCTTCGACGCAGACCGCACGACTCCCGTGCCGCGCGGCGGCTGAGCGACGAGTCGGCCGACGGACGCGAGGACCCTGTCGGCCGACCGCAGCGACCCTGCCGCATCCACCACCGGCCGGGCAGCGATTCAGTTCTCCAGGTGATGAATGCGTTCTTCTTCTATTGAGCCTTGACCACCCCGGCAGCCAGGCTGGTGTCCGCCAGCACCGCCGCGATCCCCGGCCGGGCGCCGGACAACAAGCGAAGGTGCGCTACGACAGCCGAAACGACAGCCGGAAGAGGTCACGAGCACATGCACACCCGCCGCATCGGTGACGTCGAGGTCAGCGCGATCGGCTTGGGCGCGATGCCCATGTCGATCGAGGGACGACCGGACGAGACCCGTTCCCTCGCCACCATCCACGCCGCGTTCGACGCCGGCGTGACCCTGATCGACACCGCGGACGCTTACCACCGGGACGCCGACGAGGTCGGTCACAACGAGACGCTGATCGCCAATGCCCTCGCCTCCCACCACCGCGGCGCCGACGTCCTGGTCGCCACCAAGGGCGGGCATCTGCGCCCCGGAGACGGCAGTTGGACGCTGGACGGCAGCCCTGAGCACCTCAACGAGGCCTGCGAGGCGTCCCTGCGCCGACTCGGCGTGGAGGCCATCGGGCTGTACCAGTTCCACCGCCCCGACCCCCGGGTCCCGTACGCCGAGTCCGTCGGCGCGCTGCGGGAGCTGCTAGACGAGGGCAAGATCCGCATGGCCGGGATCTCCAACGCGAATCCGGAGCAGATCAAGGAGGCCGACGACATCCTCGGCAGCAGGCTGGTCTCCGTGCAGAACCAGTTCTCCCCGGCCTTCCGTTCCAGCGAGCTGGAGCTGCGCCTGTGCGACGAACTCGGCATCGCGTTCCTGCCTTGGAGCCCGCTCGGCGGCATCTCCCGAGCCGGTGAACTGGGCTCGGTCCACGCCCCGTTCGCCCGCATCGCCGAGGCCCGCGGCGTGAGCCCGCAGCGGGTGTGCCTGGCGTGGATGCTCGCCAAGTCGCCGGTCGTCATCCCGATCCCGGGCGCGAGCCGGCCGGAGACCATCCGGGACTCGCGCGCCGCCGTCGACCTGGAGCTGACGGCCGAGGAGCTGGCGGAACTCGACGCCGCCTGAAGCTTTCCAGCCCGCCGGCCTGCCGCCTGCGTCGTAGCTCCCTCACGGCTCGGGCGGTGAGGACATCGTCGATGGTGCGGTCTGCGGCGCCTTGTTTGGCCAGCCGCAGGGTGATCGATGACCAGTTCGGCGTCGTGGCGCAGCCGGGGCCGGATGGGGGCGAGCCCGCGCACGGCCGTGGGCCTTGCCGTCCTCGACATCGAGCTTGATCAGGGGGCAGCGGCGAGTTCCTCTGCGGTGAGGAGGTGCGGCAGCGGTGCCGCGGCGCCCTCGAAGGAGGCTCTTTATGGTGCGCGGGCGGACGGCGGTGGTGCCGCCGAGGTCGGTGGAGCGCTCCAGGTAGCAGGTCCTTCGCCTCGGGGTGTTGGCGTTGCCGGTGCTGATGAAGCCGAACCCGTTGGCCGCGATGTTTGCAGTCAGGTCCCGGTTGGGCGAAGGACGGCTCGATGGTGACGACGCGGCCGACCGGGCCGACCAGCTGGGAGGCCGGCAGGGTGAAGTAGCCGGTGTGCGCTTCGGCGTCCACCACGAGAACGCTCGGGGCGAGGCAGGAGCGCATCCAGTGGGCACGACCGAGGGAAAGCAGTAACGGGGATGCCATGAGTTTTGATTCTTGCAATCAAAGCCGCAGTCGAAAATGAGTCAAGCTGACCCTGCAAGTGTGACCTTCCGGTGTGGCTGGCCGCTGTGCTTTGTGGAGGAGCATCCCCGAGGGATTCACACGGAAGGCAAACAGGATCCTGATGACCGTCAGCACGTTCCTTGTTGGGGAAGACCGAGCGTCATGGGACGACGTTGATCAACATATTGACGACCCGTTGTGAGTCGAGGTGACCATGGTAGATACCTTGAAAAGGAGCGACTGACCACGACCGCTTCCGCCACCAGGTGGTGGTGATCTCGGCGGGGCAGTGAGGCGCCCGGTGATGGCTTGTAATACGCGGGGAGTGCTGGTCCGGGTGGTTGACTCGTGCAAATGGCGCATGAGACGTTGCCATGCACATGCACCACTGGCAGGCCGTTGATGGCTCGTCGTCGGATCTCGTCGGCTCGCGCTGCCCGGCGGGTTCAACAGGACTGCCTGGATGCGCGGTGAGTGCGATTTGCGCCTGGCGCTCCCGCGTGCCGTATCCCCGTCCCTGCGACACGTGAGTCAGACCAGAGGTCGTAACTGGTCACCGTGCCATACTGCGGCCTCGCCGAGTGTTGAGCGATGTGAGACGCTATGGAGCAGCATTCGCGCACCTTGCCGTTAGCGCCACCTAAGGGGCGTATCTCAGCCTGGGGGAAAGCCCTTCGAATCGTCCGGCTTCTTCGCGACGATCTACCTGACGGCCTGCATTCTTTGCGCGACATTTCCCAGTTATCTGGGATGACACCATCGACCACATGCCGGGTCTTAGCTGCCGGCGTAAGCGAAGGGATATTTTACAGAGGGGAGGGAGGGACCTACGGCCTGATCAATGGGCACAGTAGCGGCACTTCCATGAATCAGCTTCGGCCACTGTATCAACTTTCCGCAGATGTGCATCGGCTGCTTGCCACCCTTCATCATCACAGTAAACAAGTGGCCCTGCTGCACACGGCAATCCTCTTCGGTGTGGATCCACTCAGGAAGTGTGTGGGCATACGAGGCAACAGCGGCGATGCTTTCACCCAGGCGTTACGCAGTAGCAGTGAGGCAGCATCAAACCTGGACGCCGCGCCGCTCCAGGCGGATGCCGCAGGCCAAGTGGTGCTCGCCTCCCTCGAGGAGGGGCGGTCCATGCGTCGACACATGCCTAAAATACGGTCGGCTGGGTCTTCGCTCGAACCGTATTTGCGTATGAGTGACGGGCTGTATGCGCGCACCCCGGCGCCAGTAAGCGGCTGGGACCTGATATCCACAGTGGTGTGGCATGGGCGGCTCCCCACTGGATCGGTCAGCGTGGCCGTCCAGTCGAAGCGGACAGTCAATGACGAGCGGAACTACGCCGTCATGCTCATGCACGCCGCCGCGAAATTAAGCACTCATTCTTGACACACACATGGAAGGTCGCTCTACCGCCGGGAATCTCAGCCGGGCGCGCGGTCCTCTGCCCGAGGGGCTGCGGTGGCCGTGGCCCAGGGGGCGAGAGTGTGCAGCGCCCTGGTGACGCAGGCTGTGTAGTCGCGGGCCGCAGCCAGACGAGCTCCCGCCGTGCGCTGGAGGGCGAGTGTGTGGGGTGAGGCGCGCAGGGCACGGTGGAGAGCGTCAGCGAGGTCGGCGGGATCGCTGGGGCGGCAGGTGTAGCCGGTGACACCGTCGATGACTGTCTCCGCGAGTCCGCCAGCGGTGGTGGCGATGACGGGGGCTGCACCGGCGCTGTAGGCCTCAAGGGGAATCCGGCCCAGGGGTTCGATGCGGGAGGGAACCACAACAGCGCGGAGCCGTGGGTGATGGAGTAATCCGGGAAGGCCGTCGTGATGACGAGTCCACAGCGTCGCGTCCAGGCCGAGCGCGTGAATGCGATCGGCGAGGTGGCGCTGGTACGCGTTGGGTGGGCCGTTGGTCACGGCGGCCAGCAGCAGGTGGGGGACCCGGATGGCACGTTCCCGTAAGAGCGCGAGCGCGTCCAGGAGGTCGTCCCATCCCTTGTAGGGCTGAGCACGCCCCATGGCCAGAAGGAAGCCGTGCGACGCGGCCGTGGGCAACTGCGGAGCCGCGGAAAGGGGTACCTCGTCGTCCGGTGTGAGCCCTCCTGGCACGTCGAGCAGCCGACTCTCGGGCACGTCGCAGGAGGCGAGGACGGTGCGCATGTGGCCACTGATCGCCCCGACGAAGGCGCCGCGCCTGATCCAGCCGTCCAGGCCGTGCCGCTCCCACGCCCGTTCCTCGGGATCGGCGTGGTGCGCGGCGGTGGAACGCGGCAGGTACAGCAACTCCCAGTCGAGGGAAGCGGGCAGAAGCGGGCCGAGACCGGCGAAAAGCCGGTCTATGGCGATGAGCGCGCCGCGACGGTGGTGCGAAGCGAGCCCGGTGATGATGGAGGCGGTCTCGGCGACTAGCGGCCGGAAGGTAGGCAGGGTGCCGAAAGGCTGCCCGCCGAAGGATCCGTCACCCAACGGCAGGACACGGTGAGGGACGTTGGTGAGTTGAGATTGTGCGGCGCGATGCCACTGCGGCTGGTGCCAGCCGTGTCCGGGAGAGAACCGTACGGGGAGCACGGCCAACTCCACCCCGGGGGCGAGGGCCTGGGCGAGGATACGCAGCAGTGCATGATTGGAACGGCCGGCTCCCGTGGCGACGCCGTACCAGCCGTCGTGCAGGGCTACGGCTATCAGCGGCTTCGGCACGCTCATGACCTGCCTTCCCACATGTCCGCCTGCCTATCACCTGAAAAACGTGCGGACATAGTCCAAACCAACGACGAGTGCATCTACCTCTTCGAAGGTGTTGTAGACGTAGAAGGAGGCGCGCGTGGTGGCCGTGACACCGAGCTTGCGATGCAAGGGCCATGCGCAGTGATGTCCCACCCTGACCTCTACTCCTCGCTCGTCAAGCAACTGACCCACGTCGTGAGGATGGACACCGTCCAGGACGAAGGACACGAGCGCTCCTCGTTCCGTAGCCGCCTCGGGCCCGAGAACACGTACGCCCGGAATGGTCTGGATCCTCTCGAGAGCATATGACGTAAGAGCGCGCCCATAGCGCTCGACGTTCTCCATGCCGACGTCTGAGAGGTATGCCGTGGCTGCACTCAGGCCCACGGCCTGCGCGGCCATGGGGACGCCGGTTTCGAATCGCTGGGGTGGCGGCGCGAAAGTGCTATGGTCCATGTGCACGGTTTCGATCATGGACCCGCCCGTCAGGAAGGGAGGCATCTCCTCGAGGAGTTCGTAGCGTCCCCACAGGACACCGATTCCTGAAGGTCCGAGCATCTTGTGCCCTGAAAAGACCAGGAAATCGGCCCCGAGGTCCCGGACGTCGACGGGCATGTGTGGCACCGATTGGGCCGCGTCCACCAGCACGAGAGCACCGACCGAGTGCGCGAGAGAGGAAATCTCCGCAACTGGATTCACGGTGCCCAAGACATTCGATTGATGCGTGAGCGCCACAATCCGAGTCCGAGGGGTCAACATCGTGTTTAATTGATCCAGGTCGAGCCGTCCATCGTCCGTGACGCCGATCCAGCGCAGTACCGCGCCTGTACGCAGGCACAGTTGCTGCCAGGGTACAAGATTCGCGTGATGCTCCATCTCTGTGACGAGAATTTCGTCACCCGGCTCGAGACGGAAGCGTTGGACCTGCCTTCCGGCCAGTCCAGCGTTGCTTACGGAGTATGAGAGCAGGTTGATCGCTTCAGTAGCGTTCTTCGTGAAGACGATTTCGCTCGGTTGCGCACCGATGAACGCTGCGACCGAGGAGCGTGCGGTTTCGTAAGCTTCCGTGGCCTCTTCGGCGAGTGTGTGCACACCTCGGTGCACGGCGGCGTTGTGACGTTCGTAGTAGGCACGCTCCGCGTCGAGTACCTGACGAGGCTTGTGAGAAGTGGCCGCGCTGTCCAGGTAAACCAGGGGCCGACCGTCATCCGTCTTGCGCTCCAGGATCGTGAAATCTTTGCGCAGCCGTTCGCCAATATCTTCAAAGTGGTCTGCCATCAGGAGTTTCTCACCTTTCATCCCATCGCAAGGCTCGGATTCTGAGCCCGCAACCAGACCGAGAAGTCGCTGTCTTTCCACGAGTGCGTGGGGTCGTAGCCCATGAGCTTTTTCGCTTTGTCGTGCGACACCAGTGTCGCGTGTCCGCGCAGGGCTGTCCGCAGCGGCGTGCTCGGGAAGTAGCGGGCGACGAGCTCAGGCGTCTCCTGTGTCGAGCACGTTTCGGCGCCGGTGATGAGGAAGACTTCGTGGTTGAGGGTTTCATTCTCCACTGCCGCGGTGAAGGCCCGGGCGACGTCCCGGGCATCCACGAAGCCCCATAGCGTGCGGCGGGCGGAGGGCGGGCCAGGCACCTTCTGTGTCTCCGGCTCCATCAGGGCTCGCAGGTAGTTGTCCCAGAGCCGCTCCACGGTAAGGGATCGCGCCCAGCCGGCGCTGTCCATCGCGCGTGCGGTGCCGGGGCGGTCCACGTACCACGTGTTGTGGACGCGCAGGCAGAGGGTGCGGATCCCGTACGCCCGTGTGTAGCGCGCGCAGACGTGTTCGCCTAAAAGCTTGCTGAGTCCGTACGGGTCGTGCGGCTCACTGGGATGCTCTTCATCGATCGGCAGGTACCGCGGCACCGGATCGCCGAAGGCGAAGCCGGTGGCGGCCCCGGTCGAGGCGAAGACCACCGTGGACACTCCCGCGCTGACGGCTTCCTCCAGCACGTTGACCGTTCCACTGACGTTGACGTCGGTGAGGTCGGCGGGAGTCGTCCAGTGCGGACCTGGCACCGCGGCGAGGTGCACGACGGCATCCTGACCGTCGAATGCCTCCCGGAGGCTTCGGGGAGCGCGGATGTCACCCTGGACGAACCTGGCTCCGCCACCGGCCTTCGGGCGGTTTCTGCCCACACAGGTCACCTGGTGTCCTGCCCAGACGAGCTCGGGCACGATGTAGGAGCCGAGCGTGCCGCTTCCTCCGGTTACCGCGACATGCATGGAAAAGTCTCCGTTCTCGCCTGTCAGGGGCGGATGGAGTCGAGGAATTTCTTGCTGCGTTTCAGCGCGGACAGGCACTCGTCCCAGGACGGCCACGTCGCATCGAAGGCGATCTCCACACTCACCGGTTCTTCGAATCCCGCGGATTCGACCCGCGACAGGAAGGTGTCCACGTCGAGGTCTCCATCCCCGAGAGGGGGGAACCACATGTTTCCGGCAGGTTCCTGATGGTCCTTCAGGTGAACGTGCCCGAGCACGGGCAGGGCGAACTCGACGTCCTCATCCGGGCGAACGCCGGCAAGGAAACTGGCGTTCCCGGTGTCGTAGTTCATCCGCAACCAGGGGTGGCCGATCTCGGAGATGATCCGGGCAGCCTTCTTCGCTGTGGCCATGCGGTCACTGTGGTTCTCCAGGCACAGCCCGACACCGAGTCGGTGGGCATCGTCGGCCAGGTCGTGCATGTTCTCCACGAACGCCGTCCAGGCTTCAAGCCCGTCCACGCCGTCGATGAAAGTGATCAGGACCCGGGCGCCGACGTCGCGGGTCGCCCGCAGGATCCGGCGGTGCCGTGCCAGGCCCTCCGCCGTGTGCAGGTCGCCGTGCCCGCTGACGCTCACCGCCGTCACGCCGTACCGGGCGAGCACGGCCTGTGCGTGCTGCACCGTCGAGGGGGACAGGTCGTCCGGGTCGAGGTGCTCCACGTTGCCTTTGACCGCGCTCAGCTCCACGTTGGCGAACCCTGATTCGGCGATGCCACGGACCGCCTCCTCCAGGGAATACGGTTTGAAGCAGATCGTGGACGCGGTCTTGATCCAGCTCATGGGAACCTCCCTCGAAAAGCGATATCGCATATGGCTGTCCTTGGCGGCGCGTTTCACTTCCCCTCTGCTCCGGGAAGCATCTGCCTCAGTATTCGATCGGCCAGGGCTGTCGAGATGCCATGGACCACCTCCAACCCCTGCTGCCCGTCGAGCACCAGCGTCAGCTCCCCTTGCGCCTTCTTGTCACGGATCATGAGTTCGGTCAGTCCGCGAATGTTCACGCCGGCGGGCAGGGTGACTGGCAGGCCGTGGCTGTCCATGACGTCGTAGTGCTCGGCGACGCGCTGCCGTGGGATCCGGCCCAGCGCCTCGGCGATCAGTGCGGCGAAGATCATTCCGACAGCGACGGCCTCGCCGTGCCTCATCCGATACCGAGTTGCCGACTCCAGGGCGTGCCCCAGGGTGTGCCCGTAGTTCAGCAGGATCCGGGCACCATGGTCGCGGTCGTCCCGCGCGACGACCGCGGCCTTCATGGCGACGGCGGAAGCGATCTGCTCCTCCATCGGGCGGGTGCGGTGATCTTCACCCCCCACCAGCTGGCAACGGGCGATCTCCCCCAGGCCGCTGCGCCATTCCCGGGCGTCCAGCGTCGACAGGAAGTCGGTGTCGCACAGCACGGCGGCGGGGTGCCAGTAGACGCCGACGAGATTCTTCCCCTCCGGAAGGTTCACGCCGGTCTTTCCGCCCACACTCGCGTCGACCTGGGCCAGGAGCGTGGTGGGCAGATGCACGACGGCGGTGCCGCGGTGGTAAAGCGCGGCGGCGAGGCCGACCATGTCGGTCACGGTTCCACCACCCACAGCCACCACGGCGTCCCACCGCGTGAGACCCTTCTGAGCGAAGGCACGGCAGATTCTTTCCACATCCGCCAGCGTCTTGGCCGGTTCCCCGTCGTCCACCAGAACGTGCTCGACCGGCACCCCAAGGGTGTGCAGTCCGAGGCCGGCTGGCCCTGGCGCGCCGCGGCGGGCAGCGACGACCACCCTGCCAGGACGCAGATCGTCGAGCACCAGGCGCAGGGCGTGACGCACTCCGCCGCCGATCGCGACGGTGTAGCGGTGGCCGGGGAGCGGCACGTCCACGAGGCGGGCTCCGCCTGACTCGAGGAGCTGCGCCTCCCACGACCTCGTGGCGTGCTCGTGCAACGGCAGCGGATCGCGACGGTCCAACTGTTCCTTCATGCCATCTCCCTGACGTCTGCGCGGAACTCGGACGCCCATAGCTGGGGGAGCAGCTCGCGTCCGGCCAGCGAGAGCATGGAGTCAGCTTCGTCAAAGGGCACGGGAAACAGGGCGACGGAGGTGGCACCTGCGCCGAGCAGGCGATTGATCCTGCCCGCGCAGTACTCGGCATCCCCGGCGATGGCGAGTTCGTCGATCCAGGCGTCGGGCATCTCCTGTGCGATCCGGGTGACTGACCCCAGCGCCCTGATGTCCTCGCCGATCCCCAGGATTTCCGTGTAGGGCCAGCCCGCCTCGCCGACGATCTTGAGGTAGGGAGCGAGGACCGGCCGGAGCGCCTGGCGGGCCCGGGCGCGGTCGGAGCGAAGGCACAGAAACGAGAACGCCGGGAAACGGTGCCCCCCTTGTGGCCGTCCTGCGCGAGCGCGTCCGCGCTGCACCTGTTGCACGGCCCACGAGACAAAGGGCGCGCTGCACATGGAGCCGAGTACCGTGCCATCCGCGATCTCTCCGGACAGCCGCAGTGACTTCGGCCTGATCGCTCCCATGAACACCGGAGGAGGGCTGGAGGGAGGGTAGGCGAGTCGCACCCCTTTGAAGGTGAAGCGGCCCGATCGTGTGATCTCCTCGCCAGCGAGCAACTGCGAGACCCCGCAGACGTACTCCCGCAGGAACTCGACCGGACGTTCGATGTCCAGGCCCATCCTGTCCAAGGCGGGAGAGGCGCCGAGTCCGATGCCGGGCCACAGGCGGTTGCCGTGAGCGCCTGCCAGAGTCGCGCACTCGGTCGCCAGCAGCGCGGGGTGCCGGGTGGCCGCGGAAACCACGCCGAGCCCCACGGGGATCCGGTGCGTGGCGGCAAGAGCCATGGCGGCGCCGGCGATTCCGCCCGTGAAGAAATAGTCCTCGGGAAGCCAGATCTCGCTGAACCCGAGTTCCTCGGCAAGAGCAGCGAGCCGAGCGGTCTGTTGCGGCGGAAGATGCGTACCCAGGACCACACCGACGGGCGCCTCCCGGGCTGACGCGGTCACAGAGCGCCCTCGTTCCACGACAAGAGCCTTTCTGGCAGAGAGTCGAGTTCGTCCAGCCGCAAATGCGCGCGCTCGGCCCCGGCGGTCCGGGCCTGGACATAGCCCCACGGTCCTCTCCGGACGAACGCGGTAACCAGTCCTGCCCGCAGCGCAGGCAGGATGTCGTGGTCCACCCGGTCACCGACGTAAGCGATCTCTCCCGGTGCGACACCGCAGGTCCGCACCACTCGGGCGAAGAACTCGGCGTCCGGCTTCTCGACGCCCCACCTCGCGGACGTGGCAACGAAGTCCACCGGCAGGCCGAACTCCTCGATCAGGGCGTGCCGATGCTCCAGCTGGTTGCCCGCCAGACCGACCGCGAACCCCGATGCCCGCAGCTTCTCGAAGCAGGACAGCGCGTCGCCATGGAGATCCTCAAGGCCGAACTCGTCAGGTTCACCTTCCGCCATACGCTGTGCTCGCACCGCGTACGGTTCGATGTGGCCGTGATCGAAGAACGCGAAGACCTCGCTCATGTGCGTCCCGCGCTCGATGACCGCCCCGAAAGCGGCGAAGAAAGTCGCCTCGGGCACCCCCAGCCACTTGGCCCATCCGGCCCACTGCCGCGTTTCGTCGAACACGGTGCCTCCGATGTCGAAGACAACCGCTCGTACGACGGGGTGCCCGGTCCGTGGCGAGGGACCCTCCCTCCCTTTCATTCGGTATCACCCGCGTCCGCCAGGAAGTAGAAGTCTCCCTGGAGGTAGAGGCCATCAAGTCCCATGTCCACGAAGGCCCGGATCGCATCTTCCGGAGATTCCACGATCGGCTCGCCCCGACGGTTGAACGAGGTGTTGAGCAGTATCGGCAGGCCGGTGATGCCGTGGAACTCTCGCAGCACCTGGGCCAGAAAGGGGTCCGAGTCCTCGTCGACCACCTGAACTCGGGCGCTCCCGTCGACATGGACGACCGAGGGTGCCTCCCGATGGCACTTATCGTTCGCCTGTGCCACGACGAGCATGAAGTAGTCCTTTGCCGCGGCGGGGAAGAAGTAGTCGTCGAAGTGCTCGGTGAGGACGATCGGCGCCAGAGGGCGGAACGGTTCACGATGCTTGATCCGCCGGTTGATGCGCTCCCGGATCGCAGCGTCGCGCGGATCTGCGAGAACGCTGCGGCCGCCGAGGGCTCGCGGGCCGATCTCGGAGCCGCCGTTGAAGACGCCGACCACGTTCCCGTCGGCCAGGAACCTGGCGAGGTCCGCGGCTGAGGTGATGCGCGTGTCGCGAGCAATGTTCCTGTGGTACGCGGCTGCGGCCGTCTGTAGCTCCGTGGCGTCGTAAAGGCGACCGGGACGCGCGATATTCGGCATGAGTGGCTTGCCAGCCACCGTCAGCTTCACCGGCGTGGCCGGCTCTGCCCCATGACGGTCCAACCACAGAGCGCCGAGCGCGATACCGGCGTCGCTGGTGTGCGGTGGCACCACGAGCCGAGTCCGGCTGTCCAGCCGTCCGGCGAGGACGCCGTTGGCGACACTGTTGAGCCCGCACCCTCCGGCGATGCACACCGCGTCGAAGCGCGGGTCGGCCACCAGTTCGTAGCAGTGCAACAGCGTGCGCGTGAACAGTTCCTGGACGCTCGCGGCCAGGTCGGCGCGCACCGTGAAGTCGTGTCCCTCACGGTCCAGTACCTGGGTCACGGCTTCCTGGAAGCGCTGGTCGTACGGATCGAAGGCGAAGACATTGTTCAGGTCGTCACCGAACGACGTGAACTCCAGAAGCAGATCCAGGAACCGCGGCCGGCCCCAGGGGGCGAGCCCCATCGTCTTGCCGGTTTCCAGGGGATGGAACCCGAGCATCGCAGTGATCATCTCGTAGAGCAGGCCGATCGAGTTGGTGGCACCGGTGGTGAGGTCCACGAACTCCAGGAATCCTTCTCCGCGGGTGGCCCCGATGGGAGTGAGATCACCGTTCTCGTAGACGAAGAACGAGAAGGTCTCCCGCTGGACCAGGCCCGGGTCCGGTGACGGCTGCGGGCACACCTCGGTCCGCTTGGCGGCGGAGCAGGGGGAGCCCATGCCGTCGATGACCATGATCACGGCGGACTCGGCCGGCTCCAGCATCATGCACACGGAAGCGGCGTGCGCCAGGTGGTGCGGGTAGGCCCGCACGGGAATGCCGTCGAACTGGGCCCGCGCCCGATAGGGCAGCAACTCGCAGGAGACCACGCGGCTCAGTTCGTCACGCGATATCCCCGCGGTTTCGAGGCAGTAATCGACGCAGGCACGGGAGGGGTCCTCAAACCACCTGGGACGGACGTACTTCTTCCGCGTGACCCGTTCGGCCTCAATGGCAACCTTGATCTCCGTTCCATGGATGAGCGCGGCCGCGAAGTCGTGTGAGGATCCGCCGAGGCCCAGGACCCATTCGTCGGAAGAAGCAGTGAAGTCCATGACGATCCTTTACTGGTAGGCGGTAGTGCGTTTCGGAGAACGGCTTCCTGGAGGCCCGGTATCGGGTCAGTGGAGGGCTTCACGGGCCCCCGCACGGCCCCCGGTCACCTCGCGGTGGATCTTGCGGAACGCCGCGAGAATGTCGTCCACGCCGGACTGCCCCTCGAGCAGCAGCCGGTGATGCAGGAACATAACCTCGCCTCCGGCCTGCTCGGCATGCGGGCAGGTGCCACCCAGGTCCCGGTCCCGGTAGGCGGGTGTGAGATGGAACGGGGGATGCAGCGGGCGAGCGGGTATACCCTCCGCGGTGAGAGCGGCGGCGAACTCGCTGCCCGTCATCCGCCGGGCCAGCGCCGGCGTCAGTCGGAACAGGACGTTGTACCAGGCGGCACGCGTGACACCCGGCGCCACGGGCACCGGGACCGCCAGGTTCTCCTCCCGGAGCGCGGTGACCAGCGCCTGTCCTGCGGCCTGCCGGCGTGCCCAGAGCTCCTCGTAGGCATCCAACTGCGCGAGCAGGATGCCCGCCTGGAACTCTGTCATGCGGTAGTTGGAGCCGATCAGTTCGTGGTCGGGGGCCATGACGCCGCGGCCTCGACCACAGTTGCCCAGCAGGACGAGCCGATCCAGCAGCTCCGGGTCGGACCTGACGATGACCGCTCCGCCTTCACCAGCTGTGAGCAACTTGTTCGCCTGAAAGCTGTGCACTGCGAGAGTGCCGAGCCCCCCGACGCGTCGTCCCTCCCACTCGGCTCCCACTGCTTGGGCACAGTCCTCGATCACGGGAACGCCGGCCCGGTCGGCGAGGCTCCCCACGGCGCGCATGTCCACGGGATTGCCGCCAAGGTGTACGGGCACGATGGCTTTCACGGCTCCTGTGAGCTTGCGCTCCAGGTCAGCCGGTGCCATGCCGAGCGTGTCCGGCTCGACATCCACGGGGACCGGGACAGCCCCGAGCAGGCTGGCCGCGGCGGCACTCGAGATGAACGTGAGTGCGGAGACGAGTACCTGGTCGCCCGGCCTGACGCCAACGCCACGCAGAGCCAGTTCCAGGGCGTGCGTGCCGTTGGTGACCGCCACGGCTCCCTCAGCCGCGTGGTAAGAAGCCAGCCTGGCCTCAAGTTCCTCGGCGAGTCCGTTCCCCGACTGCCACCAGTGGCCACTGCCGAGCACCCGCTCCAGCACCTCCTTGGTGCCTTGCGGCGCCTGGGGCCACGGAGGAAAGTCACTTGTCCGGACCGGGCACCCGCCCAGCGCGGCGAGACGGTCGGCGCCTGTGTCTTCGGTGAGGCTCATCGCGTTCCGCCTCCAGTGGTGGGCTGTTGGTCCCTTGCTCGGTCGCTGGAACGACCCGTCCCCTCCGACGGCGAACCGCGGCGGGGCGCGCCCCAGACTTCAGCCGTTTCCGGAGCGCTGCGGATCTCGAGCAGGGTCGCCGGCTCGAGTGATGAAGCGTTGGCGACGACGAGCCCGTACGAAGGCCACTGAGTCAGCCATGTGCCGTGTTCGACCCGCTGTTCCTCCGGAAGCCCCGCGACGCGTATGGCAACGGTGCCCTCGAGCACCAGCCACATGGCCCGGCCGCGCAGCAGTCCCCGGGGCGGCAGCCTCGCGCCCGGCGCCAGGTGCCACGTCGTGGCGGTGGTTCCCTCATGCTGCGCGTGCCAGATCCCGCGCTTGCGCACAGCTGTCCCGTCGCCCTCCTCCGCGGGCAGGCGCCACTGCCCCGTGGACGGGTGCCGGATCTCCGCCGGCTCGACGGGAATGCCCCACAGTTCGAGATCGTGAAGCTGGCAGACGTACCGGCCGTTGTCCCGCCTGTGCAGCTTCCGCGCCTGGAACCTGACGTAGCGGCCGGCCGCGTCAACGTCCCAATAGTGTGTGTAGCCGCGAAGCCAGCTGTAACCGCGCACTTCGAGCGCCGGAGTCCAGTGTGCGGCGTCAGTGCTCACCGAGATGTCGAAGTCGGGCGGCAGGCACTGACGCAGGTTGGGGTCGACGGCCCAGTCGCGCGGCGTGATGCCGATCGCGCCGAAACGGTGGGCCCTGAGGGTGTCCAGGATCAGCCACGGCTGATGAGGCACCTCGCGGCTGGAGGAGCTCCACCCAAGACCGGGCGTCTCACGGTTGACGACCGAGGGCTCGCTCCATCGGCCGTACCGGTAGGTGCCACTGGAACCCGTCACTTCAACGGGCGCGATCAGTTGATCGCAGCGCGAACCGGTCCCGTTCAACGCGTCCCTGATGGCGTCGGCAGGCAGCCGTCCGTCGAACTGTGCCACCACCGCACCCTCGCGCAGGACCTGCGCGGCGGGCACGGTCCGCAACGCACTGGCCCGCCAGCGCGGTTCGTCTGCCGCGACGTCGATCAGCTCGCATTCCGCGCCGAGTCCAAGACCAGCGATCTCTTGGCATCGCGTCACGGAGTCGCCGTCCCACGCGGCGTAGAACAGGCGAATGGCGGGCGCGGTCAAGTCTGCCTCCTCCGATTGTCCAGGTGACGCGTGCGAACCGACGCGCGGAATGCGGGCTCGGCTACAGCCATCGCTCCAGTGCCTGCCGGTCCCCGCCCGTGGCGTCGACGACTTCACGCAGCTTCTCCAGGGCCAGTCCGCTGTCCAGTGCCGACCGGCACAAGGCGAAGCCCGCCGACAGGTCGGGAGCCACGCCGCCAGCCTGGGCGATCAACGCGGCGTTGAGCGCGAGGGCGTCCGCGTAGGTCCGGCTCCCCTTTCCTGCGAGGGCCTGCACGGTCGTGGAGATGTCCTCGGTGGTCGAGCCGCGTGCGAGCAGACCCTCGATCCCACCCCCACCCGCCGGGACAGCGCCAGCCGGATCCACCAGGCACAGCTCCTTGTCGAACCTGTGCTGTTCCGGCAGAGCCACCTGCCCGTCGGCGGTGCGGCACAGATAGGTGGTCCCGAATGGCAGGGCTTCGTCGAGCCGCGCGCCGCCGCCGTACGAGGAGACGACGCTTCCGTGGTCACCAGCGAGACCGAAATGCCGGACGACTTCCGCGCTCGTACGGACATTCCAGTGGGTGAGGCCGTACATGAAGGCGTCTGTCCTGATCGGAGCGAGCAGTGGCCATCCGAACATCAGCGCATGGGGGGCCACACACGTGCCCTTGTAGGTCTCGAAGAACGCCGGTGCCATGGCGTCACCACCACGGAAATATCCGAAGCCGGTGCGCTCCAGAACCTCCAGCATGGCGTCCTGCCCAAGATCGAGATTCACTCCGAGCAGTGCGACGAGTTCGATGGAACTGGTGATCCGTGACGTGCAGTTGGCGCCGACCTTCGCGACCGCCGCACCCGCCGCACTGGCGAGCAGGGAGCTGGGCGTGGAGATGTTCAAACAGCGGATCCCCTTCTTCCCGCTGCCCATCAGTGTCACGACCCGGCCGCGCTGGGGCAGCGGAGCGGCATACGGCCGCTCTCGATGGTGGTCCTCGCGCTCCATGAGAACGTCCCAGAGGGCCACCACCTCGTGTGTCCGCGGACCCCGCTGGAGCAGAGCCGTGGACAGGGTCGCGCACAGGGCCGCGCGGACACGGACGTCCTCGACGTCCAGGAGCGCGTCGAAAGCCAGACGCAGTTGCTCGCGGTCGAGGTCCGCCTCGTCCATGACCGTGTGGTAGACGACGTCTCGAACCGTCTCGGGGACTTTCATCGCTGTTGCCCTCTCGATCTATGGACGGGGAGCGGCCAGCGGGACGTCTCCGGCGATCGTCGTCCGGTGCATGGTCCGCCGTTCCCGGTCGACGTCGTACGGGGTCGGTCCGGCGTGCAGCGTGCTGCGGTTGTCCCAGAGCAGGAGGTCGCCCGGACGCCATGTGTGCGTGTACACGAACTCCTCGGAGGTGGTGTGAGCCACCAACTCATCGACCAGGGACTGACCGGTCTCCGGCCCCAGGCCGATCACCTCGCTGATGCACTTGTTCCCGATGAACAGGGACCGCCTGCCGGTGACGGGGTGGACTCGCACCAGGGGGTGAGTGACCGGGGGAGCCTGCCGTCGTTGCTCGTCGGTGAGCGGCGGCTTCGCCGGGTTGGACTCGCGCAGTCGCTCGTTGAGGTGGTCGAGGCTGTGGACGGCGCTGAGTCCGGCGACGCGTTCCCGGGTGCCCGCCGGCAGCGCGTCGTAGGCGGCCTGGGAGGTGGCGAACATGGTCTGGCCTCCGGTAGCGGGCGCTTCTAGGCAGTACAGGAGCGAACCGAGGCTGGGCCGTCGGCTCCACGAGTAGTCGGCGTGCCACTCGGGGTCGTCAGCTGTGTAGACGTCGAAGAGCCCTTTGCGTACGCCGTCGCCGCCCACGACGTTGCTGATGACGATGATCTCCGGATGACCAGGATGGAGGTACTGCGTCAGTACGTGGGTCTCCAGCTCGCCGAAGTGCCGGCTGAAGCGGATGTGGTCTTGCGGTTCGATGTGCTGGTCCCGGAAGACGATCACCAGGTACCGGTGGAAGGCGTCGGCGATCTCACGCCTCGTGGTCTCGTCCAGCGGGCCGGCTGTGTCGACGCCTTTGATCTCGGCACCGAAGTGCCGCGAGAGCGGCGTTATCTGGATGCTCACGGGTCCTCCGCCCCCTCCTCGGGCCAGTAGCCATCAGGGAGTTGCGCTTACAGGTACGGTCTGATCGGTCAGCTGGCACGTGCGGCGGCCGCGGCGACGACCTTCGTCACGTCGACGGCGGTGGCCAGGTCCTCCCGGTGGAACCGGCCCTGGTCCAGGCCGCCGAAGAAGTGATCGAGCTGGGCCGCGTACTCGACCTGCTTTCGCTGCTGGTGCGGCATCAGCGGACGCCACCGTCGTGCCTGCCGGTCGGCGACGGCGAGCGGCGGATCCGGCACCGTCATCCGGGCAGGACTCCACCCGAACACCGAGCGCAGTCGGCAGGCGCCGTCCGTCCCGACGAGCAGCAGTTCCACTCGGTCGTCCGGAACCCGCGCCGCCCAGGAGACCTCGATGTGCGCAGCCGCGTCGCCACCGAACGTCATGTCGATCACCGCGGTGTCGGCTGTGTCCTTTCCGAGCCCGTTCCACTCACCGCCGGAGTGCCAGGCGGCGGCAGCCTCACGCGTGTCGTGCGACGAGCGCAGCTGTGCCGCGGTCACGAGCGAGGGGGCACGCCAGCCGGTGAGCCACAGGGCGAGATCCGCCATATGGCTCCCCAGATCCCACAGCACGCCGAGCTCCACGGCCCCGGCACTGGTGGGGATCCCCTGAGCGCGCAACCACGAGGCGCGCAGATACACCGGGCTTCCGATGATTCCATGCGCCACCTCCTGCCGGAGCCTGGCGATGTCTTCGCGGTAGCGGTTGGTGAGGCAACAGAACAACGCCCGGCCACTCTCCAGAGCGAGGCGCTCCAGGTGCTCGGCGTCGGCTGCGGAGGTCGCGAGCGGCTTCTCGCATACGACGTGCTTACCGCGGCGCAGAGCCTCGGCCGTGGACTTCGCATGGTCACTGGGTGGGGTACAGACGAAGACCACGTCTGTGTCCGAATCCAGCAGATCCTGGAGAGACTCGAACCCGGCGACGTCGTACCGGTCGGCCGTCTCCCGTGTCCGGGACGGGTCGCTGTCGTGGACCCCGACCAGCGTGGCGAACGGAGCGGCGTCCAGATAAGGCAGGTGTACGGTGCGTGCGATCCAACCGAGCCCTGAGACCGCCACCTTCCAGGGAGTGTGGGTCCGCAGGGTGCCGTTCATGTCTGGTTGCCCATGACCGTTGGACCACTGCCGACCTTGAAGGGCTGGACGGGGCCGACAGCCCGCGCGTACCACTCGTCCAATACGCGTTTGAGATCGTCGGGGGATTCGACCAGCGCGTCCGGTCCTGCTTCGCGCAGGCTCTCGGCCGATCCGATGCCCCAGCGGCAGCCGACCGCCGATGCGCCGGCTCGTCGTCCGGCGAGGATGTCGAAGGCGGCGTCGCCGACGATCACGGTCCGTTCGGGGCGAACGGCGAGGCGATCGCAGAGGGCGAGCACGGCTTCCGGGGCCGGCTTCGCGGGCAGGCCGTCCGAGCTGGTGACGACAGCGTCGAAGAGATGCTCCATCGCGAGGCGGTCGAGCAGTTCGACGGTGCGCTCGCGGTCCTTTCCGGTGAGGACCGCCAGGGTGCATCCCTTGCTGCGCAGATGCTCGCACAGACCCAGGAGGCCAGGGTAGGGCGCGATCTGCGCGATCCGTTCCCGGGAAGCCGAGCGGAAGGGCTCCCACATGGCCAGAGGGAGACCGAGAGTCTCCAGAATGCGGGGGAACGACTCGCCCAGCAGGCCGAAGAACTTTTCGAGCGGAGGCTCCCCATGCCCGACTGTCTCGGCGTAAGCCTGACGGAAAGCGGCCTCCATCGTGGCCTTGGAGTCCACTAGGGTGCCGTCGAGATCGAAGATGACCAGACACTTCATAACATCGCCTGCCCTGCCTGGGCCATGGCGGCCACGTGGTAGGCGCCGCGAACGGCCGACTGGTCCGGCCAGGGGGAGATCCGCACCGTGCGGAGGGCATCGGCCAATTCCCCCTGGAGATGACGCGCGAGAGTACGTCCTAGCGTTGGTGTGTGCATCAACCGCCCTCCGGTCAGGATTACTGCGGGGAGATCGAGTAGGTTCATCAAGTCCGCCACCACCTCGGTGAACCGCCTGACGAAACGGTTGCTCCACGAAGGGCCGGCGAACAGCCCCGCCTGAAGGCAGCCGACGGCACCGCATCTGCAACGCGGTTCGAGGTCCCCGCGGAAGTGCCCGAGGCCGTTCGGCTGTCCGGCCCTCGTCGTGCGCAGCGTTCCGTTGAGGAAGAGTCCGCTTCCGATCCCCGTGCCGAACGTCACGCACAGGAAGTCGTCCACTTCGCGGGCGCTGCCCTCGCGGTGCTCGCCCACTGCCGCGCAGGAGCCGTCGTCGGCGATGACCACGTCGCTCCGGGCGATACGGGACAGTTCCCGGGCCAGCGGGAAACCGGCCCACTCCGGGCGGTTCGGCCAGGTACCCACGACCCCGTGCCCGTCCATGACCCCGGCGAAGGCACAGCCGGTCCTTGTCGCCTGCGCGTAGCGTTCGTCCAGAGCCGCGGCCAGTTCACCGAGTGTGCGCTCCGGGTCGTCATACACGCTTCCGCGCACCATGCCGGAGCTTTTCCCGGGTTGCCAGGCCACCCATTTCGAGGCACCGATGTCGAGCCCGACGAATCCGTCGTCGCCGCCCGGTCCAGAGGCATGGAGAATTTTCGGCCTCCCTTCCGTAGCTTTCCGAGGTCAACCCTTGTTATTCACCATTCCTGAGGGAACGCAACCACCGCCACACCGGGCGGTCAAGACGTCCCGTTGCACGCTGTGAAACAAAGCGAGTGGCGTTGCACCACACGGAATACTGCCTTCCTGGCGGCTGACATACGGTGCCTGCCTGCTAACGTGAGCTTTCTCCCCGCAACGACACCAATGCCGGTTCAGCGCATTGCTGAAGGTCGGATTCCCTGAACATGGATACGTGTGTATTCGTTGAACCGCAGGAGGGAGGCACCTATGAAACGCTGCGCACCGCGGCGACGGCCGCCGAAGCGGCTGGCTTCACGGGATTCTTCTGCGCCGATCACTACGTGCCGCAAGGACCTGGGAACGGGCTTCCCGGGCCGTGTGACGCGTGGACCGTGCTGGCAGGACTGGCCCGGGAGACCGCGCGCATACGCCTGGGCACACTGGTTTCGCCGGTTACCTTTCGCCCTCCGGGACAGCTGGCGGTGATCACCGCTCAGGTCGACGCGATGAGCGGCGGGCGTGTCGAGCTGGGACTGGGAGCCGGTTGGTGCGCCGAGGAACACGCGGCCTGCGGGATCCCGTTTCCCGACGGTTCCGAGAGGTTCCAGCGGCTGGAGGAACAACTTGACATCGTGACCGCTTGGTGGCATCTCCCCGCAGGTGACCGCCTCTCCTACGCGGGACGGCACTACCGGATCGCCGACTCGCCCGCCCTTCCCAAACCGGTACAGCCCGCCGGCCTCCCCCTCATTCTGGGAGGTCGCGGCCGACGCCGGAGCGTGCATATCGCAGCCCGTTTCGCCACCGAATATAACGTCCCTTTTGCCGATACCGCACAGGTCCGGGACCTGTTCACGCGATTCAACCGAGCCTGTACGCAATACGCGCGCGATCCAAGCCTGGCCAGAAAATCCGTCGCTCTCAACATCTGCTGCGGAGAGACCGCCGCCGAGCTGCAACGCCGCCAATCCGTGACACAGCTCCAACAGAACGTCTACCGCACGGACGGGACGTGTTGGGGAAGGCCGGGCGAGGTCATCGACCGTATCTCCGCCTATGCGGAAGCCGGAGTCGATAGGGTCTATCTACAATTCCTTGACCCGACCGACATCGACCACCTGAAGCTTGTCGCGGCAGAGGTTCTGCCTCATCTTCCGTGAGTTCCTCCCTGCCTTCCCGAAAAGCCGTCATCCGACGAACGAGGTGAGTTATGAAGGCGGAGTCCGCCTCAACCGATGCGATCCAGGTCCGGCCCGTCCCGGAGACCGTGGAGCTGGCCGACACCGTCCCCAGGTCCGTATGGCGTGAATACCGCGAATCCGGCATGGACGTGCTGATCAAGAACACGTACCTGTTCATGACCCTGGACGCGTGCGCGCGCACTGGGTTGCTGGACCGGCTGGCCGAGGGAAAGAGCGCTCCGGAGGAACTATTTGAGGGCCTGGACAGGAGTCTGGCCGAATCCGTCGTCCGTTACCTGGAACTCCAGGGCGTCGTCACCGGCGGGCCGGGTGGGACCTGGCAGCTGACTGACCGGGGCCAGCTGCTGACCAGCGAGGCATCGCGCGCCATGCTCGGTTTCTACGGACAGGCATACGGGCCGGTGCTCTCGCAGACGGCGGAACTCCTGGCTGGGCGCGCGGCCTACGGCTGGGACGTGAAGCGTGACGCTGCCGCTCTTGGCCGCCACAGTGCCACGCTCTTCCACCGCTTTCACACTCCGACGGTGCTGAGTGCCCTGGCCGACCTCGGCGCCCGGTGCATCCTCGACGTCGGCTGCGGAGCGGGCCGGCTCCTGGTGGACGCCTGTATCCAGAATCCGGACATGCGGGGTGTCGGCCTCGACATCTCCCACGAGGCGATCGAGGTGGCCCGCGAGCTGGCATCGGCTGCAGGAGTGGCGGACCGCCTGGAGTTCGTGGTCGGCGACGCGTTCCACCCCGAGTTGTGGCCCGCTGTCTGCCGCGAGGCCGACGCGCTGGTGGCGGTTGGCGTGGTCCACGAGTTCTTCCGCGAGGGCGAGGACCAGGTGGTCGCTCTGTTCGACACGTTCGCAAGCCTGCTCCGCGCGGGCATGAAGGGGTTCATCCTGGGCGAGCCCCAGCTACGCTACGACAACGAGGAGGACGACTCCGAGTTCTTCCTGGTGCACGCCCTCACCGCCCAAGGGTTTCCTCTGCGGCACGAGCTGTGGTTCGACGTCTTCGAACGCAGTGAGCTGCGGTGCAGGCGGATGTTCGCCCGTCCTGAGGCCGGGCAGCGCGTTGTGTTCTTCGACCTCGTTCCCGCGTAAACGACGCCCGGGAGCTGAGCATGCGTGAGCTCCAGGACAAGGTGGCCGTCGTCACCGGAGCGGCTAGCGGGATCGGGCGTGCCTTGGTCGACCGCTTCCTGACCGAGGGGATGAAGGTGGTTCTCGCCGATATCGACGGGCCCGCACTCGCGGCGGCCGAGCGGGAGTTGACGACGAAAGGAGGCCAAGTCACAGGTGTTGAGACTGATGTGACCCGACGCCAGTCAGTGGTCCAGCTCGTCGATGCAGCGGTCGATCGCTACGGCGCGGTGCACGTGGCGTGTCTCAACGCCGGTGTGGCCTCCCCGGGTTCGGCCGGTGCGGGGGGAGGCCCGCTGTGGGACAGCCACATCAGCGACTGGCGCTGGCTCCTGGACACCAACGTGATGGGAGTAGTGCACGGCATCCAGACGTTCGTCCCGGTGATGTTGCGGCAGTCCGTCGAGGCCCATGTGGTCATCACATCCTCGGCGATGGGGCTCACCACCGGCCCTGGCTCGATCTACGCCGTGTCGAAGCACGCCGTGACCCGGCTGGCCGAGGGTCTGTACTACGAGCTTCTCGACACAGGCGCTCCCGTGGGCGTCTCCGTGCTCTGTCCCGGCACCGTCGCGACCGAGCTCATGCGGGCCGAGCGCAACCGCCCCGAGACCCTGCGGGAATCTCTGGACGCGGCGACGCTCGCGCGGCGGGAGCAACTGCGCGGCCACTTCCACAGCATGCTCACGTCCGAGGGGATGCCTCCGAGGCAGGTCGCGCTCACCGTGGTGGACGCCGTTCGACACAACCGGTTCTATGTGCTGCCCCATCCGGAGGTGAGGGAGCAGATACGCCGACGCTATGAGGACATCCTGGCGGACCGGAACCCGAGTCCGCTTGTCCAACGGTGAAGAGGCACAGGGATCCGGCAAGCCAGTGAGGACGGGCCCCAGAACCGGCCCACACAGCCGGCGAACGCGGACCGAACCGTAAGGAGCTCAGTGAATTCAGGACTCAGGCACGTTCGTAACTCCTGGCGGACCCTGCCGATTTCGCAGCAGCCCTCCTGGCCGTCGCGGCAGCACGTGCAGCGGGTGCGCCGGCACCTGGAAGACCTGCCCCCCATCGTCACACCGCGGGAATGCAGGGACCTGCAAAGGAGGATGGCCGAAGCGTCCCGCGGGGAAGCCTTTGTCCTTCAGGCCGGGGACTGCGCGGAGACGTTCGCTTCGGCCGTGCCGACCCGTATCCGCCGTAAGGCGGACGTCCTGCATCGCATGGCACGCATACTCACCGACTCCCTGAGACT
This sequence comes from Streptomyces sp. NPDC030840, assembly GCF_055572015.1. Classification (NCBI taxonomy): domain Bacteria; kingdom Bacillati; phylum Actinomycetota; class Actinomycetes; order Kitasatosporales; family Streptomycetaceae; genus Streptomyces; species Streptomyces sp. NPDC030840. Next base: position 102,544 of record NZ_JBVIEE010000019.1, on the reverse strand, counting down.
CCCCGTCGTTGTCGTCGGCCGAATCGGAGGGCAGTACGCCAAACCCCGGTCGAGTCACCTGGAACTCGCCCCTCAACCGGACGGGGGAGTCACGGAGTTGTTCTCCTACCGCGGTGACGCGGTCAATTCAGTGGAATGCGACAGCGCGGCCCGGGCCCCGGACCCCCAGCGGATGCTGCGCGCTTATCACGCCTCCGCCCGTACCGTCGACGTTCTGCGCTCGGACGCACAGAAGCCCGTCTACACCAGTCACGAAGCACTGTTACTCGAGTACGAGAGCGCTCTGGTGCGCTGGGACACTCCCAGTGGCCGGCCGTACGGTCTGTCCGGACATCTGCTCTGGATCGGCGAGCGCACCCGTGCGCTCGACGAAGCGCACATCGAGTTCGTCCGCCAGCTGGCCAATCCCATCGCGGTGAAGCTCGCCGCCTCCGCCACGGCCGAGGATGTCGTGAGGCTCGTGGAACGCCTGGACCCCCACCGTGTCCCGGGACGCATCACCCTGATCACACGTCTCGGCGCACGGCGCATCCGCGATGTGCTGCCTCCTCTGGTCGAGAGGCTGCGCAAGGAAGGGATGTGTCCGGCCTGGATGTGTGACCCGATGCACGGCAACACCCGCAGAGCGGTGAGCGGACACAAGACCCGCGAATTCGACGTGATGGTCGAGGAGACCGTGGCGTACTTCGAGGTGCACCAGTCCCTCGGCAGCGTGCCAGCGGGATTGCACCTGGAAGTGACCGAAGGCGACGTGACCGAATGTTTGGGCGGCAGTTGCGGCGTCACGGAGGACGAACTCCCACTGCGGTACGAGAGTGCCTGCGACCCGCGCCTCAATGCCAGCCAGGCCATGGAGTTCGTGACCCTGGCGAGCAAAGCTGCGTCCGCATCGACGCGCGACCAAGGAAGGTGGAATGTCTGCACTCGATGAACTGACCGTCAGGAACGTCAGCCCTCATATCGGCTCGGAGGTCTCGGGCATCGACCTGGGAGATCCGGTGCGCCCGGACATGCGTGACCATCTGCTGAAGCTGCTGCACGAGCGGAAGGTCCTCGTGTTCCGCGATCAGCAGCTCACGCCCAGGCACCAGGCCGAATTCTCACGCATGTACGGCGAGCTGGAGATACACCCGCTCCAGGAGTTCTGCGTGCCGGGCCATCCTGAAGTGCTGATCATCAGCAACATCTTCGAGAACGGCCGGAAAGCCGGGCTGTACGAGGGCGGGCAAGTGGACTGGCACGTGGACCACGGCACATCGCCACGGCCCAGCGCGATGTCGTTCCTGTACTCCGTCACCTCCGCACAGGTCGGCGGCGACACGCTGTTCTGCGCGGCCGACGCCGCCTACGAGGCGCTGCCCGCCGATGTCCGTATGCGCATCGCCGACCTGCAAGCAGTGCACAGCATGTCCTATCTGCTGGAGCAACGGCGGCAGGCGGACGACGAAGTGCAACCCGACGACATCGAGGAGCGCAGGAGCGCCATGCCGGATGTCGTGCATCCGTTGGTGCGCAGTCATCCCGTCACCGGTCGCAAGGCCCTGTTCGTCAGCTCGATGACGATAAAGGAGCTGCGCGGAATGGACGTGGAGGAGGGCCGGTCACTATGCCGGCAGCTGCTGGAGCACGCCACTCAGGGCGAGTACGTCTACCGCCACCAATGGCGCGACGGAGACCTGGTGTGGTGGGACAACCGGACAGCGATCCACACCGCGACGCCTTGTGACCGAACCCGGTACCAGAGGCTCCTGCACCGAACCACCGTCGTTTGAGACGGCCGACCACCTGGCGCAGCAGGTGAACTCCCCCTGACTGCGGCACCCTCACTCGTCCACCGGATGTGATGGCATGGCGGAGACAGTCTTCGGAACCAATATCGCGTTCGCCGCGAAACGCTGGCCGGAGCCGGAGCAGTGGATCAGAGTCGTCAGAGAACTGGGACTACGGCACGTCGAGTTCTCCTTCGATGTCCTGGACCCCCTCATGGCCTGCGACCTGGACCTGTTCAGCGCTGTCCGTGCGCAATGCGAGAAGAACGACATCGTTGTGTCGTCGGCCACCACCGGCACCAGCGTCTTCCTGCTCAACATGCTGGCCGATCCTCGTCCCGGCATGCGCGAGCGGGCGGAGCAGTGGTACGAGCAGGCCATCACGGCGGCCTCGCGGCTCGGCGCACGCGGGGTCGGCGGCTACATGGGCACACTGACGCTCGCACAGATGAGGGACCGGGAAACCCGTGCCCAGGTGGTGCGGCAGATCCGGGGGGCAGTGTTCCGGCTGGCCGGAATCACGGAGCGAGCGGGGCTGGAGTACCTCGCCTGGGAGGTGCAACCGACCCGCCGTGAGTACCCGGTGAACATCGAGGAGACCGAGGAACTCCTCGAAGAGGTCGGCGCGGCATCTCTCCCCGTGAAACTCTGCCTGGACCTGGGGCACGCGTGTCTTCCCGGCGGATCCGCCGAGGACCGGGATCCCTACGCGTGGCTCGACAGGTTCGGCATGCACACCCGCATCGTCCAGCTGCAACAGACGGACGGAACGCAGGACCGGCACTGGCCGTTCACCGAGGAATTCAACGAGAAGGGGGTCGTCGACCCCGAACGGATCCTGAAGGCAGTCGCCGGCTGGGACGTCGAGACGGTCGATCTGATGCTTGAGATCGGATTTCGCCCGGACGTTCCTGAGGAGAAGGTGATCAGCGACCTGCGGGCCTCCGTCGACTTCTGGCGACCCCATTTCGCCCCGGGGAGGGTTGTCGGATGACCGGCGTGCCTGTGCGCGCCCCCGAGGGCCGGAACAGCCAGTTCCGGGACCTTATCCGGCAGTTGGAGCGGTACAACGCCTTCATCTCGCTGACGGACGAGGACGGACCCGGTCCTGTGGTCGCCGTCAAGGACGTCATCGATGTCAAAGGCACGGTGACAACCGGCGGCAGTGATCTGCTTCCCCGCACACCGGCGACCCGCGACGCGCCCCTGATCCGTGCGATGCGCGACGCGGGCTGCACCTTCATCGGCAAGACCAACCTTCATGAGTGGGCCTTCGGCCCGACCAGCGTCAACCCCTTCTTTGGCACGGTCCACAACCCGCGGGACTTCGCCCGCATCGCCGGAGGGTCGTCCGGCGGTTCCGCCGTCGCGGTCGCACTCGGCATGTGCGACTGGGCCATCGGTACCGACACCGGCGGGTCCGTACGTATCTCCGCGGCGTTGTGCGGGGTGGCGGGTTTCCGCCCCACCGGGGGATCGGTGCCGACCGACGGGATCGTCCCGCTCAGCCCGTCCCTCGACATCGCGGGCCCGATGGCCGCCGACGTGCGGTCCGTGGTGAGCGCCCTCGAGGCGATGCGCGCCACGCCGCTCACCACGGAGGAGGTGTCCCTGCGGGACGTGCGTGTGGCCGTGCCCGACGGATGGGTCGCGGACCTTGACGCGGAGACGGCGCGCGCGTGGCGGAGAGCGGCCGACGGGCTCCCCCGAATCCCGTTTCCACCGAGGAAGGAACTCGACGCCATAGGCCGCACTGTCCTGTACGCCGAGGCCGCCGTCGTCCACCGGGAGAGGTTCTCCAGGTACGCCGACCGTTACGGTGCGGATGTGCGCCGCCATCTCGAAGAGGCGCAGCGCATCACGGAAAGCGACTATCAGTCTGCGAGACGGCGCCTGGGCGACCTTCGCGGCCGCGTCGACGACGCGATGGCCGGATGGGACGCGATCGTCCTGCCGACCACAGCCTGTGTCGCCCCGCGGATCGACGCCGTGACATCCCAGAACGGACTCGAGGACCTGCGGGAACCCATGTCACGCTTCACCATGGCGTTCAGTACCACCGGCCACCCGGCCATCACCTTCCCCCTTGCGGGCGACGGCATGCCGGTGGGTCTCCAGGTGGTCGGCCACCGAGGGCGCGACGGGCGACTGGCGTCAGTCGCTCTTGCCCTGGAAAGGGCACTCACAGAGGCTGCCTGAACGCCGTACCTCACCACCTGCCCGCTTCCCTGACCGGCACGGCCGGACGCGGAAGCCGACCGCTGAGGAGGGAAATGCGGGAACTCGTGGCGACACCGTGTTCCGACGCGGACGGCGACCTGCCGGAAGGACCCGGTTGGGACGCTCTGCGAGGCGAGTTGCAATGGGTGGACATCTACCGGGGTGTCCTGCACCGGGCACGCTTTGAGGGCAGGCGCCTTCGCGAGGTCTGCCAGTACCACACCGGCGTCCACACTGGAGCCGCGGTGCCCGCCGTCGAGGGTGGCTGGCTCCTGGCCGTCGCCCGGGGCTTCGCTCACCTCACGGACAGCGGGACGCTCACCTACCTGTGCGAGCTCGACGAACATCGCGGCGGCACCATGCGGTTGAACGACGGCGCATGCGATCCGCAGGGCAGGTTCTGGGCCGGCAGCCTCTCCTACGACAAGTCCGCCGGCGTTGGGACCGTCTACCGCATGGATCTCGACGGTACGGTGACCCCTGTCCTGAGCGGCGTCACGATCTCCAACGGCATCGGCTGGAGTCCCGACGGCGACGTCATGTACCACGTTGACACCGCGGACGGGACGGTGACCGCCTGGGACTTCGACGGCGACGACGGGCGCATCGGACGTCGTCGCCTGCTGGTGGAGATCGACGCCCGCGACGGCGCACCCGACGGTCTCGCCGTCGACGACGACGGCTGCTTGTGGGTGGCGCTTTGGCGCGGAGGCCAGGTACGGCGGTTCGATCCAGCCGGGCGGCACGTGGCCACCGTACGGCTGCCCGTAGCGAGGCCGACGGCCTGCGCCTTCGGCGGACCGGACGGCTCCACGCTTTACATCACCACGGCGCGCTTCCGCCTCACCCCGGGCGAACTCGCCAGGCAGCCCGACGCGGGCAGTCTGTTCATGGTCGAGCCGGGGACCACCGGCCCTGCCCGCTCCTCGTACCGCGGTCGAGTGCTGTACGGCCCACAGGCGTCACCCGACCGGTGAGCCGCGGTGAGCCGGAAGGGAGACAGACCTTGGCGCCGATCATCGAGGTGCGGGACCTGGTCAAGGAGTACCGCCGCCCCCGGCGGCACTCGGGGCCGCTGGGAGGTGTTCGTACCCTTCTGACCCGGCAGTACATGGTTAAGCGGGCCGTCGTCGACCGGGTGGACTTCAGTCTGGAGGAAGGCGAGCTGGTCGGTTACCTCGGTCCTAACGGGGGGCAAGTCGGCCACCATCAAGATGCTCGCGGGAATCCTGGAGCCCACTTCAGGCATGGTCAAGGTGGCTGGCCTGGTGCCGTGGAGGGAGCGGGAACGTAACGCCCGGAACATCGCTGTGGCCGAGGGAGTCGCGCAACGGCAGGTCCCACCACAATTGGCTCCGTTGCCTGAACCGATTCGGGGGACTGGCCTTCGTGTGGATTGTGGTGGAACGGTTCGGCCGGGGTCGGAGACTGGACGCTGCATCAGATCGCCCTACAGGTAGATCTGGAGCAGCAGCGTGAGCAGGCCGAAGATGACGTCGTCGGCCCGATAGGAACACAGCGCACGCACCTGGGCGCGCAGGCCATGCACCTCCTGCTCGACAACATCTTCAACACCTTCGATGGCTACCCCATGAAAATATTTCCCCCCGCCATCCGTTTTTCGATCACTTTCGTCTTCCCGCTCTCCTTGGTCGCCTATCTCCCGGCCGGGGTGCTCCTCGGCCGCTCCCAGGAATTATTCGTGAATCGATGATCGCGTTCGCCGCCCCGGTCGTTGGCCCAGCCCTGCTCACTTGCGTATATCTCTTGTGGCGGCCAGGTGCGCCATTACAGCAGCTCAGGGCACTAGGAGTGCGTTCCGTACCATGCAATGACCTCCTTGACCCGTTTTCTATGACTAATTATGGTGCGTTGGGCGGCGGGGTGGAACTGTCCTCGTCGCGCCTCGCCCAATTCTCGTCGAGAGGATGAACGTGGCATATCAAGAAAGAGGTGGCAGTCACGCGGCAGTGACTCCGGGAGAGCGGACCCTTCCGCCACCCGACGAGGAAACCCTGGCCTTTCTCGCTCAGACTGCACGAGAGGTACGGAGTCACGTCCTGAAATTGGCTGGAAAATGCTCCGTGCACCTGGGCGCGGCTCTTTCCGTGACGGACATCCTGACGGCACTGTACTTCCGCCGTATGCGCTTCGATCCGGCCGATCCCAAGTCCCCTGACCGTGACCGACTGATCCTCAGCAAGGGCCACTCGGCGTTCGCCCTCTACGCCGTGCTCGGCCGACTCGGCCTGATCGCGGCGGAGGAGTTCGAGTCGGTCGGCTCACCGGACCAGCGGCTCTGCTGCCATCCCACCGAGAACGTGCCCGGAGTTGAACTGGCGACGGGGGCACTGGGACACGGCCTGTCCGTGGCGGCGGGTATGGCGCTGGCCGCCCAACTGGATGAGCGTGACTACCGCACCGTGGCCGTGCTCGGCGACGGAGAACTCAATGAGGGCTCGGTCTGGGAGGCGGCGATGTTCGCGGCGCACCACCGCCTCGGCTCCCTTATCGGCATCATCGACCGGAACGGTTATCAGCAGGAAGGTCCCACGGAGTCGACTATTCGCCTCGACCCGATCGACGAGAAATGGCGGGCATTCGGCTGGCGGGTCATGACAGTCGACGGGCACGACTTCCCCCAGTTGTGCATGGCGCTGGACAGCGCCTACTGCGGTGACACGCCGACACTTCTGGTGGCGAACACCACAAAGGGGCACGGTGTCTCCTTTATCGCGGACGACCCGGTCGCCTGGCATATGGGAAGACTCACCGAACAAGAACTGCACAGGGCCCTGGGGGAAGTGCGGGGGGCCGGGTCGGCGAGCGTTCTCGGGAGGGTCGAGTGAGAGAAGTCCACGCCAACGGAAAAGGCCGGAGCAACGAAAGTAACGGATCCCGACTGGAGCTGGAACCCCAGTCGATGTTGCAGGCCTGTGTTCCCGTCATCGCCGCGTTGGGTGAGGAATTCCCGAATATGGTCGGCCTGGGGCCGGACAGCCGCTCCGTCTTCTCGGAACTGGCCCGCCGATCCCCTGAGCGGTTCATCGATGTGGGCATTGCCGAGTCCAACCTGGTGGGCGTGGCAGCCGGCCTCGCGCGTTCCGGGAAGAAATGCATTGTAGCGTCCCTGGCGGCCTTTCTGGTGCGCCGGGCCGCGGAGCAGATCCGCAGCGACGTCTGCAACTACGGCGCTGATGTCACGTTCGTCGGCGTCGGCGGAGGGTTCGCCTGCGAGGAGTTCGGGACGAGTCACCACGTTATCGAGGATCTCTCCGTCTTCCTGACCATGCCCGGAATTCGCGTTTTCGTTCCAGCCGATGCACTTGAGGCGGTCTGGGCGCTGGAGACTGCTGCCCGGACGGCTGGGCCGGCCTATGTGCGGCTCGGGGCTCGTACCGATCCGGTGATCCACCGTTCGTCCGACGGCTTTGCTCCGGGCCGGCTCGAAATGCTCCGCCCCGGCGACCAGGCCGTCGTCTTCGCCAACGGGGTATGCGTGTCGGAGGCACTGGTCGCGGCGGAGGAACTGGCCCGGGACGGAGTCGACTGCGCGGTCGTCAACGTCGGTTCAATGAGGCCGCTGGTAGCCGAAGCCGTCTCCGAGGCGGCGCGTGGCAAACGTGCGGCCGTCGTCGTGGAGGAACACGCGCGTCCAGGGCCGCTCGCGGCACTGGTCGCCGAATACCTGCTGAGGGACGCCTTCGGCGGGGCCATGGCAAGCCTCGCCATTGAACCCCGCGGAGTGGCGGCTGGCCCGCGCAAGAGACTGCTCTCCTCGTTCGGAATCGACGCCCCGGCGATCCGGGACGCCGTCCTGCGACTGCTCCCGCAGGAGGTCTCGGCACGATCCACGTAGGCAGTCATCGGCCAGGCCTCTCGGCTTCGCACTTGAAGGAGCACACGTGACCAACCCTTCTGCCGCCGACCCGGTGAATACGGGTGAACTTCGTGACCGACATCTGCGTGTACGACGGCTATGGGAGCATGTCCGGGTACGTGGCGGTCGGGATGGCTCGCGCGGGTGTCCAGGTGGACGTGGTGCCGTTGAGACTCCAGACCAGGGGCCTGTCTCAGGAGGTGCGGAGCCTGCTGTCGCGGGCCACACCGTTCACTGTCGGCCCCGTCCTGTACAACTCATGGCCGCGCCCGGAACTCGAACGCTGTGCCTGTGCCGAGCACTACGTGCACACCATGTGGGAATCCAGCCACCTGCCCGCCGATTGGCCCGGGCGCCTGAACCGGAGCTGGGCCGTGATGGTGCCCAGCCGGTTCGTCGCCGGCGCCTTCCGATCCTGCGGCCTCTCTGTCTCCGTCGAGGTGGTCCCCGAAGGTGTGGATCCAGATGTTTACCCCTACGTCGAGTGGCCCGAGCGGGAGGGCGTCACCACGCTCGTCGTGGGCACGATCCAGCCCCGGAAACATGTCGCAGAAGTCATCGCCGCGTGGCAGACGGCGTTCGACGGGGATCCCACGGCACGGCTGGTGATCAAGACGCGGTTCGGCCGCTGGGGCGGGGTGACCTCGCCGTCCCGCACGACGAATGCATCACCATGGTGGACGAGAGCGAGCCATCGCGGGGCATCCGGCACTGGTACGAGCAGGTCGACGTGCTGCTCGCCCTAGGCAGCGAGGGGTTCGCTCGGGTGCTCGTGGAGGTAATGGCCACCGGGCTCTCCGTCATCGCGCTGGCCTCCGAGGGACAAGGCGATGTCTGCACCGACGCCGGCGAACTCGTGCTCGCAGTGCCTCCGGCACGGTGGGATCCTGCCGGCTTGCCAGGCTTCCCGCGCGGCGGCATTCGCGGCGTCCCGGACGTGCGGGACGTGGCGAAGCACCTGACATGGGTCGCGTCTCGCCGCGCGGAGGCCGCCGCGATGGGCCGCGAGGCCTCCCGGTGGGCACATCGGCACCGCCACGTGTGGAACAAACGGAAGGGAATGCTGGACGTCCTTGACCACTACGGAGGGGGTCTGAAGCTGGCGTCCGGCGTCTTTGCCGATCTCGTTACCGGCTACCTGAAGGAGGGCTCTCCGACTTTGAGTGAACCGATTCGGCCTGCTTGTTCAGTCCCGGTGGAAGGGGAAACCGGGCGTGGTTACCCTCTCGTACTGAGGCTGATGTGATGCGTGCTTATGCAGCCTTGGTCCGGAAATCGACAGCTCGCAGGTTGATCGCGGCTACGGCGGCCGGAAAGTTCGGTTTCGCCTCGTTCCCTCTGGCGATGGTTCTGTTGGGCCACGGCCCGTCGGGGTCGTTCGTCGATGCGGGGTTGGTTGCCGCAGCGTGGAACATCGGCGGGCCGGTGACGGGACCGCTCCGCGGTCACCTGGTTGACCGCTACGGTCATCGGCTGCCCCTGACTGCTTTGTCGCTGGTGACCATTGTGGCCGTCACGGGACTGGCCACCGCCACGAACGTCATTTTGCTGGTGGTCTTCGGCGTTCTCGCTGGGGCAGGCGCACCTCCGATCATGGCCAGCATCCGCCCTCTGTGGGCTCGCCTCGTGCACCGGAACCTGGTACGCGGTGCCTACGCGATGGACGCGGTACTCAGCGAGATGGCCAAGGTCTGTGGGCCACTCATTGCTGCGGTAGTAGCGACTCAATCCCCACGGCTGGGCGTGGTCACAGCTGGAGCGCTCGTGGTGGTCGGCACCTTCTTGGTTGTTGTCGGCCGTCTGCCGGTCGAGCCCGCTCGGAAAATACCTTCCAAGACGAGCCCTGTGCGCGCTGTGGTGGCGTTGCCCGGTCTGCGATTGCTCCTCCTGGCCAATATGACCACGGGGGCCTGTCTCGGCGCGCTGACGGTGGGCCTGCCCGGCCGGGCCTCCGAGCACGGAGCGGCAGCAAATGCCGGTTGGCTGTTCGCCTGCCTCGCCGTCGGCAGCGCACTCGCCGGTCTGTGGTTCGGTGCACGTCGGCAGCAAATTGCTCCAACGGTCGGCTATCTCGTGGGCTTTGTCTGGCTCACTCTTGCGCTGGTTTTGTCGGCCTTCGTTCCCGTTGGAGTACCACTAGCGATTGTCCTGGTCATCGCGGGTGGGGCGCTGGCCCCAATGACGGTCTGCCAGTTCGAACTACTAGATAGGCATGCCCCGCAGGGGGCCGCGGTCGGGTCCATGATGTGGATGGTGTCGGCTGAGGAATTGGGCAGGGCTGTCGGGCTGACGCTGGCTGGGGTGCAAACGCAGTCCTTCGGGGCATCGTTTGCCATCTGCACAGCGGCCGGAAGCGCATGCCTGGGGGGGATCATCCTCGCCTTGCGCTTCGGCCTCCTGGAGTCTGGGACTAGGGCGCCTTGACCTCGGGGCTTCTCTGTGTGCCCTTGCTGAACAGCGTGCGGGAGACACGTTGCGGCCCGGTGGCCGCCCTCCCTTACGGTCTCGTGTCAAGGGACAGCAGGAGTTCCCGGGGGCGGACTGTTGACCTCCCCGGCTGTGGGGTCGCCGTGGCGAGGGTCTGCTTCGGCACCGCATCCCCCTCAGGTTGCAGTACGCTCCGGCACCACCGAAAACAAGACAGGGCCGTTCATCTGACAGGCCCCGCCAGGGGACACCGCCGAACGAGGATGAGGTTCTCTACGGCTTCGACGCCGACGGCAGCCTGCTTCCCCCGTGGTGATGTCGCGGGCCTGCCCGCCCTGGCAATCTCAGCGGCACAACAGCGACATGTTCCGTGACCCTGTCTGTGCAGACAGGCCGAGGCGCGCAAACACCGGCCGGTACACGGGGCGTTCTGAAATGCTGGCTAGTGTACGGATCGCCACAGAGGGTCGGTAACTGGCCGTTCTCTATCCGTCCGTGTGGTCGGTGGGATTCGAACGAGGGCCTGGTTCGGGTGAGTCGGCCGGTTCGGGTGCATGGAAGAAGGGCCTCTTGGTAGCTCGCGGTTGTCGAATCCAGCGAGAAGCAAGAGGCCCTGTTGCCGAAGTGTCGCGTGGTCCTGGTCGCCGAGTCCAGTTCGTCCACTCCTGGGTGTGACTGCATCGCCCATCGGTTCGGGAACGCGGCCGACCGGCCGGAGCGCCGGCCTCGGTATGACTCGGACATGAGCGATGCGGAGTAGGCACTGGTGCGGGATCTGCTGCCGGTACCCGGATGGCTGGCGGGCCGGGGCGGCAGGCCGGAGAGCTACTGCCACCGGCAGATGATCGACGCGGTGCGTTACCTCGTCGACAACGGCATCAAGTGGCGGGCGATGCCCGCCGACTTCCCGCCCTGGCCACGGGTCTACGCCTTCTTCACCCGCTGGCGGGACACGGGACTGGCGGCCGAGCTGCACGACCGGCTGCGCGGAGCCGTCCGCGTAGCTGAGGGCCGAAGCTCGGAGCCGACCGCGGCGGTCGTGGACTCGCAGTCCGTGAAGGCGGACGCCACCGTCACCCTGGCCTCCCGGGGATACGACGCCGGGAAGAAGACATCCGATGCGGAAGAGTTGTCAAGCCGCCAGGGTCAGATGGGCTTCTCGTGGCGCCGGGAACGCGACGGCCTCGTCGAAGTGGGTGCGCCGGGTGAGGCAGTGGTGGAGGCAGCCGATCATGCGGTTGAAGAGGTTGCGCTGGGCTGCGGTGTGCCGGTCGCCGGCTTCACGGCGACGGTCGCAGTGGGCCCTGGCTCCGGTTGAGTGGGACAGTGCCGAGAAAGCCCACATATAGCCGACCCCGGCCAGCCGCTGGTTCTTCACCCTGCGGGCCATGACCACCGTGTTCCTGCCGGAGGCCCTGGTCACGGGTGCGGCACCCGCGTACGCCTTCAGGCCCCGGGCATCGGCGAAGCGGGAGCGGTCGTCGCCGATCTCGGCCAGGACACGGGCGCCGCTGAGCGGGCCTAGTCCGGGGAAACTGATGATGATCTCAGCGTCGGGGTGCTCCTCGAACGCCTCGGTGGTGGCTGCGGCGAGGTCTTCCGCGCTGGTGCACGCGGCATCCAGCTGCCGCAGGAGCGCGAGGGTCTGCCTTCCCATCGCCTCCTCTACCAACGAGAGTTGGCGCATCCTGGGTGCTCTGAGGGCGGTGTGCAGACGCTCGAGGCCTCGATGGCCACCGGTGTGGGGTTCTCCGCCGTGTCGCCGTGCTCGGCGAGGAGCTGGAGCAGCTCGTTCAGTCCGTCGATGGTGTCGTCGATGCGGGCTCGGGCCTTGAGGACGCCCGTTTCGTCCACGACGGCTATGTCGTGGTGGTCGCTGGCCCAGTCGATGCCGCAGAACACTCTCACCTTGCTCCAGCTCTCTCGTCTGCTTCCTGCGTTTGGGCTGGTCGAAGCCGTGCAGGGCATGCGTCTCTCTAATGGAAGGGCTCAGCGGCCCGACATCCGATTAGCCGTTCATGACCCCCAGCGACCTGCGGGGCCCTCGGTCTGCAACGGAGCTGGAGGCTCCCGATCGCGTAGGAGGTGGTCTCTGCAGGAGGCTTGAACCATGATCATCATCGGCCATCTAGGGGCGCCCCTCGTCGCCAACGGCGAGTGCCAGCACACGTCAGTCTTCTTTGAGGGCTCAGGGGCCCGGATCAACGGAGGGCGTTGTGCTGGCGCTGGCGGTCGGTGACGAAGGTGGGCTTCAGCCGTGTCAGCTGCCGCCCATTAGATCAACGGGCGCAAGCGCCACCTGCTGACCGACCCCCTCGGGCTCCTTCTGGCCGTGCTGGTCACGCCGGCATCCACCACCGACCGGGACGCCGCCCGTCCTGCTGCCCACAGCAAAGAATCACTTCCGGCGGCTGGTGCGGATCTGGGCCGACGGTGGTTACTCCGGCCACCTCACCGACTGGACCACCCAGCACCTCGGACTGCGTCCGCCGCAGCGACGATGTCCAAGGTATTCAGGTCCTGCCACGCCGCTGGGTTGTCGAAAGATCCTTCGCCTGGCTCCTGCGCAGCCGACGCCTGGGCCGTGACTACGAACGACGCACCGACACCAGCGAGAGCGTCATCCTGTGGTCGATGACCATGCTCATGAGCCGCCGCCTGGCCGCCCAGCACCAGCAGGGTCAGGCTCCGGCACAGGCAGCATGAACCTGCCCGGCTTCTCCTCGACCAGCCAGCCCCGCTCCACCAGCCGTTTCAGCCGGGCCCGCGCTCCCTCGACGCGCGAGGCGGACGCGCTGTCCCAGCCCAGCACCACCGCCGCCCGCCGGGCACCGAGTCCGTCGGCTCCCGCCTCCACGGCGGCGGCCATCAACGCCTGGTAGTCCACCGACAACACCTCGGTGCCAGCCGCGTCCTGGCGGTGAGGCACCGCCCGGCGCGGCCCCACCGGCTTCCTCTGCGACACTCTCTCGGGCGTCACGGCGGGTGCATCCGCCTCGGCCAGCGCCTCCAGATACTGCTCCAGGCCGATCACCCGGCGCCTGAGCACCTCTTCCGCCTCTGACAGAGCCGCCCGCACCCGCTCCAGCTCGGCTTCGAGGTCCTCCACCCGCATCGCCGCGGCCTTCTGCCGCGCTTCCAGAACCGCCCGCATCGATGGCACCCGCCACCCCCACGACATCTCGCCCAGCAACGAACCGAGACTCCCGCGACAACCGGGCTCTCACGCCTGACCAGCAGAAACCGCACACGAGGTTCGGAAAGAAAACGACCTCTCACTGGCATCTGAGTTGTTCAGGACAGCCGCGGCCCACAGTGGTATCGGCACAGCCTGCCAGGTGTCTGACGTCATCCGCCCTCGCGCGACACCACTCGCCCGGGTGACGGAATGCCTGCCGCCGGTGCCCGCCCTCTACCATCGGCGTCCGTGCCTTCTCCACACCCTGCCGCCGGTGCCCGCGTCATCTACGCGTTGGTCGATCCCCGCGACAACACCCAGCGATACCTGGGCCAGATCGCCGTCCCCTCCCAACTGCCTGTCGTTGAAGGCGTGTTGAAGAAGCAACCTACCGCCCATGCTGTGGCCGCCTGGGTGCGCGGTCTGCAGGAAGCCGGCCACACCCCGGCGGTGGAGGTCGTCCGCGACCAGGTGCCGGCCGCCGAGGCGAAACGTGTCCTGCAGGAGGAGCTGACCGAGCGCCTTGCCGCGGGAGCCCCGCTCCTGAACGAACAGGGCGCCGCCAAGGGGCGCAAGCTGCGCCAGGAACGGGTGATGGCCCAGCGCGCAGCCGATGAGGCCGCCGCCTGGGCCGAGATGGCGCACGCCCTGCGCACACGCCTGGGCGGGCCCTTCCCGCCGAGTTCCACGACGGCGATGCGGCTGCCCGAGCCGGTCAGGACTCACATCCCCGTGCTGCCCGACATCGATCGCGACACCCTGACCTTCTCCGAACGCTTCAGCACCCGGGAACACACCGACCGCCTCGAAGGCCCGCTGACGGACGCGGTCGACGCCCTGTTCTGCGAGCTGCAGGACCTGCACAGCTACGGCGACAAAGGCCCCCGCCAACAGCTGCACTACCGCATCTGCTCCATCGTGCTGCGCCGGCGACGTACTGACCTTGCCCGGCTGGAGCAGATGATCGGGCTCGTGCCCTGGTGCATGTATGCCGTAGCACCCTGGTATCGCATGGCTCAAGCAGGTCGGCTGGTCGACAGCCCCGCTCAGTTCATCCGGTGGCTCGGCGACACCCCGGCGGCTCGCGCGCTGCAACTGCTGGCCGACGAGGAACGCCAGTTGTGCCTCATGCTCGAGCACCACCACGACGATAGGCGGCGGCACCCGGAGATCTGCCTGGTGGCCACCGCCGCAGCCCATTGTGACCTGGACATCCCGGCCCCACTACAAGACCAGGTGCGCCAACTGCTCGCGGATCTGTTGCGCGATCCGATGCTCACCCAGCCGATGGCGGATCTGCTGCTGCGGCTGGATTCGCAGGCCCTGCGCGTGCTGGGGCCGGATGTAGCTCCCGGGACGGACGAGCGGCTCGGGCTGGCAGCGGGCACCACGGCACGGGTCCTGGCCGACCTTGCACACCACGCCTTCAGCAGCAACCGTCAGCTGCGGCAGGCCGCGTGGCGTGCATCGGGCAGCGCACCCACGGTGAACGTGCCCGACTTTGACGGCTGGTCCGGCCCGACCGTACCGACCATGCGGGTCGTGTCCGCCAACCTGGTCCACGCCGGTGTCCTGGCTGCGCCCGAGGGCCGACCGGCCGCCGAGTACGTCACCGGCGTCCAGCGCCTGCTGGCTCCCAACTACGACACCCACGCCGCGCGATGGCTGGCCGACGAGTAAGCCGACGGACACGAAGGGCCGGTCGGCCGCACTGACTCGTCCTGACTGGCACTTCGTGCTGGTCAGGCCGCCTCTGCGTCCAGCTGGGCAGGGATGTAGCGGTTGCTGCGGTCCAGGCGGATTTCACGCACCCCAGTCAGTGGACGGGTCAGGGGGTCGTTGACCGCGGCGATGATCTGCACCGGCGTGCCGTCCGCATCCGCGACGGCGGCTGCGTCGGCGAGCTGTTCCATGAGCCGCTCGGCCATCTGCCCATCCAGTCCCTGGCCGCCCAGGCCGCTGAGCGGCGAGTCGACCATCAAGAACAGCGGGAGCAGCACCGTCGGCACACAACGGGCCAGATCGCGCAGGGCCAGCATGGCGCAGAGGTTGGCCAGCGTCTGCGGCCCGCCGGCCACCGCCTGGTCGTCGAAGGCCAGCCCGTCCACATGGGGCAGGAACGTCTCCGAATCGATGCGGGCGTGGCGCACGTCAGGGTTGACCGCCCTGAGCCGGGTGGGGAAGTGCTGCGACCACTGCTCCACCAGCTGCTTGAGCTCGGTGGCGAGCTTCTTCTCCGCCTCCTTCCACACCTCGTGCGCCTGGTTTCTCGCCTCCAGCAGCCGGTCCCGTTCAGCCTCCAGTGCCGCCAGCACCCCCACTTCCTTGATCCGTTCCCGGAGCTGCTCCAGACGCCCGGCAAGGTGAGCGGCTTCCTTCTCGTGCGCCAGGGCCGATGCCCGGCACGGGTCCAGTGTCGAACACGTGAAGTCATTGATCGACAGCTCGGCCGCCCGCACCGTCTCCCGTGCCGTGTCTTCCGTCTCCTGTGCCCGCGTCAGCTCGGTCTCCAGCCGCCCGCAGGCCTGACGTGCGGAGGCGAGCGCCTGCTCCGCCTGCGCCAACTGCGCCGCCTGGCCCGACAGCCGCTCCGCGTGGAGCCTGTCCTGCTGTTTGCACACCCGGCAGTGGTCTTCGGGAAGGCCGTCCGCGCACAGCACCTGAGTGCACTGCGGGCAGTGCTGGGGCAGGGACGCCTGCTGCCTCAACCCCTCCAAGCGGCCTTCCAGGTGGCTCTCATGGCGCTGGGCCTGGCGCAGCCGCTCCTCCACCGCACCGGTATGCCGGCGTGCCGAGTGCTGCGCGGACCTCGCCTGATCGCGCTGTTTGTCCAGCTCGGCCAGGTGCCGCTGATGCCTGCTCAACTCCTCCTGGGCCTGCCTCGCCCGCTCGGCCGTGAT
This sequence comes from Streptomyces sp. NPDC030840, assembly GCF_055572015.1. Taxonomy (NCBI): domain Bacteria; kingdom Bacillati; phylum Actinomycetota; class Actinomycetes; order Kitasatosporales; family Streptomycetaceae; genus Streptomyces; species Streptomyces sp. NPDC030840. Next base: position 86,170 of record NZ_JBVIEE010000019.1, on the reverse strand, counting down.
CGCGTGCTCCTGCTTCCACAGCAGTTCGGTCGCCTCCAGGTCCATCGGGCCGGGCAGCCCGGCGTCACGGCGTGCCGCGCGCATCGCTGCGGCCGACGCCTTCGCCTGCGCATGGGCCGACTTGGCCTCCTGGAACCGTTGCTGGAGGGCATCGATGTGCTCGTCGTGCAGGCCCAGCAACACCCGCCCGGTCAGCCGACGGACCGCGTCGCTTCCCCCGCCCAGGTAGGCGGTGGCAATGGTCGACTGCCGCAGCGACATCCACCGCTCGACCTCGGCCAGCCCGACCCGGCCCCCGCCGCTGCCCACGATCGGGATCCCCAGCAACTCCATGACGAACTCACTGGCGCTCTGCTCGACGCCGCGCCCGCGGGCGACCGGCCGACGCACCTCGCCGACCGTCGGGTCACTGAGATTCTCGAAGGACACATAGCCGCCGCGGTGCAGGGCCGGCCGCGTCGCCTGCCAGCGCGTATCGCCGATACGGAAGATCAGGCGGACCTGGGTACACGACCTCACCGCGTGCATGATCTTCCCGCTGTTCAGGCCCAGCGGGTACAGCAGCGACTCAAAACCCGTTGACTTGCCCGACCCGGAGCACCCCACGAGCAACGTCACCACGCCAGTGAAGACCTGACCCACCCAGGACTCCAGGACCTGGAATTCGTGCCGCTCGATGATGAAAGACCGCCGACGCACCGTGCACATCTCCCTCCGCCCGGCCCGCATGGCCGAGTGCCCTGGCGCCAACGAACAGCCCGCGCCGCACGTGACGGGCGCCGCCGCATCTCATCCGCACGGATGATCAGCAGACGCAGGCGTGACCTTCCGGCCGGGCCCCGCACGGCACACCCCCGACCGACCAGGCCGCCGGCACGGCACCCCCGATGACGCACGGCGTCGAAGCCCCGCCGGTGGCCAGACACTCCACCACCGGTCAGGAAGGCGTTGTCCTGGAGCGTCAACCCGCTGCTATGTTGAAGAGTTGACGCGACGTCACCCCACGCAGACCCGGGCCGCAGCACAAGCCGAATCCGCCCGGGGAAGTACCTCATATGCCTGCCACCGGATCGCGTAAATGCTCGACCATCACACGAAGTAGCGAGAAGGCGATCACATCCACTGCTCTTGGTCTCATCGGTCGTTGCCCTGGGGGAGGGACACCGCCGACCACACGGGCGGTGACCTCCGTGACGAAGCAGAGGGCATCCATGGGACGCACGAAGAAGAACAAGCCACGCCACAAGCTGCGCGGGCTGCACGACACCAGCCAGCGCCGAAGCGCCAAGGCCTGCGCGGCGCAGATCGCCTGGACACCGCTGAAGCAGGCATGCGGCTGCGTAGTCGACTGGGGATGGAGCAGCCAGACCGCCGACCCGATGACGTTCAGCAACTGGTGCATCAGCCGCCCGATCGTGCCCTGCCCTTGGCACACCAACCCCGTGGCCGGAGCATCGGGCCCCGATCTACCAGCCGAAATCACCGTGCAGCCGCGCGGCACCAGCGTCCTGCTGCACGCGCGCAAGGCCGCTGCCGACCGCCACGAACTCGGCTGCGAACTCACCTCCCGCCTCGCCCACTTGATGGAGACCGCCAGCCGGGGACAAGCGGCACTACTGGACGACGCACCGGCCGGGTTTCGCAGCTGGCTGATCGCCAACACCGCTGACCCCGCCCAGGCCTGGCTCGACCACGAGCTGTGCGAGATCATCCTCAACCAGGGCCGCTCCGCCCTGCCGAGTGAACTGCTCGAGCACTTGCCTGAACAACTCCAGACCACTTCCCCCGAGAACCCCCAGCCGGAGAGCGCGGCCTGCAACATCTGCTCCTTCTCCGCCGCCGAGGGCGGCATCCTGTGCACCTGCGGACACGACTGGTCGTGCCACCCCACCAACGCAGAGCAGGACGAGCCGTGCTCGCACTGCCCCTGTAGCGACATGCAGCACGTCTGAGTCCCCCACGCCTGCATAGGACCCTCCCAGTGAACTCCCCTGCCCTGCCTGCCTCCTGTCCGCCCGCAGCCGACCCCCGCGCATCCCGCACGGTGTCCGTGTGGGAGCTCCTCCACGAGGCCCTGCACGCCCCCGCTCACCCCTGCCAGGGCGGCACCATGACCTACACCTCCAGCCTGCTGGGCGTCCCGGTGACCCGCGACAGCCTCCTTGGCCTGGCCGACCTGCTGGCCGCCTCCGGCAGCGAACTGGAAGACACATCCCTGCGCCTGGAAGGCCACGACAGGGAGGGCACCGTCCTGGCCGAGACCACGCGGCGGGCCCGGCGCTTCCGGCTGGGCCACGGCTACAGCTCCGGGGTGTACCAGCTGTGCCGGCAGCCCGGATGCAACCTCGGGCTCGACCGGCACCGCACCCTGTGCGACCCGCACATGAAGGCCGCCGGCCCACCAGCAGTGAAGGAAGAGACCTGCCTGGTCGCCCAGGGCCTGCAAGGGGACAGTGAGCTCGCCCACTTCAGCCGCGACCAGGCCCTGCGGCAGCTGATGGAGGCCGCGCTCGCCGTCGGCATCCCGGCGGCAGAGCACGCTCACTACTTCGCCGTGCGGCTCCACCTGCCCGACGCCGACAGCGCGCAGGACTGGGACTACGACGATCACGAGATCGAGATCAACGAGGACCGGTGGCGCCTGCTGAGCTATGTCGGAGTCCGGCCCCCCAAGGAGCCGGCCCCGACCAGCCGCGGCGCCGCTCGCCAGATCGGCCCTCTCGACCCGCTCCAACTTCCCGGCTCCCCGGACCACTTGGTGCTGGACTACAGGTGCACCATGGAGGCCCCGCCCTCCTGGGAGTCCGAGAACCACATCCAGTACTGGCACGTGGGCGTACACCACCGCCTGCCGGACGGGGCGCAGGCAGATGCAGAACGCGACATGGGGCAAGTCGGCCAACTGGTGCTGGCAAAGACCATCTGGAGGCAGGACCCCCAGATGCTCGCCACCGGCGACGCACCATTCTGCGCCGGCGTCACTGCGGCCGCCGCCTTCGACGCCGTCGACAACCCGCACAGTCCGATCCACCAACTGGACGTTGGCCAGGACGGCAACCTGCTGCTCCTGCTCAATGTGGAACTGGACCCGGCATGGCGGGGTTTCGGGCTCGGTGCCATCCTCACCAGCCAGGCCCTTGACGTCCTCGGCCGGGACTGCCGGGTGGTCGCCACCGATGTCGACGACACGGACTCCCCGGCCAGCCACCTCGTACAAGCCGTCGGATTCCACCGTGTCGCCCCCAGCCTGACGGTGCTCGACCGGTCCCGCAGGGGGCAGACCAAACAGGCGGCGCTGCGCAATCTCCATTGCTCTCTTCTGGTCTCCCTCTCTAGCCCGTACCGCAGCGCCGAGCCGCCCTTCTGACAACGCCGCACCGGCCGGGCACCGCATCCTCGGTGCCCGGCGTTTCATCCCGTGCAGGTGCGCAGAGCCCGCGCAGCTCGGCCGCACCTACACCGGCGGGCCGCCGCACCCACCGGGCGCGCCCAGGATCCTTTCACCATGCTTGGAGCGGATCGTCGTCGAAGCGGCCCACCAACTGGCTGTCCAGCAGTTCCTCGGTGATGGCCTCGGTGCCGGTCTCGATGGCCTCCTGCGCGGCCTGGCACACGAGGTAGGACAGCGGCTTCATGTAGCCGCCGGTGCGGCGGTGCAGGTGGGCGGCGAGCTTGAGCAGGTCGCCAGGGCGGTGGTGGTGCAGGCACAGGCCCTCATCGAGGGCCTTGACGACCTGGTGGAACAGCTCGTAGTCGTCAGCGCTGTAGGGGATGGGATTGACCGCCAGCGTGGGGATGCCGCCTGCGCCGCCGTCGGGCGGCCCAGGCCGCTTGCCGCGCCGGGCCTCGTTGACGATCTCCTGGGAGCCGACCCCGCAGTAGACGAAGGACACGTTGCATTCGGCGGCGAGATAGCCGAAGTAGTCGAAGGCCGTTTTCAGTTCGCAGTTGTCCAGCCGGTCGATGCCGTCGACGAGGACCAGCCGGGTGCCGCGGGTCTTCATGACGTGGCACACGGGTCCGGTCATGTCGGTGCTGCGCTGGCTGCTTTCGGGGTCTTTGGTGTGCTTGTGCCCGAGGAACTCGGCGAACGGAATCGACATGTCCAGCTTGCTGCTCGGGGCCAGGGGCGTGTTGATGTGGACGACCGGGGTCCGCTTGGGGTCGGCAGGCAGCCGGTCCCGCACGATTTTCTCGTAGGCCCGGCCGATCTGCCGCAGCACCGTGGTCATCCCGGTCTCACCCGGCCCGTCCACGGCCAGGTGCAGCGGCCCCTCGCTGCGCGGGCCGCCCACCAGCCACAGCCGCCGAGCGACGGCCACCGCCTTCTTCAGCGCCGGAGTCTGCACGGTGCGCATCGTGGCGTGGTACAGAAGCCGCGGATCATCCAGTGCGACGGGACTGTCGGTGAGCGGGCAGGCCGCCAGGTCGGGCGGTTCGATGACGCGGTCGAGCCGAGCCTGCCAGCCCGCGCGGGTCGTCAGGGGCAGGAACCGGTCGGCGGTGACAGGAGTTTCGGGCACAGACATGGCACGTGTCCTCGGGGAAGCTGGCGGTGGCCGGCGCGGGCACCCGCACCGGCCACTGGGAAGGAGAGCTACGAGTGTTCGGCGGATGCGCCGCCGTGACTGCCGTCATCGCCCGTCAGCGATGGGCCCGACGACCCGCCCGGCAGAGCCAGGCGTACAGCCGGCGCGCACAGCGGGCGCGGGTCGACGTCGATGACCGGCAGGCTGGCCACGCTGTTAAAGACGGGGGAGGGGATGCCGCGGTAGGGGTCATGCACGCGCGCCGGCCCGACGTGCATGCCACGGTCGACGGGAGCTGGCTGAGGTGTGGCGGTGCGGGAGGGGCCGCGGCTGGTGCGCTCCAGTAGGGAGCGCACCAGCCGGGCGATGGCCCACTCGTCGCGGGTGGTGCCGCCCTTGTCCAGGTGGGCGGCGGTGGCCTGGTCCCAGACGTGCTCGCTCCAGGCATCGCCGATCAGCCGCTGGTAGACGAAGTCGGCCTGTGCCCAGGTGTTGTTGGGGTGGTCCTCGAGCCAGACCTTCTCCGGCTGGTGGGGGTGGTAGCGCACCGGCCACCGCTGGCCCTTGCCCGGCCACCCGGAGCGGGCGTTGCGGTAACCGTTCAGGGCGCGGCTGTCGTAGGTACGGTTGTTGAGCCGGATGCCCTTGTCGGTGACCTGCACCCAGGCGGTGGGCAGCAGCCGCAGCCGGTCTTCGGCGCTAAGGCGCAGGGGGACGTAGCCGCTGCTGGCGACGTGGGCGGCGAACACCTGGTTGGGGGTGCGCGGCGGCATGGACGGCAGGAAGGGGTTGCGCAGTTCGCTGTGCGGGCGCTGCTGCCAGCCCAGGGCGATCCACTGCTGCAGGAAGTCGTTGATCTGGTCGATGCGCCACAGCCGCTCACCGGCGACGTGCTTGCCGCGGTGGGTGAGGTCCTTGCCGGTGTAGCCGGTCAGGAACTGGCTGAAGAGGCTTTTGACCGAGCCGAAGGTCCGCTCGATGATCGCCTTGTGGGTGGGGGAGTAGGCACAGGCCGGGCGCACGGAGATGCCGAGCTGGGCGCAGGCGTCCATGAAGGCCCGCCCGGCGAACACCTTCCCGTTGTCCATGATGATCATCTCCGGGATGATCACCGGGCGGGCGGCCGCGCCCTCCATCCGCTCGTCGGCCTCCACCAGCTGCGCGTAGGGCAGATCGGAGCCCTTCGCGCCCGCCTTGAGCGACCAGTGCGGGCGCATCGGCTGCGGGGTGCACATCTCAGCCAGCAGCAACAGGGCGTCCACGGCCTTGGTGGCCCGCCCGCCGTGACGGCGGGACTTGCTACCGGCCTTGGTGCCGCTGGACTTGGGCCGGATGACCGCGGCCAGGATCGTCCGGCTGACCACGTCGATGGCCGCGGTCAGCTCCACCGAGACGACGCGTCCGGTCTCGTCCACGGCCAGCACGTCCAGCGAGGTGGTGTCGATCTGCACCTGCTCGCCAGGCGCCGTGGCCACGGCGAGCGTGAACGGCGGCTCGGGACGATGACTGCCGTCCCCGCGCCGGGCGGCGGCCTGCTTTCCGCAGACGATCCCGAGCCGGTCCAGCAGCCGGTAGAACGTCGCCCTGGACGGCATCAGCGTGTCCGCCTTCTTCTTGAACTTGCGCACGCATGCCCTCCTGAGCAGCTCAAACAGCCGTGACCTGGTCCCGATGGACCGCTTCTCCTGCCGCTTGTGCACCTTCCACAGCAGCTTGATGACCTGCTCGTCGACACGGCCGTGCCGGCTCGCACCACGTACCCGCCGTTTGTCGACCAGTCCCCACACGCCCTGCTCCAGCCAGGCCAGCCGCTTGCGCTCCACCGTGGCCGCCGACACCTGGTGATGAGCCGCGCGCAGTTCGGCGGCCTTGGTCGCATACCGGTCGCGCAGGGTGGTGGCCTCGGGGTCGTAGCAGGGGCGCGGCACGGTGCCCGGGGCGGCGAACCCGGGCAGTCCCGTGTGCACTTCCAGCACATGGTCGAGCCAGAAGTCGACCTCCTGACGGGCCTGGTCCGACAGCCCCTCCAGCAGGTCCGCTCCGCCCAGGGGCCTGCGCGAGGGCACCGACGGCGGGGCGGGGCCGTCCTCCTCGGCCGGCACATCGGGTCCGCCCAGCACCCGGAAGCCGGGGGAGTGGTGCAGCGCGTCCAGCAGCACGACGGCGTCCTCGCCGTCGGCGTGCTGGCTGAGCAGGTGCACACTGCTGCCCTGCAGCGCCGCCACCACATACGTCTCACCGCGCCAGCGCACGGCGCTGCCCACCGTCACAACCTCGGGCCTAGCCGGTGCGTGAACTGCCATCAGCGCACCCCCTGCGGCGACCACACCAGGGAGCGGGCCGGCACGAACGGGCTGCTCCAGTCGATGAGCAGCTCGCGCGTCCACACCAGGTGCAACGCCCGGGCCACCGTGGCCAGTTCGGGCAGGGCGCTGGCTGTCACCCCGTCAGTGAACGGGCGCGGCCGGGCGAACACCTGATGCAGGACGCGCGCGGTGTCGGCGTCTGCCAGCCGCGCGTGCCGGTAGCGGGCCAGCCGCTGCCGATTCGCGGCCGCGGCCGGGTCATCCGCGCCCGGGTGCACCCGCACCTCCCAGCCGGCCTGCTCACCGGCCGCCTGAAGGAGCCTCGATGTCTCCTCCCAGCCGCCCGCGGCCCGCTCCGGTGTCCGGCATACCAGCAGCCGCGCCCGCCCGTCGGCCAGCCGGGCGAAGAAGTCCGGCACATATCCCTCTGCGCTGTTCGCCCAGGCCAGCCGCACCGGCCAGCCCGTGAACGACACCACCTGTGGATCGAACTCCAAGGACAGCGCCGCCTCCAGAGCACCGAGGCTGGCGCAGCCCGCGTGCCGGGCCTGCCCCGCCGGCCGCCACCAGGTGGCGATCGCCCGCCGGCCCCGGTACCGCGTCGGTCTCCACACCTCACCCCGCTCCTCCAGCCGCTCCTGACGGACCTGGCGCACAGGTTTTTCCAGCAGCCGCCCGGCCGGGGACAAAAACTGCGCCCACACCGCCTCAGCCACGTTCAACACCTCTCACCACAGCGAAAGCACGCACGTCGCCCGTGTGATCGATCCGGGCGATGCCGATCACCGTGGCCGCCCGCTGCGCGCAAGGAAAGCGATCCGGGTCGAACACCCTCGAACGAGCGAGCGCGCGCCGCACCCGCGCGCCGTTCGATCGCATGGGCGAACCGGCCGTCGTGCCAGGTGAACCCGCGTCTCGGAGGCCAGGAAAGGGGGGCGCAGGGCAACACGGAGTGCGCGCATCGCTCGAACGGAGCAGATTTCCAGCCCGCTCCCACGGTGTTTGTGCAGGCTAAAGCCCACCTGAACGTTTATGCGTGTGACGCATGCTTTGCGGATTCCTGCATGCTGCGCTGCCAAGCGCATCTGCTCGGACCGGCAGGGCCGCATCCGAGACCAAGCACCAGCGGGGGAGCCGACCCAACCATGGACGGACTGTTCGACTTCGACGCCATCCCACAGCCCGGCCCGACGAGCGGCGGCCTGCCCGTGGCGGCACAGCGGCGCAGACTGCGCCGCGAGTCCGGACTCTCCCTGTACCAGATCGCCGACGCCTGCGGCGTCAGCGAAAACACCGTCCACGCCTGGGAACAGGGCAGAACCACCCCGCGCGGCGCCACCGCGGCCATCTACCGCCACCTGCTGGCCGCGCTGGACGCCCGGCTGAAGGGCCAGGCCGCACCCCAGCCCCCACCCGCCCACACGCCGGACTGGGCAGCCCTGGGCGCCCTGCGGCACGAGATCCCCACCCAGACCGCACTGCCCGCACCGTGCCGCCGCTGCCAGCAACCCACGCAGCACCGTGTCGGCGGCCACCCCCAGCACCTGGGCACCCGCTGCCCCGCACCCCCCGCGGACGCCGGCCAGCTCCCGCCTGCCTCCCCCGCCTCCCGGCCGGCCCCCGCCCAGCCTCCAGCCGCCCACCCCTCGCTGCCGGCGCAGCGGCCGCCACGCGAGACCGGCCCCACGGTGCGGCTGGCCTATCCGCCCATCAAGGCCAGGGACATCTCTGACGGCCCCCTGGCCGTCCTCGAGGCCGGCCCGTCGGGACTGATCGCCCACCTCGCCGACGGCCGCACCCGCACCTGCCCCGCCGACGACCTGCACGGGCTGCTGGCCTGGGCCGTGAACGCCCCGCTCGGCGCGGCCCCCGTCCGCCGCGAAGCCCTGCCGCCCGGACCACTACTGGTGCTCACGCCCACCGCCCGCGCCCGCCTGGCGCTGCCCGCCGACCTGCCCGAGCCGCCCGCACGGCATCCGCGCAGCGACCACCCGCTGCTGCAGCAGGCCCGCGCGATCGGCTGGCAGAGCGACACCGACGGCCTGGGCCCCTGGACGCGGCTGCACCCCAACACCGGCGATCCCGCCTGCGACAGCATCCACCTCGCCGTCACCGACTGGGGCGCCCTGCACCACGACGCCTGGAACCTGCCCGAACGGCTCACCCCCGGCGAACTCGCCGCCACCCTGGGCCAGTACACCGCGCTGGTGCGCACCCCGCTGGGCCCCCCAGGTACCTGCGGCCACCAGCTCATGCGCGACCTACGACCGCCCGCACACCGCCACACCACCACCGGCGCCCTGCTGACCGTGGGGGTCCGCGGAGCCCTAACGACCCCCGTCGACCCGGCCCCCTGCGAGGCCCCGCCCGGCCACCAACTGGCCAGCCACCGCGCCGAGCAGGACGCCCTCGCCGACACCGACATCGACTGGTGGCGCCAACCCGCCCCCGACGAAACCGACCGCGCATACGTGCTGTGCCTAGCGGTGAACCTGCTCCACCTCGCCGGCAGCAACGAGATCCGGGTCGCCGACGGCCCGGCCCACCACCTCCACCACCCACCCTTCGACCCCAAGCGGCCCGGCAGCTGGCTCGTCGACCTCTCCGCCGTCCCCCAACACCCCCTGCTGCCCCCGGCCTTCGCCAGCACCGGTCTGGCCTGGCACACCACACCCGCCGTCGCCTACGCCGCGCTGCGCGTGGGCGCAGCCCAGCTACAACCCGTCCAGGGCTGGCTGCGCCCCGGCCCGACCAGCCCCTACCTGGCCCCCTGGTACGACCACCTGCGCCTGGCCCGCCTGGCCGTCCTCGAACGCCTCGGCATCACCCCCACCATGGACACCCCCGACCTCCTGGCCGCCCTGGCCGACCTACCCCAAGCCGACCCGCTGCAGCGAACCCTGCTGCACGCCCTGCACGCCACCGCCCAGGACGCCTTCACAGCCCTGGCCCAGCCACCCGGCCAGCCCGACCAAGCCGCGCTGGCCGCCTGGCCCACCCCAAAGGAGCCCACCTGGCGCCCCGACCTGCGCGCCGCGGTCATCGCCAACGCCCGCGCCAACCTCCACCGCAAACTCGCCCGCACATCCCGCAGCGGCTACTTCCCCCTCGCCGTCGCCGGCGACCACATCGTCTACGCCACCCGCACCCCTCACCTGACCGAGATCACCGACACCCCCTACAGCGACTTCCGGATCGGCATCTCTCCCGGCCACGTCCGTCCCGTCGCGGTGCACCCCCTGCACTGGTACACGGCCCGCTGCGCCGAAGGCGTAAACCCCGCCCAGCTGCTGAAGAGCACCTGCCCGTCATGGTGACCGCCCCGCCCGCCCGCGGCGTCCCCTGCCGGCTGCGGGCCGCCTCCTCACTCCACGGCGGTCACGGGCCGGCCCAGCCGCCAGTCAAGACACGAGGCGTCCTCCAGCGGCCCTCGCTCCGGCATGCCGTCATGCGGGTCCATCACCGGCAGGTGTTCGGCCCGGTAGCCGGGCGGCGGCGCCGGCTGGGCCAGCCGGGCCACCACGGGTGCGGTGATGCGATGCTGCAGCGTCCACTGGCGCAGCATCCGGTAACCGTCGTGCTCCATCGGGCCGGCCATTCCCAGCCGCTCGCCCACGAAGGCGATCCAGCGCCGCGAGACCCAGCCTGGTGCACCGCCTGCGAACTCCCGGCCCCAGCGCCGCTGCCGCTCGTACACGGCCATGGCCTCGGCGACGACGACGGCCTCCGGGTAGACGACCAGCGGCACCGCCCACCGCTGCCGCCCCGTGCCCAGCACCGCCTCCCGACCAGCCCAGAGCGTTTCCGAGGCCATTTGGCGGCCCTGCCACCAGACCGCGGCCACCTGCAGCGCATCGGCCAGCAGCGCCCGCGCATACGGTCCCACCCGCTGCTGCAGCCGTACCCGCCGCCGATGCGCCCGCACCACCTCCTCCAGCCCGGCCAGGGAAACCTGGGCAGGACCGCCGCCGTCGGTGCTGCGCAGCCACCGGCCGTGGCGCACGCACACCTGCCACGGATCGCCACCGGCCAGCACCACCGGCGTCACGAGATCGTCGTGCCGGGCCAGGCACCCCGCGCACGGCTCAAGCGGCGTCCACTGCCCGGGCCAGGGCTCCACCCGCACCGGCCGCCGTCGGCCGCGACCGCCACCGTCAGCCAGGGTGGGCAGGGCGCGGCACAGCTCCTCCGTTGTGCGCCAGGCCATCACCGCCAGCCGCGAGGCCGCCTGTTCACCCAGGAACACCTCCTGCGCCCACGGATCCAGCTCCCGGGGCGGCCGGCTCGCTCCCGCCTCCCGCAGCACCTCCTCCACAGGCAGTCCGTTGAGGTACGCCAGCCGCCGGACAAAGGATGCCGCCGCCTCGCCCGGCACCGGCTCCAGTCCCACCGGTTTCGGCACCGCTTCCTCGTCCATGCCCGCCTCCCGCATCCCCGGCCCAGGCCACCCGCCCAGCCCCTCACGGCGGACAACGACCAGCCCCCACCCCGGTAACCCCCGGCAGGAGACCACCCCACCGTGCCGCTGCTGAACACGTCCGTCGCCCACGCGCTCGACCTCGCCGACGCCCGGCACTGGACACGGCAACCCCCCAAGCGCCCCGTCACACGCCTGCGCCACCTGCTGCGCGATCACAGCCCCAGCGTCCTGGCGCCGCGACTGTTCGCCTATCCCCACGCCCTCACCCGGTGGGCCGAGGGCGACCTCAGCGACCTCACGCCCGCCCAGGCCACCCTCATCGAGCGCGAGATCTACCGCACCTGGCAACCGGACATCCGCCGCCGCGCGCACCAGCAGATCCTCGACCGCGGCGGCTGCGTCACCGCCGAGCTCCACGCCCGTTTCGCCTACACCACCCTCAGCGGCGAATTCCATGACCCCCGCCTGCTGCGCGTGATCGAGGACCTGCCCGCCCTCCACGCCCGCCAACTCTTCGACGCCCGCCACCGTGACGCCGAAGAAGACGAGCTGCGCCGCATCCTCGCCGACGGCATCGGCGAGGCCTACTTCTTCCGCGCCCTGCCTGCCGACCAGCAGCAGGCCGCCGTGACCATCAGCGACCTGCACCTCATCCAGTTCCACTACTGAGTAAGGAGCCCACCCATGACCATCATTTACGCCTTCCAGGACAGCAGCGGACGCTGGCACGGCGACCCCGGCGCCCCCCTGCTCGACCCTGCAGAGGAGCCCGGCCGCGGAATCCTGAGCTACCAGCCCGTGCCCGGAACCCCCGAAGCGGCCAGCCCCTTCGCCGGCCAGCGGCTCACCGTCCTGTACGGCGTCACCGACCTGGAGGCCGGCCCCGTCACCTACCAACTCGACACCGGCGGCCGCTTCCTGGCCACCTGGCACATCCACACCCTCCTCGCCGCCCCGATGGGCACCGCTCCCGTACCGTCCGACACGCCGCCCGACCCCGCACCGGCACCCTGCCTGGAGTCCGCCTTCACCGAAAACGGCCGCCGCTACGTCCTGACCGGCACCCGCTGCGACAACGGACAGCTCACCCTGGAACTCACCGTCAGCAGCGAGCGGGGAGACATCCAAGGAGAACTCTGCGGCGCCATCGCCGCTGACGACCTCGCGTCCCTGGTCCGTCTCCTGGACGCCGCCTCCCACACTCTCACCGCCTCCGCCCCCGCCTCCATCCCCCCGCCCCGCCACGGCGGCGGGTGGGCGCCCGCGGACAGCGCGCGGCTCGCCGCCCGGTTCCACCAGGAACGCGACGTCACCATCCTGGCCGCGGAGTTCGGCTGTCGCCGCGGCGCCATCTACGAAGAACTCAAACGCCAGGGACTGATCCGCACGCCCGGATCCGGCCGCACCGCCCCCGCCAGCCGCCCCCTCTCCGACGTCATGCAGCAACGCCGCCAGATCCACCCCAACTCCCACGCCCGCTGGAGCGACGAAGAGGAGCGGAAGCTGGCCCAGCGCTGCGCCGACGGAGTCCTAACCCCCGAGCTCAGCAACGAGTTCGGCCGCAGCGAACAGGCCATCGAAAGCAGGCTGTTGAAGATCGCAGCAGTCGGCCCCGCCGCAGACCAAGCCCGCCTCAACGCCCTGTAACACCACCCTCATTGCAAGCCAAATCAGATATCTGATCTGGCTTGCAATGCTGAGTGTGTGCCGCTAACGTCCTGCTGCGGAACCACACAACCGGGGAGACAGAAAATGGCCGTGCTGCTGACCACGGGCCAGGCCGCCGCCGAACTGGACTGCGCCATCACCACGCTGCGCCGCCTCATCCGCGCCGACGTCCTGCCCGGCCTCTCCCACCGCGGCGTCCGCGTCATGATCCCCCTCCACGTCGTCCAGGCCCTCCACCAGCGCCCGCACGCCCCGCTGCACCGCCTCGACACCCGGGAGATCGCCGTCCTGCGCGTCGACGCGGCACGCCGCGTCGACCAGGACGACCGCACCTGGATCGGCTACGCCCCCCACCTCGGTGCCCCCCACCTCCTCAAGAGCCTCCGCGGCTGGTGGCGCTGCGACCCCGTCAGCATCGCCGCCGCAGGCATGCTGCCCGTCACCCTGTCCGGCTATGTCGTCGCCGTCCTGACCGGCCTGGACACCTGGCAGCGCAACGACCAGGGCCGCTACGCCTTCCCCGACGCCCGCCTGGCCGGCTACATCACCGACCTCGCCGCCCCCACAACAGAACTGACCTCCGCCCGACACGACGACCGCGCCCTCGCCACCCTGCTGCTCGGCACCCGCCTGGAATCCCACTCCGGCGGCGCGATCGCCTACGTCACCCCCGACACCACCGCCGGCTGACCGAGCGCCCACGAGGAACCACGATGGATGCACAGACCTACACAGAAGGCCTCGCTGAGCTGCGCACGCTGCGCGACGACATCAAAAAGACCTCGGCAGCCCTGGCCCGCCTGGAAGCACAACGAGACAAGTCCGTCACAGCACTCGCCGCCCACGACAAGGCCAAGGCCGAGCGGATCGCGCCCGCGGCCGGACTCAGCATCGCCGCCGTCGTCGCCCTCGCCCCCAGGCTCGCCCCCCAGACCCTGGACATCACCACCCCCGCCCCGGGCGCCACCGAACAGGCACAGCCCGATCCCCAACCGGCCGCCTCCGCACCCGATCCGGCGCCCCCCGCGCCGCTCCAGCAGCCGACCGACCCCACCACCCCCCGCGAACTGCCCACCCTGCCCCAGGACACCGACACCGGACGCTGGTTCACCCCCACCGCTGGCCTGGTCTCCCAGTACCCCAACTTCACCCAGAATGCCCACCCCACCGTCTTCCTGGACGCCGCAACCGGGGTCCTCGTCCACCGCGACCAGACCATCCGCCTCGACCTGGGTGACCGGTCGGCCACCGCCATCCTGACCGCCGTCTTCCACACCGTCCCCCACACCATCCAGCGCATCTACATCACCGCCGGGGCCCCGTGGCACCGCGACGCCGACCGCTACCCCTACCTCCGGGACGCCGTCGCCGCCTGGATGAACGCGCCCACCCCCGGCTGGCGCGTCGACACCGGCCGCGGCCGTGACCGGATGGCCGGACACTTCGTCCACGCCCGCAACCCCGTCGCCCGCTACCAGCGCGAGAACGGCGACCACCACGTCGAAATCCGCAGCGTGGGGGAGTGGTTCGACCTCGACCAAACCGACCACCCCGGCATCGTCCGCGACGCCTTCCGCCTGCTGTGGGAGGAACTGCGCCGCCACTTCAGCGACGCCGTCGTCCTCGGCTCGCCCTCCCAGACCGGCCGGGATTTGTGGACCCGCACCATCCCCCGCCTGGGCAAACACGCCGACGGCTTCCCCGTCCTGTCCGAAGAACTGCGCGGCCTGCTGCACGCCACCGCAGGACAGGGCCGCAACGAACTCATCATCCCGCCCCGCGTCCCTGAGCAACTGCCCGCGCTGATCGAATACGACCGCACCTTCGCCTACGCCAAACACACCTGGAAATCCCCGGTCGGCGCCCCCCGCCGCGTCACCGGCAAGACCTTCGCCTCCTGGTCGGCCAAAGAACAGCACGACGCCCTATACGGCTGCAGCCACTGGCACATCCGCGTCACCGTCCCCGACGGCTGGAACCACGTCGGCCTGCTGCCCGCCCCAGCCCCCGGCGAGCGCGCCTGGCACTACCCGGCTGCGCCCGGCGCCACCTTCACCACCTGGGCCGGCGGGCCCGAAGTCCACACCGCCCTGGCCAACCCCATCCAGCCGTGGAAGGTCGAGATCCTCGACGGCATCCTGTGGGAGGCGGGCAAACCCCTCGACGAATGGTCCAAGAAGCTCAAGGAAGCCTGGACCAACCTCTCCGCCCAAGCCCACTTCCAGGGCGACGCCCAGCAGGCCCGGGCCGCCCACCTCGCCTCCCGCGCCGTGCGCTCCATCCTGCTGTACGGCATCGGCTCCTTCGCCCAGCGCCCCCGCATGGTCACCGGCACCACCCCCCGCAGCATGGAGCGCGACGTACCCCCAGACGCCGAAATCGTCGGCTTCGACGACGAGCTGATCACCTGGCAGCGCCCCACCGGCTTCGCCCGCGACCCCAACGCCCACCCCGAATGGTCCGCCGCCATCTGGTCCGCCGCACGTGCCGCCCTGCTCACCCAGTACCACCGCGACGACGACACCCACGCCGGAGCCCTGCACACACCCCCCGGTACCGTCGTCGCCTTCCGCACCGACGCCGTCTACCTCACCACGGCGCAGAACTGGCCCTACCGCCACCGCCCTGGCGACTACCTCCTCAAGGGCCACCTCCCCGGCCCCGTCAACGCCCCCACCAGCGAAGAAGAACTCCTCACCCTGCGCGACACCGGCCGTCAAGCCCTGACCACAGCACCAGAAGAGGCCTGATGCCGCCCCGACGCCGAAACCAGCCAGCCTCCCGGCCCACGCTGAACGAAGCCGCCCAACTCGCCGACCAACTCCAACAAGCCGGCTACACCAAACGCGACATCGCCCGCATCATCAACCGCGACCCCTCCCTGGTCTCGCAGTTCTACACAAAAAGCAAAGGCGCAGCCTTCGTCACCGCCCTGCGCGAAGTCCTCACCGCCATCGAAACCGCAGGCATCACCGACCTGCCCGAACTCGCCGCCATCGCCGCACGCCACACCCACCGCCGAACCACCGCCTCCGGCGCCCGCGCCCGCGTACGCGGCAAAGCCGTCCTCATCACCCCCACCGGCTCCGGCACGGGACGCGTCGGCGCCCAGGCCATCGCCTCCGGCTCCGCCAGCCTGCGCCCCCTCATCGCCGAAGCCGCCCGCCGGGGCCTGCGCCTGGCCTTCACCGTCCGCCTTGCCAAGACCGGCTACCTGCACCCCTCCGGCAGCCGCACCGACTCACCCGGCATCCGCCGCGACGTCATCCAGCGCGCCGACCACACCGAGGAACGCTCCTACGGCTCCGCTCAGACCGGCGGCTTCGACGCCGCCGACTTCGCCCGCCGCGTCGACGCAGCCAGCGGCGACGTCACCGCCGCCGTGCACCAGTGGCTGGTAGAAACCGGCCGTATCCGCGCCGACGCCCACATCACCCACCTTGAAGTCCGCACCTGGCGCCCGCGCTGAGCAAACAGACCCACCACCGCACGCCCCCACACCAACTGCAGCCACTTGCAGCACCAGCACAGCGTGATGACCGGTAGGTTGCACGGTATGGGTCTGTCGTCGGGGGAACGGTTGCGGGCGGCGGTGGCCGCACTGGCTATAAGAACTCCTAACCAAATGATCTTCGAGGTGGTTGGACCACTCCGGGAGCGATGATCCGGAGGTGGGCAGTGGCGCGGCCGAAGCCATGGGAGGTCGACGACGAGCTGTGGGCGGTGATCGAGCCGCTGTTGCCCAGGGTTGAGCGTCGAGCCCGGCATCCGGGACGCAAGCGGCATGCGGACCGGCTGGTGTTCCAGGGCATCCTGTTCGTGCTGCACACCGGGATCGCCTGGGAACACCTGCCGCAGGAGCTCGGCTTCGGCTCGGGCATGACCTGCTGGCGCCGCCTGGCCGAGTGGACCGAGGCCGACGTGTGGTCCCAACTGCACGAGGTTCTCCTCGCCGAACTCCGCAGCGCGAACGCCCTGGACTTCTCCCGGGCGGCGGTCGACGGCTCCCACATCAGGGCTCTAAAGGGGGCCCCAAGACCGGACGAAGCCCTGTCGACCGGGGCAGGACGGGCAGCAAACATCACCTGATCACCGATGCCACCGGCATCCCGCTTGCCGTGACCCTGACCGGCGGCAACCGCAACGACGTCACCCAGCTGATCCCCCTCCTTGAGGCCGTGCCAGCCGTGCGGGGCAAACGCGGCAGGCCCCGGCACCGTCCGGACGTGGTCCTGGGCGACCGCGGCTACGACCATGACAAGTACCGCCGTCTGGTCTGGGGCCTCGGTGTGAAACCGCGGATCGCCCGCCGGGAAACCTCCCACGGATCCGGGCTCGGCGCGCAACGCTGGGTCGTGGAGCGCGCGTTCGCCCATCTGCACTGGTTCCGTCGCCTGCGGATCCGGTGGGAGATCCGCGACGACATCCACGAAGCGTTTCTCACCCTCGGATGCGCGCTGATCTGTTGGCGGCGACTGCGCTCTGTGTTGTGCGGCGCCGTGGGCTAGGCGCCCGCTGCGAGTCGGTTGAGAACTTCCCCTGGGGTGAGGCTCCAGCCGACGAGGCGCGGTCCGCTCCAGTTGATGCCGATCATGTATCCCTTTCGAGCGGCATCAGGCAGATCACGATCGCGCCAGGCATCCAGGGACATGGATTCAACACGTAGCCCATGCCCCCAGACCTTCGCGGCCCTCTGAGCGCGGGCCGCGGTCGACCAGTAGGGAAGACTCCGCGTGCCGTCCGCGGAGAGGGGAGCCGGACTTCCCTCGTCATCCCGAACAAACCAGACCACTCCGCTCTGGCCAACCTCTCGGAAGAAGGCTGCCGCTTGCGAACCACTCTGACTCATGCCGAGTGAGCCTAGTGCCCCCGTCACTCATTTCGTTAGCGGTTCTAACGCCTTGTTTTGGCCCCACTTTTCCGGTCTAGGGTGGCCCCATTCAGCGGAGTCTGGTGCTGTCAGAACGGTCTGAGGCGGCCCCGGGTTCCGGTCAGTGCTGGCCCCACTCACAGGCCCTATCGGTCCAGAAAGCGTGGGTCGGCCGTCAGGATGTACTGGCTGAGGAGTTCGCGGTTGTGGAAGGCGAAGTGCAAGAGGACGGCCAGCTCCGTGAGGGCTTTGAGGTCGCTGCTCGAGACGACGAACGTGCCGGCTTCTGATCCGAAGTGGAGCTTGTCCGCGCTGCCGGGCATGCGGGAATGGACCAGTGACTCGGCCAGCCCCTCCCAGCCGTGACCATGGCTCTCGGCGTTGTGCTCCTCGAAGACGTCGGCGACCTGCTCCATGTCGCCGTCGAAGAGATAGAGGCAGTGGGAGGGGTCGGGTTCGCCGGTTTCGTCCAGGTGGAATGGGGCCAGGGCTGATGGGTCACTCATGGGGGTGATGGTAGGTGCCCTGGTCTTGGTCGGGACGGGGCGGTTCGTCAGGCTGAGCGTGCGTTCGTCTTCGCCGTCCTGGCTTTGGTCTGGGCGAGCCGGTAGGACTCGGTGCCGGTCTCGATAATGGTGCCGTTGAAGGTGAGCCGGTCGACGATGGCCGCGCAGAGCCGCGGGTCGGTGAACGTCTTGGTCCAGCCTCCGAACGACTCGTTCGAAGCGATCGCCACGCTGTTCTTCTCCTCCCTCTCGGTCAGAACCTGGAACAGCATCTCCGCGCCCCGCCGGTCGAGCTCGAGATAGCCCAGCTCATCGATGCAGAGAAGATCGACGCGCCCGTAGCGGGCGATCGTCTTGGACAGCTGCTTCTCGTCGGCGGCCTCCACGAGCTCGTTGACGAGCTTGGCGGCCAGCGCATAGCGGACGCGACAGCCGGCCATGGCCGCTGCCGTCCCGAGACCGATCAGCAGGTGGGACTTGCCGGTGCCGGAGTCCCCGATCAGGCAGAGCGGCTCGCCCTTCTTGACCCAGTCGCAGGTGGCGAGGTTGTTGACCACAGCCGGGACAACGTTGGGGTTGGCGTTGTAGTCGAAGTCGGAGAGCCATTTCTGGCGGGGGAAGCCGGCCGCCCGGATCCGTCGCTCCGAGCGTCGCCGGTCGCGGTCTTCGCACTCGGACATCAGCAGCTCGGCCAGGAACCCTCGGTAGGAGAGCTGTTCGCGTTCGGCGCGGGCGACGAGGTCGGGGAACTGCGCCCGCATCGTGGGTAGCCGCAGGACCCTGCAGGCGGTGTCGATCGCCGCGTCGGAGGCAGTCTCGGTCAGGTTGTGGTGCAGGCCGGTCATGGCGCGTCCTTCCTGGAACGGTTCAGCAGCTGGTCCCAGCGGTCGAGAGAAGGCAGGGGACGCTGGT
The DNA here is from genome assembly GCF_055572015.1 of Streptomyces sp. NPDC030840. Classification (NCBI taxonomy): domain Bacteria; kingdom Bacillati; phylum Actinomycetota; class Actinomycetes; order Kitasatosporales; family Streptomycetaceae; genus Streptomyces; species Streptomyces sp. NPDC030840. The sequence goes on along the minus strand of NZ_JBVIEE010000019.1, from coordinate 66,959 downwards.
CGGTGGGGAGGCGGACGGCCCGGCGGGCGTTGAGGCTGACCACCTCACTGGGTGCCGGCCCTTGCAGGACAGGTGCCGGCCCGGTGACCGTCACGGTGGGGGGAACGGCCATCGTTCTGAGCGGCCTTGCGGGCTTCGAGGGCGATGATGTCGGCGGCGTGGGCGCCGACCGCGAGGGCGGATCGGATTCCGGCGATCACATCGCGGTGTTCGAGATGCCGGTGCAGCAAGAGCACGTGGACCAGTTGCTTGGTGCCCTCGGTGTCGCCTTCGGCCTTGTTCGCCGCAGCCCAGAACGCTTCGTGGGCAGCGGTGAACGCTCCCGTACGCCCCCAGGGGTGGGGCCAACTCAAGCCGGAAAGTGGAGCCGAATCAGAGCGTGAATGCCACCGCACTCATGCAGTTGACGGGAGAGTCGCAGGCCGACCTCGCGGCGGCGCTGGGAATAAGCTAAGCACAGGTCAGCCGCCGTCAGTCCGGCCACGCAGCATGGCCTCTGGACGACTGCGACCACCTGGCCGAGCACTACGGAATCGACGTCATCGACTTGCTGGCCGGTCCTACCCGCGCCTGCGAATGCCTGCCACCAACACGTTGGCGCACCCCACAACGCCGGTGACACCGAAGCAACGGGCACAGAACGGTGATGCCCGGCCGTTCGCTGGCCCAGCCGTCCAAGTCGACGGGATCCGGCGCACGCACAGAGCGCGCCGGTGTTCGTGGCCTCGCTGGTCCGAGTGAAGCGCGACCATCGTTCTCGAATTACGCGAGGGCTGTTCGCTGCACTGGTGGCATGGCCTCGCTCCGCATGACGCAAGTCTGCATCTCCACCAGCGATCAGGGAGGCCATGTCTGCGCACTTCCTGCGTCCGATCTGGCCGACAGAACAGGCGGGTTACACGCTGGGAGCGTCGGCAGTTAGTCAGACCGATCCACCTCGGTGCGCCACCGAGCGGCCGCGAGGCGGCGATGAGTGAGATCGCGCAAGGGCTGGACGGCTGGGCCGGAGCCCGGCTTGCATCGTTGATGGGGATTAACGACTGGGGGTGGCGATGCGTGCCCAGACAGTTTTTCCGGTGGGGTCGGGTTCGGAGTAACCCCACTGGCTGGTCAGGGCGTTGACGATGAGGAGTCCCCATCCTGTTTCGGCGAGGGGGTGAGGCTGGCGTGGGGAGGGGGGAGCAGGGCTGGGGTCAGCGACCGTGCAGATGAGGGCGCCTCCGGTGCGGGCCATGCCAAGCCATGCCTTGCCGGAGTGTTCGCGCTGTCCATCAAGGGCGTGCCGTACGGCGTTGGCGGTGAGTTCGCCGACCACGGTGGTCATGTCGTCGGCAAGGGCGTCAAGCTCCCAGTCGTGGACCACGTCGCGGGCGAAGCGGCGGACAGTTTCCAGACTTTCGCGTTCGCAGGTGAAAGCACGGGCGGCGAAGCCCGCCGCGCTGATACCGAGGGCGAGGCCCCAGTCCGGTGTGGTGGGCGGTGCCATCGTCGCGTGTTCGAACGGACCCGGATGGGCGGGAAACAGAGTCGGAGAGACTCCGGTGGCCCGGCTGAGTGCCGCTGTCCTTGTTATTGCCACTGTTCATCCCCCCGGAAGACGTCCAGCTGACGGGCTGTGAACACCTCGCCCTGACCGGTAAGTATCCTCGCCGCCCCGCCCCGGATGCAATTGCATCGGTGACTTGCATCCGAACGGGACGGAAAGGGAACGCATGTCCCCAGAGTGAAGGCTGGAAAGGACCAGAGGCAGGAGAACTTCGGACAGCACTGAAAGAAGGCGAGAGATGGAGCAGATCAGCAGCGGTGTCCCGGCGGATTCACTGCGCGGGGCGGTTTGGGTGAAGAGCCGGCACAGCACGGCCGACGGGAACTGCGTCGAGCTGGCGTTACTGGCCGGGGGAGCGGTGGCCGTGCGCGACTCGCGGGACCCGCAGGGCCCCGCGCTGGTGTACAGGCGGGCGGAGATCGCGGCCTTCATCGCGGGGGTGAAGGACGGCGAGTTCGACCCGATCGTCGGCTAACGCGCAAGAAGAAAGGCCCAATTGGGTCCTTGCCGGGCGGCATCCTGGGAAACTGACGCTCGTCGTCCGTCCTTCACAGGAGACTCGATGCCCACGTCCGCCCGCCCGGTCGATGCCCCGACCCTGGAGTACTACCTCGCCGCCTCCGCGCGTAGCCCGATAGCGCTGCGCCTGGTGCTGGGCCACCTCCTGCGCACGCTGCGCAAGGCATCCGGCATCGACGCGGAGGCGGCGGGCCGGTCCATTCGCGCCTCCGAGGCGAAGATCTCCCGGATGGAACGGGCCCAGGTCACCTGCAAGCTCGACGATGTGACGGACCTGCTCGCCCTCTACGGCGTGAGCGACAGTCAAGTCCTCGCCCACTTCGCCGAGATGGTGCGCGCCTCCCGCCAGCCCGGCTGGTGGCACCGCTTCGACGGAGTCCTGCCGGACTGGTGCGGCAAACTGATCGGCCTGCAGGAAGCCGCCTCCATGATCCGCACCTACGAGATCCAGCTGATCCCCGGCCTCCTGCAGACCCCCGCCTACACCGAGGCGGTGATGCGCTTGGGCTACCCCTTGGCCCAGCAGGAAGAGATCGACATCCGCGTGGAGCTGAGGATGGCCCGCCAAACCCTCCTCGCCCGCTCGGACGCCCCCCACCTGTGGGCGGTCCTCGACGAGGCCGTTCTCCACCACGCCATCGGAGGCGAGCACATCATGCGCGAACAGGTGCACCACCTCGTGAAGATGGCCCAACTCGACCACATCACCCTGCAGATCGCACCGTTCAGCCGCCCGGCCTGCGTCGCGGCCGGCTTTCCCATAACCCACCTGCGTTTCAACCTGCCCGCCCTGCCCGACATCGTCTACCTCGAGCAACTGCGCGACGCCGAATACCTGAACAAGCCCGAAGAGACCGACCACTACCGCTCCGTCCTGGACGGCCTAGCCCAGGCCGCGCTCTCCCCCCAGGAAAGCCTGGACCTGCTCGAGCACCGCTTCAGCTGAGCCCCCCCGTCCTGCGACCCCGCTGCGCGGATCAGGGCGCGCAGGCCACGCCGCCGTACTCGGCCCATTCCGGGCCCGTCTCAACGCCCCGGTCACCGCCCGGCCGCCACTGCGAGACATCGACCAGCCCCGGCGCCAGCAGCCGCAGCCTGCCGAAGAGCTCGTCGACCTCCTCACGGGAGCGCACACGACCCCACCGTCCGGCCGTCGCCTGACGCATCAGACGGGTGGCCCGCTGCCGCACCACCGCGTCCTCACTGGTCAGGTGGCTGGCCGCGACGAAGCTTCCCGGCGCCAGCAGCGACGCGGTGTGCCCCAGCAGTCCGGCTGGCTCGTACACCGTGTGCAGCGCCGAGACGAACAGTGCGGCCACGGGCTGGCTGATGTCGATGAGCCTGCCCACGGACGGATCGAACACCACGTGTGCGGCCTGGACAGGCTCGGCCCGCACCACCATGGTCCGGCGCCGGTCCTCCCACACCGCACGGGCGTGCGCGAGCGCGAGGGAGTCGTCGTCGGCATACACCACACGTGCCCGCGGATCGACGTGCTGGGCGATCTGGTGCACGCCCACCCGGGCAGGCAGCCCGGCGCCGAAGACCAGGAACTGCCGCACACCGTACTCACGCGCCAGGCGGCTGGTCACCCGCAAAAGGAACCGGTGGCCGGCCTCGGCCGCCCGCCGGGCGCCAGGAGCGATGAGCAGCAGCTGCTCGCACACCTCCCGGTCGGCCGGGTAATGATCCTTGCCGCCCAGCAGGAAGTTGTTGATCCGGGCAACACTGGGCGATGCGACATCGGCGATGTCGCCCAGCGGCATCCGCCCGCGCTCCACTACGGCACCCCACCCCGTCGAGCCACAGCACACGGCATGCTGCGGGCCCTCCATGGTAGGAAAACCGTTCTCCGGTGGGGCAGTTCTGAGTAGAACCACCCAGGGCAGCCCGAAGTGCGCTACAAGCGCCCGGCGCGTTCACTTCACCGGCGCACGCGGCCGCTATCCCGAGGCGCCCCCGGCACGGCGGGGACGTCCGTTAACAGGCCGGGCAACGCCCGCTGGGCCATCCGCAGATGGGAAGCGACCACCGGCTTCTCTACCCCCATCAGCTCGGCCGCCTGCGCTTCGCTCAGCCGCAGCCGGCAGCGCAAGATCACCGCATCCGCCTGGGCCTTGGGCAGCACCCGGTGCACCGCGTCCAACTGCTGGATCTTGCTGGCGCCCTGCCCGCGCAGCGCCGAAGCGATCAGAGCATCCAGCAGCCGCCAGGCAATCGCCGCCGGGCGCGAACTGCTGATGACCGTCGGCCAGATCGTGGCCAGGTTGCCCAGAGCCGCTTCGACAACCTTCTGGCTCACCCACGCATCCTGCACCCGCTCCCGGGCGTACCGCAGATAGCGCTCGCGGTGCAGCAGGCAGAAGGCCGTGTATTCCACCGGCAGCGTCAGCACGAGAACCTGCTGCTCGGTCTCGTCCTGTGCGAGCGGAGCACAGGCAGCCAGGACGGGCTCGCTGCGGCGGCGGCGCAAAGACAAGAACATGGCACCTCTCTTCAGCCTCAGGTGGACTCGGGGCGGGCGGGGGGAAGCTGTCGAGGGCCCTGCGGGATGGGGTCCAGGCAGTACAAGAAGGCGTAGTGGATGGCCTCCCACAACGGCCGGATGTCGGAGGGCCAGCCACCCAGCGCCGTCACCAGGGCTGCCGTTTGCTCCCAGCCGGGGACCATCTGGCCACTCAGGATGTCGCTGATCGTCTGGGTGTTCAGCGTGCCCCGGGACGCCTTGCGGATGACGCCGAGCTGCGGGCGGCCGGCAGCCAGATGGAGCCCCTGCAAGGCCGCCTGCAGCCGGGCCACCGCGTCCGGGATCGCATGCCGGGGCGTGGGCACCAGCCCGTGGGCGCTTTCGAACAGCACACTCAGCTCAGCCGGGTCCCCGCCGAACAACTCCACCAGAGTGCGCACCACCGGCCAGGTCGGCGTGCGCTCGCCCGAGAGGATCCGCGACACGTACGACGGCGAGAGCGTGGTCTGCTCGGCCACCTCCTTGATCGTCAGGCTGCTGGAGCGGTGCAGATACGACAGTGCCGAGGCGAGCTTGGCCGACGCCCGCTCGGCCGCCTTGGACAGTGGCGTCCCTTCCCCAGCCGGCGGCGCATGAGGCTGCCGCACCGCAGCGCGCTCTGCGGCCCGCCGCTTCAGCCGGGTCTGCACGCGGCTCTCCGCCCACCGGGTGCGCGCCGTCGTCGCGCTGACCTGAGCGGCCGCAGCCACCTGCTTCCAGTCCGCACCCTGGTTGCGGGCGTCGTGGACCGCCGCGGCCGTATAGCACTCCACCTCCCGGGTCACCTCATCGGCGTAGCGCAGGAGCTCGGCCAGCGGCCGCCCGTCGTACTCGGCCTCCAGCAGCGCCGCCGCAAGAGCCTGCAGGTCCTCCGCAATCCGCCGGCCCAGCGGATGCGCACTGCGTGCCTGCTGCTGTCCCAGCCGGCCGTCCCGCTCACGCTGGGCCTTCTGTCGGCAGGCGATGCTGCAGTACTCCTTCTTCCGTCCTGGGCCGTTGGCCTGGGCAAAACGTTCCCGGCAGTGGCGGCAGATGTCGTAGCGGGGACTGGTGCCCGCCATCGTTCCTCCCAAGTGCTGAGGTTTCTTTCCGCGATGCGCGGGTTCTTGCGCATCCGGAAGAGGAACTCGTTGTTTCGGCACGGTGCAAGATCAACCGGTGGGATGACGGGCGGCGGCGCACCGGATAGTCCGCCGCCGCCCGCTCCACCGGTCAGCTCAGCCGAAGACGCTGGTAATGGCAGTGCGACTGACGCACCGCCATGACCAGGCCCGCCACGACCGCCGCGGTGGCGGGAGCCGTCCACCAGCCACGGATCAAGATCACAGCCACCACGACGACGGCCAGGAACACGCTTGCCTGCACCGTGACAGTCCAGGCACTCGCAATACGTGTTTCCTTCCGGGGAGGACGCGGAATGCTAGCGTCGTCGCGAGTTGCCGTCTGGAACAGGGCGGCAATGGAAAGCCGGTCAAGCACGGGGCACTTACCTGCCTTTCTTGGTCTGGTCCATGGGGGACCCCGGAGTCGGTAGCCAGCCTGTCCGGGGTTCCCTGCGTCAACGGACCGTAATGCCTCCGTCACACGCGGCGCTATATAAACGGTTCATCGCGCAAAGTTCGAATGCCTCAGCGATGACTAATTGCCGAACGGTGGCGCCGCGAACACACGACTGGTTTCACTCCGGCCGCTTTGTGACCACCCGTGACCGCAAATGATCGAGCGGCCTATCCGTCTGCATAAATGCACCAACCCCCGTGGCCGTTCCAGCCGAATCCGCCGCGCAGTACCACTGAGCGCACTACCCGGAAGGCGAATACGCCCCTCAGGCCGGAACCGCCCGACACAACCGCCCGCGAACGTTTGCGCAAACTTGCACTGCGCCCTGGGAAGGCAACGCATCACCGCTCGTGCCGCGTTGGAACCCTTCAACCCACGTCAAGAACCCACGCAAGACGCAGGCCCTGTCGGGTCAACCCCAACCAGCCTGTACAGCCCGCGGGTGAACATCGCCCCCACCTGCAACGCCGCCCCCAGCGCCGCCCGCCTGAAAGGACATCACCACCTCTTCGCATGCGGCCCATCTGCACGACCCCGGCCTGGTCCGCATCACCATCGAAGGACTCGACGAAGCAGCCGTCCTCGCCTTCGCTCACCAGCTCACCAGTCTCTGCGAGGCAACCGGCTCGCTCCCGTTCCAGGTGAACCAAGCGTCAGCACCCTGCTCTACGCCCGCGCGCCACTATCGTTCGAAGGTAGCGACTGACGTTGTCGATCAGGTCGGTGAGCGCGACTGGGCGTGCGGCCCTCCACCGTCAGCCGAGGTGTGGGCGATCCCCTTTCGATGCGGCCGAAGGGAGCGACTTCGATGTGGATCTGTGGGAGCGCCCGGGGCGGGAGCGTCTGGATCCGCTCTGCCTGTGCTGCGAGAGGTCGGTCGACGGCTGGAGGCCGGACCCGGAGCCGCCGTGCACCGCAGCACTGCTGCTTGTTGGTTGCGTGCTCGGCGGCGGCCGGGCCTCGCCGTGGATGGGCCCGAGGTCAGCTTGCCTGTGCCGGGGCGTCGTTTGAGGCGGTCGTGGTGGGCGCGTCGGCGGGGCTTGCGGTGTAGAAGACGGAGGAGCCCTGCTTGGATCGCTGGGCGTGGCTCTTGGCGACGAGTCCTTCGAGCGTGGTGCGTACGACGGTGGTCTGGATGCGGCGGTCGGGGTGGGCCTGGCCGAGGGCGGTGGCGACTTCTGCTGCCGAGCGCGGTTCCTTCTGCTCGGTGAGGTGGGCTCGGATAAGTTCCACCAGGGTGGGCTGGCTTGCTGTCTTCGAGGTCTCCGACTTCGCCGTCGACTTCTTCGGCGTCTGCTTCTTCGCTGTGGGCTTCTTGGCTGTCTTGCCGCCCTTGGCGGAGGTGGTCTTCTTCGCCGGGGCCGGGGCCGGCGGGGTGGTCTTCTTCGCCCGGGGTGCGGGCACGCCCGCGGGCTTGCTCGGGACGGGTGATGTCGTGGCGCCGAGGGCCTGCTGCATGTTCACGAGGGTGGTGTGGTCTTGCTGGAGAGCCTGCAATTGCTCCTGTAGTGCCTCGATTTCTGCGCTGATGCGTTCCCGTTCTTTGGTGTTGTTCTCGAGATCGCCGGTTACCTGGGCGATGTAGTGCGAAGTCAACTCGCTGGTAGAGGGTGTCGTGTCCGGCATGGTGACTGGCCTTTCTGCGGCAGTTGAAGTCCTGAAGCCTGAGGCGTGTGACAGTGCTGGTGGTGACTTCTGCCCGCTGAGCAGATGTGCAACCGATGGATGGTGTCCCAGCGCAGAGATAGTACGGATGAGGGGACCTGGTTGTTCGCCTCCCGTGCTGCCTTCAACGCCTCCGCACCGTCATGGTGACGACTGGTGTCGTGCCGTCGGCTCTGTCATGTACCGACTGCCGGGGCCGGTCGTGCGACAGGCCTCTGCAGGCTGTGGGGGAAGGTGCCACATCACCTCGCCTGTCTGGTTCTGGTGCCAGCTGGTCAGGGTGCGTGCGGCCACCAACTGGTCGAGGAGTTCTTCCATCTGGTGGGGGGAGTGCCCGCACAAGCGGGCGAGGATATCCAACTCGGTGCACTGGCAGGTGTGTGCGGCCACGACCAGGGCGGCCAGCCGCAGGGCCGGGGGGATACGGCCCGGCAGGATCAGTGGCGTGGGGCGCAGCGCCCAGTGGGCGGCGCGGCAGCGCGCGCCGCGGCCGGGCACCTGATCCAGGGCAGTGGCATCGAGCAGCCGTACCTCCAGGTGTGTCGGCCTGAGGTCAGGCAGTTGCAGCCAGCCGGCGTTGGACAGCTCATCCCATAGTTCCCGGCGTCCGTGCAGACGCATGCCGCGCAGCAGCCCTCCGGGCAGCCGGACGTGGCCGCGAGTGTCGGCGCGCAGGGCGCACTGGAGGGCCAGCAGCCGGGCGGCGGGGGAGGTGCACCGGGGCAGGGCGGTGGAGAGGTAGGTGAGTGTCTCCCGCACGCGCACCCGGTCATCGGTGCCGATGCGGACAGCGAGAGCGGGGCGCGGGGCAGGCGGCCAGCGGGCGGTGAGCAGGGTGTCGGGGACCACGGCGGTATGGCTGGTTGCGGCCGCGCAGGCCGCGCAGGCATCGGCCAGCCGCCACGTACGGCCACTGCGGTCGCGGGTGAGGGCGAGCAGGACCGGCCCGGCGCAGCCGCGGCGACGTGGATGCCAGGAGCAGCCTCTCTCCCGGCACTGGCAGGTGCGCAGATAGTCCGGCAACACCTCGGCGCGGGCGTGGCAGGCCAGGTGAGCCAGGGCAGCGGACCGCGCGGAGGCGGCCTCGAGGGGCGGGGTGTGGGCGGTGCAGTGGCCGCAGATGAGGGTTGGTCCGCCTGCCCGCGGACGCAGTTCCACCGTCCAGATGCGCCGTACTGCGGCACGCGCGCCGACAAGCCTCATCGGCTGCTTACCCTCCCGTCTTTACATGGTGCGGTGACCGGTGTCCCCCGGCATCAGGGGCCCGAAACAGAGACACCGTAGTGCAGATTTCTGCACTACGGCTGACGCCCCCTTCGCTGCCAGATAGTGCAGAAGTCTGCACTGACAGGGCAGGGTTCTGCACCGTCGGATGGTGGGGTGACGATCTTGCCGCCCGATCCTGACCTCACCGCACTGCGCGTCTACCTCGCGCGCCTGCGGGGCGAGCGCGGCTGGACCTTCGACGAACTTGCTGAACGCAGCGGCCTGGCCCGGCGCACCCTCATCGACCTCGAACACGGCCGCACCACCGGCAGTGTCACCACCTGGCACACTCTCGCCCACACCTTCGACGTGCCCATCGAGGACCTCCTCGCCACCCTCTGCGACGACCACACTCCGCCCGGCACGCAAGGCTCCTGACCTCCCGGCACTCGCCCCTCAAGGCATGCCGCAAATCACCCGTACCGACGAGCAGGCATCGAACAGAAGACTGCCCGCTGGGTCGCCTGTTCGGCTCCGCTGGGCCGGTCAGGGGACACCCATGCCGTCGCGCCGCCCACATCCGCGTGTCGCCTGGCACGGTCCGGGCCATGTGCTTCACTCCCGCCCCCGCCGGCCGTCACTGGGACGGCAGCCCGCGCATCACCCGGCGTCCTCGCCCCCTGCAGGTGGCCGGCACCAGCCCCAGCCGCCTGCTGCGCGCCGGCCAAAGCGGCCGATGCCGCCAGTGCGGCAACCGCATCGACCTCTATCAGCGCGCCGACCAGCGGCCCATTGCCCTGCACCCTGACGAACTGACCGCCGCTCACGTCCCCGAACCCTGCCGCTGGCACCTGAGCGGCGGCATCGCCTACCCCCACGGCGACGGCAGCACCTGGTGCCGCATTCCGCACGCCGTGATCTGCCCCCGCCGCACCCCCACATGCCGAACCGGCTCCTACCTTGAGACGATCCGCCGCCAACTCGCCGTCCGTACCCGCCGTCTGGCTGACACCGGCGCCTTCACTCCCGCCCTTCCCTTCACCAGCGGACAGGCCCTCGACGTCGACGCCCCCGCTCGTCCCGTGGTGCAGATCCTGCTGTGCCGCTATCTCGGCGAGCACGCGATCGAACACATCCGCTGCGTGGCCCAGACCCACCACCGCCACCGCTGCACCCACCCCGTCCTCGCCCCCACAGCACCGGCCGGCACCTGGAAACTACTGCCCACCGGACCCGGCCGCGGCCAACTGGTCCTGCCCGACGTCCTGATGGCGGTCTATGACCTGAGCGAGCTCCCCTACAGCGAGCAACTGCGCTGGCGCGCCCAGCGCTGCCCCACACACGCCGCTGCCCCCGGCGCCGCTGACCTCGTCCTGGCGGGATGGAAGGCCTTCGACCCCTTCCTGCACGCGGCACACATCCGCACCCGTCTGCCTCACACCTCGGCCCGCCAGCTCAGAGACCGGTGATTCGATGCCGCACCACGCCCTGGAGATCGTGCTGACCCGGCCCCTGACGGCGGCCGAACTCCGCCACGGCGCCCATGCCTGGCCACTCGCCGCCAACCACGACGCCACCCGCCTCATGGCCGTCGCAGGCGGCAAAACCCCCGAACGGGCCGCCCACCGCCTGCGTCAGCGGCTCACCGCCCGGCTCCCTATCGACGTGATCACCACCCACTACCCGGACAGGCACGGACACATCCTGCTCAACCTCGCCTTCCCGCCTACCGTCTACGCCGCCCTGAAACGGGACGCCCGCCGCGCAGGCCAGACCGCCGAACGCTACGTAGCGGACGCCCTCCGCCGAGCCCTGGCTGAGCACGCCGACCGGGAGGCCGACCGTCTCGACCGCGCCGTACGCCAAATCCTCGTCCACACCACCCCCGCCCACCTGCTCTCCGCCGTCGGGCACGCCCTCACCCGACTCCCCGAAAGCCCCAGACCATGAACCCCACAGACGAACAGACAGCAGCCGCCGACGCCTTCCACGCCGGCAACCACCTCGCACTGCAAGCCGGCGCAGGCACCGGCAAGACCACCACCCTCACCCTGCTCGCCCGCACCACCACCCGCCGCGGCCGCTACCTCGCCTACAACCGGGCCATCGCCCAGGACGCACGCACCCGCTTCCCCCACAATGTGCTGTGCAAGACCGCCCACGCACTCGCCTACGCAGCCGTCGGCCACCGCTACACCCGCCGCCTCAACGCTCCCCGCCGCCCCGCCTGGCAGACCGGACACGCCCTGGGCATCACCAAGGCCGTCCGCATCGGCGACCGCGAGGTGACACAAAAGGCCCTCTCCAACGCCACCCTGCGCACCGTCACCCGCTTCTGCCACACCGCCGACGAGGCCATCACCAGCCACCACGTACCCCACCTACGCGGTCTCGAAGACACCGACCTCCACGCCGAACTCGCCGCCCATCTCGTGCCGTTCGCCCGCAAAGCATGGGCCGACCTCCAGCACCCCGACGACGGCGCCGTCCGCTTCGACCACGACCACTACCTGAAAATCTGGGCGCTCACCCAGCCCCGCATCGACACCGACTTCCTGCTCCTGGACGAGGCCCAGGACACCAACCCCGTCGTCGAACAGGTCTTCCTCGCCCAGCGCGACCACGCCCAACTGGTCATGGTCGGCGACTCCGCCCAAGCCATCTACCACTGGCGCGGCGCCAAAGACGTCATGACCGGCTTCGACGGCACCCAGCTCACCCTGTCCCAGTCCTTCCGCTTCGGCCCCGACCTCGCCGCAGAAGCCAACCGCTGGCTGCACCTCGCCGACGCCCCCATCCGCCTCACCGGCACCCCCACCATGCCCACCGAACTCGGCCCCGTCACCCAGCCGGACGCCGTGCTGTGCCGCACCAACGTCGGCGCCATGGCCCAGGTCATGACCCTCATGGCCGCCGGATACCACGTCGCCCTGGCCGGGGGAGGAGACAGCCTCCAGGCCCTGGCTCTCGCAGCCCGCGACCTGAAAGAAGGCCGCCGCACCCACCACCCCGAACTGATCCTCTTCCCCTGCTGGGGTGACCTGCAGGACTACGCCGCCCACGACCCGGCAGGCCGCGACCTGCAGCCCCTGGTCAACCTCGTCGACACCCACGGCACCAACGCCATCCTCACGGCCGTCGCCCACCTCGCCCCCGAGCCCCACGCCCAGGTCACCGTCTCCACCGCCCACAAGGCAAAGGGACGCGAATGGCCGCGCGTGCTCATCGCAGACGACTTCGCCCGCTCCAAGGACGACACCGCTGACGACCAAGACCCCCCGACGCCACCCGACCCCGTCGATGACGCTGAAGCACGTCTGGCCTACGTGGCCGTCACCCGTACCCGCCGACGCCTCGACATGGGCGGACTGTCCTGGATCCACGACCACCCCGACGGCACCCCGCCCGGCCAGGACAAGCCCCATACACCAGCGCTGCCGTTGCTTACCGGTCCTACCGGGCCCTGAAGTCCGGGTATGCACCAGATCATGTGTCACCGTGGACCCAGGCGTGGTCCGTCACTCCCCCCGTGGTGACGAGCCACGCCGCTTCGGACGTCAGCGGCCACGGCTGACCGTGATGACGCTGTTCGGGCAGCCGCTGTCATGGAGGATTTCTGTGAGCGCCGTCCGTTCGGCGGCGTCGATCGCGAGGCCCCAGCGGGTTTTGATCGCGACCCAGTCGGTGGCGTAGGTGCAGCGGTAGTCCTCAGCTGGCGGTTGCCAGGTGGCTGGGTCCTGGTCAGCCTTGGACCGGTTGCTGGCTGCCGAGACCGCGATGAGGGCGCGGGGGTCGTCGAGGTCGTTGGCGAACGCTTGGCGCTGGGCAGCGGTCCAGGCGGAGGCGCCGGAGTCCCAGGATTCAGCGAGTGGCACCAGGTGGTCAATATCGAGGGCGCGAGCCTGGGCGAAGCCGGTGTTGTCGTAGAGCGAATACCACGAGCCGCCGGTCAGTGAACAGTTGGCGCCTTGTTCAGGGGCGGTGACGGCTTCCTCAGTGACCAGGGCCGCCCCGGACGGGGCACACCCCCTTCCTCTCGACGCAGCCTCCTGACCAACGCTCCGAAGGACCGAGGGGATAGTCCCGTGAACGGAGCTATCCAAGACGGATTGGACGCCGTGATCACACCAGCCACACCAGGATCGTCCCACTCGTGACCAGCGGTTACGGGACAGCCTTTAGCTTGATCTTTAACGTGCGACGTCGAATGGTGCGTCGAACTTGATCACTCGGTCCGGTAACTGCCGTACATGGAAGCGGCCTTCGTCTGAACATGTGCTCCGACCAAGGAACACACATGTCTAGCACGAAGGCCGTGAGGATGAGTCTGTTGCATCACGAAGCCCGGCGAGGGCCGTTGGCACAACTGTCATGCTTCCGGGGTGAGTTCTACTCCTGCCTGACCGCTCGTTCGGATGCGTTGTTCGAGCTCGCTGATGCTGTCCTGTGCGGCGACGGGCCGGTGAGGTCGCTGGCTGAGTTATCACTGGTGGGTGAATACCGCCGAGGCCATGGCGGGCTCTATGCCGCGGTGGCTCGTGGACGCATTGACGCCGGCCGGCTGCGGCGGGCACTGGCCGAAGTGCCACTGCCGCGGACTGGCGACGGCCGACTGGTCCTGGCCATCGACGTCACCTGCTGGCTACGGCCCGACGCCCACACCTCACCGGAACGGATCCTGTGCCACACCTACGGCCGGGGCAAGAACCAGCACATTCCCATCCCCGGCTGGCCCTACTCGATCATCTGCGCGCTCGAGCCCGGCCGCAGCTCGTGGACGGCACCCCTGGACGCGCTGCGTCTGGCGCCCGGCGACGACACCGCCACGGTCACCGCCCGGCAGCTGCTCTGCTTCAGCGATTGATCGCCGCGGGGCAGTGGCAGACGGGCGACCCGGACATCCTCATCGTTGCGGATGCCGGATACGACGCACCCCGCCTCGGCTTCCTCCTGAGGGACCTGCCGGTGCAGGTATTGGCCCGGATGCGATCAGACCGGGTCCTGCGCAGGGCTGTCCCGCCCCGGCTGCCACTCACCCAGGGTCGGCCGCCCCGGCACGGCGGCGAGTTCGTCTTCGGACAGCCCGACACCTGGGGCACCCCGGACACCGAAACCGTCACCGACACCCGCCTCTACGGCACCGCCACCGCACGCTCCTGGAACCGACTCCACCCCAAGCTGACCCACCGCTCCTCCTGGGCCTCGGCCGACGGTACCCTCCCCATCGTCGAGGGAACAGTGATCCGTCTGGACATCGACCACCTGCCCAGCGGAGCAACCCCCAAGCCGGTCTGGCTGTGGTGGTCAGGCACCGACGCCAGCTCGACAGACGCCGACCGCCTGTGGCAGGCATACCTGCGACGCTTCGACATCGAGCACACCTTCCGCCTCTTCAAGCAGACCCTCGGCTGGACCTCCCCGAAGGTCCGCACCCCGCAAGCGGCGGACCGGTGGACCTGGCTCATCCTCGCCGCCTACACCCAACTGCGGCTCGCCCGCCCGCTCGCAGCCGACCTGCGTCGCCCCTGGGAAAGGCCCGTCCCACGGGAAAGGCTCACTCCCGCCCGCGTCCGCCGCGACTTCCGGCACATCCGCCCCAAGACGACCTGCCCGGCCAGAGCACCGAAACCCTCCAGCCCCGGTCCCGGACGGCCCCCAGGTCGAAAGAACACCCGACCCACACCACGCCACGACGTGCACACACCTGGCAAGACGCAGCCGACGAAACAGCGAACGAAGAAGTCAACGACCCCACGACCCCGCCGCACAGGTTAAAGATCAAGTTAGGGCGTAAACGGCAATCTGCCCACTTCAAACGCCCTCTTAAACGTCAAGCTTAGGGTCCAATCCAGAACCCTTGATGACTAATCGATCACGACTGCACCCGCAGCTGCCAGCCCTGGTTGGCGGTTCCGTCGCAGAAGAACTGGAGGGCCTGCGCGCCATTGGCGGTGCTGGCGCCGTCAATGCCCAGGCATTTACCGCTCTTGCGATTGTAGAGTTGGAAGGTGCCGTCCGGGTAGTTGGAGTTGTAGGTCAGGCGCCAGTCCTGGTTGGCGTTGCTGGACCCGTCAGCGATGATGGCCGCCGCGCCGGCATAGACACTGGCCTGGTCGATGCCAAGGTTTCTGCCCGCAGCGAGGTTCTCCCAGCTGTACCAGTCGCCGTCGGGGACCTCTATCCAGCGCTGATGCGAGTTGTTCGGGTTCGAGGGCTGCTGGACGACCCTAGCGCCGTTGGCGGTGCTGGTGGCCTGCAGGAACTTCCCCGACTTGTAGTTCATGATGCCCAAGGTGCTTGCCGCAGCGGACTGCGGGATCGATGTCGCTGCGGGCTGCCCCTCGTCATTGCCCTGCGAGGGCTGGGCGTGAGCGATCGCCGGGCTGGCCACCGCTATCAACGCCCCTGCGACGGTTGCAGCCAATTTGGCCCTGAATCGTGTTGCGCGCATGACATCTCCGCTTGTGTTGTGTTGATGTTGCTGCGAGTACTGCATCAAACACTTGGAGGCGTTGCTAGATCATCGTCGGCCGGAAGCGCGGCATCCTCACCGACACGATCGGCCTCATCCTCGCCGTGACCGTCACCGCCGCCGGCCTGTCGGAGAACGCCCTGGGAATCCGCCTCCTCGACCAGGCGAAGGAGACGTACCCGACCATCTCCAAGAGCTGGGTCGACACCGGCTTCAAGAATGCCGTCGTCGAGCACGGCGCCACCCTCGGAATCGACGTCGAAGTCGTCAACCGGAATCCGGAGACCCGCGGCTTTCAGGTCGTGAAAAGGCGCTGGGTGGTGGAGCGGAGTATCGGTTGGATCATGATGCACCGCCGCCTCGCCCGCGACTACGAGACCCTCACCGCCAGCTCCGAGGCCATGATCCACATCGCCTCGATCGACAACCTCGCCAGGCGCATAACGGACGAGATGACACCCACCTGGCGAGGAACGTACTAGGGTGTAAACGGCAATCTTCCCACTTCAAACGCCCTCTGAGGGCCTGTCAGGTATGTATCCAGCGCTGGTTAGTCGTTCCGTCGCAACTGAACTGAGCGGCCTGTGCGCCGGTCGCGGTACTCGCTCCCGAAATACCCAGGCACAGGCCGCTCTTTCTGTTCTTCAAGTAGAAGTAGTCCCCGTTGGAGCCCCAAATCCTTTCCCAGTCCTGATTGAGGTCGCCCGAGGGAATTGCCGTGATGGCCTCCGCGCCGGCCGAAGTGCTGGCACGGTTGATTCCGAGGTTCAACAGTGACTCTTTGTTTTCGAAGGTGAGGTAATCGCCATCGAAGTATATTTCCCACCTCTGGATAAATGCGTTGCTTTCGGGCTGTTGGGTCACCTTGGCGCCGTTGGCAGCGCTCGTGGGCTGCAGAAACTTTCCAGACTTGACGTTCTTGAGCCCGTCTGCGGCAAGTAAGCGCGGCGTCGAGTCGCTGCTCTTTGGTGATGGCTGCGCGTGAGTGGTTGCCGGGCTGGCTACCGCCATCAGTACTCCCGCCAGAACCGCAGCGACTTTCGTGGTGCTTGTGCGCATGGTGCGCCTCCTTGCGTTTGATGTGCTTGGTGTCACTGGCGGTACTCAATCAGACCGTCGGAAAGTTCGGTAGATTATTTATCGGCTTAGACCGAAAATGCCTACTTGACGGGGCCTGCTCGGGCGCGGGGTTGTCCTGCGGCCAGCGGCCGATTACTGCCTCCGGCTCGTCAAGGTGACGCTGGTTCGTCGAGGGCCAGGCCGGTGCCCGCTATGAAGTGGTCGAGGGGCTGGACCGTTACTGAAGGCACCGCGCACCGGTGCCTCGTCTCCTGGTGCTCGAATAGCCGTCGCAGGTCTTGTTCCCGTCGATCAGCGAACCGGGCGAGCTGGCCTGCTTGTGGTGCACGCCCGTACCGACGCCACCCTGCCCACCCTTGTGAAGATCGCTGGCTTGCAGCGGGGTGTGAGGACTGCTTCAAGACGGCGGACTGGATCGGTATGAGGTACACAAGTGGCAGCCGGCACATCACCCTGGCCATCGCCGGGTTGGCATTCCTGTTCCATAGTGCGACCCGCACCGCCCGCCTCGCCCCGGCCGATGACAACACCGCGCCGCCGACTGCTGCGAACTCCGCCATAGCCTGGCCGCTGCCGACTCCGTACCCGATCCACAGACCATGATCGGCTACACCGGGAGGAGAGCCGTCGCCTGCTCACCGGACTCTGGCCCGTGACCATCCCGCACCTGGTCGCCTTCGCCCAGTCCCTGTGGCGCCGCGTTCACCAACAAGGCCGTAATGGCAGTTATCAAACTACGAACGCCACCGAGAGCAAGCCTCTGACGCTGCCCTAGTACCTGCGGGAGGCCTTGCGCAAGCCGTGGCCTGCTGCAAAGTGACGTGGCCATCACACTGCATGCTGCAAGACCAAGGCCTCCCGCACACATGGCCATGCACCCGTCAAGTAAGCGCTTTCGGTCAAGCTGATCACGCGATCTAGCGCTCCCTTCGACCCTCTGATTGAGTACTCCTCGCAACAGGGAAGCAACCCAGAGTGAATGGAATCAAAGTGCGCAAGAGACACACCAAGAACATCGTCGCAGCGGTTCTGGCCGGGGCGTTGATGGCGGCAGCCAGTCCTGCGATTGCTCACGCCCAGCCGTTACAGGACGCCGACCCGAAGCCCATACCGCTGTCGAGCCTGACGGCCACCGCCTCCGCAGGGCTTGCGAACTACAAGTCCGGGAAGGTGCTGCAGCCGTCAGGATCCAGCACCGCCAACGGGGCGACGATCGTCCAGCAGACCTGGGGCGCCAGCAGCTCGCAGTACTGGACTCCCGTCCCGGACGGCAACTACTACAGCTTCGAGAACGGCGGTTCGGGCAAGAACCTCGGCATCGACGGCGCCAGCACCTCGGCCGGCGCGGTGGCCATCCAGGCCAATCCGTCCGGCGACGTCAATCAGGACTGGTACCTCGCCAAGGGCGACTACCCCGGAGCCGCCTTCTACATGAAGAATCGCAAGAGCGGCCTATGCTTGGGTATTTCGGGTGCAAGCACCTCGAACGGCGCGAAGGCCGCCCAGTTCCCCTGTGACGGCAGCGCCAACCAGGGCTGGTACTTCGTCGAGTGACCACTGACCGGCTCTCAAAGAGGCGGACGCCCACACCCGGCCGAACGAGACCAGGCTCGCCGGACTAAGACGCGCCCCGCTTATCGATCACGGGATCAGCCTCGCCGAACAGGGTTCCTGAGCGGGTGATATCGCGAGAGCCGGCGCATGGCAGCAGGGCCTCTTGGCACCTCGGGGTGTGAGCCGAACCAAGCGCCAGGAGGCCTGGCTGCGTCGGAGGGGCATGGTTGTCTCCACCGGGCCGACGTGGGTCAGCACGCTCTTGGAGCGTTTGCTATTGCAGGAGTTGCCGCCGTCCTCGCCCGCCGGATCGTGCTTGTCATAGCCGAGGTGGTCGGTGATCTCGCCCTCCAGGGCGGGCCTGGGCCCGGCTCCCTAGCTCGTCAATCAGCTGGTCGTCCACGGCCTTCGTCCGACACAGCCGCTGCCGACTCGTCAGCCTCCAGCCCGGCCACCTTCTGGCTGGTCATCGATGCATCTTCCATGAGCGGGAGCTACACCGAACGTCTTATCAGTTCCCTTCAGGCGCTTGATCTCTGCAGCCTCGCCCGAGGGAACGCCCGGACGCTGGCCAGCATTGACTTCGGTATTGCGGACCCAGGTCCGCACCATATATCAGCGGCACCAATACCCAGCTCGCGACCGCTTCATCGCGGCCCACGCCGTCGGGTAGTTGGGGCGGATCTCTGCGGCCATACGCACCGCACGCTCACGAAGCTTGGACGGACGTGCCATGACCCGATCCTCGCGCGGAATCGAGTCTCCGTCACCCAGAGCGGTTCAATCGTGGAGGTCGTCGTCGACGTCCTCTGCGAGAGCAAAGGGTCACCGATGCTACGGACGATCCAGGACAGTCAAGGTCTTTGAGCTGCGGTTTCCTTGACACCTGGACGGTCGCGTGGGCGGGGCTTGCGGCGGCGCGGCCAGCCGCAGTCCTATGGTCGTGGTTGGCGCCATGGTGCATGGCGGTGCGTCCTCGGCGAGATCGCGCGGACCCCCTGGCAGAATTTCGATGCTCGGTTTTCAGCAGGGCAATTTCGGCCGACGGGTAAAATTCGGGTGGACCGAAGAATGATCGGCTCGCAGTTGAACACCGGCGGGCCACTGAACGTGAAGACGGGTATGGAAGTCCCCCATCGCATTGAGCCTGCGCTGCAGCCATTACCCTCTGCACCGCCACGATCACCCGCACTCCGGACGCCGGCGGACCCAGCGCGGCTGGGCTGGCTGGACGCGTTGCGCGGCATCGCGGCGCTCGTGGTGGTGTTCGACCACTCGTCGTACGCCTTCATGGCGGATTTCCGGGGCGAGTTGATGCCGGAATTCAACACCAGTAGGTACGGCATCATGGTGTTCTTCCTCGTGAGCGGTTACATCATTCCCGCCTCGCTTGAGCGGCGGGGCTGTGTCCGAACCTTCTGGATCGGACGAATCTTCCGTATTTATCCGCTGTGGGTGGCTGTCGTTGCCGCGGTCCTTGCGGCCAACGTGCTTGGGTTCGCGCAGATCCGTGACTTCGACGGACAGAGCTTCGCCACGGTGGCCGCTGCCCATGTCACCTTGCTCCAGGAGTTACTGGGAACACCCAACCTCCTGCTTGTCCTATGGACGCTCTCGTACGAGATGGCCTTCTACTTGCTGGTGGTGGCGCTTTTCTCGCTGCGGCTTCACCAGCGGTCGGCACCGGTCGCGGTGACCCTGGCGGCGCTGGCCGCAGTGAGCGTGACCGTGGCGAGCGCACTGCCCGCGTCCGCGCTCACCGACGCGGTCGGAACCGGCCCGCTGGTAGCCGTCGCCGCGACCGCCATGGTGGTCGCCATCTGCTGCGCGAGCGGCACATCAGGTGCGCTACGGGTGTCGGGGGGCGTGCTGGGCGGGGTACTGGGGCTCGTGCTGGTCGCCTTCAACAGCACGGTCCCCATGTGGGAAGGGCTGGTGATTCTTGCCGTCATGTTCCTGGGCACCGCCGTATACCGAGCCGAGAGCGGTCAAAGCACCTGGAGGTTTGCGGCCTGCACCGCGATCATCGTGGTGGCCTGCGCGGTAGGGGCAGCCTACAGCTACGGCGACGGGTCCCACTTCACGCGGCGCGCCTGGATCGCGTCGTTCCTCCTGGCCGTGCTCACGTTCGGCGTCGGGCTGGCGTTCCGCCGGCGCCTGATACCCCGCTGGCTGACGTGGCTCGGGACGATCAGCTACTCGGTCTACTTGGTGCATCCGGTCCTGCTGGCGGTCACCGATGGCACGATCGGCCGCTGGCGGGAGAACAAGCCCTTGCTCGAGCTGGCCTTCTACGCCGTGCTGCTGCCCCTATGCGTACTGACCTACCGTTACATCGAATCACCGGGGCAGGCGTTGGGGCGAAAGATAGCGCAGCGCGTTCGGCGGCCGTAACGAGAGTTTATGCCACCAGGGGCGGAACGTGATCGGAGATGCACACTCCCAACGCGCCGCATTCTCGCCTGGAGCACGGGAGGTCCCGGGTCAAAGGTCCGGGACCTCGCCACATGAACGAGCGGTCGCTAAGAAACCGTTGCCCAGCCCTGACTAGCGGATCCGTCGCAGAACTGGGCGGCCTGCACGCCGTTAGCGGTGCTGGCGCCCGAGATGCCCAGGCATAGGTCGTTCTTGCGATCGCGTAGTACGTCCCGTCGTAGGCGCCCCAGTTCTTGTACCAGTCCTGGTTGAGGTCGCCGGACGGAGTCCGTCGTGATGGCTGCCGCGCCGGCCGAGGTGCTGGGGCGGTCGATGCCGAGGTTCAGCTTCGGCTGCCAGTTCTCCCCAGCTGTAGACGGTGCCACCCTCCGTCCGCACAGCTTCCCAGAGCTGCAGAAAGCTGTCGCTGCTGGATTGCTGCACGACCTTGGCCCCGTTGGCGGAGTTCTTGGCCTGCAGGTACTTTCCGGACTTGAGGTCCTTAATCTTGATGGTGGCGAGGGCACATCTCGGCGTCGGCTCGCTGCTCTGCGGACGCCGACGGGGTGAGAGTGGCCGTCGGGCCGAGGGAACGCCCACCCCTGCGCTAATGCATCGCCCAGCCCTGGTTGGTCGAGTCGTCGCAGGGGAACTGAGCGGCCTGCGCGCCGTTGGCGGTGCTGGCGCCCGAGATGCCCAGGCATAGACCGCTCTTGCGGTTCACCATCGCGAAGTACTCTCCGCCGTAGCCGTTCCAGTCCGCGTACCAATCCTGGTTGATGTCGCTGGACGGAGTCGCGATGATGGCCGCTGCGCCGGCGGAGGTACTCGCACCGTCGATGCCGAGGTTCCGCCCCGCCGCCTGGTTCTCGAAGGTGTAGTAGTCCCCGAAGAGGTACACCTCCCAGAGCTGCAGCGACTGGCCACTGGTCGTGGGCTGCTGGACGACCCGGGCACCATTGGCGGTGCTCACGGCCTGCAGCACCTTTCCGGACTTGAGGTTCACGAGCCGAGCGGTGCTCACGGCGACCTTCTGGCGCGCCGGGTCACTGCTCTGCGGCGCCTGGGCGTGGGCGACCGCCGGGCCTGCCGCGGCCAGTAAGGTTCCGGCCAGCAGGCTTGCGACGGCCATCCTGACACGTGTTGCGTACATGACATTACTCCTTTGCGTGATCGGCGGAAGGATCCTTCCGTGCGTTCGAAGGGCGGGGCGAGCGGAAGGTGCGCACCTGCTGGCATGGGCTCGGCCTAGGTGTGAAGAGATGAGCGCCCGGGTTCGCTGTGGGTCATAGACAGTGGGGGAGGCGCCGAGCTTCTAGTGGGCGGGTCGGCTGGTCCGCGAGGCCCGAATCGCGCCTGATCAGGCGCGCAGGTCGGAGCTCGGTCGATCGGTATGGTCAGTCGGCCATATTCCGGACCTGGTCGGCCGATCCGTCACAGCGGAAACCTTCGTACATGTTGTGCGCATGCCATTCCCCGTGTTCAGTCGCTGCGCGAGCGCTCCACAGCTCCCCTGTCCGATGTGACGGTTGGTGTTGCTGGTGTCACGAGGGGTACTCAATCAGGCCGCCAGAGAGAGCGCTAGATCGTCAGAGCCTTTCGTCTTAAAGCGGTTGCTTGACGAGGAGGTGTCGTACGTGCATAGCTGTTGGGGCGGCGCATTGGCATGAGTTAGATTCGACCCGCTCGTCGAGGCGAGGGTCGCGGGTCGCGCCGCCAACACATGGTCGCAGCGGACTCGTGTGCGTCCGCATCTCACGAGGGTTACCGAGGCGGCGTTCGGCCGTGCCACGCGTACCGCGTGACCGCGACCTTGCTGCGCCGGCGCCCCTGGACTGCGGAGCTGAGCTCATCGACTCCCTCCTCGAACGCGCCTGCGCGGGGCGGCCCGGGCCTGGGGCGCGTCGGTGGTCTACGGCGAACTGGCAGCCATCGTGTTGGTCATGCACCGCAATGGCCTCGTCCACCGGCGCCATGCTCGCCGGAGCATGCCGCCACCTTGCCCGCGCCTGGCCTTCCCCTGAGGGTGGGGGTGGGCAACCGCACATGGTCCTAGCGGGCGAGAAGAGCACCTGCTCCAGCGGCGCCTGTTGGGGCTTGCCGAGAGAACGTCGACGGCAGTAGGCCGGGGTGCGCTCGCGCCGGGGGCCCGGGGTGTCGACGTCGATCTCGTACCGGGGCTCGCCTCACTTGTAGGAGGCAGGGGGGCGGCTACCTGCTGCTGTCCAGGCAGTGAACCGCTCGCGGCAGGGCAAGCCATCCTGCGAGGAGGCTCGCTCAACTGCTGAGACGGACGCAAGGCGCGCCCCGCTCGGCGGTCTGCTCAGCCCCGTCGGCGCTCGTTGTACCGAGCTAGCTCTTATCACTGAAATGGGTGGCAGCTCCTGTGCTGTGCAACTGTCGCGGGCGCTTACCAGTCCTCCACATGCAGCACCGTTCGTTCCACTGTGGAGGAGCATCCCTTGCGTAAGCGTTCCATCCAGGCCGTAGCCGTCACCACGGGGGCTGTGGCCGCCCTGGTTCCCGCTGTGTCGGCTCAGGCCGCTGAGTACAGCTCGGCGCTCAAGGTCCGCGGGGTGCAGTACGACGCACCAGGCCGGGACTCCAACAGCTGCTCCTCCGGTAACACCGACGAGGAATACCTGACGATCAAGAACTACTCGTCCACGGCGAC
This sequence comes from Streptomyces sp. NPDC030840, assembly GCF_055572015.1. NCBI lineage: Bacteria > Bacillati > Actinomycetota > Actinomycetes > Kitasatosporales > Streptomycetaceae > Streptomyces > Streptomyces sp. NPDC030840. Next base: position 43,762 of record NZ_JBVIEE010000019.1, on the reverse strand, counting down.
CGTCAACCTCAAGGGCTACGTCGTCAAGGATGCTACCGGCAACCGCTTCACCTTCACCGCCAACCACTACCTGCAGCCCGGTGACTACATCAAGCTCCGTGGAGGTCACGGCACCGACTCCGACAGGTACAACGTGGTCTACCGCGACAACTGCAACTTCCTGTGGAACAACGACAAGGACACCATCTACCTGTACAAGCCCTCCGGCAGCCGGGCAGACGTGCACTCCTACACCAAGAGCGGATCCGACCCCGACCGCGACGGCTACATCCGCTACCACAACTGAGCCGGGGGAGCTGTAGCCCTGGTGCCCTGAGCCACCTTGGCCGACGCGGGCTGTCCGCGTCGGCCAAGGTGGCTCAGACGGTGCGCCACTTGCACGGGGGACACCTGCCAGATCCGTACTGGTGTGCCAGTTGCAGGGCGCTCAACCGCAGTCGTTGCGGTTGATTTTCAGGGAGCGGGTCTGGTCGTTGAGGTTGTAGCCGCGCAGGTCGTGGATGGAGCCGCCGCTGGAGGTGACGCACACCCACCGGCCGCTGTAGTCGCGCTTCTCGTACACGCGGGCGGTGCGGTCGGAGTTGTTGTGGATCGAGCTGCCGCGGTCACGGATCACGGACGGCAGGTCCTTCACGCTGCCGTCCACGGCACGCCGTACCCACGGCTGACCGCCGAAGTTGATCTCGGGGTAGATGCACACGTAGCCGGAAGGGCAGTCGATCGCGGCTGGCGCCAGGCTGGGCGTGCTGGAAGCGGAGGCCGGAACAGCCATCGGACAGAGGGCCAGGGCGGCGACCGCCGCGGCACGCATCACGTTTTTGATCACACAGCTACAGATACTGGGGTCGAGGGGCTGGATCGGCAGGTTGCCCCGCCAGTTCACTCCACCGGAGGACCAGAGCTGCGGATGGAGCGACGCGTCACGGCGGCGCAGCCCTCACCGACCCTGGCTGTAGCAGGTTGACCGCGGTGACGGCCGCGGACCGGGGTGTGCCTGCCAGGCGTTTCGTTTCGCCAGTACGACTGTTGTGCACGGCCGGGTGATTCTGCGGCTGCTCAGCCGTGCGGCCTGGGTGGCGGCGGTTATCAAGGATGGGTGATCAAGACCGTTGTGCGCGCCCTCGTGGCTGTCGCTCTCGCTGTCCTGCCCACCCTCAACACCACGCCCGCCCAGGCCGCCGTCCCCGCGGCGCCTTCCTACACCCTGCCGCTGACCAATGCGGTGAACACGCTCGTTGTCGCGGCGGAGGACCGCGCCGGCTACGACCGTGAGCAGTCCTTCGGCGGCTGGATCGACGCCGACCGCGACGGCTGCAACACCCGAGCCGAGGTATTGCTTACCGAGGCGGTCGAGCCGCCGACGGTGACCGGGCGCTGCACCCTCACCGGAGGCCTCTGGTACTCCTGGTACGACAACACCGATGTCACCAAGACCGACATCGACCACGCGGTGCCGCTCGCTGAGGCCTGGGACTCCGGCGCCTCCCAGTGGACCCGACAGCGCCGCGTCGAGTACGCCAACTACCTGGGCGACGACCGCCACCTGGTGGTGGTCAGCCAGCGCTCCAACCGGCAGAAGTCCGACCAGGACGTCACCACCTGGATCGTGCCCGACAATCCCTCCCAACGGTGCCGCTACCTGTCCGACCAGGTGGCCATCAAACTCGCGTGGGAACTGACCGTCGACCCGGCGGAGCAGGCGGCTATGCGTCGGATCGCCGCTGAGTGCCCCGACACTGACGTCACCGTCAACCCCGTCCCCTGAGTCAGACCGCGCAGGAGACCGGGCCTGCAGGGGCGCGAGCCGCGCACCCGGCGCCGGGGCAGGGAGAGCCTCAGATCACGTGTCGGTGGAACGCCGGTAACAGTGACGCCATCCTCTGGGTCAGCTACCAGGCGGGAGGCAGGCTCAGCCCGGCTGGCAGAGGAGCCCCGCTCGGCGGCAGGCCATTCGGGGCCACACCGGAAGCACGCGAAAAGTCGACCGTGCCGCCGGTGAACTCCGCGTCGAGGAAGGTGACTGTGCCGCCGGTGAACTCCGCGGCGTGGAAGTCGACCGTGCCGTCGGTGAACTCCGAGTGGCGGAAGTCGACCGTGCCGCCGGTGAACTCCGCGCCGACGAAGTCCCCGCCGTCGAACACGACGCCGGTGAAGTCGAAGTCGTGCCCCTGCCAGGAGCGCGGATGCGGGTGGGATTGGCGGAGGTGGTCGCGGATGACCCGGACGACCGTGTGCCGGACCTCTCGCAGCGCCAGGTAGGCATGCCGGGTGTCCGCGTTGTCGGCTGGCAGCTCGGACTCGGCGGTGTACGGCAGGCGGAGGTAGGCGCACAGCACGTCGATGCAGGTCTGGCGGAGTTCTCGGGTGGGGGCGTCGTCGGCGAGTCCGGCCAGGGCGTGCACTCCGCCGAGGCGGACCGCGGCGGATTCGTCGCCGAGCTGAGAGACGGCCGTGGTGAAGCGCTCGGTGTGCAGGCGGGTCGCCTCGCGCAGGGCGGCGTCCTCGTCGACCCGCTGGCGTCGGTAGGCCACCACCAGGGCGACCAAGGCGCCAGCCCCGGCGACCACACCGAAGGAGAGCTTCACCAGGTCGAAGAGCGTCTTGGAGTCGATGCGGTGCTCGGGCTTGAGCTCCCGGGCACCGAGCAGGTCCCACCCGGCGAGGAACACGCCGGCGGCGATGCCGATCGCGGTGACGAAGGCCAGAGGGAGGACGATCCAGACGTGCCAGAGGCGCAGGCCGCGCCGTTCGGCCCGGCGCCGGGGCAGGGAGAGTCTCACGATCGACAGGACGGCCTGGACCCGCACGCCGGTTGCGGCCCGGCAAGTGCTGGACTCCGGATAAGCTCCCCGTCTTCGGGCCCCAGAGCGCACTGGGGCCCTCGCGTATGCCGGTAACAGTGACGGCACCGAACTGATCAGCGAGCGCACGTGTGCTACATGAACTTCGAGGAGTTCACCGACGAGTTCATCGACTCCGTCCGGGACGGCAAGGACGACACCTTCCGCAAGCGGTAGAGGGAGATGGACATCCCGCTAGTCGACGACATCCAGTTCCCGACGGGCAAGGAGTCGACGCAGGAGGAGCTCTGCCGCATCTTCAATACGACCGTCATGCACGCCGACCGCAAGATCTGCGCTGATGGCCGAGCGCCGCTCCATCTACAGCCAGGTCGCCGACCTCACGAACCGTATGAAGAACAGGCGGGCGAAGAAAGACAGCATCGAGTGCGGCACGAACATCGTGGCCAAGGGCGGCGAGTACAAGACCTACGTCTCGGCAACCGCCAGGAAGCTGCTACTGGTCAAGGCGTAGGCGAGACTTGCGCGCATAGACACGACACGCCGACATCGTGACGTCCGTCACGCGCAGGCAGAACTGAACGGCGCCCCTGTACGCCAAGCTAAATGCTGCACTTGCCCGCTGAGCTGCGGCTTTCGCTCCTAGCTGCCTCATTGTCAGTGGCGTGCCCATAATTCGCCCTCTCCTGCGCTGAGTTGAGCGCACACTGCACCCCGGCGAGCCGCCAGTGTCAGTCCCGTGCCTTAGATTCGAGGCTGCGCCAACCCTTCGCACGACGAAGGGAGATCCTTGGGCGCGGCCCGCCTCCTACAGCTGCCGCCACCCGCTGGATCTCCCTCTCGCCTGGCGTCGGATCCCACCGCCGTGATCGAGACAGGAGACCCATGAACGAACGTACCTCACGCCTAGGACATCGCCCCGCTGCCTCCTCAGCGGACGAGCCCCCGTTCCTTACGGTGCACACCACGGTGGTGCTCCTGGCAGCGCTGTTCATCGGCTGTGTGGGCGGAGGTCTTGCCTTCCTCAGCGGCAGCCCAGTGGCAGGCGCCATCCTTGCCGGGTTGACGGGCGGGGGCGCCAGCGTCCCCGTGTTGCGCTCCCTGATCCGGTAGCCGGGAGGAGTCGGAGGGGATGTGCCACATGGTCACCGGGGCCCCGGTAGGGCCGGGCCCTGGTCTCCCGGAACGAGTGCATCGCGGCCAACGCTCAGTTCGGGCACGTACTTGTACAGCGTCGTGCGGGAGACGCCGAGCAGCTTCGCAATCGACGTGATGGTGTTGTCCGGCTGCGCGAGCAGCGCGCGAGCGTGCCGGATCTGCTCTGCCGTCATGGCCGGCGGCCGCCCGATGCGCTCGCCGCGCGCACGGGCCGCCGCCAGGCCCTCGTGAGTGCCCTGCACGATCAGTTCCCGGATGAACTCTGCGAGTGCCGCGAACACGTGGAAGACCAGGCGGCCGCCAGGTGTGGTGGTGTCCAGCGCCTCGTGCAGCGACTGGAAGCCGATGCCCCGCTGGCGTAGCCCGGCGACGATCGAGATCAGGTCTTGGATCGAGCGGCCGAGCCGGTCGAGGGAGGGCACCACCAGGGTGTCGCCGGGCCGGAGGTAGTCGAGGCACTTCCACAGTTCCTCGCGCTCCGCGTTCTTGCCCGACTTCTTGTCGGTGAAGATCCGCACGCAGCCGGCCGCCTCCAGCGCCGCAATCTGCCGATCGAGCCGTTGTCCCTTCGAGGACACGCGCCCGTACCCGACCTGGGCACCGGAGGAGTTCGCGGGGAAGGCTTCCAGCGGGCTGTCAGCGTCCGCCCACTCAGCGGTAGTCGTCATGCACGGCACCGTACAGAAAAGGGCCCCAGGGCGTCTCTGGACGCCCTCTGTTGTTGAACACCCTTGTTGGACACCAAAACTCGGCTCCGGCCCGGCGTGTCGACGTTCGGGCCCGGTTGTCCAACAACCGGCATCGATAACGAAGTGCGACCGGAACTAGGCCCGTCTTCAAACGGATCTCGCCCAGAGCAGGAGTGACGCGAGTGTGACCGCCGCTTCGTAGGAGGTGGCGGTCTTTTCGTATCGAGTGGCGATGCCGCGGAAGCCCTTGAGCCGGTTGAAGCATCGCTCAACGATGTTGCGTTGGCGGTAGGTCTGTGTGACGTGGTGACGCTGCGCCGCACATCCTGGTCCGCAGCGGCACCGGCGGCAGGGCGGCCATGCGCCGTATTGCCGAGGAGTGCCCCGACACCGACGTCACCGTCAACCCCGTCCCCTGACCCTGGAGGGCGCGTGGGGCCGGGCCAGGACGCGCACAGGTCCCACGGTGCGCGCCAGGGCCATGAACCGGCGTGCTGCGGTCACGTGCTCGCTGGTGCGGCGTCGGAATACCTGGCCGACTGTGTTGGGAGGAGTGTGGTTGTGGAGGGGACAGTGTCCCCGGGCCTCACCTATCGCCTGCAGGGAAGATCGTTCGGCTGAAGCCCTGCAGAGCCTTTCGCCGCGCAGGCGACCGCCCTTCACGACCGCACATGCCGATCAGCCCCGCCCGGTGATGCCCGCCGGGCGGGGCTGACCGCTGCGAAGGAATCGGGTGCTGGGATCGGTGAGTGAGGGAGGGTCAGCCGCAGTCGTTGCGGTTGATTTTCAGCGAGCGGGTCTGGGCGTTGAGGTTGTAGCCGCGCAGGTCGTGGATGGAGCCGCCGCTGGAGGTGACGCACACCCAGTGGCCGCTGTAGTTGCGTTTCTCGTACACGCGGGCGGTGCGATCTGAGTTGTTGCGGATCGAGCTTCCGCGGTCACGGATCGCGGCGGGCAGGTTCTTCACGCTGCCGTCGACGGCCCGCCGTACCCACGTTGGAGTCGCCCTGATGGATATCTGCTGTCATGTCTGCACCGCATACAGGTTCCCGTCCCAGCTGCCGATGTAGACCACCTCTCCGGCCACGGCTGGGGACGCGTACACCTGGTCGCCGGTGGGGAAGGACCAGAGTTTCTTGCCGGTTCTGGTGTCCACCGCATACAGGTTCTGGTCGTCGCTACCGACGTAGACCACGCCGCCCGCCACTGCCGGAGACGAGTATGCGTTGTGGTCGTCGCCGCCGGTGCGGAAGGACCAGCGTTTCTTGCGGGTTCGGGTATCCACCGCATACAGGTTCTGGTCGCTGCTGTGGGCGTAGAGCACCCCTCCGGTCACGGTTGGGGACGCATCGACGCCGCCGCCGGTGGGGAAGGACCAGAGTTTCTTGCCGGTTGTGGCGTCCACCGCATATAGGTTGTCGTCCCGGCTGCCGAAGTAGACCACCCCGCCGACCACCGTCGGAGACGAGTCCACAGAGTCGCCGGTGGGGAAGGACCAGAGTTTCTTGCCGGTTCTGGTATCCACCGCATACAGGTTCTGGTCCCAGCTGCCGAAGTAGACCACCTCACCGGCCACCGCCGGAGACGAGCCCACGTCGCCGCCGGTGGAGAAGGACCAGAGTTTCTTGCCGGTTGTGGCGTCCACCGCGTACAGCTTCCCGTTCTCGCTGCCGGCGTAGACCACCCCGTCGGCCACCGCCGGAGACGAGCCCACGTAGTCGCCAGTGGGGAAGGACCAGAGTTTCTTGCCGGTTGTGGCGTCCACCGCGTACAGCTTCCCGTTCTCGCTGCCGGCGTAGACCACCCCGCCGGCCACTGTCGGAGATGAGAACGCGTTTTCGTCACCGTCGGCGGGGAAGGACCAGAGTTTCTTGCCGGTTGTGGCGTCCACCGCGTACAGCTTCCCGTCCCAGCTGCCGGCGTAGACCACCCCGTCGGCCACCGCCGGAGACATCACCGTGTCGCCGGTGCGGAACTTCCAGACTTGTGAGCCGGGGCCGGTGGGGTTCGGTTCGTAGGATGCGCTGGGGCTCTTTGAGGGCTCGTTTGGAAGCTTGGGGCCGTAGTCCGTGGTGAAGAAGGTGAGTACTTTCCAGCCGGTGAGACCGGCTCCTGCGGTGAGGGCAGTGCCTGCCAGGCCGAGCAGAGCCCGGCGACGGGATATCAGGTGCCGGGGCCCGGGGGTAGATTCGCGCAGCCGGGGCGGGAGGTCCACCGGTCTTGCGGCCTGGCCACGGCTGAGGGCGGCGGCGTGCGACGGAGCTGGTGGGATGAGGCGGTCTTGTTCGGCGGCCTGGTTCGGTGCCGGCTGCGGCCTGGGACCGAATTGCGGGGACGGCGACGTGCTCTGAGACGGCGACATGCTCTGAGACGGCGGCGTACTCCGAGGTGGCGTTGCGGGGTCCTCGGTAACGGGAGGTTTGGTGGCTACTGTGGCGGCCCCGTGGTGGCCAGCCGCTGCCGGGAGGAAGGTGAAGGCGTTGTGTGGGATGTCGGTGATCGTACGCAGCAGTTGCGGGTTGCCCCGCTTTCTGTATGCCTGATGCAGTAAGGACACCCGTTCCTGAGCCGCTTCCCGGAAGGCGTCCAGCGTCAGCGCGCCCTGGTGGGAGTCGATGACGTCCGACACCGCGCGGGAGAAGATGCTGAACGACTCGCTGGGCGTCGTGCCGCACTGAATGCCGTCGGCCACGGTCTCGTGATCGCGTACGTAGAGGGAGAGCTGGGCGGGGGAACAGCCGTAGACGTACGCCACCTTCCGCCGTAAGGCTGCGTCGGTCTTCTGCCGTCCCCACTGCGTCACGCCCGCCACACTCATCGAGGCCACCTCGATGCCCTCCCGGCAGGCATCGATGAGGAAGACAACGTGGTCAGCGGGTGTCTCGTCCAGGTCTCGACCCCAGTCGATGGGCACGCATCCGGACTCGAAGGGATGGGTGTCCTCGTGGATGTCCTCGGGAACGAGGTAGTCCCGGCCCGCAGCGTGCACACCATGGCCACTGAGGACGATCACCAGTGTGTCGCCCCGGCCGGCACGGCGCAGGAATCCGGCGACGCAGCCGTTGATGAAGTTGGCCCCGAGCTGTTTGCCACCCTCCCGTTGGGAAAGCACCTGCACGTCCTCGAAGCCTCGGCGGCGGAGGGCCGCGCCAAGACGTGCAAGGTCAGCGGGGATGAAGGGGAGCGAGTGGATCCCCCGCATGTCGTAGTTGCTGGCCCCGATCAGCAGGGCGCGGTGCTGTGGCATGACTCTCTCAGCACAGCGCCTACGGGCGCTTGAAGGTCAGGGTGAGGCCGCGCGTGCCCTGTATTTGGCCGGTGCCGATGAGCTGGACGCCGCCGGTCGCGGTGACCTGGAAGGACAGTTGTGCCTCGGCCAGTGGCAGGGTACCGCCGCGGGCCGCGACATCAGCGAAGACCGCTTGTAGGGCGTCCACGGCCTCGGCGAGATTCTGACGCAGCGGGCCAAGCGGGACGGAGCGGAGCACCGCGTCCCCACTGCGGCTGAACAGCCCCATCGAGTCATGGTCGGCGTGGTCGTCCTCGTCAGTGACCTCGACCCAGAAGGGAAGGGTGCGCTCATCGAGACCTGCGCCCTGGTCCTCCGCGCCCTGCATGTGATGCCCCCCAGCATGTATGTCGGTGACCCGTCAACTCTAGGGTCGTCGACTGAACATGCTACGCATCAAGCCGTATCCAAGGCGGCCGCTGGAACGGAGGCGTGCTGATGGCCGCCGCGGAAAAGCCGACGGTCCGCGATCGGCCACAGCCGCTGCGTCCCGGGACGCGGGACGCAGCCGCCAGTCGGTGGCCGAACTCGTCCGTGAGGAACTGACCTGCCTTCAACAGGGCCGGTAGTACATCAGGGCGTCGGGGATGACGGCCTCGCCGCTGCCGAGGGGGTGGTAGACCTCCGGGATCCAGTCCAGGGGGGGGCGGCGCAGGTCGCTGCGGCGGCGGGCGTCCTGGACGAAGGCGAGCGCGGTCTCGGTGACCGTCAGCCCTTGGCCGGCGCGCAGTCGTACGGCGGTTCGGTCGGACGCCGTCCTCGGTGGCCGCCGGTCCCGGAGCTCCGGCCACCCGGAGGCGACCTGGACGCCGTATCCGGTGGGGAACCAGAGGCGGGTTCGTCCGGCCTGCGGCAGGGTGACGCGGTCGATGAGGCCCTCGGTGCGCAGCTTGCTCAGCCGACGCTTCGTCTGCTCGATGCGCACGTGAGGCGTCAGCAGGAGGTGTATCTGTTCGATGGTGGCCATGCGGTACTGCGTGAGCACCGCCAGCGCCAGCCGGTCGCCCCCGGCCGCGTCGACGTTCGTCGTTGCCGGGTGCCTCGTCTCCCGTACGGTGCGGCACCCCTGTACGGCGCCGCGTGTACCGGCCAGCCCAGCGGCCAGCCCCGACCAGAGGACCGACCATGAGGGGCCGACCACGGTCACGATGCGACAACACCGCCGACAACCAGCCCGGAAACCCGCCCGACAACCCCGCCGACAACTGTCCGCATCCTGCAGGCACCAGCAGGCTGAAGCAGCAGGTCACCACGCGTGCGCGGGGGTGGTCGGGTGCCCGACATCCCCGTTGCTGCCCCTCTACGCCCAAGGCCCTGAAGAAAGTGAGGGAGGGGGGTGTGGATAGGGCACCGCCCTGCGGTCAGGGTGGTCATGGGCACAGTGCTTTGTGAGCTGGGCAGGGTGTGCCGGCCGGGTCGCAGTCGGCGCACTTCTCGCAGTGTTGCCAGTACTTGCGCATCGCGTGTTGGCGGTGGGCTTCTGCGGTGACGTGTCCTGCGCCGGTGCGTTGCTCGTAGCCGAATGCTCCTGCGCTGTCGTTCCACGTCCACCGGGGTGGCGTTGTGGGGATTGCGGACTTCTGGAAGGCGGGTCCGGTGGGGCGGGCGGCCGCGGTGCATAAGGATGTGGTGGGACGGGTGCGGTGCTCAGGCAGGGGAGTTGAGTGCTGTGGTCGGGGGTGGCGGGATTCGGCGAGGGGCGGTGTGGTCAAGGTGGTGATGCGGTCGGTGAAGTCGGCATCGGGCAGGGGCAACTCCAGATCGTCGTCGACGTAGGACACGGCTGCTGGGACGTAGTTGAGGACTGCGCCGACCTGCGCGGTCCTGGTGGCCAGGTCCAGGACCGGCTCGCAGGAGTCCTTCAGGCCTCGCAGCACGCGCAGGGTGGCGGCGAGTTCCTGTGGTTCGGCTTCTGACCGGGCGGTGGCTTCGGCTGCCTGGGTGTGCCACCACTCGGCTTCGGGCTCCTCGCCGTGTGCCATGTGGTGCAGGTACAGGCAGTAGGTGGCGGGGCTGTCTCCGGCGCCGGCGGCGTACTGCCACCAAAACCGTGCGGAGTCCTCCTGTTCGGTCAGCTGCAGGATGCATCCCAGCACCCGCGCTCCGGGAGGCTCCGGCAGCGAGCAGGCGACGAAGCGCTTCAGGCTCATCAGGGCCCCGCTGCTCATGATGGCTGTCTCGCACAGCGTGCGCAGATCCTGGGCTGCAACATCCTGTGGCCCGTCGGGCGCGGGGTGGGGCTGTTCCGGGGCAGGTGGCTGGGCGCGTCGGGCGGCTGCGCGGGCGGCGATGCGTTCGGCCGCGGCGTTGATTTCCTGGGGGGTGTAGGGCTCGTTGACCAGCCGGGTTCGGGCCAGCAGCTGGTCAATGTGCGATGTCATCGGCCTGTCCTTCCTTGGCCAGCCCCAGGATTTCCTGCAGGCGGCGTCGTGCGTAGCGGGCGGTGGAGCGCACCGCCGCGGGGGTGATACCGAGGTGGTCGGCGGCCTCGCGGACGGAGTGCTCGTGGCTGTAAAGCAGCACCACGACGTCCCGCTGCCGCTCGGGCAGGGAATCGATCGCCTGGAAGAGGTTGATGCTCTCCTCCAGCTGCCCGATGGGATCGACCGCCTCGCGCAGCGCGGCGGTCTCGAAGGCCGCCGTGTCGACCAGGGCTTCACGACGGCCCCGGGCCCGGGCGGCATCGATCGTGCGGTTCTTCATCACCTGCCAGGCGTAGGCCGTCGGGTTCTCCTTCGTCAGAACCTCCGGCCAGGCTATGAGCAACTGCTCGAAGGCGCAGTCGACCGCTTCCTCGGCATCGGCCTTGTTGTTCAGGTACGTTTTCGCCCACCTCACGTACGCCGGGCGGTGCATCCGGTGGAATGCTTCGAAGTCCAACGGCAGCTTGGTCATCGGCATGGCGCCGGCTGGGGGTTCCGGAACGTCCCGCCTCACGCCTGCCCGTCCTCGTGGTCGTTGCGGCGCAGCTCGCTGACCCCCACCCGCACCCCAGCCGCCGCGGCACGGCGCAACAGCAGCGCCACGTCGCGGCCCAGCACCCGCACAGCGAGCACTGCGAGGATCACCTCATCAAGTAGCTGAAAGGACACTGTCCTTCGTCCCTCCGGTGGACTTGTCGGGCCTTCTGAGTGGCCCGGGAGGCACGCCGGTCGCGCCCTCTGCCTGTGATGGCGCGCCACAGAGCGCGATCGTGCATCCGACGAACCAGGATTCTCACCGAATGAATCCGTTCGATTACACATCGTCGGGCAGCGGGTTTCAGTCGTTGGCCGCTGAAAGGCGACGCGGCGGCGCTCACCAGGGCGAAGACCGCCATACTCGGCTCTTCGCCTAGCTCCCGATGCCCCGCCGGTAGCCTGCGTTGTGGCGGGTGTCACATGTCAGGACTTGATAACCGAAAACGGCCTCATGCCAGGTTCCGCCACCTTTCGCCTCGAACGCAGAAGCCGCTGCCGTGGGTGTGTTCGCATATGGCCGCTGATCGTGAGCTGGAGGCGCCGACGGCGCACGACCGGCACGGGTGGCCAAGAGAAGGGGAGAACAGCGGTCGGACATCGGATGTCCTGTCTGGCGTAGATGCCAGCTCACAGCCGGGGCCTGCTCCTGGCGGCCGCCGGTGCAGGCCTGCGTGTGATGGCTCGCCGGTGTTGCGCGTCGGCGCCGCCGCCCGCGCCAGGCCCGCCTCGTCGGCGGGCCCGCCGACGAGGCGGTGGGACAGCGGGGCGGGAACGGCAGCGGCCGGCCCGTACTATCGAACGCATGTCCGATCAGCGTGGTCCGCGTGTCACCGTCACCCTTGCCGGCGGGCGCACCGTGCCGGGGCGCCTCTACGCCAGGCATCAGGACGCTGAGCGACGCTGGTGGTACGAGGTGGCCATCCGGGTGCCCGCTACGGCCGTCCGGTTCGTCGACGGCGAGGACTACGGCCAGGTCCCCACCGAACGCGCCGGTACCGCGGGCTGGGTGTTGCAGGCCTTGCCCCACGACAACCCGAAGGAACGCGCTGTCGTCCTGCATCGCCCTGACTGCTGGGCCGCTGAAGGGCGCCTCGTGCCGGCCGACGACGCCCAGGCTCGTGTGTTCGTCCGGGAGGGCTGGGCCAGATCCTGCGATGCCTGCCACCCCGAACCGGGCACCGGGCGCCAAGGCTGACACGCCCAGCCCCCGGCAACGGCATCACCGTTCGGGCAGCTTGCGGCGGAGCATGTCCATCGACTTCTTCACGTCTGCCAGCTGGTCACCATGGACCCGCAGGCGCCACTGCATGTGTTGCATTCGCGCGGACATCGCCAGCGAGGCGTACGTCTGCGCCAACTGGGCTGCGCCCGCCTGCCCCTCCTGCGCCCTCTTCGCCCAGATGAGAGCCATCTTCTCGTACCCCTCGGCACGCTTGGGCGCTTCGCTCGCGTCCATCCCCAACCCCCTGTTCGTCCGTCATCGAGGGCGGCTGGCCCATGCGCTCGCCGCGACCCCTCAAGGTTGGCGGTCGTGTCGACGAGGAGCTCCCTGGCTTGAGTTGGCTTACCGGCTGGCTTCGGTGTGCTCGCGAATCGCGTGGGCCACATCGAGCAGGGCGTAAGCGACAGCGGCCAGCCCCTCCCCGATGGCGTCGGTCTGCTTCTCCTCACCCTCCCGGCCAGCCGCTGTGTCCGCCCTGCTCTCCGCGTAATCGCCCCACACGCTCTTTGCGGGCATCCGTACACCTCCCCATGCCACCGGTCCGTCCGGCAGCCTCTGCTGCCTCCCCCGTCTACCGCACCGCGAATCGCCTGATCTCCGCCAGCCTGGAAGACCAACGACTGGCCCGGTCGCTCAGTCGATGGCCGGCCTCGTGTCAGTGCTGACGAACGCCTGGGCAACCGCCTTCAGGAACTCGCTGACGCCCTCCAGGCCCTCGATGGCCTGCTTGGTGCCGGTGTTGTACTCGTCCCAGTACGGCTTGAACTTCGTCTCGGAGCCAGGGGTGCTGTAGGCGGCCGCGACGACGTCGGCCATCTTGGAGTCGGTCTCCTGAAGGCTCTGCTGCATCATCTCCTTCTGGTTGCGCAACCAGGCCGCCGCTTCCTCGATCTCCGCCGGGTCGATATTGATCTGGCCCCCAGTCATGCCGTTTCCTTCCGTTCATCCGGTTCGACGAGCTTTTGCACCGCCGTCGCCCTGCGTACGGGCCCTCCAGCGAAACGGTCCACGGCCCAGCGGAACCCGCCAGCGTATGGCTCAACGCACCGTCAAAACCGGGATGTGGCACAGGCACTGAGCTTGTTTTTTAACCTCTGAGGCTGTCGCGCTCAATGATGCTCTCGGGTCGTCTGGTCGTCTTCCCGACGTCATAGCGGGTCGTGGGACGGCGATTCTTGGAGCCAAGTGGCCTTCCTGGGCCGGGTGTTGAAGGTTTCGGCGCACGGGCCGGACAGTGCAGGTGTTGGCGGATGTTCCGAAACCCTCGGCGGACACGGGCCGGGGTGAGCCGTGCGGGCTCGGCTGGCCTCTCCCAAGGGCGGCGGAGATCCGCCGCGGCTTCGCGGGTGAGCCGGAGTTGGGTGTGGGCGGCGATTACGAGCCACGTCCAGCGGTCGCCGGCTTCGGGGGTGCGGAGCTTCGGTCGGGTCCATCCGAGGGTTTGCTTCATCAGCCGGAAGGTGTGCTCCAGGTCGAACCTCCTCAGGAACGCCTGCCAGCGCACGTCGACGCTCTCGCCGGTCAGGCCGGTGGCGGAGGACCACAGCCAGACGGGCAGCGGGTCGTTGCCGCCGGGCAGGCGGTCGACCTGGAGACGGATCAAGGTGCCCTCGATGATGGGGAGGTCGCCTGTGTGGTCGATCCAGGCGGAGCGAGTGGTCAGCCGGGGGTAGATGCGGTCCCAGGCCATTGCTCGGGCGGCGCCGTACCGGTCGGTGACCTGGACTGCCGCCGCGGTCGGGCTCGCCCCAGGTCTCAGGCTTGGTGAAGCGGAACTCCTTGCCGTGCTTCGGCGGGCGCCCGCCCTGCGGCGGGGAGATCCACGGCACTAGGACCGGCTTGCGCATCACCCGGTCCGTGCGCATTCGCCCAAGGACCTCCACCGGCAGCCCGGCCAGGAGGTGAGCCATGCGCGGGGCGTCGTATCCGGCGTCGAAGATGACCAGGATGTCGCGGTCGCCGACGTGCCACCGGCCCATCTCGATCAGGTCCACGATCACCCGGCGGACCTGGGCAGCAGTGACCTCGGCGACGTCGTCGTCCGGACCGAGGCGGACGGCGTCCAGGAGCTGGCACCAGGACGTCCGGCCCGATTCCAGGGCGGCGACGAACGAGTACGGCCAGCCGGGTATGAACTGGTCCGAGGACCGGCCGCTGCGGCCGTAGACGTGGCAGAAGAGGCGGTCCGGGCTGGTCGGGGCGTCCGGGCGGAGCCAGTGACTGATGTCGACCGCGAGGACCAGGCGCCCGTCGCCGGCCTGCGGCATGGGCAGGCCGGCCAGCACCTGCCGCAGCCGGGGGACATCGATGTTCCCGCTGTTCAGCGCGTCATACATGGCGCCGTGCCCGCGCCGGTGCTCAGCCACCAGCGTCAGGTCTACCGGCGCCCTCACCGGCCCGTCCGCACACAGCAACGCGTCCACCAGCTCGAACAGTTCGCCCCCGCGTGCGGTCAGGCAGTCGAATAGGTCGTCCCGGTAGCGTGACGCCACCCCGAACGGCTTTCCCTCTCCGTCTTGATGCAGCAAACCCACCCCGGCCCTCGCCTGTCCTGCGTCTCGCGTCGGAGCTCAGCATCAAGCGAAGGCCGCCTCGCCGTCCGGCAGTTGCCGTTGTGACGATCAAGTTCGAGGGACCATTCGAGTGGTCGAGGCCGCGGTCTGAGATGGTGCTACTCGGCCCGCCACCAGCCCTGTCCGACATGCCAGTCCCTCACCCAGTGCAGGAAATCGCCCTCAGACTGATCGGACGGGGAGCTGGCATAGGGTGCGGCGCATCCGTCTCTGAGCCACCACACCCGACCGCGTTGCGGCCCGGTCACCACCAGCGTCCAGTACTCGCCGGGCCTGTCGCTGCCCAGCAGCACAGAGCCGTGCTGATAGGTCTGGTGCAACAGAGTTGAGTGCCGGGTGTGGTCGTAGTAGTCGTACTCCCACTGCCATTCTTCCTCGAGCGGGAATGGCTGACCGGGCATGCGTACGGTGGTGCCATCGAACGGCTCCGGGCTCATCCAGCAGTCCGCTTCCCAGACGGCCCAGCTGTCTGGTTTCTCTCCCACGGGCAGCAGACCACCCTCGTCAGGCGGACCGTCGTCTGTACCGTTCGCGATCTCGGCCATGAAGGTGCGATACGGCTCAGGCAACACCACGCCATGCCTGCGCTCCCATGCCCGAACCGCCTCCCAGCCCAAAGGGCAGTGGCGGACCTCCGCTGGAAAGGTTTCGCGCAGGAGGGCTATCGCACCCGCAGTCATATCTTTCACGCCCTACAGGTACCACCGGTCACCGACACTCTGACCCCCGGCCTCAGGAGGCAGCGGGTTAAAAGACAAGCTGAGAAGCTGTTTCACATCCTCTTTTCGCAGTTCAGGGCGGCGAGGTCAGGTGGGAGTGCTGAGGGCTCCGTTCGGAGAAGCGTCGTGGCGACGCCTTCCCGCACGGATGCCCGGTCCCGACAGTTTTGTCGTGTGGGCCTCCGAACGGCTGCGTCGTTAGGGCACGGCTGGAGGCTCGGGGTGCTGGCGTAGCCAGTGCTGGAGTTCACGGTGGCGGTACTGGTAGGCGGGCCCGCTGTAGCGCATGAGTCCTGCGGTGACGGCCCAGTCCAGGAACAGGCCGAGCCGGAACGGCAGGCGTCGGCGGGAGCAGATCAGGAACGCCACATACCGGTTCGAAACCTGCGTGCCGAACGCGAGCGCGGCCGCGAGCCCGAAAGCGAGCCCAGCCGTGAGCCCGACGGTGAGCGCGGCCGCGAGCCCGCCCGTGAGCCCGCACGTGAGCCGGACCGTGAGCCCGTACAGGGCGTCGCTGCTGATGGTGGCCCGGGCTCCGAGGCTCGTGCCCGGTTCCCGCTCGAACCCGACGATGAGCCCGACCATGAGCCCGAACGCGAGCCCGAGCACGAGCCCGTACACGAGCCCGAACGCGAGCCCGAACGCGAGCCCGACCACGAGCCCGTACACGAGCCCGACCACGAGCCCGTACACGAGGTTTTTGCGTGCTTGAGGGGTTCTGAACGGGTTGTTCAGACGACCGGGTCTGCCGGTCGTGAGGGCGGTGACTGTTCCAGCCAGAACGGCAAACGTGCCGATCACGCCGGCGAGCACGGCTGTTGTCCTCCACTGGGGGGTTGTCCAGGCGAGGGGAAGGGTGGTGAGGACGGTGAGGGTGGTGAGGACGCCGTCGGTTATGCGGACGCGGGTGCGTCCGGCGAGGGGCCACAGTTCGTGCAGGACGAGGTCGGTGGTTTCCGTGCCTGTAGTGGCTGTGGCTTGGGGGGTGGTGGTGCCGAGGTGGGTGGTGAGGTGGTGGAGCCAGCGGTGGACGTCCTGTGGTGTGTAGCCGCGGGGGTTGGGGGCGATGCGGGTGGCGGCGGGGATGTAGCGAGCCAAAAGGTGGCGGTCCAGGGCGTCAGGGCCGGGGAGGGTTAGGAGTTCGGCGGGTTCGCCGTGGTGGTGGTAGACGGTGGCGGTCAGGCAGAGCCGCCAGGGGGTGGACAGTACGGTCGCCAGGGGCCCGCCGGGGTGGTCGGTGAGGTGGTCGGTGAGGGGCCGCCAGCGGGCCGCGTCGAGTGCGCGTCCGGTGAGGTAGTCCCGGGCGTCGGCGGTGTCGACGGGGGCGACGGCGATGCGGGCGGCGTCCAGGACTTCGGTGTGCGCGCTCAGGGCGTCGTAGTGCCGGGTGCGACAGGTCAGGATGAGTGGCCCGGCGTCACGGCCTTGCTGGTAGGCGTTGAGGGCGCGCACGACGGCGGTGGCGCGGGGCGCGGCGGGGTCGGGGGTGCCGTCGGGGGCCGGGGGGTCCATCTCGTCCAGGCCGTCTAGGACCGGCAGTACCAGGTGGTGGCGGACCATGCCGGCGGCCAGGTCCGCTGGCCAGTCGTAGGCATCGGCCAGCCGCTGTTCCAGCAGCTCGGGCAGGGACTGGCGTTCGGTGTCCCACCGTGACAGCGGGATGCGGACGGGGACGGGGGCGTCCTCGCTGCGACCGTCTATGAGGGCCAGCAGGAGCTCCAAGGCCAGGACGGTCTTGCCGGCTCCGGCGCCGCCGGTGATGACCAGGCGCAGCGGCCGGGTGGAGCGATAGTAGGTGACGATGTCCGGCAGCGTTGCCGGGCCGTCGGCGGTAAGGCGCCCGGCCGCCGGGGCGGCGGCCGGGCGCCTTACCGCCGAAGGGTGCAGGATGTAGGCGAGGTTGATACGTCGGGTGTCGTCACCCAGCAGCTGCCGCCACACCGCACTCTCCCCGGCCTCGACCTGGCCGGCCAGGGTCGCGGCCCAACCACGGGCGCGTTCGGCGTCGTTGCCCTCGATTGGCTTGCGCAGCGCCACGACCGCGACCACTAGCCCGGTCACGCCCAAGGGGAGGCCCAGCAGGCCTGCGGTGTCGGCCGGTTGGTTACCGCCATGGAGGATCTGCCGCACCGCATACACGCTGCTGACCACGATCAGCAGGGTGAACACCGCCCCGATCAGCTGCCAGTTGCGCCGCCGACGGCGCCCCCCGAGTCCTGCCACCCACCCATCATCGCCATCGCGCTTCCGCCCCAGAGCCGACTTGTCCCACTTGTGACAAGCGGACGAGCATCCCTGGAACACGCATCAACGCGATCAGGAACACCTTGTCCGGGATGTGATCAGCATCCCGCTCAACCTGGCGGCATCGGCCCAGCACCGGGCGGACTTGTCATGTCAGGACCCGACACAGCTTCTGAGCTTGTTCTTTATCTACCAAGATCTTCCAGGCTTGCCGATGGCCTTGAGGGTCTCGGGGCGTTTGACGGTCTTGCCGACGTCGTAGCGGGGTGCCCGGTGTTTGTTCTTGGCGCCGGGTGGCCGTCCGGGGCCTGCGCCTCTGGGTTTGGGAACACGGGTCGGGCAGGCGAGGTGGACGCGGATGTTCCTGAACCCCCGTCGGACCCGGGCCGGGGTGAGCCGGTAGAGGGTGGCGGGTTTCTCCCAGGGCCGGCGGAGGTTTTCGGCGAGTGGCCGGGCGAGCCGGAGCTGGGTGTGGGCGACGATCAGGAGCCAGGTCCAGCGGTCCGCAGCCTCGGGAGTACGGAGTTTCGGGGTGGTCCAGCCGAGGGTCTGTTTCGCGAAGCGGAAGGTGTGCTCCAGGTCGAAGCGCCGGAGAAATGCCTGCCAGAAACGGTCCAGGCACGGCCCATGTGAACCCCGAGCCCCACCGACGCCCTCGACGTCTCACCGCCTACCGTGCACGAGCTCGTTAGCAGCCGCCCGCTCGGAGCAATGGCGGCCGCCGCTTCGCGGGCAGTTTCTGGGACGCCTCGCTTCGTGTTCGAGAACCCCCCAGGGCATGGCCGGAGACAGTGGTCACGCCGGTCACAGATAATCGTCTTCCGCATCCTCAGCAAGGCCGAGTTCCGCGTCGGTGAACGGCTCGCCCAAGTCGGGCATCGCAAAGAAGGAGCCCACGCCGGTGGTCGTCTCGATGAACCGAACGAACCGGTCGACGGGCCTGTGTACCTGCTCCTTCTCCAGCAGTGAACGGCAGGCGCGGCAGTGCCACGGGCGCCGTAGGGTGATCCACTGGGCTCGAGCGCACGTGGGGCACTTCACGAAGTACGTGGATGGCCCGAAGGGAGTCTCCCAGTTCGCGTATCCGCTGCGAGGCCGGTAGCCCGTCTCAGTCCAGTCGGACGCCAGGGCCGGCCTGCCGATGAGGACGAACTCGCCGCCGGGCCACTGGCAGGTGCAGGTGGCCGCGCAGTGGCATGCCCGGGTCCGCGCCAGTTCCTTCGTCTTCTCGGCGCGCGGTACGCCTGGACCTTTGACCTCTATCCAGATGCCGAGCTCAGGCAGCCAGAAATCAGGAACGTAAAGGGCGCCCGAGTCCAGAGTGATCGACTCGGGCTCGTACTGCCACTTGATGCCGTTACTGTCGAGGGTCGCGGCCCAGTCGGCTTCGAGTCGGGATCGGAACGTGGTGTCGCCGTAGCGGGTCGGGACGGCGTCTATGGACGGGCCAGGGTTACTCGGGTCGTTGACCATACGGGCTCCTGTCCTGGCATCGGCGACCGGCGCCGATTATGCCGGTAACGCGCCGTGGAGAAACGGGAGATAGCGCGCTCACCCCGGGGTTCCACAGCTGTTCCGCCTGCTGGCTCACACTGCCTCCGTAACTGGTGATCACAACAGGCTCAATTTCCCAGCGGGTTGCCGCGGCGCACACAGCTTGCGCTGCTCCACTCGCCCCGGCCGCGGAGATCACGCTGCGGCAGCTTCCTGCGCCTTCGCGCAACTGCTCCCAGTCGACCTTGGGATGCGCGCCGGCCAGCGCGACGGGAGCTGTGGTGAACATCGGCACGTCGACCGCCCCGGGGTTCAGCGTCGCCTGACGTCCGAGAGCGAGGCGCCGCCGCGTTGTTGACGGTGCTTCGTTGGAGATCAGTCGTCGTGGAGAGTGGAGCTGAGTTTCATGCTGCGCTTGAGTTTTTGGCGGCTGTGTTTGAGTTGGGCGCGCACGGTGGCGGGGTTGATGTCCAGCATCTCGGCGATCTCGGCCGTGGTGAGGCTGTGGATGTAGTGCAGCACGAGTGTCTGTTGTTCGCGTTGTGTCAGGGCTGATTTGATGGATGCGGTGAGGGTGTCCATCTGGATATTGCGGACGGCAGTCTGTTCGGCGGATTCCTCCAGTTGGGGCTCTATGAGGTCGAGTAGGTCGGCGGAGCTTGGGAGCACTTCACGGCTGGTGTGCCGCCGGGAGTTGACGACCTTGTTGCGCAGGACGCCGCAGGCGTATCGGAAGGGCGGGGTGGGGTCGGCGAGTACCTCGCGCCACTTTGTGTACATGACCTCGAACGTCTCGGCGACGAGGTCCTCCGCCGTCCAGGCCGGCACCCGCACTCTCGCTATCCGTGTCAGCTTCGGATAGGCGCTGGCGACGAACTCCTCGAACATCGTGGCCCGTTCGTCCATAGCAGCCTGTCTGTCGGCATGGGGCGGCCTCCCCTCGCTGGTGTGCGAGGGGAGGCCGTAGTGCGTGGTGGAGCTCATCAGACCTCGTCGTTCGTGTCAGTTCGCGACCTGATGTCATCCAGCCAGCGCTCCCAGCGCGAGCGGATCTCGGTGCCGATCTGGGTGACCCCGTCGAACAGCAGCACCGAGAGGACCACGACGAGCAGTTCGGTCTGGAGCGACTGCAGATCGTTCAGCCACTGGGCGGCGAGCAGCCCGCCGCTGAGAATCCGCCCGGTGATGCGGAGTTTGGGCAGGGGCGGCATCGAGCGCAGCACGACCCGGGCGTCGAACGTCAGGTGACCGTTGTGGTCCGCGCGGGCCTTGAAGGGCTCGACCTTGACCGCCTTGCGGATGGCCTTCGCCACGGCCAGGAACTGACCGATGGTCTCGCACAGGACATCGAAGACGAGGATCACGATCGCGGCGCACCGCAGGCCGGGGTGGAGCGACTCCGTGCCGGGCAGCAGCGAGATGCCGGTCATGGCCGCGCCGACGAGACGGGCGAACAGCCGGGAGCGCATCAACGGTGCGCCCTGTGCGGCGGGCTGGGGGAGTGCCGGTACCGGCTTGGTGACGGCCGGCGGCTCCTGCGTAGCCGGCCGGTCCGGGACGGCCTGCTCCGGGACGGAGGGCTGGACCGGCTTTGCCCGGTCACCCGCGCGGCGCTCTTGCTTCCGCGCGGGGGTGACCTTCTGGTGCCGATCCTTCTTGGAACGGGATGAAGAGGACCTACCGGTCTTGGGAACGGCGGACTGGTCCTTCGGGGGACGACGCGTCATGGCACTTCCTGCATTTCAGGTGCGTGGAGTGAGGCCCGGGGCGGGTCTCGACGACTCCGTCGTCGTTCGGCGCGGCAGGTGGTGCATGTGGGATGGGCTGCGCTCACGACATTGAGCGCATCTTCGCCGGTCGGCTGCCTATCCGTCCAGCACGGACCGTGTGTGAACGCTAGACGGATAGTCATACTTATTACACAGCGCTATCGGCTAGCTACGTAAAGTAATTTTTTACTGTGACGTGAGTCACATATGCCCTTCGGAATCGGTGATTCCGGCAAGGTATTAGCAAGACGCGTTCAGGTGCGTCGGAGTGAGGCCCGCCATCGAGGCTCCGGGATGGGCAAAGATGGCGGGCTTTCACCCCAGGTCACACGCCATTGCAGGTGTCAATGCAAGCTGCCTCGAGCACCCTTGCAGCACAGATAGACCACTCTGAGGCGTGACGTCGATCACATGTAATGAGTGAACCTTAACTTCATTCATGTCAGTCGCGAAGTTTCCCCCTAAAAAGAACTAGACACCCCGCTTAGCGGTGAGTAGCAGGGCTATGAGTAGTTCTGCTTCGCAAGCTCAACCGTGGTGGCTGCTATGTCCAGCGCATGCCGATCGCGGACAGCTTTTCCACGCGCTCGGGCGACAGCGTCGCGGCCCTGCTCCGCTGATTCCCGATCCAGGCCCCGAGACGGAGCTCTCGTTCCTCCTGGTCCTCGCCGCTGTCGCCGTCTCCTTCGCCGATGACGATCCGCTCGACATGCTGCCTCGGCACTCGATGGTGCCCCTCGCGCTCGTAGAACTGCTTGGCGGCCGCGAAGTTCATCGCCCACTTGTCGGCCTGCGTACGGCGCGGGCGCGGCTTCTCGGCATCGGTCGCGGGTTCGATGCCGAGGATCTGCTCACACATCCACTGCTGGACGCCGGTGAGCTTGTCGAAGCCGAAGCGCACGGCCTTGACCCACCGTCCGAGGTCCTCGCCCTGGCGTACGACGACGCCCGGCTCGGTGGGCAGTTCGCCGCCCTCCTCCAGGTGTAGCCGGGTCAGGTGGAAAGCGCGCTGCCACTCCACCGGCCAGGCCGGGCACCACGACGGGTCGATCTCCTCCAGCTGCTCGCGGCGCTCCTCCGACAAGGCGCCGGCCGACGACTGAACCGGCAGCCCCTCGGCACGCCGCTGCTCGATCTCAGCAGCCTTCCGCGCGGCGGCCCTGGCATTTTTCAGAAAGACCCCGACCTTGGCCCCCTGGTATGTGGCATCGAGCGGGGCGAGCGCGTGCCCGTGTACGGCGGCCCACCCTCGAACGGCAGCCAGGCCCTCCTCCCACGCGACATCGAAGTGCGACCACACCATGCCGAGCCGCTCCAGCTGCGCGACGCGGTCCTCATCCATGTCCCCGCGGGCGTAGAACCGCCTCGCGTCGGCGATCCATTGCCCCAGCGGAAACGCGGCGAGGGAGGCCGGCCACCCTTCGGCTTCCGCCTCCTGGCCCTCGGGCACGCGGTAGGTGAACGGCACCTTGAGGTCCCCGTGCTCGCGGGCGTAGATGACAGCGGCTTCGATGCCGCGCCGCCAGTGCTCGTGCTCGGGGTTGAGGACCCGCAGGTTGATGAACGCCGCCAGCGCGGCCGCCCGGTGCCGTCCCGCTGCCATCGGCGGAACAGGTCGTAGATCCGGCCCCACGGCCCGTAGTCGACGGGTACGTCCCTCCACGGAACCCCTGTCCCGAACCCGGAACCGTATGCCGTCGATCAGCTGCCGTCGGGGCCAGACGGGCGGCCGCCCCGCCTTCATCCCCTTCGGCAACAACGGCTCCAACACCGCCCACTGTTCGTCCGTGAGATCTCCCCGTGCCATGAACCGTGATCATTCACTGCTCAAGATCCACTTTCGATACACGGCCTAGTACGGAACGGCTCCTGATCCGCGGTGAGTGATCATGTGCAGAGGAACTTTCCCCCGCCGCAGAGCCTAGTGCGCGCCGGGCCGGGCGCCGGAGTTGCTGGCGGATGTGCTGGCGCGCCCGGTTCGTGTACGGGCTGTCCCGGGTCGGCTGGACGCAGCGGCGGATCGGCGGGTTCGCGGGGCGGTCGGCCGCGATGGTTGAGGCGAACGCGTCGCGAAGTAGGACGCGGTGTGCTGGGGTCCGGCTGGAAGATCCGGCGGGCGCCCGCTCCGGGGCGGAGCACGACCGAGTAGGTCTGCGCCTTGACGCCGGGCATTGAGATGCCCTGTCGGCCGGAGCCGAGCAACGCGGCCACGGCAGGTCAGCGCGCCCGGGCCCGTACACGCTGGGGTGCTACGGGTTGAGCGGTTGGCGCACGTCCAGGTAGCAGCGCAGCCGTACGCCGGGCTCGCCGGGAGTCTTGGTCGTACGGTCCGCCGTCGCGGTCGCCCATCGTGTGGCGAGCAGCTGCTGGACGGCGAAGGCGGTCTGGTCGTCGCAGGCCGCGACCTCCACCACCGCCAAGCCCGGTTCCGCTACGTGCACTTCGTTGATCGGCCTCATGCCCGGCACTACGCGCCGGCACCCGCGAACCGTTCTGCGCTCGCGGTGTCTTCACCCGACCGGGTACGCCCCGGCCTGGGTGGCGACAAAAGCGGTGCTGCCGTGGCGCACGGTCGAGCACCACGGAACGGGAGGTGTTTGGTTTCCGGTCGCGCTGGGGCGCTTTGCCGCCATCCTGCATCCGCTGAGCTGTAGCGGGAGGTGCCTGGAGGCTACACAGGAAGGCGGGAACGTTCGGGTCTGAGGGGGAGGGCTGGGCGGGTGTTGCTGTCGATCAACGTGGCGTTTCTGCTGGCGGTGATCATCGTGCTGCGGCTGCGCCGTCGGACGCAGGCCCGGAGCCGAGCGGATGAGAAGCTGACCGTCCTGATCGTTCTGGTCTTCGGCGTGCTGATCGCTCCCACAGCGTTCGGCCAGGGACTCCTGGACGTTCTCAGGCAACTTGTCAACGGCATCTCAGAGTCGGGCAGCCCGTAGCCTGCCCCCTCCTCTACGATGATCAGGCGACCGCTCGAGGCTCCCTCCTCGCCGTATGCCCGTCTGCCGTAGCTCTACGAGAACCGGGCCTTGTAGCGCCGGAGAACCCAGTCACCGTCAGCCGGAAGGCTTTGCCCCGCTGGTCGCGATGGCCTTCCGGCAGCCCTCGCACAGAGGGTTGCCACCACGGCCGTAACGGTGGCAGTACGCGCGGCACGTGGCACAGCGCGCGATCTGCTCCACCGAGCACCCGAGCAGCGCGGCCGCCGCATACGGGTCATCTGGCACGACCACCGAAGTCATGGCCAAAGGTTACGACGGGGCCCACACAAGTGGCCCGACCTGCGGCAAGGGTCGAGGAATCGCCCTGCGCTGGTGAGTACCCGAATCCGGACCCAGACACCGGGCACAGACTGGAAGACTGACGCGGTGAGCACCACCCGCCGGACCCTTGGCGCCGGCCCTCAGAACCTCGCGCACGGCATCCGCGCCACCGAGGCCGACCTACTCGACGCACTGCCCGGCGTCCGCCTCCCCGATCTTGACGAGATGCGGGCCCGCGGAGTGCTCGGAACACGTCCTGCACCGACCCCGAGCCCGCGCCGCCTCCTCGGCGTCGGCGGCCGCCCGGACGACGACCTACCCGGCATCACTCCCTGACTCAGGCTCCCCCCCCGACTCCCGAGGCAGGATCATGGAGCAGCCGTCGATGAGGGAGCAGGTGTAGGAACTGCCGTGATACCTCCCGTGTCAGCCAGAGACCAGGTGCCGTACCATGCAGAGGACTCACTCGGGCTCACCAGGACTCACTCAACCTCATTGAGACTGAGACGCTCGTCCTGGAACGTCACGAGGGGCCCGACATCGGCGGCCACCGACATCGAACCCCTCGCCGAGTACCGCAGTCGCCGAGCCCGGCCGTCCATACATCGGCCGGGCTCACTGCTGAGCACAGACCTTGCGGCGGGGCTTTCGGCTTCCTGGTCAGAACCAAGACCGCAGTATCTCGATGGTCGCGACGACCACGGGCGCCCAGTCGACAAGCGCCTGACGCCAGGTCAGGACGCGCTTGTAACAGGCGCAGTGCTCGTGCTGATCCATCAATGCCTCCTCCCACTCAGCCCCAAGTGGCCCTTGAGGTAGGGCCTCCGCCAGGAAAGGCGAAGCACGTGAGGGGCTCCGTATGAGGAAGCAGCTGTAAGCATAGGCCAGTTGATGTGGCCCCGGGGTCTAGGGGACCACAACTTCTGGGCCGCTGACGTGACCCAAGCACTAGATCTAGGGATTGGCACGCAGATGCACGTCCTACGCGCGTGTCGCACAAAACCCCACAGGTCAAGCAGCTGGCGGGAGATCCCGCAGGGGTTTGGGAGGCGGGGCCATGCGGCGGCCGTGGAGTGCGGCCCAGGCCCCCCGAGCGATGGAGAAACCACCCGGATCTCATGGCTCTATGGAGTCGTTGGACGTGGACACACCGGTGCCCTCACGGCAGGCGCCCGCACTACGTCGCTCGAACGTGTGTTTGGCGCAACCTTTCGAAAGCAACTACCGTTGCGAGAACTCGGCCAGGAGGGGCCGACCTGGCCACCATCATCCCGCGCCTGACGCGCCCCTCAGCACCCTTCACGGGCGCCCGATAGGGTCGCTTCGGTGTCACAGTTATGCCCAATATCTGTGACAGTGCAGGTCAGCGCGTTGGAGGCGATCAAATGCGGCTCGCGGGATACATCCGGGTGTCGACCGGCAGCCAGCTCGACGGGTTCGGGCTGGAGGACCAGGAGCGCATCGTGCGCCGCTGGACGCGTGACCACGGCCATCGCCTCGTGAAGCTGTTCGTGGAGAAGGCCGTGCCCGGCACTGTCGCCGGGGACGAGCGGCCGGAGTTGGCCGCTGCCCCTGCTGTGGGTCGAGGAGAAGCGGGTGCACGGCATCGTCGCGCCCAACCTTGACCGCCTGGCTCGCGAGCTGGTCGTGCAGGAGGCGGCCCTGGCTCAGTGCTGGAAGCACGGCGGCCGTGCGTTCATGGCCGACCAGGGCGAGATCCTGCCCGGCGCCCCCGAAGACCCGATGCGCACCGCCATGCGCCAGATGATGGGCGTCTTCGCCCAGCTGGACCGAGGGATGACCGTGGCCAAGCTCCGCCGCGGCCGCCGCATCAAGGGGGAGAACCTACGGCGCCCCGCCGTACGGCTGGCAGGCCCACAAGAAGGAACTGACCGAGGAGGAGATGGAGCAGGCCGGCCGCGCCCGCGCCCGCTAGCTCCGCGACGAGGACGAGCTGTCCTACCGGGAGATCTGCGCAGTCCTGGAGGCCGAGGACATTCGCCCCAAGCGCGGGGAGCGTTGGCACCCGGAGACCGTCCGGCGGATGCTCGCCAACCCGAGCGACCGGCCGCCGACACTGCGTCGGCGCGAGCGAGTCAGCTAGGGCGTGTTTGAAATGAGGTCACAGCGACTGTCGTATCAATGTGAGTTGGACGGTCGCTTCGTAGCGGACGGCCAACTTGTCATAGCGGGTCGCGACGCCGCGGGCCTGCTTGAGCAGCCCGATCCGGCATTCGACCTTGTGCCTGGCCTTGTATTTCTCGCGGTCGAAGCCGGGCGGACGCCCACCTGTCGAGCCCCGGCGGAGACGGTGGCCGGCCTGGTCGCGTTTCTCCGGGATGGTGTGCGGGATCTGCCGTTTGCGCAGGTAGTTGCGGATCTGGCGGGAGGAATAGGCACGGTCAGCGAGAACGTGAGCAGGACGGATCCGGGGACGCCCGCTACCGGGCCGGGGCACGTGGATCCGGTCCATGACCTCGGTGAACTGGGGTGCATCCCCGCGCTGCCCGCCGGTGACCACAACGGAGAGCACATGCCCGGAAGCGTCGGCGGCCAGATGCAGTTTGGTGCTCAGCCCGCCGCGCGACCGGCCGAGACCGTGATCGTCCGGCTCAGCCGCCAGGCCGTCGTCCTGCGTGCGGCCCGGACGATGAGCCCCCTTTTGCGGGCTCCGGCTGCGTGCTGGTGGGCCCGGCAGACCGTCGAGTCTACGGACACCTCCCACTCGGTATGCCCCGCCGTATTGGCCTTGACCTGCAAGCTCTTCAAGATGCGAGCCCAGGTTCCATCTATCTGCCAGCGGCGGAAGAGGGTGTATCCGGTCTCCCACGGCCCATACCGCTCGGGTATGTCTCGCCACGGCGACCCGGTCCGCGCCCGCCACCAGATCCCGTTGAAGACCTGTCGCCGATCCCGCGGCTTGCGCCCCATCACCGGCAACGGCGGCAACACCGCCTCCAGGCATACCCACTGTTCGTCCGTCAGATCTCCACGAGCCATCCGGCGATGGTTCCACAACGAAGATCAACTTCTCGCTGCGCTCTAGTACTGCAACGGTGTTTGTTCTGAGTGCTGGGCAGTTTTCAGGGGCTGTGTCCGCGTCGTTTGTAGTGGCTGATGCGGGCTTGGTGCTGTCGTCGTCGGCGCCAGGTCGACCAGTGCAGGATGTGGTCGATCGATGCTGGCCGACGGTCGGTGAGGCGGGTGATCAGGCGTCTGATCTCGGCGAGGCTGAGGTGGATGAGCTGGGAGGATCCGTTTCTGCTTTCCCGGCGTCCAGTTCGCGGGCGCGCAGGACGGTCAGGCAGGCGTGGGCGGCCATGGCCAGGGTCATGTGGCGGTGCCAGCCGGGGTAGCGGCGGACCTGGTAATCGTCCAGGCCGCACTCCTGCTTCGCGGTCTGGAAGCATTCCTCAACAGCCCAGCGGCTGCCCGCGATGCGGATCAGCTCGTCCAGCGTCGTGTCGGCGGGGCAGTAGGCGATGTAGTAGGAGATCTCCTCGGGCCTGCTGACACTGCGGCGGGCGAGAACCCAGTGGCGGCGGTCCTCGCGGTGCCAGGGCCTGACCTCCACGCGGGCCCAGTCGAAGATCCGCCGGCCATGGGCTCCTTCACCGCAGGAGCGGCGCTTCCATTTCTGCCGCGGCAGGCCGGGAAACAGCTCGTGCACAGGGTGGTCGATGGACCAGCGGGTGACGACCGTGTCGTGCCGGGTCGTGGCCATGGCGTGGAAGACGTCCGCCTGCTCCAGCTCGAACCGCCAGCCCTTGCTGTAGCCGTAGGCGGCGTCCGCCGTCACCCAGCCGAACGGGACCTTCTCCGCGATGGCCCGGCGGACCATCGCCTTGGCCATGGCCACCTTCGTCTCGAAGACGACGCTCTCGTCGATGCCCGCCCGGCGGCAGCGGTCCCGGTCGTCCGTCCAGGAGGTGGGCAGATACAGCCGCCGGTCGACCAGGGTGCGTCCGCGGCCGGTGGCGTAGGCGAGGAACACGCCGATCTGGCAGTTCTCCGTGCGCCCGGCGGTGCCGGAGTACTGCCGCTGGACGCCGGCCGAGCGGATGCCCTTCTTCAAAAAGCCGGTGTCATCGACGATCAGGACGGCATCGCGGTCTCCGAGGTGCTCCACGACGTAGTCGCGTACGTCGTCCAGGACCGCGTCGGCGTCCCACTCGATCCGGTTCAGCAACCGGTGGATGCGATCGGGACCCGCGTGCCCGGCTTCCTCCGCCAGCGTCCAGCCGTTCTTGCGCTGCAGCGGCGCAACCAGACCTCGCATGTAAGCAAGCGCCGACTGACGCGGCTCCTCCCGGTTGAACCGGTGCACGAACCGCTCATGGAGTACGTCCAGCTCTCCGGCCCACAACCTGACTTCAGCAAGGTCCCCACCCATAACCACACCAACGACCGAACTGGCCAGCAGTCACGGCAAGCACCGTTGCAGTACTAGCCTTTCGACAGCACACGAGCCGCCTTGCGCAGGGCTGGCCAGTAGCGTGGACATGGCAGAAACAAGAAGCGGAGGGGATTCGATGATCTTCGTGCTGTTCGGGCTTGGCCTACTCGCATTGGGCGTCACTGCCGCTGTGCTCGCCATCCACGCATGGATCTACAACAGAGTGCCCGGACGACAACTGTCGACATTCGTGCGGAGTCCCCGGATCTGGGGTGCCGGCGTCGCGTACGCTCTGGCCGGTGTACTGATGCACTCGATGACCATCGTCGTCATCGGACTTGGCCTCGTCGCCATCGGATTCGTAGCCAAACCTACGGGCTGAGAGGTGAGGGCGGCCACACAGCAAGATTCGTCAGCGTCCCCGCTCGGCCCACCCCCGCACGGTCATTGCTGCGCCTCACCTCATGCAAAATCCGCAACACGCCACGGCCCCTCCGGCGCCAAGGTGTCGAGCACAGTCAGCAACTGCGGCGGCTCAACAGGGTCCGACAGTGAGCCCAGATCAGACCATGCGATCCAGGCATGCGAGTCCAGGCTGGCCTGCTCCTCTGGAAGCAGACCTGTGGGCACCAGGGATGGCTGCTCCTCTGCGAATTGAGCGACGAAGAAATACTCCGTTCCGACATACCGCTTGCCGTTCCACCGCACATCGCGGTCGACGAGCACTGACGGCTCAAGGACGGCAGCTGGGTCAAGTCCGGTTTCCTCGATCAGCTCGCGTCGAGCCGCCACGAGTGGCGTCTCACCAAGCTCTATGCCGCCACCAGGCGGCTCCCAGACCCATGTCCCATCGAACGGGTCCCGCCAGTGCAGAAGAAGCACGCGGTGGGCAGCGTCCAGACAGATGACCCGGGCGGCGGGCCGATGCGTTGATTCCACCGTCCTGACGCTATGCAGTCCCTTGAATATCAATCAAGCCCTGTGTTCATCGACATCTCAAACACGCCCTAGCCCGAAGGACACCACACCAGTCCAGATCGCGCGTGCCATGACCGCCCACTCCCAATCCCTGCCGACGTCACGTCCGACGCCCTACCGCTGTTCCCCTTCATGAGACACCGCAGGTCAGCGACCCGCACCTCGTACACCAGCGGCGAGGCAGTACGCCTTTGACCGGCCCAGGCCCGGTATGAGGGCTGCGCCCGTCCAGAGACGATCTTCCGGTGTGACACTGCTCCCCGGTCCCTTTCGAGCGGAACGCTCGTTGAGTGGTTCCCCGGAGTGGAGAAGGCAGCCGAACAGGCCGTCGAGAGCGCGTGCCACCCGCGTACCTCGCGGGTCCGAGCAGCTGGAGCACAGCAGCCGCTGAGGATGTCCTTGGCGCGATCGACACACCCACCGATGCCCAGGGCGGCGCCGGGGCGGACCTCGAAGCAGGCCCGTGCACTTTCCCTGTCGCGGACCGACAATGTCCCTCAGAAGCACAACCTGGGGGTAGTCATGCGCTCCCGAACCGCACTGCTCACCACCACCACCGCCGTCGTCTTCGCCGGCACCCTTGTCTCCTGCGGCGCAAACACCGAGCAGGGAACAGCCGAACGTTCCACCAGCCTTTCGAGCGCACCGGCTCAGTCGCCCGACTGCGGGCCCGACTCGACGCTGTCGCAGTCCGAATGGATCGAGCGGTGCGCCACCGCCAGCCCGGTGCCCAGCACTGAAACCAGTACCAGCCCAACGCCCAGCACTGAGCAGCCCGACACCGAGCTGGCTGTCGGCGACACCTTCGCCTACAAGGACGGTCTCAAGATCAAGGTCGACAGCATCCGCAAGATCACCCGGTTCGGGAAGTACGACAGTCGCCCCGATGCCGACCAGGCTCCTTTCCGCGTCACCTTCACCGTCACCAACGGCCTCGACAAGCCATACGACCTGGACGGTCTCATCCCGGCAGCCGAGGGCGGCACAACCGGAGGCCAGACGAGCTCCCTGTACGTCTCGCTCGATTCCAAGGAGATGAACGGCCGCCTAGCCCCCGGCCGCGCCGGCACCTTCACTGAGGAATACTCGATCGCCAAGGGGGACGCCACATCGATCGTTTTCAGTATGAGCCGCTCCGACGAGGCCTGGGTCCAGGAGAACAGCGCCTGGCTTGGGGAAGATCCCCACTGGACCGGAGCGATCAAGTGAGCGGGTCCGCCCGCAACTGGCAGGCGTGACTCCCGCAAGATCAGGAGGCCTGACGAGCCCGCCGCTGCCGCGGTGGGCAGAGCAGCGTCGTGCTCGACGACGATCGCCCGGCGGTGGCGTACGGCTGCTCACTCCGCCTCGGCGTCGGCATACCCGTCGTGGCCGCCTTCGCGCCTCCCGGGCTTTGGCTGTCTCGTACTCGCACCAGCGTCTCCAGATGACCTTGCTGCTCCGCACGGGCGGCGTCCCTACGCGGGGTGGAGCATAAGAGTCGTGGGCCCCAGGGGCGAGCCAGAGGTCTCATCCTCGCTGTCGCGGACGTAGACCGTGAGCTGGGGGGAGAGGGCGATACCGTCGGCCGCACGGCGGGCCCGTTTGCGGTCTCGGCGGGTGCCGGCGCCCGATCTGGCTAGCTGCAGTGCCTTGGCCACGGGCCGCCACCCTCCGGGCTCGACTGCCAGGGCCGCGATCGCCAGGTGGTTCCAGTCCTCGGGGCGGTCTTGCTGGACGAGGTCAAGGGCGTCGAGGACCTCGGGAAGGACGCCGGAGCCAGGACGGGCGGCAGAGGAGTCGGGTGTGGCACTGTGCGTGTAGTAGCTGTTGACGGCTTCGCTGCTGGTGTCGAGGAAGACCAGTTCACCTGGTGCGGGGTCGACCGGTTGGATGCGGTGCTTGAGCCAGCCGGCCAGAGCGTCGGCTTCGACGAACACCCGAGGGCCTCCGGCTCTGGCGATGGCGGCACGTGTGCGGGCGTAGGCATAGAACTCGGCCGGGTGGCGCAGGATGTCGGCCACCATCACCAGATCGGCCAGCGTGACCATCCAGGTGCCGTCCTGGGGTTCCGCGCGGCGCTTGCCGCCGTCGGGAAGGTGGGTGGCGAACGGGTCCACCCGCTCGAGTGTGACGATCACCGACACGGCCGAAGGGAGGTGGTCCGGCAGGATGAGACGGCGCTTGTTGCGGTCCCGTAGATCTCTTCCGCCGCCGTCGAGGTAGGCGATGGTGCGTGCGTTCTGTTCCAGGGCTTTGTCGACGAACTCGCGTGTCTTCTTGTTCACCCGGTCCGGTGCCGCTCTGCGGGCGGGGTCGGTGAAACGGCCGCCCTTGACCTCGACGGTGAGGACTGCTCCGGGCATGGCGACGAGAACGTCGATGTCCGGGTTTCCCGGTTCAGGATAGGTGGCGCCGCCGTGGACGTAGCCGTCCCCGAACACCTCGGCCAGGGCGCGCCGGGCGTGTTCTTCGCAGACGTCCTGGCGCCTTTTGTCGAAGCGCTTCAGCAGATCCGGGTGGTCGCGGCAGGCGTCTGCGGCCCAGTCGAGCGCCTCGTGGATGAAGTCGCCGGGACGCGCCCACAAACCACGCGTGTCGTCCAGGCCGATGACTGGCCGTCGGCGCAGCGTGTTGGTGTCGCCCAGTTCGCGCAATTCCGGCTGGCTGCCCAGCGGTGTCGTCAGTGCAGCGACCAGGCGGACCATCTCCTCACGGGGAGCACCAAGGCTGCCGGCCAGTACACCGGGCAGGTCGTCTTCGACGGGAGCGGCCCCGAACGCTGCCACACCCGCAGCAGCAACGGCCGCAACGTGCACACGGTGTTCCCTGCCTGAGGACGGAGGCAAGGCAGCGGAGACCTTTTCGAAGGCATCGACGGCCTGGCCCGTCCGCTCGGCCATCAGGGCCTGGTAGGCATCAGCGGCATTCAGGGCCTGATGCAGCGCGAAGCCGAGGACCCCTTGGGACTGGTCGGCCAGGGGAGCGGTGATCTCCTCGAAGATCGGGCGCAGTTGTGCGGGATAACCCTGCATCCGGTCGAAACGCTGCTCGAGTTGCAGCATGTGCAGAACACTCGTCTGCTGGTCGACGGCGCCTTCGCTGAGCACCTTGGCCTGATGCGCCAGGTTCTCCGCTCGCCCGTACTCGCGCAGCAGCCGGTCCATGTCGAACAGCACCTGCGGATGGAGCTCGGCACCGAGCCGCTGGAGCACCTTCTCCGCCGGCAGCGCGGTGACCAAACCTCCGTAAAATTCCACCAGCGCATCACTCCCGAACACCACGCTGCCGGCCAAAGACGACCGGCGCATGGCATCCAGAACATGAAGGCTGCTGTAGAGCATGAGCGGATCGGCTGCCAGAGCTGTCTGCGAGATCTCGGAGAGCAGCCCAGGCAGCCTTCGCCTGGCTGCCTCCATCTCCTGCCACGCCTGCCGGAGACCCGCCCCCGACGGTTCCGCGGGCCGCTGGAAGCGACGAAGCCCTCTGCCGAGGACCGGGGTCATGAAAGACGCCCCAGCCCCGAGGTAGGGCTCCATCTCATCCGATGCCTCACCCCGACCAGAGAAACGAGGACCCCTCGCAGCCATGTGCCCCCTTCCCTTCCACCGGCACAAGGGCCGGTCCAGGCGCAGCCGAGCACCGGCCACGCTGATGAATCACAGAGGCGACACTGGAAGACACACCCCCGGCACAGGCTAACCACGTGAAAGCAGACAGGCCTCGACGCTACCGGGCTGACCTTGCCACTCACGCCGGCTACGCGAGCGAGCGCCACGTCGACGAACGGCGACTCGAGCAGTGCCTTCACCACCGGATCCGCCGCCGGATCACCGTCCTGCTACAACTCGTGCCAGTCCCGCAGGTTGAAAGCAAGGCAGAAGGCATCCTCGCGGCTCCTGACGAGGTCGGGACGGTTCAGCCCGAACCCCCGGATCGGCCTCGCCGTTCGCCGAGCGATGTCCGTACTCGCCGCGTCGCAGCGTCGTCAGATCAGGTGGTCGACGGATCTCACACGGTGCCCGGTCGTCTGCTTCTGTTCGCTGTGGTCATGAGGTCGTCCAGGGCTCGGCGGAGCGCCGTCTTGCGTTCGGGATCGTCATCGACAGACACTACGGCGTCATACAGGTCCGCCAACGCCTCCGGGCGATGCCGAGCGATCCCGTTGACAATGCCGATGACATCGGTGCGAGCCTTGGTGTGGCGGGGCAGAGTCGCTGTGACACTCGGGTCGAGCACGCTGATCAGCATTTGTCGTTCGACGGGGTCGGCGAACAGCGGATAGGCCAACAGAGCCTCCACGGCTCGTTGAAGGGGCGAGAGCGGCCGTGCGGTGGAGGGGGCTGACGTCGTCTCGCTGCCGTCGGGACTCCGCAGCCTGATCTCGGGATGCTGCCGAGTACGATCGGCTTCCCTGAGATTCGCAAACCGGGCTCTAACGGCGGCGAACAGATCCTGCGGATCGGGCAGTCCTGGCAGGACGGCGGCGTGGCCTGCCAGCAGGTCCAGCATGACGTCGGAGAAGAGGCCGGTGGCCTGCGCGGGGTCGTTCATGGCGACCTGGCCGGCGCCGGCCGAGCGGAGCAAGCTCTGCCGGTGGGTCAGGGTGCGCCGCCCGACTGGCAGGGCATCGGGAGCAAGCGGCTGCTGGAAGTTGAGGTCATCTTCGGAATTCGCGGAGGCGTCCACGATCCACAGCTGTTGGGTGAGCCCGGGAACAGCATCCCCGGCATACCGTTCGAGCGCCGAGTCCAGATCGATGCCTACCTTGTCGGCGGTGGTCGCATCCGCGCAGAACAGCCGTTGGCGGCCGGCACGGTCGGTGACACCGTGCCCGCCCCACCATACCCAGAGCACGTCGCCCTGTGCCGCCGCCAGTTCGCGGACGAGGACGCGGCGCAGGGTCGCATGGTCTGCGGGTTCGTACTGCACGTCAGGGACATGCGGTGGCAAGGGAGAGAGATGAAGGCGCAGGTGGGCCTCTGGCACGCCGGCGGCCCGCAGCAGCCTGTGGAAGCGAACCGCGTCCCGGGCGGGCCCGGGCAGGTCCCAGGTCGGTCCCGCGTCGTAGCGCCCAATGCCGACGATCAAGGCGTGCACACGGGCCGGGTCTCCGCGTGGAGCTGTGACATCACCAGCGTCAGTCATGCGCTGTTCAGCTCTCGGCAGGTCCCTCGCCGACATCTCCGCAAGCGCTGACCCCGAGCTGTCGTCCTTGCTGGGTGAGTTCGACTCGAAGCCGCTCGCGCCGTCGTCCACGGGTGCGAGGAACTGCTCCAATTCTGCGGTGACCGCAGCCCCGTCGAGGGCCCGTGCCACATCGAGCACGGCCCGCTCGCCACCGGCCGTGTCCAACGCAGCCCGTGACAGGACGGTGATGTCCTCACGCAGACTGATGCCCCGCAAGGCGATGGACCGGCCCAGTATTTCTCCCAGCA
The DNA here is from genome assembly GCF_055572015.1 of Streptomyces sp. NPDC030840. NCBI lineage: Bacteria > Bacillati > Actinomycetota > Actinomycetes > Kitasatosporales > Streptomycetaceae > Streptomyces > Streptomyces sp. NPDC030840. Next base: position 8,793 of record NZ_JBVIEE010000019.1, on the reverse strand, counting down.
GAGCAGCGAAATGCAGACGCCCCTGCGCGTCCGCCAGACAGTCCAGCGTGGACAGGGCATCAGTCAGGCGAAGCAGATGTTCACGCCGGGAGTACGCCTGTCCTGCTCTTTCTGCTTCCAGCTCCGCAAGAGGCTCGCCCCCTCTGGGCAGGCTCAACGTCCCCGAACGGTCGGCGATGACCGCCGGGAAGTCAGGAGTGCGGCCCAGGCGCGGTGTGATGAAGTCGCTGACGGCGTCAGCCGTGCGCCGTGCCGAGCTTGCTTTGACCACTGTGCGAAGTACCGCGCGCACGTCCGGCGCGAAGGCGAAGACGTCCTGCCCCTCCAGCGAGCTGTCCAAGTGCATGAGACCGCTCAGCAGAACTTCCGCCAGACAGACCGGGCTGCTGTCGGGCAGGGCAGCGGCCTGGATGAGCCGCATCACCGGAAGCGTCAGCGGATCGACCGCTGCCAGGTGGCCGGCGAGCTCGTAGGCGTGCGGCGAGGCCATCGCCTGGAAAACCTGCACGCGTTCGGCGGCGGTCTGAGGCTCACCGGTGACCGCATCGCCGAAGGGCACCACATCGGGCGGACTCTCCGCGTCGATGACACGCATGGCGGCCACGCCGCCGTGCGACGCGATCAGCTCCGCCCAAGGGCGCAGACTCGGCTCGTCCAGCTCGAGGACGGGCACCGGGAGGCCGGGCCGTGGACCGAACAAGTCGGGAAGCCAGGGGTCATGGGCGGTGAGCAGGCTGTTGGAGGGCGCCGGCCCGGTCGCACGGACGATCATGGGTTCTGCCGCCAACGCGGTCTCGCCCCACAGCCGGAGCGGGAACACGTGCAGTACCGCGGTCGGCGCGCTGCGGGCCAACGCGGCCAGATGCCTGTGAGCGGTTCCGGTGTACCAGTGGTCGGCGACCCCGTCGGTCACGACGAGCACAGCGGTCCGATCGCCGACGAACCGGACGGGTGCGCCGAGCGGACTCACACGCACGGTCCGGAAGATGCCCGAGCCCCTGAGCGCGTCGGCCAACTCGTCGACGGTGTCGCGCCACACCCGCATGGACAGGCCCTCGTCGACGGCGAGGACGAGATGAAGCCAGCGGTCCGCAGCAGGGCGCAGCACGACGTCAAGGACGCCACTATCGGCAATGGCGCCGACGGTGGCGCTCTCGTCCAACTCATACCGGTGCGCGGACGGCACTCTTCGCTTGAGCGCACGCAGCCCCCGGACGATGCCGAGCGGATGCCGCAGGCCCCGTACGCCGGGAACGCGGATCGGCGAACCCGGAGCCCCGCCGTCGCGGCCACCGGAGAAGGCGTAGACCGGGCGCCGGCTCCGACTCGGCGCGGACTCGGCCGCATCGTCGTCCGACTGCTCCGGCTGGGGGAGAGCGGCGGGCGCCGGCATGGCACCGCGCTCCGGTACGGCTGCCCCGGACCGGCCCGGCGGCTCGTGCAGGGCCAGCCACAGGGCGTCGCTCAGCTCCCTGGGGGAGAGGTCCACTCCGGCGCTGCGCAGGGCGGCATGCATGCCTGCCACCCAGAGCTCGTCAGGTTCACCGGACTCCGCCGTTCCTGAGCTCACGCAGCACCGCCTCCCTGAGGTGCTCCGCCTCGGGGCGGATGCCCTGCTGCAGCAGATGGACGGCGTGCAGCAACTGGTCGGTGGCCAGGCCGCCGAGGCTGCGCCGGTCGGTGAAGGTGCGGATGAGGTCCTGCACCCGCGACCACTGCGCTTCCAACTGAGGCAGGTCCTGGGAGAAATGCGCCCGCACGATGCCTTCAAGCTGATCCGGGCCGGGCTCCGGCAGTTCCAGCCGGACGCAGCGGCGCAGGAAGGCAGCCGGGAACTCCCGTTCACCGTTGCTGGTGATCACGACGAAGGGGAACTCCTGGCAGCGCACCGTACCGTGCTGCACCCGCACCTTCTCCTGCGAGCCCTGCACATGAACAAAGACCTCGGCCTGGTCTTCCGGCAGGCGGGCCAGCTCGGGGATGGTGAACTCGCCTTCCTCCAGCACGAACAGCAAGTCGTTGGGCAGGTCCAGGTCACTCTTGTCGAGCTCGTCGATCAGCAGCAGCCGCGGTTGATTCTCGTGCCGGGTGGCCAGCGCAGTGCCCAGGGGCCCCAGGCGTACGAAGCTGCCGATGTCGTCGGTGCCGTCCTGCCGCTCCCGCAGCCGGCCGATGGCGTCGTAGCGATACAGCGCATCAGTGAGCGTGGCTCGGGTGTTGACCGGCCATACCAAGACCGGCCCGAGGCCGAGCTCCGCTGCCACGGCGTGGGCGAGCGAGGACTTGCCTGTGCCGGGAGCCCCAGTGACCAGCAGAGGGCGACGCAGGCGCAGAGCGGCGTTCACCACCTCCACCTGTTCCTCGCCGATCAGATACGGCCGCCGCAGCACAGCCTCACCGTCCGGCCGCGGCCGCCGCCACGGCGGCGGCTGAGGCAGCGGCACGGACGCGTCGTACGTGCCTCCGTCGCCGCGGAAGAGCCGTTCCTTCGGGCGCTCACTGTTCACGCGGCGCCTCCCTCCCGCTTTGACGGACTGGTGAGCCGTTGCCGGGGTGGACTCCAGCCCGGGTCCTCCCACATCAGGGCCAGATGAGCGCCCATATGCGCGGTGTCGAACATCGCTTGGACGCGCTGCCCCCTGACCGATTCGCGGAGGGTGCGCGGCCAGTCCTCGGACACGACATCCCTAAGCGCCTCGGCCGTGTCCAGACCGTGGGCGCCGCGTTGCCACAAGACCACGGGGACTCCTAACCAGCGGCACAGGGCCAGCGTGCTGTCGTGCTGCCCGGGCGGACAGCAGGCAATGACGCAGGCGATCTCACGGTTGCTTGTCAGGGTGCCGTTCGCCGCGTTCAGGTCGTGCAGCACGTAGGGGCCCGCCGCGGAACTCTGACCCTGTTCCCAGCGCCTCCTCCAGTCACCGGCCCGCATCCCTTTCTGCCCGCGCAAGACCACGACTCGGTCCAGCCCGATGGGCCGCGTCCCCAAAGGCCCGGCGTTGGTGGGCAGCCGGTCAACGGCGAGTCCGAAGAAGCCCTCCTCCAGCAAAAACTCGACACCGGCCGACGCCTCATACTGATCGAGGTCGTCGACAGCCTCGGAGAGGGCGGCACACAGGTCGGCGCGGCTGCGCAGCGTGTCCCCGTCCGTCCAGGTTCTGACCTGCTGTCCGTGGGCGTCGTAGAGGCGCATCACGTAGTGGAAGGCCTCCGCAGCGGGCTCTGCCGCCCACAGCCACACCCGAAGCACCGGCGACAACGTACGGGCAAAAGCACGGGACGTGGCGGACCACCGGCACTGCCGCATCGCCTCCGGACGGACACCCAGCCGGGCGGTCACGCGATCCGACCACTCCCGCAGACCGACGCCGCCGGACTGCCGGGCCGCGGCGACCTCCTCGATCACCTGGATCACGGGCGGTACGATGCCGGGTTCGCTGGCGCGGTCCTCCAGGTCCTCGACCAGCTCCCCGACGGCGGGCGGGCCGGCTTCGGACAGGGAGAAGTGCGGTACGGCGCGACGGGCCGCCGCGCGCACCTCCGAGTACGCGTCCGGGCCCAGCAACGCGCAGAGCTCGTCGAACTCCTCCTGGGTGAACAGGCGCAGGGCCCCCAGCATCGCCGCGACCTCGCCGACCCGTTTCGCTACCGGCCCCTGTGCCGTGAGCGTGCTGAGCAGAGTAGCCAACCCCCGCGGGTGGCGCATGGCCGCGTCGACAAGGCCTGAACAGGAGCCCGGGGCCCAGGGCAACCCCAGAACACCGGCGAAACGCTCGGCGCATCGCTGCAGCTTCCGGTCGGACAGCTGGTCGAGCGCGTCGATCAGCTCACTACGACGAGCTCGCGTCCGAGGATCCGACACTTCTGTGATCGCGGACGGGAACACGGAGGCATCCGCGAGCAGTTTCACCAACTCGGAGGCCCTGATGGCGTACGAGCGTAGGTTGTCGGGTTCGGTGGACACCATCAGGCCTGCCACACAGCCGCTCTCGCGGTCCCACAAGGGCGCTCCGCTGTGGCCGGGAAGAATCTCCAGCGGAGCATGCCCGGGATCCAGGATGTACCAAGGGCCCATAGAGGTCTGGACATAGACGTCCACGAGGGAGCGGGGGGCGCCGTGGGCGTACCAGGTCGACAACCGCCGGCTGGACGTCTCCCGCACCGGCACGGGAGGGACGTCCCATCCCTCCATCTCGACCTTCAGCAGAGCAAGATCGCCGTTCCACCACTGCTCACCCTTCGCCGGCTCGGGGGCCAGCCAGCGGACCAGTTCCACGGCATGGTGCTCACTGCCGAGCCCCGGAAACGAGACGCTGACGCGGAGCATGTCCTGCGCAGACGGCTCGGCGGCAGCCAGTTTGGGACGCCCGAGAGCCGCATTGACCACATGGGCACAAGTCAGTAAGAACCCCTCTGCGACGATGAGGCCCGCGCCCAGCCCGGCCCCTGCCGCACCTGGGGCGTGCACGGTGCCCCACGCCCGGCGGATCGGAGCGTCCGGGTCGTTGTCGTATGACGCGTGCACGGCTACTCCGTCGGCGCGGGTGGTTCGAGGTTCCAGGTTGCGGAAACCGTCAGGCTCGCCTCGCCTTTGTTGGCGACGATGCCGAGCGTCAGATCATTGCCGATCTTGACGCCCAGGTCCACAGTAAGCTGCTGGGGCCGCCGGTCCATGGCGGACACCGTGTCATGCACAGACTGAAGGACGGGGACCAGCGGCTTCAGAACCTGCCGCAGTGCGCCGTGAGCGGCACGCGCTACCCGGCCATTCGGCTCGCCGGCAACAGGCACGAGCGGTGCGGAACCGGGCGTCGCGCCGCCCGCCGCGGAGTCGGTCAGCGGACTGGGAAAGACCTCCAGCAGGACCGCTTGGCCGTCGTCGAAGGTGAACTCCACATATTCCCCCACGGCCCCAACTATGCCAGGTTCAACGGGCCTTGCCCCCTCAGTCGGTCGATTCCGGACCGGTCCGGAAGCGGCTGCCCGTGCCGGTCCGACCCCTACCCCAGGTGGTGTAAGGGGACGGGAGGGACCCCCAGCGCTTCTCTTCAGCCTCCGTGTGGCGGATGTGGACGTGAACGTGAGCCTCGGGCTTAACTCGACCCGTGCTGTACGGCGCACAGCCGGCGGGCCGGGAGCTCGTCCGCCATGGTGGCGTCCATCGATGCTGTGCTCAACGGCCTCAGACCTGGCGTAAGTCGGCCGACGCGGTGAGCCGATGGTGGCAACGCCGGTACCCCGAACGCGAGCCGGTCGCCGCCGAGCGTGACACCGCCGTCTCGGCACCGGCCTCTGCACAAAGTGCAGGCCAGCGGCCACAAGCAAGCAGCAGATGTCCACGCTGGCCCGGCGCCGCTGCCTCGTTCATGCGAACTAGTACTGTGTCGTGCCCTGCGGTCCCGTCCGTCCGGAGGTGTAGTCCCGGAGCCGGCGCGGACCGGCGTATCAACCTGGAGCCGGTAGTGGTGGCGGGGATGAGAACGTCTGGCCCCGGAGGCGACTCGGACACAATCCGGTGCACGAGGCTGACCCGCGCCCCCACCCCCTCTGCACAGGGTCACACCCTCGAAAAAATACTCGACACATGAGGAATTATGAAAAAGACAACACCGGAAAGCAACTCACATTCTTGCTTTACGCTCACAGAGCGGGAAATTCCTTGTTGCTTTTTCCGTCTATGCCTGCCTGAAAGGAAAGCCGCGTCCCGCACATTGCATGATCGAAGCCACGGGCAGATCACAGACAGTGAGCTGTTTTCCAGCCTCAGCTTGAGCAGGTCAGATGCAGGGTGGGGACCGCACCCGCGGCAACTGCTTCAAGCGCTGAACACTTCGCGTAGAACCCGCTGCAGGCGGTCGCGAGCTGGCAGGTCGGCAACGACGACGACGAAAGGCGGATCAGCGCGCCGGCTCAGACGTGCCGCGCGCCTGGTCGCGGCTGGCGACCACCAGGTATCCATCGCTCTCGGGGTCGAAGGTGGTGGACTGCACCGTGAGCTCAACGCTCCGCAGCTGCGCCACGAGGTCCTCGTACCGGTAGGGCCAGATGGACAACCGCTCCGAGCAGGCTCGCACTGCCCCATCCGGCTCGATCTGGGCGACCACGATCTCGAGGAAGTGTTCCTGCTCCCAGTGCTGCTCGATCTGCCAGTAGTAGCTGACGACCGCATCGCGGTCGTTGCGGCGGATGAGTCGATCGCGGACGTCTACCCGTGAGCCGGCGGAGCGCACGAGTTCCCAGTTGCGTGACGTGAGCACGAGGCGTCCGCCCTGATTCAGCAGCCGTGACATCGCTTCCAGTGCGGTCAGGCGCCCGGCTGCGCCCTCGGCGTGCCCGAGCGAGTTGCCGACGCAGAACACCAGATCGAACGTGGAGTCCTCCAGGTGGTCGGGCAGTTCGTCCCAGCTCGCGCGGAGGGCTCGAAGCGAGACACCTTGCTCGTCGGCGGCCTTCTCGGTCCGGCGAACCATCCCGCTGCTGGCGTCTGCGGCGACCACGTCAAGGCCAAGACTCGCGAGACCGACGGCGAGCTGGCCGGTTCCACACGCGCAGTCGAGGACGCGCGCGTTGGGCGGCAGAGAGCCCACGACATCGCTGTAGTAAACCGCGGCTGCCTTGGTGGGGGTCAACCTGTCGTCCCCGATCAGCCACTCGTATACGTCGGAAAGCGCCCCATAACCAGCCACCGCGATAACCTCCATCACTCGACGACACGCGGGCTAGAGCGCGCCTGCGATTCGGACCTTGCGCCTCGCACTGTGCCGGGCCGTGTCAGCGAAGTTGAGCAGGACTCAACCACTTCCGGCCGTTGAGACTCCACCGGATTTCGTGGGAAACCGCGGCACGCCGCACCGACGCAGGTCCCCACTCCACCGGCGCCCCATCGGCCACGATGGGGACAGTGGTCGGCAAGCGCGCGTTCACTGCGGAGCGCTTTAGGCACAGCCATCCAAACTCAACGACATGGACGAGGCCCTTCTGGCGGCCGTCCGCACACGGCTGACCCCGGCCCGCCCGGACGTCGGCATGCCACCACGCTCGCGCCCGGCTGGCGAGGCGACAGCCCAGGACGAGGACGAGACACTCGACCAACTGCTGGGCACGACCGACAACGCCCTGCTGGCGGCTATTGAAAAACCGCGCCCGCCCTCCCGCCCATACACCCGACCCTCCCGCACACCCCGCCTCCTCCAGGAAACCAGCCCCCGGACCGGCAGAAGCTTCCGAAAAAAGCTGCAAGCAAAAAGACGGTTTCAGAACGGGGACGGTCAAGTGGTTCAACGCGGAAAAGGGATACGGATTTATCTCCGTCGACGGTGACCCGCCCGTCGATGTCTTCGTTTATTACAGCGCGATCCAAATGGACGGATACCGAGTCCTCGAGGAAGGGCAGCGAGTCGAATTTTGCATTTCGCAAGGGCAGAAGGGGCCCCAGGCAGACGAGGTGAGGTATGTGAACGGATGATCCACACGCACCGATGCACGGTAAGACGCGAATGACGCCAGACGACAACCTCAGTCTCCGCAGGCGTCCTTGACACCCCTGCGTCGACCAGGGCGCCCACAGTGCCACGCGCTCAAGGCTGGTTTCGCCAGGAAGCCTGAGTGAAGAGAGCAACTGCGCCCGACAGATGCCGACGGCCCGCTCGCCCGCAGGGCGGTGTACATCCCCAGCCGGCACAGCACCGCCCTGTCCTGCCGAGCCCGGGCAAAGGGAGAGATGGGCGAGGAAGCGTTAGCAAGGCCAAGGGAGCGGTCGACCTCGTCCAGGAGAGCCGCATGGTGACGGTGCGGAGGCAGCCGTCGACAGGGGCGTGAGCGAGGACAGTCGCGGCGACGAGTCGGCGGCAGGGGAGCGGGGCGCTCGGCATCGCCCAGGTTGCGCTGCTAGGCAAGGGGACGGCGGAGAGCCCTAGCCAGGTGCCCTCGTGGAGGTTGTCAGGGAAGCCCCCAGCGCCCCACCCCGGGGCAGGACAGCAGATGGGAAGCCAGCATCCAAAGCGTCCTGCCACAGATCCGTACGGCCAATAGGGCAGGGGCCGGGCCGGTGGCACGCGCCGAGTCTGCACGGCGCCCAGGCGCCAGATCTGCTGGGTGAAGAACCCCGCGGTACGCACCTCTTCGACCGCACCCCCACCCTCGTCCCACTGCCGCCAGGCAGAAGCCACGGCCGGGCGGTCCAGAACGTGAACGGCATCCGGCAACAGAGCCAACACCAGCTGCAGCCCTGAGCCTGCAGCACCGAGACGAACCCCGGACACACACCCTCACACGGCCGACGACGTCCCCCTGACGCCCACGACACCGGTCTGCCCTCAAGCCAGCCCCACCAGCGCCGCCAGGCGCCAGCAGTCCCTACGCCCAATGCAAGCACGACCACCCAGGCACAGCCACCGACCCCCCACCACGAACCTCGAGGGCCACCAGGCCCGCGACACCCCACACCCCCAACCCCCAGTCACACCATCCGGTGTGACACCGCGTCATATCCAACAGCCCGTCAACAACCGGAGCGCACCAGCGCTTCCGACAGAAACACACAACACAACATCCCCCAAAAGGGCCGCGCCAGCGGCCCAACAAAACCAAAGAACTAGAATTTTGCCGCCAGGCAAAATACAGAAACCCCAAAATCCACCCACAACCCAGAATTTGCCGCCAGGCAAATTCACACGCCAAACAGGGCCGCGTCAGCGGCCCGGCATAAACCACAGAGAATTCGCCGCCAGGCGAATTCCGGGGCGAGGAATTCCGCCAGGAATTCCCAAAGGGGCTTTATGCCCCTCCGCCCCC